>NZ_SLUB01000050.1 GCF_004799755.1 Bacillus timonensis | reverse complement strand
AAACGTATTAAAAGGAAAATAAAGTAAAGAAAATACCAAAAAATGGGAACAAACAACAATTTTATTCATGATTGTTGTTTTAGCTCCCAAGCAAAAAAACTAACTGTAAATATATTACTTTTTATCAAAATAAATGCAATTATGCAAAGCTAGTGAACCTGTCCCTATGTCCCACATTAAAACCAATCAAACATGCGCTTAAAGAAGCCTTTTTTTTCTTTTTCTTCCTTTTTCTTTGGTTTATCCTTTTTCACATCTTCCATATTCTTTGAACAATATTCTGTTGGTTCGGTTCCTTTTTTATAATACGTCAGCCTGGAAACAGGGCAATCCTTTGTTGGAAGCAAGCCGGTGTCTGGATTTACATATACCCCGACTACCCCTTCTGTAGGTTTGAAGGGTTTAGGTGCGATATCCTGATGGGCTTCCTCCATGAATTCAGCCCAAATATTTTTTGCATAATGGCTTTCTTCGACAATTGTCAGGGGCTCGTTATTGTCATAGCCCGTCCAAATACCGGCGACAAGCTGTGGTGAGTATCCGATCATCCAGTTATCGGTGTCCGTTGAACCAGACTTTCCAGCATAAAATCGGGTCAGCCTATCACTAATTGTGGATCCGGTTACAGCCGTATAATCATTTAATTTTTCATCAAACATCCCTGTCATAAGCTGTGTTGTCACAAACGCGAGATCTTCATCAAGCACTTTTTTAGGTTTGGGCTCATTTTCATAGATGATTTCACCCTTGTAATTTTCAACTCTTGTAATAAAAATGGGTTTATGTCGTGTCCCACCATTATCAAAAGTGGCGTACGCATTAACCATTTCAAGTACACTTACCCCAGAAGTCCCTAACGCAAGTGAAGGGACATCTTTAAGATTACTTTTGATTCCCACCTTTTTCGCAGTGTCGACCAGTTCACCATCACCAAGGAAAAGATGCGTTTTTACAGCGTAAACATTGTCAGACAAGGCAATCGCCTGTGCCAATGTAATAGAGTCATTCGCATAGTAATTTTTATAATTCCGCGGTGTATAGGTTGAACGGTCATCATCATATGAAAATGTCGTGAGTTCACTTCGAATTTGGGTGGACGGCGTGTACCCTTTCTCAAGTGCAGCATAATATAAAATCGGCTTGAAGGTTGAACCAGGTTGCCGTTTTGCTTGAATGGCCCGGTTAAAAGGACTCTCCTCGTAATTCCGCCCGCCAATTAACGCTCGCACTTCGCCATTTTTCGGATCCATCGCAACAAATCCAAGCTGAATCCCGGAATCTTCTTTTATAACGTTTGTAACTTTTTCCTCCGCCATTTTTTGCAGGTCTGGGTCTAGTGTCGTGTAGACTCGTAAGCCGCCTGTTTCAATCGTGTCTTGATCGAGCTTCAATTTAGAGTGTAGCTCTTTTTTTACAGCATCCTGAAAATATGGGGCAATGTCTTCACGTCCAACAACTTTGTTGCCAGTAAAAGTTAGCTCTTCTGCACGTGCTTGTTCAGCCGTTTTATTTGAAATGACCCCATTTTGAACCATGGAGCGAAGAACGACATTTTGGCGCTGTTTTGCTTTTTCTTCATTTACTAAAGGTGAGTAATGTGTCGGGCCTTTCGGAATACCCGCAAGCATGGATGCTTCAGCAATTGATAGTTCACTCGCCCTTTTTCCGAAATAATAATTTGCGGCAGCTTCAATTCCATAGACACCATGTCCATAATAGATCGTATTTAAATACCCTTCTAAAATCTCTTTCTTGGAATAATTCTGCTCAAGTCGAATCGTATAAAGGGCTTCGGTGAGTTTTCGATTCCATGTTTTTTCATGTTCTAAAAATAGGTTTCTAGCGTATTGCTGGGTAATCGTGCTCGCACCTTGTACTTTTGCCATTGCTTTAATATCGGCAAGGACCGCTCCACCAATCCGCTTGTAATCAAAGCCGTTATGGTCAAAAAAGTTCCGGTCCTCAATCGATACCGTTGCATCAATAACAGCTTCGGACATGTCATCAAGCGACACCCAGTAGCGGGTTTCGCCCTGATGACGTTCTTCTCCGATTAATGTTCCATCCTCCGCGTAGAACAAGGTCGATAAAGGCACTGCAAGTGGAGGTGCTCCCTGGGTTTTTGCGTAGGAAAGCACGCCTAAAATACCCACCGTGATAAGGGCACAGCCGATTAAGCCTATGAAAAGACAAGCGCGTAAAATCTTAATCGCGATTTTTAACCGATCATTTGTAATAAGCTCCACCAGGGTTCACCTCTCTTTTTTTCTCTTTTTCTAAGGCATATATCAATCAGTATGAAAAAAAATCCCTCTTTCTAAACATTTATTTGCTAAAAGATGAAAAATTTTCTTGCATTTTCGCTAGTTTCATCTATACTTTTTTCAGTTGAGATAGAAAAGCGGAGGCGACTTGGTCAGAAACGAGAAAACTGGCCGACTAAGACGCCACGTCCTATGGCGAAGTCGGCACTAGCACTTCCTGTGCGTCGGAGACTCCGACTAAGAAGCGCTTTTTGCTTCTGTAGGAGGAGCTGAAGTTTCTCGAGTTTCTAGTCGCTGCAGCTAGACAGCGGAAGTACGAGACTAAGGGTATGCCAAGGCAATCCATCAACTTTTGCCTTTAGCAAGATTAGGCAAAAACATCAATTTTTTTGAAGGAATAGGGAACGATAAGGGGATAGAATCTCTGAATTTTTCAATCGAAAGGATGTTATACACATGGAATTATGGTTTACGGAGAAACAAACAAAAAGCTTTGGGATCACAGCAAAAATTAAACAAACCTTACATACAGAACAAACGGAGTTTCAAAAGCTTGATATGATCGAAACGGAGGAATTTGGCAACATGCTTGTTCTTGATGGCATGGTGATGACCACTCAAGTCGACGAGTTCGTGTACCACGAGATGGTAGCGCATGTACCTCTATTTACTCACCCAAATCCTGAGAACGTCCTTGTTGTTGGTGGCGGTGACGGCGGGGTAATCGGTGAAGTGTTAAAGCACCCAAGCGTGAAAAAAGCAACGCTAGTTGATATTGATGGAAAAGTAATTGAGTACTCAAAGAAATACCTACCTGAAATTGCAGGCAAGCTCGAGGATCCACGCGTAGATGTGAAGGTCGGCGATGGATTTATGCATATTGCCGAAAGTGAAAATGAGTATGACGTCATCTTAGTTGATTCCACTGAGCCTGTAGGTCCAGCGGTAAATCTGTTCACAAAAGGTTTCTATGCAGGCATTTCAAAAGCATTAAAAGAAGACGGCGTATTTGTTGCGCAAACGGACAACCCATGGTTCACACCGGACTTAATCCGTAACGTACAACGCGACGTAAAAGAAATCTTCCCAATTACACGTCTATATCTTGCGAATATCCCAACATACCCAAGTGGCCTATGGACATTCACAATCGGTTCGAAAAAATATGATCCATTAGAGGTAAGCGAAGATCGCTTCCATGAGATCGAAACAAAATACTATACAAAAGAAATCCACAAAGCAGCGTTTGTATTGCCTAAATTTGTTGCTGACTTAACGAAATAATTGGGGGATTTTTTGATGAGATTTGATGAAGCTTATTCAGGAAATGTGTTTATCAAAAGCCATCCGAATTTTGAGGAAAGCGAAGCGGTTATTTACGGCATGCCGATGGACTGGACAGTAAGCTACCGTCCAGGTTCTCGATTTGGCCCTAGCCGAATTCGCGAGGTATCGATTGGACTTGAGGAATATAGTCCATATCTTGATAAAGAATTGGATGAAGTGAAGTACTATGATGCCGGCGATATTCCATTGCCATTTGGAAATCCACAGCGCAGCTTGGATATGATTGAGGATTTTGTCGATCAGGTGTTGGCTGCTGGAAAATATCCACTTGGCATGGGCGGCGAGCATCTCGTGTCTTGGCCAGTAATGAAGGCTGTTTATAAAAAGTACCCAGATTTAGCGATTATCCATATGGATGCCCATACCGATTTGCGTGAGAACTACGAAGGAGAGGCACTTTCTCATTCAACACCCATTCGTAAAATTGCTGAATTAATTGGACCGGAAAATGTCTTTTCATTCGGCATCCGTTCAGGAATGAAGGAAGAGTTCCAATGGGCGAAGGAAAATGGTATGCATATTTCAAAATTTGAAGTGCTAGAGCCGTTAAAAAAGATCTTGCCAAAGCTAGCAGGTCGTCCAGTATATGTAACGATTGATATTGATGTATTAGATCCTGCACATGCACCGGGAACGGGTACGGTGGATGCTGGTGGAATTACGTCTAAGGAATTATTAGGTGCGATTCATGAGATTGCGAAATCCGACATTCGAGTGGTTGGATCAGACTTGGTGGAAGTTGCACCAATTTACGATGCTTCTGAGCAAACGGCGAATACCGCAAGTAAGCTGATTCGTGAGATGATTTTAGGGTGGATTCAGAAGAAATAAATAGTGAGTGGAAAGCTTGGGCTTTAGGGTCCAGGCTTTTTGTTATTAAATAAGCAATAAATAAAAGCAAAGTAAAGAGGGAGTTGAATAAGGAATGAGATTTTTTGGTATGTTCTAGGTAAAACGAACAAGATTTGGGTTATAATGGAGCTATACAGTTGAAGCAGGGTGGGCAATGTGGTCACTTCCCTAGAGAAGGGAGGTGGTAATATGGTTACTGTTTACGAGGCGCTATCTCTTATGATCGGTTTCGGAACATTAATCGTAGCAGTCATTGCCATAGTTATTTCGTTTAACAAAAAGAAATAGCTCACCCTGCTAATGTCCAGTTAGATGGTGAGCTTTTCTCGCTTAGGACCACTGCACTTCTTGCAGTAGACTGTATGATGGAGGATTGGTTGTTAGAGCAACCAATTCTCTTATTAATATGTGTTGAATTATATATATAGTATACCATTTTTTTGATAATAGCAAAATACATTAAGAATAAAAAGTAAACTAGGTCATGGATTCGATACAAGAGTCCATGACCTTTGTTGTGTAAATGAACTCCTCAAACCAAGATTGTTTGGTGAGTTTTTTCTAATTTTGACGGGGGTCAAATATTTTAGCCTGACTTCCCTTCATCATAAAGATATAGAAGGAAAGGGGAGAAAATCAAAATGATCAATTGGATAACCAAACAAAAAACGAAAGCCACAGTCATTTCGGGAGCACTGCTTGTTCTTGCATTGATTTTTCATTTAACACGATACGATACTTTAAAATCGGCTTCACTCATTATTGTGACAGTCATCGCAGGAATCCCGATCTTCATTAAAGCCTTTCAAGCATTAAGAATGAAGGCATTCAGCATTGAACTGCTCGTCACAATTGCTGTTATTGGAGCATTGCTTATCGGTGAATATGTCGAATCCGCAGTCGTAACCTTCCTCTTTTTATTCGGTGATTATTTAGAAGCACGCACGTTGGAGAAAACACGTTCCTCACTAAAGGATTTAGTAGAAATGGCACCACAGGAAGCGGTTGTTGTCCGAGATGGCAGCCAAGTCACGATACCGGTTGAGGAAGTACTTGTAGGAGACCGTGTGATTATCCGCTCTGGAGGGAAGGTTCCCGTCGATGGCAGAATCGTTTCAGGTCAGGCTTCACTAAATGAAGCAGCGGTTACTGGTGAATCTGTCCCGGCTACAAAGAAAATAGAAGACAAGGTATTCAGCGGCACCATCGTCGACAATGGCTATATTGAATTGATTGCAGAGAAAGTGGGAGACGATACAACTTTTGCCAAAATCATCGAACTAGTGGAAGAAGCACAGGAATCTAAATCAAAAACCGAAAAATTCCTAAATAAGTTTGCGAATGTCTATACACCAGCTGTTGTTGTTTTATCGGTACTTGTCTACCTATTCACTCGAGACATCCATATCGCGATTACCTTCCTTGTCATTGCTTGTCCAGGTGCACTTGTAATTGGAGCCCCGGTATCCAATGTTGCTGGAATCGGGAATGGAGCGAAGAACGGTGTCTTGGTTAAAGGTGGAGAAGTCATGGATATCTTCTCTAAAGTAGACACGCTCGTTTTCGATAAAACAGGGACACTGACGAAAGGGAAACCAGAAGTAACAGATATTAAGACGTTTGGAAACTTTGAAACAAATGAATTATTACAGCTCGTTGCTCAAGCAGAAACCATTTCTGAGCACCATCTAGGACAAACAATTGTAAAAGAAGCAAAGGCGAGAAAACTAGCTTTAGAGAATGAACCAGAAGACGGCGAAGTCATTAAAGGAAATGGGATTCGTGCAAAGGTCGAAGGCCATGTACTCGCAATCGGAAATCGCAAACTGATGGATTTAGAAGATATCGAAATTCCAGATACCGTTGGTGCCTATGCGTTTGACCGAGAAAAAGCGGGAAACACCGCAATCCTTGCTTGTGTCGATGGCAAAATCGCAGGTGTTTTCTCAATCGCCGATCAAATTCGGGAAGATGCACAAAGAGCACTTGCCCAAATGCGAAAAAATGGCATTAAGAAAATCGTCATGCTGACGGGTGATAACAAACATACTGCAGAGCTTGTCGCGACTACCTTAGGTTTGGATGAATTCCATGCAGAGTTACTCCC
The DNA here is from genome assembly GCF_004799755.1 of Bacillus timonensis. GTDB lineage: Bacteria > Bacillota > Bacilli > Bacillales > Bacillaceae_L > Ferdinandcohnia > Ferdinandcohnia timonensis_A. The sequence goes on along the minus strand of NZ_SLUB01000050.1, from coordinate 28,780 downwards.
AGGGGATAAAGTAGAATACGTGAAAAAATTAAAAGCAACAGGTCATGTTGTAGCCATGGCAGGAGACGGGATCAACGATGCTCCAGCAATCGCAACAGCGGATATCGGTCTTGCAATGGGCGAAGGCGGCACAGATATTTCAATGGAAACGGCTGACGTCGTCTTAATGGCAGATAAGCTCATGCAGTTCTCACATGCTTACTCATTATCAAAAGCAACCATCCGAAACATGAAGCAAAATACATTCTTTGCAGTCGGCATTGCCTTTGTACTCTTAACGGGGGTACTTATGGGAACCGTTCACCTAGCGTCTGGAATGTTCATCCATGAAGCAAGTGTCCTGCTTGTAATCCTGAATGCCATGAGGTTAATGGGCTTCAACCGCAAGACAATGAAGAAGGAACATGCATTACAGGTAGCAACTGCTTAACCATTTTAGGGGGTGATTGTTACGAAGAACCTTCAAATTTTGACCTAGGTCAAAGAAGGACTTGAGAAACCATCTTACAATAAGAATAGAAAAAGAAAAAAGGAGAGATTAACATGGAAACCATTAAACTACAATTAGAACCCCTTACTTGTCCATCATGTATTAAAAAGATCGAAACAAAAATTGGGAAAATGGAGGGTGTAGAAGAAGCAAAAGTATTATTTAACTCAAGTAAGGTGAAGGCAACATTTAATTCTGACCAGGTTTCAAAAGATCAAATAGCTGACACCATTGAAAAACTTGGTTACAAAGTCTTACATTAAAGATGAAACGGGCAAGCAGCCTTAAAGCTTGTCCGTTTTATTTTTGCGTGACCAAAGCCCTGATTTAAATATATTTTAATAATTACGACAATTCTTTTTGCTTACGTGAATATACTACATTTGAACTAGATGTTTACTTAAAAAAGGAGGAGTATCATGGTTGGGATTCGCTTTTTAAAGATGGCGGCATTGTATTTTGTGATTGGTGTTCTAATTGGGATGGGTATGTCAATGTCACACTCGTACACCTTAACAGGAGTCCATGTTCATATTAACTTACTTGGTTGGGCATCTATGGGGCTCGCAGGTATTGTCTATTATTTATTCCCGCAGGCCGGAGAATCAAAGCTTGGAAAGATTCATTTTTGGCTTCATAACATTGGTTTACCCGTGATGATGATTGGACTCACGATGCTGTTGCTTGGCAACCCAGCGGTCGAACCGGCCATTGCGGTCGGCGGTACGGTTACCACCCTCGCAATCATCCTTTTTGCTATCAATATCTTTTTGAACGTCAAAGTCACCAAACAATAACACCTTCATAAAACTCACCGCTTACTCGGCATCAGCCGAGTTTTCTTTTTTAATTTGAAATCCCCGCACAAAATGCCGTATACTAGTAAAGTTAACGACTTATAGGGATGTGTAAAAATGAGTCAGGCAGGAGTACCGATTGACCTCAAATTTGTTACCGAAATTAAAGACGGCAAGCGGAAAGAAAACGTTGCTTTTGACGCAAATGGTTTATACTACATAAAGGGCAACAATACATACTTGCAGTTTAATGAAAAGCAAGATGCTGGTACGGTTAAAACGGTCATCAAAATCTCGGAAAAAGAGGTTCTCATCCTTCGTTCCGGACAGGTGAAAATGAGGCAGGTTTACCGAAAGAATGAAACCACAAACGGCTCTTTTCAAAATCAGATCGGAACATTTACCCTCACAGCTAAGACGAATAATATCGAATACAAATGGTACAAAAACTCCCGAAAAGGGACGTTGTTTTTAGCATATGAACTTTCACTTCACGGTGAAATGTCTGGATTACATAAAATAACCATTACATTTAAGGAGCGAAACTAGATGAATGTTGTTGATCAAGTAAAAGAACGTTTGAAAGCGGAAGTTAAAGACGCAGTTTTAAAGGCTGGACTAGCTACAGAAGAACAAATTCCTGAAGTTGTATTGGAACTTCCAAAGGATAAGGCGCATGGAGACTATGCGACAAACATGGCAATGCAACTTGCTCGTGTGGCGAAAAAAGCGCCTCGCATGATTGCCGAAGACATCGTGGCAAACTTTGATAAATCAAAAGCTTCAATCGAAAAAATTGAAATCGCAGGACCAGGGTTTATCAATTTTTATATGAACAATTCCTATTTAACCGACTTAATTCCGGCCATTTTAACAGCAGGCGAAGCATACGGTGAAACAACAGTAGGCAACAAGCAAAAGGTTCAGGTGGAGTTTGTTTCAGCAAACCCTACAGGTGACCTTCACCTTGGGCATGCACGTGGAGCAGCGGTGGGTGATTCGTTAAGTAATATTTTACAAAAAGCGGGCTATGAAGTATCCCGTGAATATTACATCAATGATGCTGGTAACCAAATCAATAATTTAGCGAAGTCTGTTGAGGCGCGTTATATGCAAGCACTTGGCAAGGATGCCGAGATGCCTGAGGACGGCTATCATGGCCAAGATATCGTGGGAATCGGAAAGCAACTTGCTGAAGAATTTGGCGATAAATATGTCAATGTGGATGAAAAAGAGCGCTTCGACTTTTTCCGAGAATATGGCTTGAAATATGAAATGAAAAAGCTTCAAAAGGATTTAGAAGAGTATCGCGTCCGATTTGATGTATGGTATTCTGAGACTTCTCTTTACCATAACGGAAAAATCGATCGAGCTCTTAATGCGCTGCGCGAAGCAGGTCATATTTATGAAGAAGATGGCGCGACATGGTTCCGTTCCACAACATTTGGCGACGACAAAGACCGCGTTCTGATTAAAAATGACGGGTCATATACGTATTTAACACCGGACATCGCCTACCACCAGGATAAGCTAGAGCGTGGCTTCGAAAAATTAATCAACGTGTGGGGTGCCGACCATCACGGCTATATCCCGCGTATGAAGGCTGCGATTCAGGCGTTAGGCTATGACAAGGACACACTTGAGGTTGAAATCATTCAACTCGTTCACCTCTTTAAAAATGGTGAAAAAATGAAGATGAGTAAACGTACAGGTAAGGCTGTTACGATGCGTGACTTGATTGAAGAGGTTGGCTTAGATGCCGTTCGTTATTTCTTTGCGATGAGAAGCTCTGATACACATCTTGATTTTGATCTTGACTTAGCAGTATCTCAATCAAATGAAAATCCTGTGTACTATGCACAGTATGCACACGCACGTATTTGTAGCATGCTTCGCTCTGGAGATGAGATGAATATTGCGTTAGACGGAAGCTATGCACTTGAGCATATCAATTCTGAAAAAGAAGTTGATCTCTTGAAAAAGCTTGGTGAGTTCCCAGCGGCTGTAACAGAAGCGGCTGAAAAGCGGATTCCACATCGTATCACAAATTATATCAATGAACTGGCAGCGGCACTTCATAGCTTCTACAATGCGGAGAAAGTGCTCGACCAAGACAATTTGGAAAAAACAAAAGCACGTCTTGCGCTCATGAAGGCAGTTCAAATTACGTTACAGAATTCATTAAAATTAATCGGTGTATCTGCACCGGAGAAAATGTAATAGTTCAATATGAAAGGCACCCGCGCTGCGGGTGCCTGATTTGTTAGTGGCAGTATTTTTCAGATAGTGGCAGTATTCCTCACCGTCACCCTATAAAAAGTGCGAAATCCAGGTCGCGAATTTGATTTTGAACTTTTTCTCAGACTTTAATTCATTGATACGATCCTGTGTAAGCTTAGTTGATGTTGTAAAGTCCTCTTCTACAATTTTTTTAAGGTCTTTAATGACTTCCTTGTCATGGATATAGCAATTGATTTCATAATTCGAATAAAGACTTCGTTTATCAAAATTGGCGGTGCCGATGTCACATAGCTTGTCATCGATACAAATTACCTTTGCATGGTAAAAACCTCTTGTATACATATTGAACTGAATGCCGATCTTTGACAGCTCGTCTAAATAGGGAATGGCAGCTTCTTTTACAAAAGGATGGTCTGGTTTTTTTGGTAAAAGTACCCGTATCTTCACATTGCGTTTCTTAGCGGCAATCAATTCCTGTTTGAGTTGATCACTCAGTACAAAGTAAGGAGATCCGATAATAATTTCATTTTCGGCCAGCTTAATCATTCCGACGAAATCGTCCTCCAGGTAAGCCCCGTTTGTTGCGATAAACCTTGTTTGCGACTTTCCTTTATGAAGCGGTGGAAAATAACTGTCACGATTACCAACAGCATCCTTTGTGGCGTCAAACCAATCCTTCAAAAACTGTGTCTGTAAGTCTGCGACACCTTCACCGGTTAGCCTCAAGTGATAATCGCGCCAAAACCCAAATTTCGGGTCCTCACCGAGATATTCTTTTCCAATATTGAACCCACCCATATACCCTGTTTTTCCATCAATGACGGTGATCTTCCGGTGGTTACGTTCATTGAGTTTGTAAAATAAATAGGGAAATTTTGGTTTGTTGCTATAGGCAAATGAAACCCCTGAGCGGGTCAAGTCTTTTTCCATTTCCTTCGTGACATTGTGTGCGCCAACCCAATCTAGAAGTAAACGTACTTCGACACCTTGCTCCGCTTTTTTCGTTAAAAGGGAAACAAAATCCTTGCTAATGTCATCGTCCTTCAAAATATAAAACTCGACATGGACATGTTCGGTTGCGTTTTGAATGTCTGTAAAAAGGTCTGAGAAGAGTGTTTCCCCTGTGGCATAAAGGGAAATATCACTGTTACGCAATGGAAACTCATCGTCAACTTGTTTTTTTAAGTGACTTTTTCTTCCGAGACTGTAATCAAGGCGGAGTAACAGTAATAGAATGATGATAATAAGGACGATCCAAATGATAGTTCGCAACAAAATTACCCCTCCTATAGTGGCGTTCACTTAGTTTATACGAAAATTAGAATGTTTATTTGAGATTTCACAAGAAAAATATTGACTGAATGCTCATTCATTATATAATGGAGGTATGAACAACATAGTCAGAATATATATTTCATTCAGGCAATAAAGCCTAAATGAAATATTGCCCCGACGGATGCCACAGATTTTTCAGATGAAATTATCGGGCATAGGTTCAAAGACTAAAGACGCTACTTCCTGTGGCAACGTCTTTGTGACCCACTTCGTGTGGGCCTAAAAATTTGGGCGCAATTCGCCTTGGCGAATTCATTTCTATTAAAACGTTAAGAAAGGAGTTTGAACATGGATATCCTCTTGGTAATAAATCTTCTTGCATTCCTAACTGTAACCGCTTACGCCATTTATTTGTTTGTATACCTTATCAAGACTAGAGTTGCTTATATCAGGCTCGGCAAAAAGGTCGAATTTGATGGAAAAGTAAAGGAACGCCTTGAGCGGATTTGGATTAACGTATTCGGACAAAAGAAGCTTTTAAAGGATAAAAAGAGTGGAGCCATCCACGTCATGTTTTTTTATGGGTTTATTCTTGTCCAATTCGGTGCGATTGATTTTATTTGGAAGGGCTTAAAGCCAGGCTCCCATCTTCCGCTGGGACCATTGTATCCAGGCTTTACATTTTTCCAAGAGATCGTCACATTTATGATTTTAGTGGCTGTCGTATGGGCATTTCATCGACGTTATGTGGAAAAGCTCGTACGTCTAAAAAGAGGCTTTAAATCGGGACTGGTTCTATTATTTATCGGTGGCTTGATGCTGTCCGTTTTACTTGGAAATGGGGCGGGAATCGTTTGGCATGGTCATGATCCATCATGGACCGAGCCAATTGCATCAGTCATTTCGCTTGCTTTAGGTGGTCTTAATGAAACGGCTGCGATTGTGGTTTTCTATATCGCTTGGTGGATTCACTTACTCTTCCTGTTAAGTTTCCTTGTCTATGTGCCGCAATCCAAGCATGCGCACTTAATCGCAGGACCTGCGAATGTGTATTTAAGCAGACTAACAAGCCCAGGAAAACTTGAAAAAATTGATTTTGAAGATGAAACACAAGAAACCTTTGGTGTTGGAAAAATTGAAGACTTTAAGCAAACACAATTAGTTGACCTGTATGCATGTGTTGAATGTGGCCGCTGTACCAATATGTGTCCGGCGACAGGCACTGGAAAAATGCTGTCACCAATGGATTTGATTGTGAAATTACGGGATCACCTAACCGAGACAGGAGCAGTCGTGACTTCACGTGTCCCATGGGTACCAGCAGTTGCTTTCAATCATACAAAGGGGAATCAACTAGCACTAGCATCCGCTAGCCAAGGCGCAAATGAATCGGCTGCAACAGCTGAATTAGCCTACAGCCCAAGCTTAATCGGGGATGTCATTACAGAAGAGGAAATTTGGGCATGTACGACTTGCCGTAACTGTGAGGACCAATGTCCTGTTATGAATGAGCATGTGGATAAGATTATTGATTTACGTCGTTATTTAGTACTGACAGAAGGAAAAATGGATGCAGATGCCCAGCGTGCGATGACGAACATTGAGCGTCAAGGAAATCCATGGGGCCTTAACCGTAAGGAAAAAGAAAACTGGCGTGAAGTCCGTGAAGATGTTCATGTACCAACCGTTAAAGAAATAAAAAAAGCAGGCGAAGAGTTTGAATATCTGTTCTGGGTTGGTTCCATGGGTGCATTTGATAACCGAAGCCAAAAAATCGCGCTCTCTTTTGCAAAATTGATGAATGAAGCAGGCGTGAAGTTTGCGATTTTAGGAAACAAGGAGAAAAACTCTGGTGACACCCCACGTCGACTTGGAAACGAATTCTTATTCCAGGAGCTTGCGACAAACAATATTGCGGAATTTGAAAAAGCAGAAGTGAAGAAGATTGTTACAATCGACCCACATGCCTACAATATATTCAAAAATGAGTATCCTGATATGGGGCTTGAGGGTGTTGAGGTGTTCCACCATACGGAGCTCTTATATGACCTTGTTAAAGAAGGCAGATTGGTTCCTAAGCATGCAGTAAACGAAGTCATCACTTGGCATGATTCCTGTTATTTAGGACGTTATAATGACGTGTATGATCCACCACGTGAAATTTTAAAACAAATTCCAGGTGTCAAACTCGTTGAAATGGAACGTAACCGTGAAAAAGGGATGTGCTGTGGAGCTGGTGGCGGTCTAATGTGGATGGAGGAGGATACCGGAACACGCATAAACGTAGCAAGAACAGAGCAGGCGCTTGCTGTAAATCCAACTACAATAGGTTCTGGATGCCCTTACTGCTTAACAATGCTAAGCGATGGGACGAAGGCGAAGGAAGTTGAAGAGCAAATTGGCACATATGATATTGCTGAAATACTTGAACGATCAGTTGTTGGAGAACAAAAAGAAATTGCATCTTAAAGTGAAACTTCATTCAGTGGTGGTTTTTCACTGAATGTTAGTTGAGGCCCACACGATGTGGGTCACAAAGACGTTGCCACAGGACGTGGCGCTCTTAGTCTTTGTTCATATAATCGGGCTTTTACTGGCAGTGGATTTCCCACTTCTGCTCTGCTTTTAGAAGTGGAAATCTTACTGCCAGTTAATGCGGGGAAATGGTAAAAGATGATTTATCTTCCATTACCAATGTTGTAAAATAGGAATATAGGAAACATTCAATTTACTTACAATAGAATAACAGATAAGGAGAGGTGTGCGATGGTACGCCTCCCTCTTTCAGACAAGGTTGAGCGAGCGTTCAGTCAAAAATATGTAAGCGGTTTCTAATTTGCGTATCTGAATAAAAATCTAGGAGGTTGGAGCATGGGAAAAACAGTGATTGTCAGCGGTGTTCGTACTCCATTTGGAAAATTAGGAGGAAGTCTTAGTTCGTTAACTGCACCTGAGCTTGGTGGAATGGCCATTAAGGAAGCGTTACTGAGAGCAGGCATCGAAGGTAACAATGTGGATGAAGTGATCTTTGGAACGGTTTTACAGGGTGGTCAAGGCCAAATTCCATCCCGTCAGGCCGCACGAAACGCGGGAATCCCATGGGAAGTGAAAACAGAAACCATTAATAAAGTGTGTGCATCAGGACTTCGAAGTGTCACACTTGCTGACCAAATCATTCGTGCTGGTGATGAAGAAGTCATTGTAGCAGGCGGCATGGAATCCATGAGCAATGCGCCTTACTTTTTGCCAAAAGCACGATCCGGGCTTCGAATGGGGGATGCAAGCTTAAAAGATTTAATGGTTCATGATGGTTTAACCTGCAGCTTCCAAGGTGTTCACATGGGTACCTATGGAAATGAAGTAGCATCAGAGTTTGACATTTCACGGCAGGAACAAGACGAATGGGCACTTCGTAGTCACGAGCGTGCGGTTGCGGCGATCGAGTCAGGTAAACTAGCTGAAGAAATTGTGGCTGTAGAAGTAAAAGGACGTAAAGGTACGGTTACAATCGTTGATAAAGATGAGGCACCCCGTGCAGATACAACGCTAGAAAAATTAGCAAAGCTAAAGTCTGTGTTTAATGCAGACGGCACAATCACAGCGGGTAATGCACCAGGCGTGAATGACGGGGCAGCGGCTCTTGTTCTGATGAGTGAAGAGCGGGCAAAGCAGGAAGGAAAAGAGCCTATTGCAACGATACTAGCCCATGCTGCAATCTCCGTTGAAGCAAAAGATTTTCCAAAGACACCGGGACTCGTCATCAATAAACTTTTAAAGAAAACAGGAAAGTCCCTCGACGAAATTGATTTGTTTGAAATCAATGAAGCCTTTGCGGCAGTAGCGCTAACAAGTGGAAAAATTGCCAATCTTGATCCTGAAAAAGTGAACGTTAACGGAGGAGCAGTAGCGCTCGGTCATCCAATCGGGGCAAGTGGAGCAAGGATTATCATTACACTAATCCATGAATTAAAACGTCGTGGCGGTGGCATCGGAATTGCAGCCATCTGTAGTGGTGGAGGTCAAGGCGACGCAATAATGGTTCAAGTATAAAAACGCTGGAGGTATGTGAGATGAATATACAAAAGGTAATGGTTATTGGTGCAGGGCAAATGGGTTCAGGGATTGCACAGGTATGTGCAATGGCAGGCTATGACGTGAAACTCCACGACTTAAAACAGGAGTACCTAGATCGCGGCTTTTCGACAATAACAAAAAACCTTACACGTCAAGTGGATAAAGGTCGAATGAGTGAAGATGACAAGGCTGCGATATTAGGAAGACTTACCCCGTCTCTTGACTTACAAAATGCATCTGATGTTGACCTAGTCATCGAGGCAGCGGTTGAAAACATGGACATCAAAACAAAGCTTTTCTCACAACTTGATGAAATTGCACCTCAGAACGCTATTTTAGCAACAAATACTTCCTCTCTTCCAATTACAGAAATTGCGGCGGCAACAAAACGTCCGGAAAAAGTAATTGGCATGCATTTTATGAATCCAGTTCCAGTTATGAAATTAGTTGAAATTATCCGCGGCTTAGCAACAGCCGATGAAGTATATCAAGTCATTGAAGATATGACCAAAACGTTAAATAAGGTTCCAGTTGAAGTGAATGACTTTCCGGGATTTGTGTCAAATCGCATTTTAATGCCGATGATCAATGAAGCCATTTATACCCTTTATGAAGGAGTGGCCACAAAAGAAGCAATTGATGAAGTCATGAAGCTTGGAATGAACCATCCGATGGGACCCTTAACTTTAGCTGATTTTATCGGACTTGATACATGTCTTTATATTATGGAGACCCTCCACGAAGGCTTTGGCGATGATAAATATAGACCATGTCCATTGCTTCGCAAATACGTCAAGGCGGGTTGGTTAGGTAAAAAGTCAGGTCGAGGTTTCTACACATATGAAGGATAGGGGTGAATTTGAGTGACAACTCTTACAAACAACCCACATCATCAAGATCCCACATTGGAGGGGAACAGCATGAATTTTCATTTTACAGAAGAACAAGCAATGATGCGAAAAATGGTCCGTGACTTTGCAAAAGAGGAAATCACACCATATATAGAACGCATGGAAAATGGTGAGTTTCCACGAGAAATTCTTTCTAAAATGGGGTCCCTTGGTCTAATGGGAATTACAACCCCTGAAAAATATGGCGGCGCCGGGATGGATTTTACATCCTACATTATTGCGATCAATGAACTGTCTAAGGTGAGTGCGACAATCGGGGTTATTTTATCCGTTCATACTTCAGTTGGAACGCACCCAATTTTATATTTCGGAACAGAGGAGCAAAAGCAAAAATACATTCCAAAACTCGCAAGTGGGGAGTATCTTGGGGCTTTTTGTCTAACCGAACCGAGCGCTGGCTCAGATGCAGCCAGCTTAAAAACAAGGGCCGTGAAGCAGGATGACCATTATGTGTTGAATGGTTCAAAGATGTTTGTCACAAATGGCGGGGAAGCGGATGTGTATATTGTGTTTGCCCGTACCAATCCTGCCGAAACGGGCAGCAAGGGTATAACGGCTTTTATTGTTGAAAAAAATACCCCGGGCTTTGTGTTCGGGAAAGATGAGCATAAAATGGGGCTCAATGGTTCCCGGACCCTACAAATTACATTAGAGGATGTAATGGTGCCAGTAGAAAATGTTCTCGGTGCTGAAGGTGAAGGCTTTAAGGTCGCGATGGCGAATTTAAATATGGGTCGTATCGGCATTGCCGCTCAGGCTCTAGGAATTGCAGAGGGAGCCCTAGAACACGCTGTGGAGTATTCGAAGAGTCGCTATCAATTTGGCAAACCAATTGCCTCGTTACAGGGTGTTGGCTTTAAGCTGGCGGATATGGCGACGGCAGTGGAAGCTGCAAGACTACTTGTCTATCGGGCAGCATTTTTACAGGAGCAAAGCTTGCCGTGTGCCAAGGAATCCTCGATGGCAAAGCTGTATGCATCTAAAACCGCAATGGAAGTAACAACAGAGGCAATTCAGGTCTATGGCGGCTATGGCTATACGAAGGATTATCCGGTTGAACGATTCTTCCGAGATGCAAAAATAACAGAGATTTATGAGGGCACTAGCGAGATTCAACGGATTGTGATTAGTAAGCATTTGTGACGGGGTATGTACGAGAATACTGTGAGTTTTGACGCAAATATCTGGTTGAGGATGCAAATGTGTGAGTGTTGACGCAAATATTACGGATTAGACGCAAATCTGTATTTTTCGGCGCATAAAACCGGCATTGGACGCAAATCTACGGATTTCGACACAAAAAACCAGAATTAGACGCAAATCCGCGAGTTCCGACGCAAAAATCCGTCCAACAACACAAATCTAACTACAAACACGCAATTCATCACACAAACTAACATTCTATGAAAGTGGAGGTACCAGCTATGTACTTTAAATTATCAGAAGAGCATGAAATGATTCGAAAAATGGTTCGTGATTTTGCAAAAAATGAAGTGGCACCAACTGCGGCAGAGCGCGATGAAGAGGAGCGCTTTGATCGTGAAATTTTCGACAAAATGGCAGAACTTGGCTTAACGGGGATTCCGTGGCCTGAGGAATATGGTGGGATTGGCAGTGACTATTTAGCATATTGTATCGCTGTCGAGGAACTTTCAAGAGTTTGTGCATCAACAGGTGTCACTCTTTCTGCCCATACATCACTTGCAGGGTGGCCCATTTACAAGTTTGGTAGTGAGGAGCAAAAGCAAAAATATTTACGTCCAATGGCACAGGGTGAAAAAATGGGTGCCTATGGTTTAACAGAGCCTGGCTCTGGCTCAGATGCAGGTGGAATGAGAACAACTGCGAGAGTTGAAGGCGATCATTATGTGTTAAATGGTTCGAAAATCTTCATCACAAACGGTGGGATTGCCGATATTTATGTCGTGTTTGCCCTAACAGACCCATCCTCAAAACATAAAGGAACGAGCGCATTTATCATCGAGAGCGACTTCCCAGGCTTCTCGGTAGGGAAAAAAGAAAAGAAAATGGGAATTCGTTCATCACCGACAACTGAAATTATATTTGAAGAGTGCCGTGTACCTAAAGAAAACTTGCTTGGGGAAGAGGGAGAAGGCTTTAAAATTGCGATGATGACGCTTGACGGTGGTCGAAACGGAATTGCCGCACAAGCGGTAGGAATTGCTCAAGGTGCACTTGATGCGGCAACAGCGTATGCGAAGGAACGTGTTCAGTTTGGCAAACCAATCGCAGCTCAACAAGGGGTGGGCTTCAAGCTGGCGGATATGGCAACTAGTGTCGAGGCAGCACGTCTCTTAACCTATCAAGCAGCATGGTTAGAATCAGAAGGGCTTCCATATGGTAAAGAATCGGCGATGTCAAAACTGTTTGCTGGAGACACGGCAATGAAGGTTACGACAGACGCAGTCCAAGTCTTTGGTGGTTATGGGTATACGAAGGATTATCCAGTAGAGCGTTACATGCGTGATGCAAAAATCACCCAAATTTACGAAGGAACCCAAGAAATTCAACGTCTAGTAATCTCAAGAATGCTAACAAAATAGTGGGACATGGGGAGGTCTGAGTGTACCAACCAGGGAAAAAATGGTGGGACGATGAACCTGTCCCTCTGTCCCAGTAGGGGGTGAAGGAATGCGTAGGAATGATGTGCCGGCTTCGGTAAAGGATGAGCGGCTAATTAAGAAACGGCGAGACCAGATGATTAAAGGAGCGGTGACGCTTTTTAAGGAGAAAGGGTTTCATCGCTCGACAACCCGGGAGATTGCGAAGGCAGCCGGTTTTAGCATCGGTACGCTGTATGAATATATTCGAAAGAAAGAGGACGTTCTCTATTTGGTTGTAGATAGTATTTATGACCAAGTTCAGGAACGACTCCAGCAAGCGATCAACACGAAGGAAGGTAGTATCGAAAGCTTGAAGCTTGCGATTCGCAATTACTTCCTTGTCATGGATGAAATGCAAGACGAGGTTCTTGTTCTCTATCAGGAGGCTAAATCTCTTTCGAAAGATGCGCTGCCATATGTGCTTAATAAAGAAGTCGAAATGGTCGGCATGTTTGAAAAAGCAATTGAGGACTGTATTGCAAAAGGGGAACTTCAATTGCCAAAGAAGCAGGTTGAGCTTGTTGCTCATAATATTTTCGTGCTAGGCCAGATGTGGGGCTTTCGCCGCTGGGCGATGCGCAAGCTTTTTACTCTTGAAGAATATATTGACATGCAAACAGAGTTTTTATTAAAGGGGATTGAAAAATAAAAGGGTTTGGGGGAGAAGCAAATGAGTACGGTAGAAGTATATCGTCCCAAGCATCATGTGCGGTTTGTGACGGCTTCAAGTTTGTTTGATGGGCATGATGCTTCGATTAATATTATGCGCCGCATCCTGCAGGCAAGTGGAGCAGAGGTCATTCACCTTGGGCATAATCGCTCCGTAGAGGAAGTAGTCAATGCAGCCATACAAGAGGATGCACAAGGCATCGCGATTTCCTCCTATCAAGGCGGTCATGTGGAATATTTTAAATACATGTATGATCTTCTTAAGGAGCGGGGAGCCTCTCATATCCGAATTTATGGCGGTGGTGGCGGAGTTATCATCCCTCGTGAAATTCAGGAGCTTCATGAATACGGTATTGCCGGTATTTTTTCGCCTGAGGACGGTCGTCTCCTGGGACTTCAAGGGATGATCAATAAAATGCTGCAAGAATGCGATTATCCAACAAGTACGGAACTAACAGATGAACTTGAGTTACTACAATCAGGGGATTACAAAACCATTGCAAAGCTGATTACAATTGCTGAAAATCACATAGGTAGCAAAGTTGAGACAGCGGCAGCCGCAGAAACCATCATACAAAAAATAAAAGGCCTTGAAAAAAAGGTCCCTGTTGTGGGGATTACGGGTACAGGAGGGGCTGGGAAAAGCTCACTCACGGACGAATTAATTCGTCGCTTTATCAATGAAATGGATGATAAACAGGTAGCGATTCTGTCCGTTGACCCAACAAAGCAAAAAACGGGTGGAGCCTTACTTGGTGACCGAATCCGGATGAATGCGATTTTTAACCCAAGAGTGTATATGCGAAGCCTTGCGACAAGGGGTTCAAAATCAGAGTTATCACTAGCGATCAAAGACGCCATCGCAGTTGTAAAAGCAGCAGGATTTGACTTAATCATTGTTGAAACGAGTGGAATTGGGCAAGGGGATGCTGAGATTACAGAGGTTTGTGACATCTCGATGTATGTCATGACAAGTGAATTCGGTGCGCCTTCACAGCTTGAAAAAATCGACATGATTGACTACGCGGACCTCATTGTTATTAACAAATTTGAGCGCAAGGGCTCTGAGGATGCCAAGCGTCAGGTGCAAAAACAGTACCAGCGCAGCCATCTTTTATTTGAAAAAGACTATGAAGAAATGCCGGTGTTCGGGACGATTGCAAGTCAATTCAATGACCCTGGAACGAACGCCCTTTTTGCAAATTTAGTTGCTATCATTAACGAAAAAATGGGCACGGATTGGAAAACGTCCTTTGAAAAAACTGCCGATGTTCAAAAACAAAATGTGATCATTCCAAATGACCGCCGTTATTATTTGCGTGAGATTTCCGATACGGTTCGAAATTATCATAAAAAAGCAGCAGAGCAGGTCGAGATTGCGCGAAAGCTATTCCAAATTAGCGGTACTATTGAAAGTGTGAAGGAGCTTGGAGACACCGAAGTCGTCACAACCCTTGAAACCTTAAAAACTCAATACGAAGCAAAACTTTCGGATGAATCGAAAAAAATCCTGGCGAACTGGGAAGCGACAAAAGAAATCTACAAGGGCGAGAAGTTCATTACCAAAATCCGCGATCGGGAAATTGTTACGATTCTAAAGACAAAGAGCCTTTCTGGTTTATTGATTCCGAAAATTTCTCTACCTGGTTTTAAGGACTTTGGGGAAATTTTACGATGGGTATATAAAGAAAATGTGCCGGGGGCATTCCCGTATACGGCTGGGGTGTTTCCGTTCAAGCGTGAAGGGGAAGATCCGAAGCGTCAGTTTGCTGGTGAAGGGACCCCCGAACGAACCAATCGCCGCTTTCACTATTTATCGAAGGATGATGATGCCAAACGATTAAGTACGGCATTCGATTCTGTAACCTTATACGGAGAGGACCCGGCATATCGACCTGATATATATGGAAAGGTTGGCGAAAGTGGGGTCAGCGTTTGTACGCTTGATGATATGAAAAAGCTGTACAAAGGCTTTGATCTATGTGCACCTTCCACATCCGTGTCGATGACGATCAATGGTCCAGCGCCAATTATTCTCGCGATGTTTATGAATACGGCGATTCACCAACAGGTCGAAAAGCGCGAACAGGAGCTTGGTCGCATGTTAACAGTCGAGGAATTCCAAGAGGTTCGCGCAAAGACTTTACAAACTGTTCGTGGTACTGTTCAGGCCGATATTTTAAAAGAAGACCAAGGTCAAAACACGTGCATTTTTTCAACAGAGTTTGCCCTTAGAATGATGGGGGATATCCAGGAGTATTTCATTGACAACAAAGTGCGTAACTATTATTCCGTATCGATTTCCGGCTACCATATTGCTGAAGCGGGAGCGAATCCCATTTCTCAGCTTGCTTTTACATTATCAAACGGGTTTACCTATGTGGAATACTACCTCAGCCGTGGCATGAAGATTGATGATTTTGCACCAAACCTTTCTTTCTTCTTTAGTAACGGCTTGGACCCTGAATATACGGTGATTGGACGCGTGGCACGCCGCATTTGGGCAACAGTTATGAGAGAAAAGTATGGGGCAAATGAGCGCAGTCAAAAATTAAAGTACCATGTGCAAACTTCAGGTCGTTCCTTACATGCTCAGGAAATTGATTTTAATGATATTCGTACGACCTTACAGGCGCTTATGGCTCTACATGATAATTGTAATTCCCTTCATACGAACGCGTATGATGAGGCGATTACCACACCGACAGAGGAATCTGTAAGACGGGCGATGGCGATTCAAATGATCATTACGAAAGAACATGGTTTAACGAAAAATGAAAATCCATTACAAGGCTCATTCATCATTGAGGAATTAACAGACCTAGTTGAGGAAGCGGTACTGCAAGAATTTGACCGACTGAATGACCGTGGTGGGGTTCTTGGTGCGATGGAAACTCAGTATCAACGTGGGAAGATTCAAGATGAGTCGATGTATTATGAGATGAAAAAGCATACGGGAGAGCTTCCGATTATTGGGGTGAACACGTACCTTAATCCGAATCCACCAACAGAAGAGGAATTAAACAATATCGAGCTTGCCCGCGCAACAAAGGAAGAAAAGGAACTTCAGATTAAAAATTTAAAAGGATTTCAGGACCGAAATAAGGATAAAGTAGAAGAAGCATTGAAGAAATTAAAACAGGTTGCAGTTAATAATGGCAATATTTTTGAGGAATTAATGGAAACGGTACAGGTTGCAAGTCTTGGACAAATCACACAGGCCCTTTATGAAGTGGGTGGACAATACCGTAGAAATATGTAGAAAATAATCGAGGCTGGGTCAAAAAAGGTTGACTCAGCCTTAAAAAATGTATTGACTGGCATAAAGTGGTTGATTTTGTTTATAATGAATGATATGTATTTTACAGAACTTATTTTTATTGTAGTTCATAGTTAAAACATTATACTCAAGTTTTTACCAAGATTTGTAGTTACATACATAGAAAGGGAGTGCCTTGATGAGTCTAAATCAATACTCACCAGAGCAAATAAAAGAAATGTCAATGCTTGAAGTAGCGTATGAGATTTTCTTAGGGAGAAAAGATGCAATCGCATTTAACGAGCTAGTTGACGAAGTAGCAAAAGCATTAGAGCTTTCCGAAGAAGAACTTAGCGCAAGAATTTCTCAGTTTTATACAGATATTAATATCGATGGTCGTTTTATCACTTTAGGTGATAACCGTTGGGGACTTCGTACTTGGTATCCATATGAGCAGATCGATGAAGAGGTTACTCATACTGAAAAGCCGAAGAAGAAGAAAAAGGGCAAGAAGAAGAAAGACGAAGATGACGATCTTATCGACTTCGATGACCTTGATGAGGATGATCTTGATTTCGATGAAGATTATGATGAAGAAGATGAAGATCTAGTAGACATCGACGATGAAGACGAAGAGGAAGAAGACGACGAAGACTTCGATGACATTGACGATGAGGAAGAGGATTTCGACGACGAGGATGAACTACTCGATGACGAAGAATATGAGATCGATGAAGAAGAGGAAGAACTAGAAGAAGAGGAAGAAGACTAAGTCTGAAGCCGTGATTGGTAACTAAATTCCACTTAAACTTCGTATTGACTTTTCAATCTTAACTCGGTAGAATACTTTTTGGGCTCTAAAAAAAGAGTATCTACGAAACCATATTACAAGTTTCGCTCCCTTACATATTGTAAGTGGGGCTTTTTTATTTTTATAGGAGTAAAAAAGACAATCCCCGTACCCAGAAAGATTCCTTTATACAATTTCATAAATTTGAGCAAACTTTAACTAATTACATGAATGGGGGAAAAAGAAAGATGACAAAATATATTTTTGTAACAGGTGGGGTTGTATCGTCCCTTGGAAAAGGGATTGTTGCCGCATCTTTAGGCCGTTTATTGAAAAACCGAGGAATGAATGTAACGATCCAAAAATTTGACCCATACATTAACGTGGACCCAGGAACCATGAGTCCATACCAGCATGGGGAAGTGTTCGTTACCGACGACGGCGCTGAAACAGACCTTGATTTAGGGCATTACGAGCGTTTTATCGACATTAACCTAAACAAATATAGCAACGTTACAACAGGTAAAATCTATTCAACTGTCTTAAAGAAAGAGCGTCGCGGAGATTATTTAGGTGCAACCGTTCAAGTTATTCCGCACATCACAAACGAGATCAAGGACAGAGTATTCCGTGCTGGCCATGAAACAAATGCAGATGTCGTCATAACTGAGATTGGTGGTACGGTTGGAGACATCGAATCACTACCTTTCCTAGAAGCTGTTCGTCAAATCAAAAGTGACGTGGGCTCTCGCAATGTGATGTATGTGCATTGTACGCTTGTTCCATACATTAAAGCTGCCGGGGAAATGAAAACAAAACCGACCCAGCACAGTGTAAAGGAGCTTCGAAGCCTTGGAATTCAGCCGAACATCATTGTTCTCCGTACAGAAATGCCGATTTCAGAAGAAATGAAGGATAAAATTGCGTTATTCTGTGACATTGATTCAAGAGCTGTTTTCGAGAGTCGCGATGCAGAAACTCTTTATTCAATCCCATTATCTCTTCAACAACAAGGTATTGATCAAATTGCATGCGAGCATCTTCAACTAGATTGCAAGGAAGCAGACATGACTGATTGGGTCCACCTTGTTGAGAAAGTGACAAACCTTACTAAAACGACCAATATTGCGTTGGTTGGAAAATATGTAGAGCTTCAGGATGCGTATCTTTCTGTAGCAGAAGCATTAAAGCATGCCGGTTATGCATTTGATTCAGATATCAATATCAACTGGGTGAATTCTGAAGAAGTCACAGATGAAAATGTTGCTGAGTTTCTTGATGGAGCAGATGGAATTCTCGTTCCTGGTGGATTTGGTGACCGTGGGGTTGATGGTAAAATCTCAGCACTAAAATACGCTAGAGAAACAAAAACGCCATTACTAGGCATATGCCTTGGCATGCAATTAGCATCTGTTGAGTTTGCTCGCAATGTACTTGGTTTAGAAGGAGCACACTCTGCAGAACTTGATCCGGATACTCCACATCCAATCATTGACTTATTACCAGAACAAAAGGATATTGAAGATTTAGGTGGAACACTACGACTTGGACTTTTCCCTTGTAAAATTGAAGAAGGGACAAAAGCGTATGAGGCATATAATGACGAAGTGGTGTATGAGCGTCACCGCCACCGTTATGAGTTTAACAATCATTATCGCCAAGCAATGGAAGCTGCTGGATTTGTCTTCTCAGGAACAAGTCCAGATGGACGACTTGTGGAAATTATCGAGTTGAAAGACCACCCATGGTTCGTGGCTTCACAATTCCATCCAGAATTTAAATCACGACCAAACCGTCCTCAACCCTTGTTTAGAGAATTTATTCGAGCATCATTAACAAGCGCAGAGAAAATGTAATACGGGAATAGTAGAGATGGCGAGTGAATAGACACTCGCCTTTCTTTGTTTGCATTCTACTTTATTCAAATTCGTCGACCATTTCTTTGATTGTAAATGTTAGTCCGAAATAGGCGTATAAGGCTGTCATCACGCTTGGGAAACCGAAGCGGGTCCCGACGTCATCTGGAATTAGGGGCTTCGTTAGCTTACTATCTATATGAATATCTACGATTTTATTAAGAGTGCGTTCATCCTCTGTTTTTACAATCGCAGAAATCGCAACCGTTTGAATTCCGTTGCCGCGAAGTTCTTCCGCGAGCTTGATCGCTTCTTCATCAGTTGAAAAACGAGTAATCAATAGAACAGAGTCAACACCTTCAACCTCATTTATTTTATTATTCGTAAATAAAGGCTTAGCAGATTTTAATGGTTCAGCGCCAAATAGAGCTTCCGTTTCAACGGCAGCCATTTCACCGAAGCCATGAACGAAAATGGAGCCATTGCTAATAACTGACTGGGCAAGGATCCTTGCGCCATCCTCCATATTCATTTCCTCTTTTTCCATAATTCTGTTAAAATGACCCTGAAGTTGGGTAGTAAAAATTTTCAGCATACACGTAAAATTCCTTTCTATTCGTTTTCCACATATTTTCATTATAACGTTATACGAAAAAAATAAGAAATCATGTCGATTTCTGTTGAGAAAACTTGTTTCGGTGTTGGAAATAAAAGTTTTCTACGTAAAAAGAAGGAAAAATGTTGCTATTGGTAGAATTAAAAATGAATAACGATATAATAATATTCGAAAAAACGAACGTATAATAGCGATCGTAAAAAACCAAGCAATTATTCTAATTTTTTTATCTATTTTAAGGGGGGTTTTTACAAGAATGTCAGAGAAAATCTTAATTGTGGATGACCAATACGGAATACGAATACTGTTAAACGAAGTTTTTCAAAAAGAAGGTTACAAGACATTCCAAGCAGCTAATGGAGTACAAGCAATCGAAATCGTTCAAAAACACTCTCCAGATTTAGTTTTACTAGATATGAAAATCCCTGGTATGGACGGGATTGAAATTTTAAAAAGACTTAAAAAAATCAACCAGGACATTCGAGTCATTATTATGACGGCTTATGGTGAGCTTGATATGATCCAAGAAGCTAAGGATTTGGGAGCAATTACCCATTTTGCAAAACCGTTTGATATTGATGAACTACGCGAAGCGGTTCGAGCAAATATCCCATTAAAATCCGAATAAAAATCACAAAAAATACAAAACCGCATTATGATTAAGATGAAAACGCTTCATGATAAAATGGGGAAATGATAGTCTCTTGCGAAATCAAAATCTTGTGATATGCTTAGTACTGTATTGTTGCTATTCCTTAAGCAAAGAGCATTTTTGTGTGCTTTTTGTCTGTTCATTTCTATCTAAAAGTCTACATATTATGTTTTTGTTTCGGTCATTCTATTAGGTGATACGAAATTCTTGGAATAGGTATACAATTAACCCCGGCGTTTCTTTGCCGTGGTTCTATGTGTATAGGAATTATTTCCTTATTTTACACAATAAAAACGGTACAAAAGGAGGAAATTCACATGCCTTTGGTTTCAATGAAAGAAATGCTTGAAAAAGCAAAAGCAGAAGGGTATGCAGTAGGTCAGTTTAACCTAAATAATCTAGAGTTCACACAAGCGATTTTACAAGCTGCACAAGAAGAAAATTCACCAGTTATTCTTGGTGTTTCTGAAGGTGCTGGCCGATATATGGGTGGATTCAAAGTGGTAGTTGCGATGGTTAAAGCAATCATGGAAGAATCAAACATTACCGTTCCAGTTGCAATCCATCTTGATCATGGTTCTTCTTTCGAGAATTGTGCGAAAGCAATTCACGCTGGATTCACATCTGTTATGATTGATGCTTCTCATCATCCATTTGAAGAGAACATTGAGATTACTTCTAAAGTAGTTGAGCTTGCACATTTCCACGGAGTTTCTGTAGAAGCTGAGCTTGGTACTGTTGGTGGACAAGAAGATGACGTAGTTGCTGAGGGTGTTATCTATGCGGACGTAAATGAGTGTGTTGAGCTTGTTACCCGTACTGGAATTGATTGCTTAGCGCCTGCTCTAGGTTCTGTTCACGGTCCTTACAAAGGTGAACCAAACCTTGGTTTCAAAGAAATGGAAGAGATCGGAAACAAAACCGGTTTACCACTTGTACTTCACGGTGGAACTGGTATTCCTACAAAAGATATTCAAAAATCGATTTCTCTTGGAACTGCAAAAATCAATGTAAACACAGAAAACCAAATTGCTTCAGCTAAAGCAGTGCGTGAAACACTTGCTGCTAAGCCAAATGAGTATGATCCACGTAAATACTTAGGACCTGCTCGCGATGCGATTCGTGAAACTGTAAAAGGCAAAATGCGTGAATTTGGTTCTTCTGGAAGAGCGTAAGAAACCTTTTTGAATTTCGAACGTCTAATTAAATAGATTGGGGATTCGTCTCCAAACCATATAGAAAAGCCGCTAATTTCCTGTTATGTATAACGTGATTTGGAAATAGCGGTTTTCTTACGTTATAATAAGAAAAGCGCAAGACAATTTTTAAAAACTTGCCAGCAATTTGGGAGTCTAGGGGTAATTACAGATCATCAACACATAAAAAGTGGAAGGAGCTGATTTGTTAGATTTACCCAAATAAAAACATAGACGAACTAAACAACTTAGATAAAAGTCCTTCAACAAGATTCACTTCAACAACATGAAACTTCACGTAAACTGCTTCTAAAAAACCAAAAGAAAAAAGTATAACTTAAGTCCTATGAACTGTTCCCTAAAGAAATATCTTTAATGGGATGATTTGATTGTTTTTGCGAAAAGGTATAAAATGAAACATGATTTTTATATTTTCGTGTAAACTAAGAATTAATACTTGTACAATCACGCAGTAAATTTATGTTAAAATATACCAATTCGAGTGAAGTGCCGTATGTTTTTTAGGTAAATAAGGGAATAGAACTGCCTCACAGCTAGATTTCATCCAGTAGTGTTCACCGGATAGCGTCTACCCTTGGCAATTCGAGGTTTCCCTTACTAACCGTCATCTTCGCTAGAAGGGAGCCACTTATGGAAAAACTTAAGATAGCAGGCGGTTATCCACTAAAAGGATCTGTGAAAATCAGTGGGGCGAAGAATAGCGCAGTTGCCCTCATTCCAGCAACGATCCTAGCAGAATCGCCAGTTACAATTGAAGGCCTTCCTGACATTTCAGACGTGCAAATTTTAGGTGATTTGCTTGAAGAAATTGGGGGCCATGTAGAGATAAATAAAGAAGAAATTTATGTTGACCCAACCAATATTGTGTCCATGCCATTACCGAACGGAAAAGTAAAAAAGCTACGTGCTTCCTACTACTTAATGGGTGCGATGCTCGGTCGTTTTAAAAAGGCTGTAATTGGCTTGCCTGGTGGATGCCATTTAGGTCCAAGACCAATTGACCAACATATTAAGGGATTTGAAGCACTTGGAGCAAAAGTAACGAACGAACAAGGTGCGATTTATCTTCGTGCAGATGAGCTAAGAGGTGCTCGTATATACCTTGATGTTGTAAGTGTAGGTGCAACCATTAATATCATGTTAGCAGCAGTGCGTGCAAAAGGACGTACGATCATTGAAAACGCCGCGAAAGAACCGGAAATTATCGATGTAGCTACATTATTGACAAGCATGGGTGCGAAAATTAAAGGTGCCGGAACAGATGTGATTCGAATTGATGGCGTTGATTCCTTACAGGGCTGCCGCCATACCATTATTCCTGATCGTATCGAAGCAGGTACATATATGATTATTGGAGCCGCGATGGGTGAAGGGGTATTAATTGATAACGTGATCCCACTTCACTTAGAATCCTTGATTGCCAAGTTCCGCGAAATGGGTGTAACCGTTGAAACAAGCGACGACCAAATCTGGGTTGCTGGAAATAAAGATTTGAAATCTGTTGATATTAAAACGCTTGTGTATCCAGGCTTTCCAACTGACCTTCAACAGCCTTTTACATCCTTACTTACAAAAGCAAGTGGTACAGGTGTTGTAACCGATACGATTTATGGCGCAAGATTTAAGCATATCGATGAGCTGCGTCGCATGAATGCACAAATTAAGGTTGAAGGTCGTTCAGCGATTGTCACTGGACCAGTCCAACTTCAAGGGGCAAAAGTGAAGGCAAGTGACTTGCGCGCAGGTGCTTCACTTGTTGTGGCAGGCCTCATGGCAGAAGGTATAACTGAAATTACAGGTCTTGAGCATATCGACCGTGGCTATAGCCATTTAGAAGAAAAATTAACAGGATTAGGCGCAACCATTTGGAGAGAAAGCCTAACAGAAGATGAAATTGAACAACTTCAAAATTCATAATTCAGTAATAATTTCCAAACTCCCACTACAAAAAGTGGGAGTTTTCATGTATCCTTAAATGGAAAAGTAGAGAGAAAACGTTTTTATGATATGAGAATGTTAAACATACGGCACAAAGAGACTACTACCAGCTAGGGGGAAGGATCATGGAAAGAAGCTTATCAATGGAGCTCGTACGAGTTACAGAAGCAGCAGCATTGGCATCAGCTCGTTGGATGGGTCGTGGTAAAAAAGACGAGGCAGATGGTGCAGCAACCTCTGCGATGAGAGATGTATTTGACACAATCCCAATGAAGGGACAAGTTGTCATCGGAGAAGGAGAAATGGATGAAGCCCCAATGCTTTATATAGGCGAAAAGCTTGGGAATGGCTATGGACCAAGAGTGGACGTTGCCGTTGACCCACTGGAAGGAACCAATATATTAGCATCCGGCGGATGGAATGCGCTTTCTGTGTTAGCGGTAGCTGATCATGGGAATTTGCTTCATGCCCCAGACATGTATATGGATAAAATTGCGGTCGGACCAGAAGCAGTCGGGTTAATCGATATCAATGCACCAATTATCGACAACCTAAAAGCAGTCGCAAAAGCAAAAAACAAGGATATTGAAGACGTTGTGGCGACTGTCTTAAATCGTCCAAGACATGAGCATATCATCGCCCAGCTACGTGAAGCAGGGGCTCGTATTAAGTTAATTAATGACGGTGATGTTGCTGGTGCAATCAACACAGCATTCGATCATACAGGTGTGGACATTTTATTTGGCTCCGGTGGTGCTCCTGAGGGTGTTTTGTCGGCGGTTGCCTTAAAATGTTTAGGTGGCGAAATTCAAGGGAAACTTATTCCGCAAAACGATGAAGAAATTGCTCGCTGTATAAAAATGGGTCTTGATGTTACAAAGGTACTTCGTATGGAAGACTTAGTCAGTGGGGATGATGCCATTTTTGCGGCAACAGGTGTCACTGATGGAGAGCTTTTACGAGGAGTTCAATTCAAAGGCTCAATCGGGACAACTCATTCACTTGTTATGCGTGCAAAGTCAGGAACTGTAAGATTCATAGACGGTAGACATAGCTTGAAGAAAAAGCCAAATTTAGTAATTAAATAGAGTAGAGGCGAGTCTTTGTACTCGCTTCTCTTTATAATCAAGGCTTTAACACAAAAACGTCATAACTCTATCAAAATAAGGGTATTGATTAAAAATGCGAGAATAGGGTAAAATAAGGGAGAATAGACTGTTCATTATACTTCTAAAAAATTCAAAATAAAGGATTTCCTTTGCACAACCGTAACGCGGTTAAAACTTCAATGCAATCCTCAGAATGCTTCTAAATCATTCCATCCATATCGATTCATATAAAATGTTTCATAGTGTCTCTTTATCACTGAGAGGAGAAAATACGAAAACGCTTTTATATGATGGACGAATGAACCAATCATCAAATGCGGCCTTGCGTATCTGCTGAATAATTTAAAGCAAATCAATTGGAAAGCATTACGAGAAATAAACTAAAAATCAAAGAGTGGTGTACCAATGAGTATTACAATTTCAAGCTTGGAAAACATGAAGCTAAAAGAATTATATGAATTAGCACGGGAATATAAGGTTTCCTACTATAGCAAATTAACGAAGAAAGAGTTAATTTTTGCGATTTTAAAAGCACGTGCTGAACAGGATGGCCTTTTATTTATGGAGGGTGTTCTTGAGATTATCCAATCAGAAGGATTCGGTTTCCTACGCCCTATTAACTATTCCCCATCCTCAGAGGATATCTACATTTCAGCCTCCCAAATCCGTCGTTTTGACCTGCGAAATGGGGATAAGGTTTCGGGTAAAGTACGTCCTCCAAAAGAGAATGAACGCTATTACGGTCTTCTGCATGTTGAGGCTGTCAACGGGGATGACCCAGAATCTGCAAAGGAACGTGTCCACTTTCCTGGTCTAACACCTCTATATCCAGATCGCCAAGTGATCTTAGAGACAAAGCCCAATCATATATCTACTCGAATTATGGACATTTTAGCACCAGTTGGTTTCGGTCAGCGTGGTCTTATCGTAGCACCACCAAAGGCTGGTAAAACAATGCTGATTAAGGAAATCGCAAACAGCATTACAACGAACCATCCAGAGGCTGAATTAATTGTCCTATTAATCGATGAGCGTCCAGAAGAGGTTACAGATATCGAACGTTCTGTAGCAGGTGACGTGGTAAGTTCCACTTTCGACGAAGTGCCAGAAAATCATATAAAGGTTGCGGAACTAGTGCTAGAAAGAGCGATGCGTCTAGTAGAACACAAACGTGATGTGATTATTCTTATGGACAGTATTACGCGTCTTGCGAGAGCTTATAACCTTGTGATTCCTCCAAGTGGACGTACGTTATCAGGGGGGATTGATCCAGCAGCATTCCACCGTCCAAAGCGTTTCTTCGGGGCAGCAAGAAATATCGAAGAGGGCGGAAGCTTAACAATCCTTGCGACTGCATTGGTAGATACAGGCTCACGGATGGATGACGTCATCTATGAGGAATTCAAGGGAACGGGTAACATGGAGCTACACTTAGATCGTTCACTTGCCGAAAGACGTATTTTCCCTGCCATCGACATTCGTCGCTCTGGTACTCGTAAAGAAGAGCTTCTTATTGAAAAAGAAAATCTCGATAAAATCTGGGCAATCCGTAAAGCAATGTCAGATCAACCAGATTTTGCGGAGAAATTTTTACGTAAACTTAAGCAAACTAAGACAAATGCAGAGTTCTTTGAAATGCTTGAAGCAGAAAAGAAAGCGGCAATTGCTCGGAGAAGCAGCAGCAGACCTGAGGCATAAGAAGTATGTGTTGCGTGAGTCCGCGCCGATATTCATGTTGGAAAAATTAACGTTTTTTGACAGCAGGATTAAGTTGCAATTCATGGCTTCACTTGTTATAATTTCAACATGTGCGTTTTAGGTATAATAAGAATTCAAATAGGAGGTTGAAAAGGACCGAGAATTTCGAGGCGGTGCAGTTTTGAGTAGCGGAGCGTATGTATTGGATACGTGAGCAACGGAAAAACAAGCCAATGAAGAAATTCGATGTGTCATTTTTAGCCGACGTTTTGAATATCCTATCGAAATTGTACATGCAATTTTGCTAAAACGTAACTCTGTTTCGATCAAGGATTCAGGGCGGAAGGAGATGAGACGAATGAAATCAGGAATTCATCCAAACTATAAAAAAGTTATGGTGAAATGTGCTTGTGGCAATGAATTTGAATCTGGTTCTGTAAAAGAGGAGATACGCGTTGAGGTATGCTCAGAGTGTCACCCATTCTATACAGGCCGTCAAAAATTCGCTGATGCAGGTGGACGTGTAGATAAATTCAACAAAAAATACGGTATTAAATAATACTGATTTAACTTTATTCAGTCGGGACTACAGTCTCGACCGAATAAAATTAAAGCCTCCGGCGGATGCCACAGATTTTAAAAGGAAATTTTTCGGGTCGTAAGATCAAAGACTAAGAACGCCACTTCCTGTGGCAACGTCTTTGTGACCCACTTCCTGAGGGCCTAAAATCTGGGCGCAAATACGCTAAGGCGCATTTGATAAAGCCAAAAACAGGCAAGTTTTTTCTTCTTGCCTGTTTTTTGTGCTACTAGACTTATTTAACTCGCATTAATTTTAACCTCATATCAATAATCCTCATACTTACAGTCAATAGTTGACTCAAGGCTAGTAACAACCGAGGAAAGGAAGGATCTAGTTTCATGTATATTATGAAGCAAAGTGGCTGGCTTGAAGTAATTTGTGGAAGCATGTTTTCAGGAAAATCCGAAGAGTTGATTCGACGCGTTCGTCGAACTGAATTTGCTAGACAATCTGTTCAGGTATTTAAGCCTCAAATTGATAATCGATATAGTGATCATTCTGTTGTATCTCACAACGGGACATCCTTTGTCGCAATTCCAGTGGCAAGCTCCGCAGAAATTTTGGAAAAGACTTGCGCTGAAACAGACGTTGTCGCAATTGACGAAGTGCAATTTTTCGACGATGAGATTGTGGAAGTTGTCCAAATTCTCGCAAACCGTGGCCATCGCGTTATCGTTGCTGGCTTAGACCAAGACTTCCGCGGTGAACCGTTTGGAAAAGTTCCAGAGTTACTTTCGTTAGCTGAGTTGGTTACGAAATTACAGGCTGTTTGCTCTGTGTGTGGATCTCCTTCAAGCAGAACACAGCGTTTGATCGATGGAAAACCAGCCTCTTATGATGATCCAGTAATTTTAGTCGGAGCTTCTGAGTCATACGAGCCTCGTTGCCGTCACCATCATGAAGTACCGGGAAAACCACTACTAAAGTCAGTTGCACAAAAGGATAAAATGAAGTTATAAGGCGCTCCGTGGGAGTGCTTTTTTTTGAATATAAAAAAGACCAGGCTGTCAGTCCTGATCTAAAATAGAAACCCGAGTACTTTTTTACGTTTTCTAGACCCTTCCACTTTTTCAAGGGTGATGGCTGTTTGTTTTTGAAGCTCTTCCTTTTCCTTTTCGAGCTGCTCGATATATGCCTCCATTTTTTGCATTCTTTTTTGTAATTCATCGATTTCTTTGCGATGCTGCAAGAGTTGATAGGATACAACATCACTTGCTTTTTCGTCGATCCGTCTTTCGTTCTCTTTAATCCGTTCCATGATCGTGTTTAATTTATCTGAAAGAGTTTTTTCTGAAGCTTGTACCATTTTCCGTGCAGTCCCCTTCCTAGGTTCTGGTGGTGATAATTTGATTTTATCAAATGGGACCCCAGATTTCACTTGATTCCGTATCCCTTCGAATAATGGAAGGTCCATTTCCTCAAATACATAGTGGCCATATTCATTTTTTTTACATGGTATTTCAAAGTTTTTAATCCACTTTCGTACGCTTTTTGTTGAAACTCCCAATTTTTTTGCAAATTCCGCAGTATTCACACCAATCACTCCCCCGAATTTTTTTCTTCCGCTATGCTATGCCTCAATTTCTCCCGTTCTTTGTATAGTAGTACGATTCTCCCTGCTCAATGTAAAATCCTGCCGGGTAGACAAAACTAGTAGCTTTTCGTCAAAGAAAGAAGCAAACCTACAGAAAAGATGTAATTCGACAGCGAAATTTGAAGGAATTGAGTATGGAGTTAAGATACGGAGCTGATGAAGCCAGAGTACCACTAAAAAAGCAGAATGAACTCAGTTAGGTGTCTGGAGTACCCTCACTCTCCTAAAAAAAGGAAACCCAAGGCAGTCCAAGAGGTCTGGAGTAACCTTAATCTCCTAAAATATGGAATGCAGAGGCAGTCCAAGGTGTCTGGAGTACCCTCACTCTCCTAAAAAAAGGAAACCAGAGGCAGTCCAAGGTGTCTGGACTGTCTCTTATACACATCT
>NZ_SLUB01000049.1 GCF_004799755.1 Bacillus timonensis | reverse complement strand
AAAGAAATATTCTACGGAAGTGTTGCGCTAATTGGTGAGAAAAAGAAACGTATTAAAAGGAAAATAAAGTAAAGAAAATACCAAAAAATGGGAACAAACAACAATTTTATTCATGATTGTTGTTTTAGCTCCCAAGCAAAAAAACTAACTGTAAATATATTACTTTTTATCAAAATAAATGCAATTATGCAAAGCTAGTGGACCTGTCCCTCTGTCCCATCAGACTCCTGGAAACCAGCCAGGGGTGTGGATGATAGCATTCCATAGAGGGTCTGGAATCACTAATTCTTTTTGTTTAGTTTTGTCTATTTTCGTCACGATTTCATTTTCTTTATCTTCTGCTACTTTTTGTACCCAATCTGGTTCAATGATTAGACCTCTACCTATTGCAAGTAAAGGGACACCGGTTTTAAAGGCCTTACGAGCATCTTCTGCAGTATAAATAGATCCAACTCCGATCAACGGAACCCGGTTATTAATCGTTTCAAGCAAGTATGCGATACGTGTTTTGTTGGTATCTTCAACACCTCTTCTAGCTGTTGAAAAGAAATCTGCTAAAGACACGTGAAGATAATCTAGTCCTTTCTCAGCTAAAGTATCAACCAGTTTGAGTGTATCACCCATTGTAATTCCTGGTGTTTCAGGTTCTTCTGGTGAAAAACGGTATCCAACAATAAACTCAGGAGTCGCATGTTCTTTTACAACTCTTTGCACTTCTTCCACAATAGCAAGTGGGAAGGTCATGCGTTTTTCAAGGCTACCCCCAAATCGATCCTCACGACGGTTTGAATGTGGGGAGAAGAATTGTTGAATTAAATAGCCGTTTGCTCCATGTATTTCAACTCCATCATAACCTGCTTCGATGGCACGTCGTGTGGTTTCGCCAAATGCTTTTATGATTTCTTCGACTTCATGTTCCGTTAATGCTCTTGGTTTGACATCAGGATCCTCTGTTGATTTACCGCCTCTTTCTGCAGGCACATCACTAGCGCTAACGATTTCTCCATTTGGAACTAATTCGGGAGGACACATTCTTCCACCATGAAAGATTTGTAAGATTGCTTTGGCTCCTTTTTCTTTAATGGCCTTTGCTAATCGAGTTAAGCTTGGTATCATCTCATCCTTGTCACCAGCAAATTCACCGTGGAATCCTTTTCCATTTGGAGTAACATATGTACAAGCTGTAATCACCATACTCACTCCACTAGCACGGCGAGCATAGTAGCTTACCTCAGCATCTGAAACAGTTCCATCTGGGTTAGATGAAAAATTAGTCATAGGTGCCATGACGAGTCTGTTTTTTAATTCAACCCCGTTAGGGAGATTAAAGGGTGTTAACATAAATTGATTGTCTTGATTCATTGTTTGTAACCTCCATAAACGTTTGATTTATATAAAAAAAGTGAAAACCAGTACCATTTTATACTTAGCTAATCAGTGGTACTTTATTATCGTGCAAAAATAATGATACATCGAATCGGAAACGATAGGAAGTATTCTGCTTATTCATAGGTGGGAGGGAAGTTGCGAATTACGGGTGTGGATATGTGTTCAGATGATACTATAAAAAAGCGAGTTGACCCAAAAAGTCAACTCGCTTTATAAATGCCCCTGCCAAGGAATTTTATTTTACCATAAAATGCGCTGCAGTGTGTACGGGGAAATCTGTCACAAACGTACCTTATTCATTTCACTAGCTTAATAGGGTTTGAAACATAATTGTTGGATAATTTACCATCATCAGATACTATATATTTTTAGATATAACCCTTCGAAATTACTTGGTTCTAGTCAAAAGGGGCATCCTTAAATGTGAAATTATATATCAAAATGTGAGTGTTTCATCTCGAGGATTAAAGGATAAAGGTTACGAATTGTTGGTTTTACAAACCCATTTTATAACGGGAGGTAGAAAAATGAGATCAAGAAGAGTTGTTTTAGATTTGGCAGTTAGTTTAGATGGATTTATTGAGGGACCGAGAGGGGAAGTTGACTGGTGCGTAATGGACTCAGATATGGGGTTTTTGGATTTCTTAAATAATATCGATACTATTTTTTACGGAAGAAAAAGCTACGATTTATGGGGGCAATATACTCCAAAAACGGAATACCCAGATACGGAAAAGGAAATGTGGGATACCGTCCATAGTAAAGAAAAATATGTGTTTTCTCGAACGCAAAAGGGTAGTGATCATCATGTTAAATACATAAATGATGATATTTTTGCAGAAGTAAATGAATTAAAGAAAAAGCATGGTAAAGACATTTGGCTATACGGAGGAGCAAGTCTGATCACCACTTTTATCAATTTAGGACTTGTTGATGAATATAGATTGTCTGTTCACCCTGTTGTATTGGGAGATGGAAAACCTTTATTTAGCGACATAAAGCAGAGGGTGAATTTGAAATTGGTTCAAACCAATAGATTTTCATCCGGCGTTGTTCAATTGATCTACCATTTAAACTAGTAACATTGACCAACTTGGGACAGTGAACCTGTCCCTTTGTCCCAGAGCCTGTTTCTTCTCTTAATCTTATATGGTAAGATGTACAAGCCGCTACATAGAGGACGTAAATAGCAGAAAAGGAGATGATGTTGATTGAAACAGGAATTTATTGAAGTTGTGAATGGTAGAGAGAACAATTTGAAAAATGTGCATGTACAGGTTCCAAAGGGGAAAATCACGATTTTCACAGGGGTCTCTGGTTCAGGTAAGTCATCGATTGTTTTTGACACGATTGCACAGGAAGCTGGTCGCCAGTTAAACGAGACTTTCAGTAGTTTTGCTAGGCAGTTTTTGCCGAAATACGGCCGACCTGAAGCTGATGAAATTAATAACTTATCTACTGCGATCATTGTGGATCAAAAACGACTAGGTGGAAATGCAAGATCCACACTCGGGACGGTTACCGATATTCAGCCACTATTCAGAGTGCTTTTTTCACGCTTTGCCCAACCAAGTATTGGTTGGAGTAATGCCTATTCCTTTAATGATCCGATTGGGATGTGCCCACACTGTGAAGGGATTGGAAGAACGATAACGTTAAATCTTGATGCTGCTTTAGATAAGGAGAAGTCCTTAAATGAAGGGGCGATTTTACTTCCAGGGTTTGGACCGGGTACATGGCAATGGAAAGCATATGCTGAATCAGGTTTCTTCGATAAGGATAAAAAGATCAAGGATTATACAAAAGAAGAATTTGAAAAGCTTGTTTATGCTGAAGAAGAGAAGGTCGCAATTAGCTACATGAACGGGGAAATCAATACAACTTATGTTGGCCTGGTTGTAAGATTTATGCGTCAAAATGTGAATCGTGACAAAGACACATCAAAAGCTGCCGAAAAAAAGCTCAAGGAATTTGCCACAACTGGTACATGTCCTAGCTGCCACGGAACACGTTACAATGAGAAGGTTATGTCATCTAAAATCATGGGCTATTCCATTTATGACCTGACATCAATGCAATTGGATGAGTTAATTGAAGTTCTGCCCAGCTTCGACGAGCCAAGTGCGAAGCCAATAGTGGACGGAATTTTAGAACGGGTTAAGAATCTTTGTGATATTGGATTAAGTTATTTAACCTTAACACGTGAAACACCGACCTTATCTGGCGGTGAGTCTCAACGGGTTAAAATGGTGAAATATTTATCTAGTAACTTAACAGGTTTAATGTACATATTTGATGAACCAAGCACTGGACTTCATCCTCGCGATGTTTACCGATTAAATGATTTACTTGTCAAATTACGTGATAAAGGAAATACCGTATTAGTGGTAGAGCATGACCCAGACGTTATACAAATTGCAGACCATGTGATCGATGTGGGTCCAAATGCTGGTACTAACGGTGGCAACATTATGTATAGTGGAAGTTACCAAGGGTTATTATCTTCAGATACACTTACAGCTCAGTATTTAAACAAGAAGATGGAAATCAAAGAAAACCCAAAACCAGTTAATGAGTTTTTAGAAAGCCAGAAAAGTAGTCTGCACAATTTAAAAAATGTTAGCCTTCGCGTCCCAATTGGTGTATTTACAGCTGTTACCGGAGTAGCGGGTTCAGGGAAAAGTACGCTTGTAAACGAGGTCTTTGCAAAAGATTATCCAGAGTCGATTCGTATTGACCAAAGCCAGGTACACGGTAACATACGTTCTAATCCAGCAACCTTCTCTGGGATTATGAATTCGATTCGAAAAGCCTTTTCTGAAGCAAATAATGTGGAGAGTGGGTTATTCAGCTATAACTCTAAAGGGGCATGTGAAACTTGTGGAGGAACTGGAACGGTAGAGCTTAATCTATCTTTTATGGATAAAATGGAAATGGAATGTAGCGAATGTCATGGCGATCGGTACAAACAAGAAGTGCTTCAATATTTCTATAAAGGGAAAAATATTGTAGACATAATGGAGATGACTGTCGCGGAAGCCGTGGAGTTTTTTGAAGCGAAAGACATCCAGAGACAGCTAAAAAGCATGGCAACAGTTGGACTTGGCTACCTTTCATTAGGACAACCCCTAAACACATTGTCTGGTGGAGAAAGTCAACGTCTGAAACTTGCAAAAGAGCTAAATAAGAAGGGCAACATCTATATTCTCGATGAACCAACAACCGGATTGCACCTTTCAGATGTCTCGAACATTTTAGTGATTATCGAAGAATTAGTCAAAAAGGGCAATACTGTGATTGTGATCGAACATAACCTGGATGTGATTCGAAACAGTGATTGGATTATAGATTTAGGTCCCGATGGTGGAACTGGTGGAGGAGAGATTTTATACGAAGGACCACCAACAGGACTTAAGAATTGTGAGCGGTCGATAACTGCGAAATATATTTAAAAGTATAGGTGCCTGTACGGTTGTGTAACAGAAATTGTTTAAGTTAGTAGTCCTAGTTAAAATTAGGGCTGCTTTTTTGTCATTCATATGAAAAGCGAAACTTAATTTAGTTTTAATCGTAGATAAAAATAAGTAAAAAATGTGAACAAATATACAGGGGTTACAAGTAGAACGGTCTTGATATGATTTTCTAATTATCTCTAAGGGGGTGCTACGTTGGAAAAACAAGCAGATGAATTATTAACAACTATAAAGAAGTTGAAGAGCGCCATTAGCAAAGAAAATTGTAAAAAACTGAATCTAAATAAGTGTGAACGAGTGGTTCAAAAGCTCGCTTCATTTTCAGAAAACTGTGAGGATTGTCAGCTCTATTTGCTTGATTTGAAAAATCATTTTAATCAACTAGAAGGGAATATAGACCGGATTGATACGGTTCTAACCCAACATAAAAAAGTGATTAATGACATTGTGTCTCATCTTCAAAAGAAGCATAAGTTGGTACCTGAGGGTATGTATTTAACATTATACATGTCAATAGGGATGAGTTTGGGTATTGTGTTTGGATTAACGATATTTGAAAATATTGGGTTAGGTATACCGATTGGGTTGAGTATCGGCATTGCAATCGGTGCTGGTTTGGATGCAGATGCTAAGAAAAAGGGAAATACAATTTAGTCTCATACACAAGATAGTTGTTACGTTTTTCTTGTTTTAACTTGGTGGAAAAAGGAGAGACCAGTCGATCTCTCCTTATTATGTTTACTTATTTGAACCTTTTGCCAACGTTTTTCTATCTATGGCTTCTGGTTGTTTTTCTAACCATCCGTGTTTCACCATAATATGGTAAGAAAATGCACCTGCCTCCATGGCATGGGTAAAGACTTTAGAATAGTTAACGATGATATCCGACCTGAAGCTGGAGCCTAATGATGCCCCGTAGTAGGAAAGAGCCGCATTGACTAAAAAGCCAGCGTGAAACATAATCAATTTGTCAGAGAATGGGCTGATTGTTGAATCGGTAACCTCAGCATCCCATTTCTCAGGGATTGGTAAATGATCCTGTTGTAAGATTAGATCAAAACTTTCTGCATCTTTTCCTGCTAATTTAACGTTCTTCACCATAAAAGTACGAACTTCCTCTGACCTAGCTACCTGACTAAAAGCTAAACTTAATGATTTGATAAATCCAGTTTTCGTTGAATTAAAGAAAAGGGTGCTAACTTCCGAACTATTAAGTGGCCGTTTGTCACCAATTAAATTTGAAACAAACCCTGGTGATTCGATAAACGCGCTCTCTTTTGGTGAAGGAATGGTTGGTACACTAGTGAATTTTGGCTCGTTTTTAGCTAATTCCACGATTTTTTGAAACAGGTCCTTAGAAGATTCCGTACACTCAAAGAAGTAATTTTGAATGTCTTTTCGTTCCGTGTTTGTAATCGCTAAGCTATAAGCGGTTAACCCATGGATGGTCATAATATAGGAATAAAATAGTAAAAATTGATCAGAAAAAAGTCGAGGTGCGTTAACATTTACGTCACTCTCTGTAAATCCAATTGGAGTCTTGTAATTGTCACTTTTTAAGAATTTATCAATTTTCGTAATATGGCTTTCAGCTAACTGTAATGAACTTTCTAAAATAGATTTAATCTCTTTGTTTTCAACTATATTAAGAAAATATTTGTATACACAGATAGCCATACTATCACCCATATACTGAAGCCACAGTGCGGATACTTCTGCAGCGGTTAAACTGTTGGTTTTGTTTTTACTATCCTTAAAGATACCCAAAGAAAATACCTCCGATTTTATCAATTCATATTCTTGGGTTATTTTATGGAATGTAGCTACGAATTAAACAATGAAACCGAACTAGTTTTTAAGAATGATTTAACTTAACAATAAAGAGGGTGATGTTATGAATAAAGAAAACCCGAAAAAAGAGGAGAACCATCAAACGGTAGATTCTAAATACATTCAGCAGCATCTTGCGAATGAAAGAACATTTTTAGCGTGGGTAAGAACGGCAATTGCAATTATTGGGGTTGGGTTCCTTGTGACGAATTTGCATTTTACAATGAAAACCAGTCTTTCATCTACAGGGGATCTATTAGCGAATGTAATTGGACTATTTTCAGTTGGAATCGGCATACTGACAATTATTATGGCTATGATTGCCTATGTGAGAAAAATTAAGGCGATTAATAACCAGACATTCCGCACACCCAAAACCACGGTGCTCACCCTTGGCGTTTTTGTCATAATGATTGCAGTCGTCTTCGGGATTTACTTTGTGCTCTTATAAGAGCCAACTTGGTATAACGAACTTATCTAAAGTACCTTTGTCTGCCGTCTATATGCTATAATTTGGAGGGGAATTATAGTTAGGAGTGACCATTCTTGGCAATACATGTTGTACTTTATCAACCAGATATTCCGGCTAATACAGGAAATATTGCACGTACTTGTGCTGCAACGGATACAGCCTTACATTTAATCCGACCCCTTGGCTTTTCAACAGATGAAGAAATGATTAAACGAGCGGGTTTTGATTTCTGGCATTCCGTCAATATCACGTATTATGACTCATTAGATGATTTTTTTTCGAGCAATAAAGGTGAGTTTTACTATATTGAAACGTTTGGCGAAAAAACACATTCAGCTTTTGATTTCAGCGATGTTTCAAAAGAACATTATTTTATGTTTGGAAAAGAAACAACAGGCTTACCTAAAGATTTGCTAGAAAAACATAAAAATCATTTTTTAAGAATCCCTATGAGTCAGCATGTTCGATCCCTTAACCTTTCAAATACCGCTGCGATATTGGTGTATGAGGCATTAAGACAACAAGAATATCCGAATTTAAAATAAGAAATCTTCCATCCTGGAGGATTTTTTGTTTGCTTGCACATAGAAATGTTGGAAAGCTTTCAAACATTTGCTTATTTTCAGCAGCTATGTTTAACTAAAAGATAGTAACTTAATAATCTAACAATTCGACTAGGGGAGCATGTATTTGCTGAGAGATAGACATATCGACCCTTTGAACCTGATCTAGGTAACACTAGCGTAGGGAAGTGGAGTTGGTATTTGTCGTGTATGCGATGATATATTACCGAACCCATTTCTAGTCACTAGTGATGGGTTTTGTTTTTTTCTCCCTGATGTCAAAAGGAGAGAGGGGAAATGAAAATGAGTAGTTTATTTACTGATCGTTTATGGAATCGAGTAGAACCAATTTGGAATTCGTATTTGGAACATCCTTTCGTCAAAGGGATAGGTGAGGGCTGGTTGGATAAGGAAAAATTTAAACATTATATGAAACAAGATTATGTGTATTTAATTGAGTATAGCCGTCTATTTGCGATAGGAAGTGCGAAAGCTCCCGATTTAAAAACAATGTCCATTTTTGCAAATCTTTTACATGGTACGCTTGAAGTGGAGATGGATCTTCATCGCCAATATGCCGCGAAATTTGGTATCTCTCATGAAGAACTAGAGGCAACCAAGCCTGCATCAACTACGACTTCTTACACAAGTTACATGCTGAACGTCGCACATCTTGGCGGTGTTGAAAATGTGGTCGC
The DNA here is from genome assembly GCF_004799755.1 of Bacillus timonensis. GTDB lineage: Bacteria > Bacillota > Bacilli > Bacillales > Bacillaceae_L > Ferdinandcohnia > Ferdinandcohnia timonensis_A. Next base: position 27,068 of record NZ_SLUB01000049.1, on the reverse strand, counting down.
AGCCGTCCTTACTTGTGCTTGGAGTTATAATTTTATTGGAAAAGAACTCGTAACATGGCCTGGAGCCAGCGAACATGAATTCTATGGAGAATGGGTTAAAATGTATGCATCCGATGAATTTACGAAGTTATCCGATGATTGTAAAACTCTGCTCAATGAAATGGCAAGTGGAAAATCTGAACTAGAGCTAGCAAGACTTGAAGAAATTGTCGTTAAAACAAGCATGTTTGAATACATGTTTTGGGATATGGCTGAACATTTAGAAGAGTGGCCGATTAACCTATAAGTGTTAAATCCCAAAACTCGGTTGAGGGATATTTTTCGAAATAATCCAATATTTCTGTTGACAAGCTTTTATTAATTCATGTAAGGTAGTAGATATTAGATTCCTAAATTAAATACGATTTTTTCTTATCAAGAGTCGGGGGAGGAACCTGGTCCGTTGATCCCGCAGCAACCGTTACGATGAATGTATCAAGGTGCTAATTCCAGCAAGCAAATGCTTGAAAGATGAGTGTGGACGTACATAATGCCTCTTCCTCATCGGAAGGGGCTTTTTAAGTTTCACTAATAGATGGATTCGTATTTTTCTATTAAAAAACTAAGTAAGTTGATGTGAAAAATCGTATTGTATTTATGGAAAATACCCAAGGGAGAGATGCAAAATGACAGGAACAAAAACAGATAGCTTGTACAAAAAGGAATACTTCGGAAGACTTCCAGAATTGAAACAGTATGCCCCAGAGACTTTTAAATCTTTCATCAAGTTTGATAGCCAAGCATTAGCAGCGAGAAGACTTTCCGTGAAGCAAAAGGAACTGATTGCCGTGGCGGTCGCACATATCACAGGTTGCCCATATTGCATTGATTTACATGTCGGTAATGCGAAAAAGAATGATGCTACGAAAGAGGAAGTGGCAGAAGCTATTTTTGTTGCGACTGCATTAAAGGCTGGTTCTTCTTTAGCACATGGAGTGAATGCACTCAACGCATATGATGGAAATGGTGATGAAGAACTGTATAAGGCATCCTATTTTGCGAGACTGAAAGAATTTGCGGACTTGAGCGGAGAGGCATTTAAAGCATTTATTGATTTTGACAGTAAGTCCCTCAAAGCGCAAAACTTAACAGAAAAGGACAAAGAGTTGATTGCGGTTGCTTGTGCACATACAACGGGTTGTCCGTACTGCATCGATCTTCATACGAAAAATGCTAAAAAAGCAGGCGCTGATTTAGAAGAAATTTCAGAAGCTATTTTCGTAGCCGTTGCATTAAAAGCAGGATCTGCGCTAGCGCACAGTGTGAACGCACTTAATGCGTATGATGAAAATTAAGTAAGTACATTATCATTATAGAAAAAACCTATTGACAAAAAAATGAAATAAATTTACACTTAAAACAACTATTTTGTATAACAAGATAGTTGTTTTTTATATCAGCTATCTTGTTAAACCAACTACCTAAGAATAACTTTATTTTTCGGTTCACTACCTTGTATAGCAAACTAGAGGGGGGAGTAAGATGAGATGTCAATAAGAAGCCAATTGTTAAAGGGAGTATTGGATGGATGTGTGTTGGCTGTCATCAAAAAGGAGCCTATTTATGGCTATGAACTTTCACAAAAATTGCTGAATATTGGATTAGCAGATGTAAGTGAGGGAACGATTTATCCAATTTTATTACGGCTTCAGAAAAATGGCCTCATCAGGGGAGAAATGCGCCCCTCTGAATCAGGACCAAATCGCAAATATTATTTTTTGACTGAAAAAGGGCATGAAGCTTTGGAGATTATTACCGAAGAATGGGAACAAATTTCAGGACCAGTAAATGAATTACTGAAAGGGAGGTAAGGATATGTTATCAACAAAAAGTCAGGCATTTATCGACAATCTTAATATGTACTTAATGATGTCAGGAAAAAATGAACAAGAAATTAAGGAATTAATTGAGGAATTAATGGATCATCTCACCGAGGCAGAGAAAAGTGGGAGAAGCATAAATGATATTATTGATCAATCACCAGAACAATATATGGCTTCATTAAAACAAGAAATGAAGACAGATTATAAAAGTCTATTAAAATTCCTTCCGCTCTTTTTTATTGGAGTTATAGCCTATTTCCTCATAGGACCCGCCATAAGAGGAGAGTTTGAACTTAACATTATACAAGTCATTGGGATGCCTATTTTAGCTGTGTTAATGCTTGCCGTTTACGTATATTTTTTACAGAATGCAGGTCGGAAGCAATACTCAAAGAAAAAATTTTTTCTTGGGGGCGTTATTGCCAGTATGATTGTCACAACATTAGCGATTCTCGTAATCGTTGTGAGTACAATATTTGTTAAGCCGTTTTTTGTAGGTGGTACAACTGCGGATATAGTTGTAATCGTGATTTGCAGTAGTACTTTTGTAGGAACAGCAATTTGGAGTAAGATGTGGTTTCCCATTTGGATACCAGCATTTCTGATTATTCCTGATATATTCACCCGTTTTACAGACTGGAGTGTTGAAACAATCCTTATCATTAGTATGGTATCATTTGTTTTGATGTTTGCGGTTATCATTTTGAATATCTTGATACAAGAAAAAAGAAAAAAGAGGTTCGTCTGAGCAAGCATAAAAATGAATGAATATAGTAGCACATGCAAGAATTTTGACTGGATGACAAATTTTACGTTATTTTAATGCACGAAACATAAAATCATTTATAAAAACCATGATTCTTAAAGCGATTTTAACAGCCCCTTAATAGTCACTTACTACAATGGTAAAAGGTAAGTGGATAGTAAGGTGCTTTACATGTTTCCTTGTCAATGTGAGATCTTAGTTTGGCAAACATAAGGTGAGTGCTAAAAAGGAGAACAGTATAGATACCTGCTACGCATGTTATGACAGGAGTGGGTTTAGCGGGTTTGTCCTTTCTTGACCCAACGATGGCCAATCATCCAGAACTACTTTCATCTATGTTGTTCTGTACAATTGTAGGTTCAAATGCTCCTGATATAAATATCATTGAAGGAAAGTACCCACAACAAGCAGATACATTTATTTACCTGAATGCCTTGTTCCTTTTTTATACTCCTCATATTCACCCCATGACAAATAGCATAATCCAGCTAATAATAAGAGTAAACTTAAGGTACTAATGGAATTTCCAACGGGTGCACCGCCAATTGCTTCACTCAAATAATTTACTGCTATTAAAATAGTGGAAATGGCAATAAATGATATGCCCACTCTTCTTTTTACCAAACAAATCCCCCCAAATAGAGTAAAGTGAAATTGTTTTAAACCATTCATCAGATTGTTCAATCTTTATCCATATTTTAACATAAACAACCAGAAAATACCTTGAAATTCAAATTAAATTTTATGGTTATCCTACATCCATCTAGACAACCAGACAAATTTGGAAATCCACACTGATGTCGAGTGATTCGGAGCATACGTCCATCTAATCGAGGATGTTTGCCTATCCACCAAGTCAGCAGCCCTCAACATACTTAATCCTAAAATATCCTGTTATATCCAAAAATATGAGATTTGAGCAATTATTCTAAAAAGATATACAATTTTATTATGTCTTTAATCTTTTCGTTATAGAATTCAAAAAAGCATCAACAATTAGCAAATTTGCTAGTTTAAAAAAATTTGGGGGTATGTAGGTAAATGAAAAAACGACTATCGATTTTATTTTTTGTACTAGTCTTAGGAATCATGACAGCTTGTGGCACAGGAGAGGAAGCCGGTGGCACGACTAAGGGGGCCACATCAGGGGGATCTAGTCTAGATGAGTTGAAAGAAAAAGGTACCGTTACGATTGGCTTTGCGAATGAAGCGCCATATGCCTATCAAGATCCCAAAACGGGTGAATTAAAAGGGGCAGCAGTTGAGATTGCGACAAAAGTTTTTAATAATATGGGGATTGAAAATGTAAAAGGGCAAATTGCCGAATGGAATCAACTGATTCCGGGGGTAAAAGCAGGCAAATTTGATGTTATTACAGCTGGAATGGCGATTTTACCAGAACGTGCCGAACAAGTGGCATTTGGTGAACCAGAAATTCAATATGGTGAAGGCTTAATTGTTGAAAAGGGAAATCCCTTAGATCTTCACAGCTACACAGATATTGCAGACAATCCTGATGTAATTGTAGCAGTCATGTCTGGTGCAACAGAAATCGAGTTTTTGAAAGAAATGGGTGTGAGTGAAGACCAAATCCTTGAAGTTGCCGATATCCCGGCGACATTCTCTGCTGTCCAATCAGGTCGAGCTCAAGCAACCACTGGTACTGAAATGACTGTGAAAATGGCTTTACAATCTTCTGATCAAAACGCGCTAGAATTTGTTGAAGATTTTGAGCAACCAGATATCAAAGGAGTGCCTAGTTATGGTGCAGCAGCATTTGCGAAAGATAACGAAGAACTGAGGGAAGCGTACAACGCAGAACTTCAGAAACTTAAAGAAAATGGAGAGATTCTTGATCTCATTACCCCATCTGGTTTTGGCGAAGGAAACCTTGTTCCGAATGATTTAACGACGGAACAAGTAGTGGAAAGTTTAAAATAACACGGGGAAAAAATGGATAGGTCTCCTAGCATGGGAGACCTTTTTTCATAACAAATGAGGTGAGTCCAATTAGTCAAATAGGTGAAATCTTTTCAATATTACTTCAAGGTCTAAACATTACGATTCTTATTTTAGTTACGTCTGCATGTTTCTCATTTTTAATTGCATTTTTAGCGGGATTTGGTCGCTTGTCAAAGAATTTTTTTATTCGAAAATTCACAGGTTTCTTCGTAGAAATTTTTCGCGGGACCTCTCTAATCATTCAATTGTTTTGGTTCTTCTACGCGCTTCCGATTTTGTTTGGAATTGATTTAGGATCTGAATTTTGGGCATGTGTAATTGCAATTTCAATGAACTATGGAGCATATATGTCGGAAACGGTTCGTGGTTCAATCCTCTCCGTTTCACATGGACAAACAGAAGCAGCCATTGCTCTGAACATGTCACGCTTTCAACGTATGAAAATTGTTATTTTGCCCCAGGCAGTAAGGATGATGCTACCGGAATTCGGCAATTATCTGATTCAAATGTTGAAGGCAACCTCACTCATATCACTCGTAGGCTTGGCTGATATTGTGTATAGAGGTCAACTTTATACAAATACCAATCTTTCTTCGACGCCTACCGTATACTTATTCATTCTTATTTTTTATTTTGTGATCGCCTTACCTTTAATCGGTTTAACAAAGTGGGCGGAAAAACAATCATCGAAGGGAGTGGCTAGCGAATAATGTGGGATTGGAATATGTTTTTTGGATCACTTCCGATGATTTTCAAAGGGATGTGGGTGACCCTCGGGGTGACAATCGCTTGTTATCTATTTGCGATGGTGTTTGGTTTTGTTTGGGTAATGTTAAAACGAATTCCATTTAAACCTGTTCAATGGGTGATTTCATTTGTTCTTGAGTTTATTCGATCAACACCGCCGCTCGTGCAATTATTTTTCTTGTTTTTTGGATTGCCGATGGTCCCATATATTGGAGTGAGCTTAAGTCCATTCACGGTTGCAGTACTTGGGCTAGGCATTCACTTTAGCACATATATTTCAGAAATTTACCGTTCAGGAATTGAATCTGTCGATAAAGGGCAATGGGAAGCCTCTATTGCGTTGAACATGTCTATAAAAGACAGATGGACAAAAATAATCCTTCCGCAAGCGATCCCTCCGACGATTCCAATGCTAGGGAATTATTTGATCATCATGTTCAAGGAAGTACCTTTGACGTCAACAGTTGGTGTTGCAGGTATGCTGCTCATGGCAGATAAATTTGGTGCGAGAAATTGGGCGTATCTAGAACCATATACATTAGTGGCTCTTTTCTTCCTGCTTTTGAGTTATCCATCAGCAGTCTTAATAAAGAAATTAGAAAACAAACTGAATCGACGATTTGATAAGAAAGATCCAACAGGAACGAAAAGTGTAAAGAAGGGAGTGGCAATCAATGGCTGAGCCGATTGTAACCTATAAAAATGTGACCAAATCTTTCGGTGATGTGGATGTCTTAAAAGGGATTAACTTAGATATTGCACCTGCTGAAAAAATCGCGTTGATTGGACCAAGTGGGTCTGGGAAAACGACGATTATTCGTTTATTAATGACATTGGAGGAACCCACTTCAGGGGTCATCGAGGTAGATGGTCAAAACCTTTGGCAAATGGAGAAAAAAGGGGAATTAGTAAGAGCAAACGAGAAGCATTTAAGACAAATTAGAGGGGATATCGGGATGGTATTCCAGCACTTTAATTTGTTTCCACATATGACGATTCTAGAAAATTGTATGACTGGTCCAATTCAAGTGAAAGGTCATTCCAAAGAAGAGGCCAGGAAAAATGCAATTGAAATGCTAGAAAAGGTTGGGCTGGGTGATAAATTAGATAACTACCCAAATCAGCTTTCCGGTGGTCAAAAGCAGCGGGTAGCGATGGCACGTGCTCTCGTGATGCGTCCGAAAGTAATGCTGTTTGATGAGGTAACCTCTGCCCTTGATCCAGAGCTTGTTGGTGAAGTTTTAGAAGTCATCCGTGACATTGCTGAAGAAGGGGAAATGGCGATGGTCCTTGTGACCCATGAGATGGACTTTGCACGGGATGTTGCCGATCGGATCATCTTCTTGGAGAATGGTGTGATTGCTGAACAAGGTACACCTGAAGAGGTATTAGAAAATACGGAAAGCGAACGTCTGCAGCAGTTTCTTAGTCGTTTTCGTTCTTAAAATCTGGGGTAACCCAATTACATTTAAATTATTGAAGAGAAGGGGAGGCATCGTATGTCTCACCTTCTCTTTTTTACTACAAGAAATTAAAGGAAAATCAAGTCTTGTAGAGAATACAATGAATTGTATATTTTTAGCAACGTTGAAGAAGTAAAACTGTAAAAATTCTGGGGGTGATGGGATGGAGCGTATCTTAGGAAAGACAAAAGATGAATGGATTCAAGCTTTTCCATTAATAGAAAAACTTATTTTAACCGAGGAGGTTTTTTGGAGTAATCCGAAATACCAGGATTTTGAAAGAGCTATTCAACATGTTTCTTTAGGAATAAAGGATGTCCGTGATGCGGAAGAAAGATTAAAGAGATTCTCACCTTACCTTGCTCGTGCTTTCCCAGAGACAAAGGAAATGAATGGGATCATCGAATCACCATTAAAGGAAATTCCCGTGATGCAGAGTTCTTTAGAAAACTATTTTAGTAAAAAGATAGAAGGAAAAATGCTCCTGAAATGCGATAGTCATCTACCGATTTCTGGATCGATTAAAGCAAGAGGCGGTATTTATGAAGTATTAAAGCATGCTGAAGACTTAGCGATTGAAAATAAGCTTCTATCTACGGAAGAAGATTATAGCAAACTCGATAATGATACATATAGAAAGTTCTTTTCCAATTATTCAATTGTTGTGGGTTCTACGGGGAATCTCGGATTAAGTATTGGAATTATTAGTGCAAAGCTAGGCTTTAACGTAACGGTTCATATGTCAGCTGATGCTAAGAAATGGAAAAAAGACCTGCTCAGAAGTAAGGGAGTATCAGTGATCGAACATGAATTGGACTACAGTGTTGCAGTTGAACAGGGAAGAGAACAGTCCCAGAAAGATCCTAACAGTTATTTTATCGATGATGAAAATTCAACCCATTTATTTTTAGGTTATGCCGTAGCCGCATCAAGGCTACAAAAACAACTAGAGGCGCAGGATATCATAATAGATGAAGAACATCCATTGTTTGTGTACCTTCCATGTGGAGTTGGAGGGGGGCCAGGAGGGGTGGCATTTGGTCTGAAACTCATTTTTAAAGATCATGTCCATTGTTTTTTTGCGGAACCGACCCATTCTCCTTGTATGTTATTAGGGTTATTAACCGAGCAACACGACAAAATTTCGGTCCAAGATGTAGACATCGATAACAAAACGGCAGCTGATGGATTAGCGGTTGGAAGACCATCGGGCTTTGTAGGAAAAACGTTAGAACGTCTAATTAGTGGGGTTTACACCGTTGAAGACGATCAACTATTTGCATATCTCAGTATGTTGGCACAAACAGAAGATATGTATTTAGAACCATCTGCATTGGCAGGTATTGCGGGTCCAACCCGATTATTTACAGAGCTGGAAGGAAGAACGTATATCGATAAAAATCAAGTAACCGATAAAATGAAACGAGCAGTGCACATTTCATGGGCAACGGGAGGCAGCATGGTACCTAAGGAAATAATGGATGAGTATATGGAAAGAGGGCTTAAAGTTATGAATGAATGATAGTAACTATTATCTCTTTTAAGCGGGAGCGGTGGATAGTATTATTAATGATTCAGCTTTTTTTAAAAAGTGACAATTCCTTAAAGCAACTATAACCTTGTATATTTTTAAAATAGTTAGAATATAATCAATTGACATATAAACAAGGGGAGTGTGAAAATGGGAGTTGTAACTAGATTTTTTGTCCGACTCGTTCAGCGTTTTCTGCCAGATGCCTTTATCTTTGCGATCATTCTTACTTTCTTAGTTTTTGTACTGGGGATCTTGTTTACAGATAGCGGACCCGTTCAGATGGTTTCGCATTGGGGGACAGGATTCTGGGATTTACTAGCCTTTACCATGCAAATGTCTCTGGTAGTCGTAACTGGGTATGTATTAGCCAATGCACCTGTTATTAAGAATTTCTTAGCTCGATTAAGTAAATTGGCTAAAACTCCTGCACATGCAGTCATGCTAGTAACATTTGTGGCAGCAATCGCTTGTTTAATTAACTACGGATTTGGACTAGTAGTTGGAGCGCTATTTGCGATTCATGTGGCAAGACAAGTACCATCTGCAGATTTTCGTATTTTAGTAGCTGGAGCTTACAGTGGATTTTTAGTATGGCATGGCGGGTTTTCAGCGTCTATTCCATTAACAGTAGCAACCTCTGGACATTTTTTAGAAGAGAAAATGGGAGTCATTCCAGTTAGTGAAACTCTTTTTAGTCCATCTAATCTATTTATTGTGGCAGTTCTTGTCATAACACTGCCCATATTTAATAGGTTTTTGATGAAAAGTGGCAATACACTATACCAAGATCGCTCCGGTTGGGTGATCCCAGAAGAAACGGTTCCAAAAGAAGTGAAAACCCCATCCACACCAGCGGAAAAAATTGAAAACAGTGTGATCGTTTCGATGTTAATTGGAATCATGGGACTGGGCTTTATTGTCTATCATTTTGTTACAAAAGGCTTTGATTTAAATATTAATATTGTAAACTTTATTTTCTTATTCTTAGGAATCCTGCTGCATAAAACACCGAAACAGTTTTTGGACACAGTCACGAATGGAGTCAAAAATGCTGGGGGAATTATCATTCAATTCCCGTTCTATGCAGGAATTATGGGGATGGTTACATTATCGGGACTTTCTCAAGAAATGGCTTTATGGTTTGTCTCATTTGCTAATGCACATACGCTTCCATTCTTTTCATTTCTCAGTGGCGGGCTAATCAACATATTTGTACCATCTGGCGGGGGGCAATGGGCCGTTCAAGGGCCTATTATGATCGAAGCTGCATCGGCAATCAATGCAGACCTCGCGAAAACAGCTGTTGGTGTTGCTTGGGGAGATGCCTGGACCAACATGATTCAACCATTCTGGGCTTTACCTGCTTTAGCGATTGCAGGTTTGCATATTCGCGATATCATGGGGTTCTGTGTCATGATCCTGCTTTATAGCTTTATTCCGATTACAATTGGTCTTTTATTGTTTTAAAGGGAGAGGCAAGCGGGTTGAGCCGTTTGCCTTTCATTCTGTAAAAAAGTATCAAGGGGGAACCTTTTGTGAAAAAAATAGGTAATAAGTTACTTTTAACAATTACTTTTGTTTTACTTTTAACTGGATGTACGTCAAACAAAACCCCACCTTTAAAAGGAGCCTATCAAAGTGAACATGTGGAAGGATATATTGTTCAGATGTCATTTCAACCAGAGGAACAACGTTTTGTTGAATACATTGATAACAGGGAAGTTGATAAAGGAACGTATGAAGAAATGGAAAATGATGTGTACAAAATTCACGGTGAAATCCAAGAATTTGACATTAAATTAAAGAAGGATAACTCGTTTGATTTGATCGTGAAAAAGATAAATGAGGGTAAACCTATCGAATTGAAAAATATCGATGTCACTCCAGTCTACATTGGCACCGAATTTGATGATGTCGATGAATACAAGGATTTAGTAGAATGAAGAGCCACCAAGAGCCCTCTTTCCTATTATTTTTACATACCAATAGGATGAGAAAAATGGGCTACACTCTAAGCTCCTTTTGCAAGTTCTTGGGGGACAGATTATATTCCTTTTTAAAGAGTCTGTAAAAACTTGAGTAATCTTGGAATCCACATTTGGTCGCAATTTCCTCGATAGAGAACTCATTTTGCTTAATTAAGGCAACGGCGGTTGCAAGTCGTTTCAATAATACATATCGATAAAAGGGCACCTTCATGTGATTCTTAAAATAATGAGAAAAATAATATTTGTTTAAATGAAAATGGCTGGATATGTTGTCTAAATTCAGTTGTGAGTCTGTCAAATGTTTTTCAATGTATTCGATAATAGAATGTAAACGTTGGTCGGCATCACTGCTTAGACTGCTTAGACTGCTTGTTGGCTTACTACTGGCTGGGTTTAAGATAATTTCGAAAGCTCGAAATAATAGATAATGTAAGGCAAAGGAATAAGGGTCACGATTGCCTTTAATGCGATTACTTATTTCTTGAAAGAGCGAAAGAATTTCCTTTAAATGTTCCGAGTGGGGATGAACAACATAAGAACCCAAAGTCTTATGATAAATGATGCTATCACTCATCGATGGAGAAATCGATAAAAATTCGGCTAATAAGGATTCACTGATGGTGGTTACAATTCTCTCATAGTTGTCAAAATCGCTTACTTCTGCCTTATGTACCGCATAAGGGGGAATGATGACAACATCCCCTTTGGTGAGTGAATACATTTGTCCTTCACAATAAAATTCACATTTTCCCCCTAAAAACACGAGTACCTCCATTGAGTCATGACTATGTAAGCGGAATAAAGGCTCGATTTCGGAATAATTCTCTGAAGTTTTGTCAGGTTTTCTTCCCCAGTCATGTGATTGATATTGTTTGCTCCAATAAAAAACCTCAAAATTCTCATCCAATATTGGCATAAATGTAGATTCTTTCATCATAATGCTCCTCTTAAAAAGGTAAAAAGTATGAACCTAATACGGTTTTTGTACTTTTTGTATAGCAAGATATACAATATTTTAAGCAAAAATAACAATTTATTTCATAAAATTCATTGATATTATATCATTATAATCTTAATGAAACAAAGACTCACAGGTTATGAAAACCCTCTCTTGAGGCAAAGTATGAAAATGAAAGCCTTGTCTTTTGCATATAGTAGATTTACTTCACATCTATCTAGCAATATCAATGGTTTAAACACTAAAGAAATTGAAATAATAATCCTTTAGGAGGAACTGACATGCAAAAACAACCTAATTTACAAGTTAGAGCGAAAAAGCTTATTGAACAGGATGGATTGAAATTTAAGGATTTAAATAATAATGGGAAGTTGGATCCTTATGAAGATTGGCGCTTAAGTCCAGAAGAACGTGCAAAAAATCTGGTTTCCTTGATGACCATCGATGAAAAAATTGGAATGATGCTGATTAATTCACGGAAAATGGGACTTGCCCAGGAAGATAAGAGCAAGACAAGCCATGAAGGCCTCTTAGATGAAAGTATCATCGAAAAAGGTGAAACGATTTTTGCGACTAGCAAAGTATACGGGACCACTCATACGATAGCAAACAGGCACTTACGTCATTTCATTTTACGAGATAACTTTACTCCTGCTCAAATGGCGGAATGGGTTAACGCAATGAATGAAGTAGCTGAAGGAACACGCTTAGGGATTCCCGTTATCATTGCATCAAACTCCAGAAATGAAAATGGAGAAGCCGTATTCGGAATGAATGATGCCATTGGTATCTTCTCTACATGGCCAGGAACGCTAGGATTAGCAGCAGCAGCAAAAGGGGATATCCAAAATGGCGGTGATGCTTCCCTTATTAGTGAGTTTGCAAGCATTGCCCGTAAAGAATGGAATGCGACTGGTTTAAGAAAAGGCTATATGTATATGGCAGATGTGGTGACAGATCCAAGATGGCAGCGTACGTATGGAACATTTGGAGAAGATCCAGAGTTTATTGCTGACGTAATCGGGCGTATCATTGACGAATTCCAAGGTGAAACAATAGGAAAAGATAGTATTGCGATGACAACGAAGCACTTCCCTGGTGGGGGAGCGAGAGAAAATGGCTTTGACCCTCACTATGAAGAAGGAAAATGGAACCTATACCCAACTCCAGGTAGCTTAGAAAAATACCATTTACCACCATTTAGAGCAGCTGCGGAGCATGGAACATCTTCCATCATGCCGTACTACTCCATACCAAGTATTAAGAAAAGTGTTGTTCAAGAGTTTGAAGGGGAAGAGATTCCATTTGAAGAGGTTGGATTTACGTTTAATCGTTATTTCATCGACCACATCCTTCGTGGAAAGCTCGGCTTCAAGGGCTATGTGAACAGCGATAGTGGGATTGTTAATAACATGAGCTGGGGAATGGAAAATAGCAGTGAAGCGGAACGCTTTGCGAAAGCGATTAATGCGGGAACCGATCTGGTTGCTGATACAAATGATATCGAAAATTTAAAATTGGCCATTACTAAAGGCTGGATCAGTGAAAAACGAATCGATGAGTCAAATGTACGACTTTTAACTGAAATGTTCGCTTTAGGTCTATTTGATGACCGCACGTACAATGATCCAGAAAAAGCAACTGAGGTTGTTAGTACAAAAGCGCATTGGGAAGCTGCATATGAAGCACATAAAAAATCAGTTACCGTACTGAAAAATTCAAACGGTACTTTGCCACTTACAGCGGACAAGCTAGATGGTAAAAAGGTCTATATTGAAGTTTTCCATAAGGAGCAGGAAAGAGTAGCTTCGTATACGGAAAAAGCAAGAAATGAAGCGAAAGAACTCGGACTGTTTACGTTAACAGATAACTATGAAGAAGCGGATGCGGCGATTCTATTCCTACATCCAAAATCCGGATCTTACTTTAATGCCACACCAGGGTTACTCGAGCTTGAAATATGTGAGGATAAAGTAAATTCAGCAATCGATGGAGCATTGTATCAAGAGACTACTTTAAGTGGATTAGATCATTTAAAAGAAATCGCAGATAGCGTTCATAGTCGCGGTGGTAAAGTCGTGATGAGTGTAAATATTATCCTTCCATGGATTTTAGGAAATGTAGAACCAATGGCAGACGCTTTGATTGCAGGTTACGACACATTCCACACTGCACAGCTTGAAGTGATTGCTGGAAAACATATGCCATCTGGTGTCCTACCATTAACTTTACCAGCAAGTGAACAAGTGATTGGCGTTTACCAAAATGGAGAATGCGTATCACCAAATGACGTACCAGGATATGATAAAGACAAATACATGCCAGCAGGAATGAGTTATGCCTATAAAGACAGTGACGGCAATGTTTATAAACTTGGACATGGGTTGAAATATTAATAATTAAAGGAAAAATCACAGGTGAGAAGCCTGTGGTTTTTTTGTGGAATGAATTATGTGATTATCGTGGGATTGTCTTGAAAAAACGGTTGATCGTCTATATTCTAAAAATTTGATAAGAATAAAGGAAAGCCTGTCGACAGATAATAGTTGTGGATTGGAAAATATATTAATTTTTTACAATTAGAGTGGTTACCACTTTTTTGTAAAATGGAGGAATACATAATGGGTAAATTAGACGGTAAAGTAGCAATCATTACAGGTGCAGCACAGGGTATGGGGGCTATGCATGCTCGTAAATTTGTGGAAGAAGGAGCAAAAGTAGCAATTACTGACCTTAACTTGGAGGGTGCCCAAAAACTAGCAGATGAATTAGGAGAAAACGCAATCGCTCTTAAATTAGATGTTGCTAGTGAAGAGAATTGGATCGAAGTCGTAGCAAAAACAGAAGAATCATTTGGTCCTATCAATGTGTTAGTAAACAACGCAGGGATTGGGATCTTTAAAACATTAGAAGAACTAACTGTAAAAGACTTTGAATTAACATTTAAAGTAGATGAGCTTGGAGTATTCTTAGGAATGCAAAAGGTAGTGCCTTCCATGAAAAAAGCTGGTGTAGGTTCCATTGTTAATATCTCATCTGTAGATGGTTTTGTAAGTGCACCAACGGCGATTGCTTATAGTGCTTCTAAACATGCTGTTACCGGTATGACAAAAGGTGCAGCTGCTGAACTTGGACAGCATAACATTCGTGTGAATTCTGTGCATCCAGGAATTATCAAAACGCCGATGGCTGATCAACCAGATGTAGAAGAATATCTAAAGCAACTTGAACAAGACATTCCTCTAAGAAGAAGAGCAGAAGTAGAGGAGGTTTCTAATTTGGTTGTATACCTTGCTTCGGATGATTCTAGCTATTCAACAGGAGCTCAATTTGTCGTAGATGGTGGAATGATTTCTGATCTATAAGCGAATTGTTTAGAGAAAATCACAGGTGAACGAGACCTGTGATTTTTTGTTTTGAAAAAAGGATGAGACAGTTATACGCCATACCTTGGTTGAATAAAAAGGATTTTTGGATTTTAAGTCGAAAAGGAAACAAGTTATAATAATAATATGTAAAAAAATGGAGGTGTCATATGGCGACAATAGAGGACTTTTTGAAACTAGATATACGGATTGGGACTATTGTAAAAGCAGAGCTTTTTCCAGAAGCACGAATACCTGCAATAAAATTAGAAATTGATTTTGGGGAGATTGGCATTAAACAGTCTTCTGCACAAATAACACGAAGATATACGCCTGAACAACTTATTGGAAGTCAAGTGGTGGCCGTAGTAAACTTTCCTCCAAGGCGTATTGCAGGTTTTAAGTCTGAGGTTTTAGTAATTGGAGGTGTTCCAGAAGAGGGAGATGTGGTTCTTTTAAGGCCAGATGAACCTATTAAAAATGGAACACCAATAGCATAGAAAACCTCAATATAACCTAATTGTTTTTTTTATAGACTTCACTTTTATTGATCCGTAATAGTATAGATGATGCTGTTAAATGGGGACAGTCCCTTTGGTCTCCCCCTTAACTTCTTTCGGGTGGATTATAGGTTACACATGTGCCGGCAACAAAGTCATGGATAGCTCTTTTGTCTTCTCGGACGGCCACCATTACTACACTCACTAAGAATCCGATTCCTATTGTCAAGGCGTAAAATAGGCCTGCTACTACAATCCGAAGTAGCATATTCCCAATATGTAATTTTTCACCATCAACCCTCGCAATTCGAATCCCACATAGTCTTTTTCCAACTGTATACCCGTACCAAAAGAGTGGTAGGCTAAGAGCATATAAGAATTCTAGAAGGCCAGATTGCCAAGAATCATTATCTACAGGAAAATTAAAAATGAGTGAAAATAGTAAAACAATCAAAAAAATGACAATACCATCAATAAGCGATGCACCGAAACGAATCCAAAATCCAGCTGGTTCAAAAACACTTTGCATGTAAACACCTCCATTAGATTGTATTCATTAAAGATGGCTTTTATTTTTGTTAACCTTATTTTACCATTATCTGGTTCTGGTCACTAGATATTGGTAAAAAATCCATTTATACTACCTTAGGACTATAGTAGGGTTCTTATCAGTTTTATAAGGTATAAGTGGTAAATGTTTATAAGAACGAACTAACAGGTGTTTTTTAAGAAATATCGTTTTATGTCGATTATTTTATGTTACATACTTTTAAATTGTTTGATATAATACTAATAACAATTAACAAAATGTTAATTATAAGACGTGTGAATGAGAGGTGATCAAGAGATGAGTGAGGATTTGTTAAGTTATGATGTGAGTAAGTACCGGACTCCTGATGGATATACAAGTGATATTGCTGTTTTTACAATTATTTCAACGGAAGTGGGTCCTTATAAGCCGCCAGAAAAAACGTTAAACATTATGTTGATTAAACGAGCTGAGAAAACAATAGATGGTGAACCTAATATTGAAGGAGGAAAATGGGCGTTGCCTGGTGGGTTTATTAAACCAGAGGAAACGGCATATGAGGCAGCTGTTCGCGAATTAAGAGAAGAAACGGGAGTAGAAGGGGTAAAGGTCAAGAACTTTGGCGTTTACGACAAATTGGGTCGTGATAAGCGGGGATGGATTATTTCGAATGCTCATTATGCAATCGTTCCAGAAAATGAACTAGTGAAAAGGAGAGCAGCAACTGACGCAGATGAAGTAGCGTTATTCTCGATGGATGAAGTGTTTAAGCTTAACCTTGCGTTTGATCACAAGTTAATTATTGATGATGCGTTATGGTTCATCAAAAAGGATATGTCTTTAACAACGCTAGCAAAAAACTTTTTACCTAAAGAATTTGTTTTGTCTGAGCTGCAAGGGGTATTGCTAACAGTCATGGATGAGCCTTGGTTAAAACTAGATTCTCAATTTTTTAGAAAGGCTCCAACGCTTCCTTTTATAGAAAAAGTCGTGAAGGATGGAGAACCTCAGAAAACAAACCGTTGGTCGAAAAATAAAGCACAGCTCTATCGATTTAATGATTTTGATCCATATGTTTCGATCTATAATGCCAAATATTAAAATTTTTTTCTGCATTACAATTAACAATTTGTTAATTAATAACCATAAAGGAGTGGAGCTAAATGAAGCTTTTAAAAGATTGGACCTTGTTTGAAAAGGTATGGCTTGTGACGTTTACGCTTGTGAATGTGTATTTGTTTTTTGTCTGGGATGATACAATGCTTGGATTTATTACTTCAATTTCAGGAATGCTTTGTGTGGTGTTGGTTGCGAAAGGGAAGATTAGTAACTATTATTTTGGGATTATCCAAACGGGCACCTATGCCTATATAGCTTACGGCTATGCCCTTTATGGTGAGGTTATGTTAAATGCCTTGTTTTATTTTCCACTGCAGTTTGTTGGACTTTATTTATGGAATAAACATAAAACAAAACAAACCGTACAAGGAGAAGAAATTCAAGTCAGTGTTTTAACCAAGAAAGGATGGACCTATACATTATCTTCATTCCTTGTCATCTTTGTTCTATATGCTATTCTACTAGAAAAAATAGGCGGCAAAGTCGTCTGGATTGATTCCGCTACGACGACATTATCGGTGATTGCTCAGATTTTAATGCTCAAACGATTCACTGAACAGTGGTTATTTTGGATTGCGGTGAATGTCCTTTCCATTGCACTTTGGCTGAAGGCTTTGATTTTACAGGGAGGAAACGATGTATCCATGCTTGTCATGTGGTCTGCCTTTCTGATTAATAGTATTTACGGATATTACAACTGGTCAAAAGTATATAAAAAGCAGAAGCGGGAGGAGATCTCATGAAAAAGGTTGGATTTTTCGGTGGAAAGTTTTTACCTTTGCATCAAGGACATGTGTACGCCATCATCAAAGCTTCCACTATGGTTGAGGAATTATACGTCGTGTTGTCTCACAGCGCAAAGAGGGACCAAGAGCCTTGTGAAGAGAGCAAGTTTCCGTATATTCCAAGTCACATCCGGCTCCGCTGGCTTTCCCAACTGACGAAGGATATGAAGAACGTCAAGGTCATAGACGTGGAGGATCATGATGGGGATGAGGATTACAATTGGAAGGAAGGAGCCATAAAAATAAAAGAGGCAATCGGGAAGAACATTGATGTGGTGTTTAGCTCTGAAATGGGATATGATTCGATTTTTCAAGAACTCTATCCGGAGGCAACGCATTGTTTGATTGATGAAAAAAGGGAACAGGTTCCGATATCGGCAACCGAGATTCGAAAGAAGGGTGTGTTTCACTACTGGGACTACATTCCCGAGATAGCGAAACCGTATTTCGTTAAAAAGGTCGTCATTTTGGGTACGGAAAGCTGTGGAAAATCAACACTTACGAGAAACCTAGCACTCATTTATAACACGACCTATGTAAGCGAATATGGCAGGGAAATCTGTGAAGAGATAGGCGGTTGTGATGGTATTATGCTTGATGAGGATTACCCTCTCATTGCATACGGTCATAAACTGAAAGAATACGAAGCTAGTAAACAAGCCAATAAGATTGTCTTTATTGATACCGAGGCTGCTGTCACACAGTTTTATTCAGAACTTTATAATGGTAAAACGCAACGCGTACTAGCTGAAATCGCTAGGCTCCAACAATATGATTTATGCCTATTTTTAGAGCCTGACGTCAAATGGGTGGACGATGGATTACGGGTGCACGGGGAACAACAGGTTCGCGAAGAAAACAATCAGCGCTTGAAGGAATTGTTGAATGAGTGTGGCATACCGTTTGTGAGCATTAGCGGGAACTATCAAGAACGGCTAGAAAAAGCGCTTGAGTTGATAGGGGAAAGGGTAGGGTTTTAGAAAAATTTTTAGATGGATTTAATGAGACCTGAAGTGAATCCGAACAAGGAAGACATTGAAATTTGTCTATTTATAAATAGTGTTGTTCCAGTGAGGATAATTACCAAATAAGAATAATTCCAAGTCCTTGTGGGATATTACCCAAGTAACGAAAAAAATAATTTAGATCCTCCTTCCCTACTCTTTGGAAGGAGGTATTATTATGAGTTTTACCTAATTGAAAAAAGACTGTCTGAAGTTTTGTGTGAATACGCTAGAAAGTGAGCGAATGTAGATGTATCGTTTTAATTGGCTCTTTCTTCTGTCTGGTTTTGTATTTATGATTTTGAGTGGTTGTTCCAACGACAATTTATCTGAAAAAGAAGAGAGTCCTAAAGCACCTGCAACAAAACAAGAACAACAAGCTATAAAAATTGACCCAAATGCCATTATAAAGGAAAGTGGTATTGAGTCTTATATCCCAAGTGATGCCCAGAATGCCGAAATCGAAGTTGTGTCTTTAACAGGAAAAAATCAGCCTGAAGTTCTTGTCGCTTATTCACTGAATGATGAAAACACCTCTTTACAGTCCAAAATAGTTGTAAGTCAGTATAATCCTTCATTTAAAGAATGGGAGATTATTTTAAATGAAGAAGAAGTAGGTGAATATCATTACATTGAGCCAATAGGAAGGCTCTCTGTCTTTGATAACAAATTAGAACAACCTGTTTTTAGGCTAAACGCGGGAGGTTCTGGGTCTCCGGATTGGGTTGCTGTCCTTTTATATGATAAGGATAGTAAAGATTTTTACTTTAAACGATTAGCTGCAGAACACGTTTATTCTGGAATTTCTGTCCTTGATGACAAAAAAACAATTGAATTTGATGGGGTTACATTAAAAGAGCGGTTTACCTGGAAAACAAATGATTTTGATCATCGCACGTTACTTAAAAATCCTAAAATTGATGGAGAAGTAACTCATACTATACGCTATTCCTTCCGGGATAATATGGATTATGAAAGCACATATACCTCAAATGTTGAAAATAATTCAGTCATTCCTGCAAAAATTGGAGACACCATTGCTCTTATACGTGAGGATATTGGCGAAGACTTGGATGTGTATTTTGCTGGAGAAGGGTTGAAGGAAATTTCTCCATTTTATTATGAAGTTGCTGATTTAGATAAGGATTGCACTATAACGTTTCGCACTGAATCAAGCGATTGGATTACTTATTCCTTTGTTTCGGAATGACCATCGTTAATTAGGTTGAAATCGAAAAGGCTTAACTTTAATTTTTAGGGTTTCATTAAATTGGCGTGTACGTAATTGTGTTGGGGATCAAGCCATTGGGCAATTTTTATAAACTTGCGCAATGGGTTGAAGTATTAATGATAAAAGAAAAATCACAGGTGAGAAGCCTGTGATTTTTTTGTGGAAGGGATTCGGTCATCATGGTGTGAATTCCCAAGGGAAAGGATGACCATATCCAAACAAGGACCTGTCCCTCCGACCCTATAATTGAATCGATTCTTGAATCTTTTGTGACAACATCAAAATTATGGTCTCCTTTTAGGACTAGGTATTATATTTGTAACTATTCATTTGATATCCAGTCGTTACAATAAGCTTGAACGATAACAAAAATAAATGAAATGGGGTATTCTTTTGAACTTTCCACAATTAAAAATAGGTCATATGGCACTAAAGGTTCCAATTATGCAAGGTGGTATGGGAGTAGGTATTTCTTTAAGCGGACTTGCTTCTGCTGTTGCAAATGCTGGCGGTATTGGAATTATTTCGGGCACTGGAATTAGTTTTGCTGAATTGCGATATCACATAAGAAAGGCGAAAGAATCGATTCAGGATGGCGGATATATAGGAGTGAATGTACTTTTTGCGATGAATGATTTTGCTGAAAAAATGAAAGTAGCTATAGAGGAAAAAGTTGATTTCATTATTTCAGGTGCTGGTATATCAAGAGATATGTATAGTTGGGGCAGAGAAGCTGGAATACCGGTTATCTCAATTGTGTCCTCAGCACGGCTTGCAAAAATATCTGAACGTTTGGGAGCGTCTGCCGTTGTTGTAGAAGGCAATGAAGCCGGTGGGCACCTAGGTACCGAAAGACCATTGTTCGATATTTTGCCAGAGGTAGTAGAAGCCGTTAAGATTCCCGTAATTGCTGCTGGAGGGATTATGACTGGAGAAGATCTCGCTCGTGCCATTCAAGTAGGGGCTTCCGGAGTACAAATGGGAACAAGATTTGTTGCTAGTAACGAATGTGATGCGCCATTAACGTTTAAGGAAAAATATGTACAAGCGAAGAAAGAAGACACAGTTATGGTCAAAACAACCGTTGGATTGGAAGGACGTGCAATAAAGAATCATTTTACAGAATTAATATCAGATAATAAAAAAGTAAAAATCAAGAAGTGTATTGATTGTCTGAAAGATTGCTCTTATCGCTTTTGTACAATGGATTCAATGATTACATCAATGAATGGGGATTGTGAGAATGGTCTAGTATTTGCGGGAGCAAGAGTGCATGAAATCAACGGAATCCTTCCTGTCAAAACAATCATCCACAACATTATGACTGAATACAAATCCTGTATCTAACGGCCTTATCCTGAAAAAGAGCAAAGAGGAAGGGTAGATCCTTCCTCTAATCGTCTAAAAATGTGTATCTTCTCTTTTGTTCGTTTTCCATAATCTTTGAAACCAAGAATAAACTTTCATGCCATAATACAAAAACAAAAACGCTCCGATCGTCATAATGGCATAACTCTGAACAGCCTGAGGAAATGTTGTTCGCTCATCTGGCGAAACTAGAACCCCAAGTAATATACCAATACAAAGGATGAACATATCTCGTATCGGTTCAAACCATTTAACCCGACCCATTTTTAAATAGATAAAAAACTGCAAAAGAACGGTGAAAAAAAGTGCGAAGAATTCACCTGAATTGTCACCGAAGGAATCTTCTACGATGTCCCAATGCGGAAACCAGAAACAAACCATAAAGAGCTGTAAAAAGGAGAGAAGGGCGGTAAATAAAAAACCGTTCTTCCGGTTCTTTTTATTCTTTTCCTCTAGAACTTCTTGTTGTTTCTCTGTTAAAAAGATGTTATCCAAACCGTCCGCTTCCGAACCCATAACGAAAGAAAGAGTTCCATCAAACCGCTTCTTTGGAATGGACTCAAGTACATCAGGATGTCTCGGTGTAGCGGTTAACGCTTTATCCGTATGAAGAATTTCAACCCCATTCTTTTGGAAAACGTCAATCCAATCAAAAAGGGATTGCTGATCCGCATGAGGAAAGCTAGTAACCTTTACTTGATTATTGGCATCGACTCCGTAAATGATGACTTTTGCTGACCTCACAGGAACAAACTTCGTCCTCATCTGATAATTCTCTCCACTATGAATCTTGGACTTTGCCTTTAATCGATAATCCATGCCGATTAACACATATTTTATCTTTTCGTACGGAAGAAAAATGTGTTCCTCTTCATTTTTCTTTTTGTCCCTCGTATAGGAGTCATAGCCGTTTTCGCCTAGCTGTATGTTAAATATAATGTCTAGGTATTTTCGTACATTTTTATAACTGAACCATGAAAAACCAAGAGAGACAGCACCTATCGCAAATAGCAGAAGGGAGAAACCCAATCCCATCTCAGAAAGCTCATTTACACCAAAAACAAATAATACAATTCCAAGTAAAAAGAAAATGGAAATCAACCCAAAATGGCACCCAATGGCCCACTTAGGAAGTTGATTCGTAAAGTTTCGATTATCCTTTGTTTGTAATTCCATCCACCAATAGCCCCTTTCATTTCTTTATTTTACCAAAAGTTAAGTAGGTAAAAGGGCTTGTTTTGAATGGGGCTATTGTATGAAATCTTGTAAGGGAGAAGTGACAGTTACCTAAATCTAAAACGGGAAACACCTGAAGGTAAGATACGATTTGTTTCGCTTTAGGTGCCGGTGTTAAAAAATACAACAAGTAAAAGTAACATATTTAAAAGGATATATTTCCCTTTTTGTCGAATGTTGTAAAAGTACGAATCAATTCAATGAAGATCTTTACCTATGAAAATAAAGCTTTTGGAAACAATACCAAAATGTAACAAAGATGAGAAGAGAGGAAACAAAGATGCAATTTACCAAAGTAAAACAAGTAATCGATAACTCAGAATACATAACTATTGCCTTCAATCGCTTCCTACGATTCAAACGAACAGATAAATATGATGAAACCTATAAGTATGAAATCTTATCTGAATTAAATACGGTTTTTGCAGAAACGTCTATAAATGAAGAAACCATTGTTGAAATCACAAAAAAGCTACAGTCCAGTAACCCACAATCTGGGAGTTTTGTTCATTGGAGCAATACAGCTGATTTAGTGGATTATGCGACTGCCCGACCGACTGAAGTAGCTGAGCTTTTCGTTCAGCTGTTTACAGATGAGGTTGCTCCATTGTCTGAACGAATAAAGACGTTTTATGAAAAAGGAAAAGAGTATAAGTCACAGCTTAAATTAGGTGCCCCACTGTTTGGATATCTTTTAGCAGCGTATGATTCTCAAAAATATCCGTTATATAAAGAAGAAGTTTTTAAAGAAATCAAACGTATTTTTGGGATTGACAAAAAGTTAGGTTCGATCAGCGAAAACTATGCCTATTATTATCAGCTTTGTTTATCCGCACAAGAAGTATTAGCAAGCAAGGGACACTATGTACATATGTTAGATATCCAAGATTTCTTCTTTTGTCTGACTCAATATGATGAATTAATGGTGGAAAGTGCCGTTTCCTATATTCATTCAGTAGCAAAGAAAATGAAGGCATTCTCGGATCATGATGTGGATTTTTTAGAGGCCATTAAGTTGCTTCCAGAAGACAAATTAAAAGAGCGGAGAGAGTTTTACCGCAATTTTGAAAAGGTCAATAAAATTCGGTTTCTGCTACTTGAACAGTATATTGAAGAAAAACGACTTGATATAGAAGACCTTGAAAAATATAAATCTCAAGTAAAAGATGAATATGAGAAGAACATCCTTCATACGTGGAATAACTTCAGCATCTTATTTCAAATCTATTACCAATCCATTAAGGATATTGTGACGTATCAATTGATTACCATCCATCGAGCCATCCGGAATATCGATGAGTTTAAGGGAATTGATTTTACGAAGGATAAAGTAATTTTTGATTTTAACGGAAGTCGGAATTTAGGTGGGACAGGCTGTTGGATGGCGGTCTTTCCTGAAAAAATGGAAAATCACAAAGTAGCCGCACAATTCTTCTTAGAAATAGATGAAAACGGGGTTGATTATGGGCTCCACTTTGGATCGTCACATCCGAAAAGAGGAATGAGAGACATTGAATCTATTTCAGATATTGAAGATGAATTTACGTATGAAAAAATGAAACAGAAATTCCTTGAAGTTGCAGATGAATTTATAGAAGGAAATCGTATTACTTTAGATGCTGTAGAAGAAACAGACCTTCCAGAACAAGATAACCTGCATTCATCGTTAAGCCAAATTTTTGATTCCGTCTCACAGGCTGAGCAAGCATTTGATGTGGCTCAGAAACTGTTAAACAAGTTAGACATATACGAGGCAGGAGACGAGCGGATTGCTGTTACATTAACTTCAAAACAGAAGTTTCATATTGATTTTTGCAATTGGCTTTTAGTAGGTTTTTATCGTGATAATGAAAACAAACTAATGACAGTTGTAACTCTTATAGAAGATGAAGTAAGTGATACATCATACAAGCGACAATTATTTACCCAAAAAGAACATGAAACACAGATTGCCTTAACTTATCTTCCATTTGAAGATTTTATTGAGAGTGAACATTTGCAATCGATTCTTGATCGAACAGTAACTATAATAAGAGACCGATTTGCTACCTATCTTCGATCACCTTTTCGAAAATACAATGTTCCATCTTTGGAGCAAGCAATATTCGATAAGAATGTACGTAGTAAAGTATTCAAAAACGGCGTGCATCAAGCACCTAAAATACAAATTCAAAATCAAGAATATGTAGAAATACCAACAGTAGAATTTGATCAAGATATCGAGGTTCATAATCTTCATTTTGAAGAAAAACAGTTGATTCTACGACAAGTAAAAACAGCATTGAAAAATGGCAAACATATTATTTTTACAGGACCACCAGGTACGGGGAAATCAAAATTGGCAAAAGAAATTTGTCATTCACTCGATGTGTCTCCTAAACTGGTGACTGCTACATCAGAATGGTCAACCTATGAAACAATTGGGGGATATCGACCAAACAGCGACGGCACATTGTCCTTTCATCCTGGCATCTTCTTGGATTGTTTTAAAGACGAGAAGACAAATGCGCCCATTAATAAATGGTTAATCATTGATGAAATGAATCGGGCGGATATCGATAAAGCGTTTGGTGCCTTATTCTCCGCACTAACTGGCGACCCAGTGACTCTTAACTTTCAGTCTCAAAGTGGAAACCCTGTGTTGCTTCGCCCGCAAGGTGACGACGAAACAGTTGTCCCAAATGATTATGAATACATTATTCCTAATGACTGGCGATTAATTGGAACAATCAATACGATGGATAAAGCGTCACTTTATGAAATGAGTTATGCCTTTATGCGACGATTTGCATTTATTCCGATTGGAGTACCAAAGGATATTACGGTAAATCTAGTGAATGAGTACTTAGATAAGTGGAGTATCGTTGAATACGATTTTTCAGAGACGCTTACTTTTATTTGGAAACAAATCAATCACTATCGAAAAATTGGTCCGGCCATTATTGAAGATATTGCAAAATACACAGTGGAAGATGGGGATTTCACTTCGGCTATTATCCTCTATGTTTTACCTCAATTCGAGGGGCTGATGGATAGTGACATCCGAGGTTTTATCGAAAAGCTTTCACCAATTCAAGAAATTAATACACAGCAACTATTGAGTTTTGCAGAAGACTTTTTCTATTTGTAGGTGTCACTTATGAAACGAAATGCGGAACAGCTAATAGAGGAAATAAGTGATTTCCTTGTTATCTATTTAAAATCGGGTAAGGTCGGCTTGAACTCATTTATCCAAAAGACGGATTTACAAATTGAGCAATTAGATCATCTATTGAACCTTCATTTTTTATTAAAAGAAGAGGTTAAACAATTTGTAAGAGAGTTGCCATTGTTAATTCGGCGTCTAAAAACATCCACAAAAATGCAGCAGGAAACGAACCATGGACAAGTTCGCGGACAAATCACTTGGCCAAATACAATCAAGGAACGCCTTCGCATCAATGCAACGGATAAGACAATCTATTCGGTTGTGGAACGAAGTCGTGAATACGCAATAAAAGAGAACCTAGTACTACTTGAAGTGCTTAAGGTCCTATATGAGATTTTATTTGTGAAAATGGATACCGAATATTATAAAAAGTACACCTGGTTTGAAGATTGGGCTTCGTTAAAAGACATCATTAGCCATATGCTACATAAAAATATCTATTTATCACGAATCCAAATGCATCAAGAAAAAGTAACAACCAGAATGATCATCGATACAATGAAACATCGAAATCCCTTATACCAGAGAGCGGGACAAATTTTATTCTGCTATCGTAGCATCATGGAAGGGAACCTTGATAAAGAAGATGTAGTGGAGTTGCTAAAAGAAACCTTTATCATGCCACAAGAAGAAGATGTGTTATTTGAACTCTATTGGGTGATAAAAATCATCCAAGAAAATTCGAAAAATGCACAGCTACAGGTAATGGATGGGCGCAACAAACATAATCTTGTGGCAGAGTGGATGGATGAGGAATTTGTGTATAAGATTTATCATGATTCAACCGGTTCCAGTCGGATTCAATTCAACATTAAAACTGAAGAAGTCATGCAAATTCACCATCCATATCTCGAAAAGAAACTTTCCTCCGCAGCTGATGCAGAACAAATAGCACGTGAAGTTTTTGGACAAGGCTTTGATACATCTACCTTCTGGAGTGGTAGACCTGATATTATTGTTGAGATCGTTGATAAACAATCAGACGAACTCAAAAAGGTAGTCATTGGGGAAGTGAAGCATACATCCAGGGTGGAATACGCGATTACAGGGTTGCGAGAGTTAATGGATTATATGAAATTTGTAAGGGATGGAGAGGGGAATTACTTAGAAGAACAAGATATTGAAGTTAATGGGATGTTGTTTACGGAGGTCGCTAATGGGGATGGAATCATGAAAGGAGATTTAAGAATTGACCTTAATAGGGGAAATGATAAAGTGCAGATTATAGATTATTTGGATGCTAGATGACAAAAAAAGTAGTGCATCGATGACCACTTTATATAATTGCCAAACCAGCAGAGTACTGTAATTGGTACTCTGTTTTTTTATTTTTAAGTTAATAAAATTTAATTCTTTGGCCATGTTTTAAATCCTCTTTGTTTTAAAACACTATGCACTTTAAATATAATCACTAGATCCGCGATCTATTGAATGGTATAATTT
>NZ_SLUB01000048.1 GCF_004799755.1 Bacillus timonensis | reverse complement strand
CTACGCTCAACGTAAAGTTGAGGTAGAAAGTGTGTTCGGTCACATCAAGGGCAATAGGTCGTTCCGCAGATTTTCCTTGCGGGGGCTCGACAAAGTACATGTCGAGTTTGGGATTGTGGCATTAGCCCACAATATGCTGAAAGTAGCAGGCATCCGCCAGTTACTTTCAGAGAAAAATCGAAAAACTCAAAAAGGGCAAGGGAGAAAAACGAATTGTTTTTCCCCCTTGCCTTATTTTTTAGGACTTATCGGACAGTCCCTTCTTTTTATTCCCAATCATATGGTGTTTCCTGATACACATAATAATTGAGCCAGTTCGCAAATAGTAGGTACGAATGCGATTTCCAGCTGTGTATAGGTGGTTTGGCCGGGTCATTATCAGGAAAATAGTTAACCGGAATAATCTCCTTTCCTTTTTCAAGGTCGCGTTCATATTCCTCTTTTAATGTATGGACATCATATTCAGGGTGTCCTGTTAGGAAAATATGCTTACCATCATTTGAGGCTACTAGACACACACCCGCATCATCAGAAACGGACAACAAGGTTAACCCTTCCGTCTTTTCAATTTCCTCAAGTGTTACCTCTGTAAACCGGGAATGTGGGACAAAATAGAAATCATCAAAACCACGTACAAGTTTAACATCCTTATTTACTAAGCGGTGGTGAAAGACACCTGTACATTTTTCAGGTAGAGGATATTTCTTAACCCCATAATGATAAAAAAGCCCTGCCTGTGCTCCCCAGCAAATATGTAAGGTTGAGGTTACGTTCGTTTTCGTCCATTCCATGATTTCTTTGAGTTCTTCCCAATAATTCACATCCTCAAATGAGAGGTGCTCGATTGGAGCTCCTGTAATGATCATGCCATCAAACTTTCTGTGCTTGATAGCAGAAAATGATGTGTAAAATTTATCAAGATGATTCTTTCCAGTGTTTTTGGCAACATGAGTTTCTGGGAATAAAAGTGTAATATTCAGCTGCAATGGGGAATTTCCTAGAAGTCTAAGGAGCTGAGTTTCTGTTCGTTCTTTTTCAGGCATAATGTTTAAGATTACTATATTAAGTGGACGAATATCTTGGCTATAGGCACGGTCCTCATCCATCACAAATATATTTTCAGATTCTAACACTTCTTTCGCTGGAAGGTCATGAGGTATATTAATTGGCAATCCTATCATCCCCCTATTTCTTGTATATTGGCTAGCTCCAGCGACTAGCCCCTCGAGGTCATAAGCCAATCCGTCAAGAAGGATAAAAGGCATCCTTCTCGCCGGCTTTTCTTATGCTTGTGGGACTTGCACAGGAAGTGCTGACATCGATGTTTGCCACAGGACGTGGCAGTAGTTAGTCGATGTTCCTCTTTCAAGTCGCTTGCGCTTTTCTACTATAATTGAAATTTTACAACAATTCACACATAAATATCAATTAAAATATCTTCATTCATTTTACGTGGTAAAGGAAATGCCTAAATCTAGAGGTTTTTCTTTTAACTGGTATACTGAATAATGTAAGATAGGAATGATAAGGTATACTTTTACCAATAAGTCATGGGGGTAATGTACATGGGATTTTCAACGAAATATAAGTCTGATATTGAAATTGCTCAAGAGGCTGAGTTAAAGCCGATAAAGGAGATTGTGCAGCAACTTGATTTACATGATGAAGAAGTCGAACCCTATGGTCATTACAAAGCAAAAATATCGTTGGATGTGATGAAGCGCTTAGAAAAGAAAAAGGATGGCAAGGTCATTCTTGTAACATCAATTAATCCTACGCCAGCTGGTGAAGGGAAGTCGACAGTTACGGTTGGACTTGGACAAGGACTTGCAAAGCTAGGGAAAAATGCGATGATCGCAATGCGAGAACCATCCCTCGGGCCAACGATGGGGATTAAAGGTGGTGCAACAGGTGGTGGCTATTCACAGGTAATTCCAATGGAGGAAATTAATCTGCATTTTACCGGTGATTTTCACGCGATTACGACAGCAAATAACACATTGTCAGCTTTAATTGACAACCATATCCACCAAGGAAATGAGCTTCAAATTGATGTAAGACGTGTTACTTGGAAACGAGTTGTGGATTTAAATGACCGTGCACTAAGAAACGTAATTGTTGGGCTTGGCGGTCCTGTGCAAGGTGTTCCCCGTGAGGACGGATTTGATATTACCGTTGCATCAGAGATAATGGCTATTTTCTGCCTTGCAACCGATTTACAGGATTTGAAGAAAAGATTATCTAAAATTGTAGTAGGCTATGATATACATAAACAACCGGTCACAGCTAGTGACCTTGGTGCAGAAGGGGCACTTACGCTTTTATTAAAGGATGCACTTAAACCGAATTTAGTTCAAACGCTTGAACACACACCTGCATTGATTCATGGGGGACCATTTGCCAATATCGCTCACGGCTGTAATTCTGTTATTGCCACAAAAATGGCAGCCAAATTAGCGGATTATGTGTTAACAGAGGGTGGATTTGGTGCAGACCTAGGTGCCGAGAAATTTCTAGACATTAAAGCAAGATATGCAAATATTAAGCCAGAGGCAGTCGTTATTGTGGCGACAAATCGTGCTTTAAAAATGCATGGCGGTGTAGCAAAGGAAAATCTTAAAGAAGAGAATGTTGAGGCTTTATCTAAGGGCTTGGAGAACTTGCAAAAACATATTGAGACAGTTCAAGCTTTTGGTTTGCCGTTTGTAGTCGCAATCAATCGCTTTGTTACAGATACAGAAAAAGAAGTAAAGAAAATTGAAACGTGGTGTGCGGAACATTCATATCCAGTTGCCCTAACAGAGGTTTGGGAAAAGGGTGGCGAAGGTGGAATCGAGCTTGCAAAGAAAGTTCTTGACGTCATCGAAACGGGAGAAAATCATTTTGCACCAATCTATGATTTATCAACTTCCATTGATGACAAAGTAAAAACGATTGCGAGAACGGTTTACGGAGCAAAGGATGTTGAGTTTTCTTCTAAAGCGAAGAAGCAAATTCGCGCCTTCGAGAAATTTGGCTGGGGCAATCTCCCAATCTGTATGGCAAAAACCCAGTATTCACTGTCCGATGACCCAACCTTACTTGGACGTCCAACCGATTTTACGATTACCATCCGTGAATTCAGACCATCTATAGGGGCTGGTTTTATCGTTGCTTTAACCGGTGATGTCATGACCATGCCAGGACTTCCAAAAAAACCAGCTGCACTCAACATGGATGTGACTGGAGAAGGAAAAGCCGTCGGATTGTTTTAAAGGAAGGTATGTATATGTTTGATCCAACTGTATTTGAAAATTTAAAGGTCGTCATCGAAGGCGCCCTATATGATTTAGACTTAGAAGGAAAGATCGTGATTATCGATCGTCAAGACCAGGTTGATTTGGCAAAAATGGGAAGGCATTACCACATTACCTTCAGAGATAAATCAATTGACCAAATCCATACCTATATAGATTTGAAAATGGACCTCGATAATTTAGTTACAGAACTTAGAGATGAAGAAGGAAATCCAGGTTGTGTGCTTGAAATTGGTTTTGTTTTTAAATTGGAGTCATTGGACAATTGCCCTATGATCCAACAGATCCTAACCACCATTTGGGGTGAAACAAGAGGGATCCAACAGGAAATTTCGTTTCAATATGGTTCACAAGATCAATATATATGTAATAATAAAATTGTTTTTCACCGATTAATACATGAAGATCATATTGATGACTTACTGGAGATGATAGACTACATCATTGATTCCATTCATCAACTTCATAAAGTGATATTATAAGAGGCGATCATGCCTCTTTTTTCTACACCAAAAGTATTAAATTTTCAGACAATTTTACTATTTCAATTATATTATTATGTGATATATAGTAAAATAGTTATAGCGTATTAAGAGGGAGGGGAATTTATGGGTAAAATCGCATGGGTTACAGATAGTACAGCATTTTTAGATGAAGAGCTTTCCAATCATGAGGATATTTATGTCATCCCGATGACAATCTTTTTTGATGAGGAAGAATATCTTGATGGGGTTACGATTACTCCGACACAGTTTTTTGAACGATTAAAAACAGCTAAAACCATTCCAAAGACCTCACAACCTTCAATTGGAAGCTTTGTGGAATTATATACCAGTCTTGAAGATAGATATGATGAAATTATCTCTGTTCATATCTCTGAAAAATTAAGTGGGACTGTATCGTCTGCAAGACAAGCAGCAGAATTGGTGAATATCCCTGTTACGGTCATTGATTCAAAAATCCTAACCTATCCTATGACTAAATTAATAAAAGAAGGAATGAAACGTATACAGGATGCTGGGACTTCGGCAGACGTTGAAAAGCTTATTGTCGAATTATCCGAGAAACTAGAAACATATGTCATTATCGGCAGTTTAGAACAATTGCATCGAAGTGGACGAATGAACACAGCTCAATATTTTCTAGGAAGCATGCTGCAAATAAAGCCGGTCATACAAATCATAGATGGGGCTCTGTCTGTAAAAGAAAAGGTGCGTTCTGAAAATAAGGCGACGAGTAAAATAGTAGGTTACCTAAAAGATGCAGTAGAGAATGATCAATTGGATGAAATCTATATTTTATACGGCTTGGACGATTCGAAGACAAAAGAGTGGAAAGAAATGATTAGAGAATTTGCGCCTGACCATATCTCAATCGAGGCTTATCCACTTGGGGTAGCAATAGGCGTCCATGCTGGTGAAAATACAATCGGAATCAGCTGGATGAATAAGTAATCTATTTGACTAGCACATATTGAACTTCGTTATGAGACAGTGGAGCAATGGCAGCAATTTTATAGCCAATGCTTAAAAATTGGGAGATTGTTTCCGCACAATTTGGTTGTGGCGGCTCTGTCGGAGCATGAAGGCTCTTATGAATCTGTAAAAATTGATTGGTAAGCGGATTACAAGAAATCAATACGACGTGACGTCCATACCATGCTGTTCCAATTTCCCGATAGATATAATTTGAATGATACATATATGGTGACCACCTTTCACCTTTAGTTGGAGTTACTCCAGCTTTTTTATTTTATGCAAAGGTTTAAGGTAGCGCGACTGATAGTTGGGGCGTTTTATGTTACAATGGTTACGAAATTGAATCGGTGGAGGATAAAATGGAGCAGCAACAAATCATTGATAAGACTACTACATTTGTTAAAAATAGTTTGGAACATGATAGCAGCGGCCATGACTGGTGGCATATTGAACGCGTTAGAAAAGCGGCTATCCAACTCGCCCAAAAAGAAAAAGCCAATCTATTCATAGTTGAAATGGCGGCATTATTACATGATGTGGCAGATGAAAAATTAAATGACTCAGAAGAAGAAGGCCTCAGGAAAGTCCGTGAATGGTTAACTTCTTTACTTATAGCAGAACCTGAACAAGAAGAGATCATGGAAATCATTTCAACCATGTCCTTTAAGGGCGGCAACCGGCCACCAATGAAAACTATTGAGGGACAGGTTGTCCAGGATGCTGACCGTTTGGACGCAATCGGCGCAATTGGGATTGCGCGAACCTTTGCGTATGCGGGAGCACATGGTGATTTAATTTATGATCCCAATCTACCGTATCGTGAAGTCTTGACAAAGGAAGAATACCGCAACGGCAAATCGACAGCAGTCAATCATTTTTATGAAAAATTATTAAAATTAAAAGATACTCTTAATACGAATGCAGCAAAAGAAGTAGCCCAGGAACGTCATGATTTCATGTCTGCGTTTCTTGAACAATTTTATAAAGAATGGAATGGACAGTCATGAGGCTTTTATCAGTTGAAAATCTATCAAAAAGCTATGCCGAAAAAACATTGTTTGAAGGTATCTCCTTTAGCATTACAGATAATGAACGAATTGGCATTATCGGTGTCAATGGAACTGGTAAATCAACGCTTTTAAAAATCATTGCAGGTGCAGAAGAGGCAGACCAAGGGGAAATCACTCATTCAAAGGGTTACACAATCAGCTATTTACCGCAGCAACCTGAATTTTCAATCGGAAATACTGTCCTCGACCAAGTCTTTCAAGGCAATACACCGCTCCTTCGTTTATTAAAAGAATATGAGGAAGCGATGATTCAAATTGAAAAGGAACCGATGAGCACGGCGAATCAGGAGAGACTTTATGACCTCCAGCAAAAAATGGATGCAGCAAATGCGTGGGAAGCGAATTCAAACGCAAAGGCAGTCTTATCAAAACTAGGAATAACGGATTTTTCGCAAGATGTAATGGAATTGTCAGGGGGACAAAAGAAGCGTGTAGCCCTTGCCCAGAGTTTAATTGAGGTTCCAGATTTATTGATCTTAGATGAGCCGACAAACCATCTGGATTACGACACGATTAAATGGCTTGAGGATTATCTTTCTAAATACAATGGCGCATTATTAGTTGTTACCCACGATCGGTACTTTTTAGACCGAGTGACAAACCGAATTATCGAGCTTGATGAAGGTAATCTATATACGTATACAGGGAACTATAGTAGCTTTTTAGAGGCAAAAGCGCTTCGGATTGAGCAGGAGCAGGCTTCTGAATTAAAGCGTCAAAATTTATACAGACGTGAGCTTGCTTGGATTCGCCGTGGTGCTAAGGCGAGAACGACAAAGCAAAAAGCACGGATTCAACGATTTGAAGAAATTGAGAATGGCAAAAAGACAGTGAACACCGAAGCGTTAGATATTTCAGTTGGCGGCAGTAGACTCGGTAAAAAGGTTGTTGAGCTGAAAAATGTGTCAAAAAGCTTTAATGGAACGAAAATTTTAGAGGATGTAAATATACTCATTAAGCCAGGTGATAGAATTGGAATTGTGGGTCAAAATGGAAGCGGGAAATCCACATTATTAAATATCATTGCGGGTAGAATTCCAGCGGATGAAGGCGAAATTGAGATTGGGCAAACGGTGAAACTTGCATACTATACACAGGAAAGCATGGATATGGATGTTAATAAACGAATGATTGAATACATCAAAGAAACTGCTGAAATGATTCATACCCTTGATGGAAAAATGATATCAGCAGCCCAAATGCTGGAGCGTTTCTTATTTCCCATGCACACTCATGGTACACCGATCCGGAAGCTTTCTGGTGGAGAACGAAGACGATTGTATTTGTTGAAAATTATTATGGGTGAACCCAATGTATTATTATTGGATGAGCCGACAAATGATTTGGATACTCAAACATTAACTGTTTTAGAAGACTATTTAGATGAGTTTCCAGGTGTGGTAATTACTGTCTCACATGATCGCTACTTCTTGGATAAAGTAACAGACCAGCTCTTGGTTTTTGGAGAGGGGCATAAGATTACAACGTTTTTTGGAGACTACTCGGATTATCTTGAGAAAAATACAGCAGAAGCGGCTCAAGCTGTACAAAAAGGTAAGGTAGAAAAATCATCATCTCAAGAGGCACCGAAGCAAAAGAAAAAGAAGCTTTCCTATAAGGATCAGCTTGAATGGGATGAGATTGAAGGGAAAATTGAAGCCCAAGAGGAGAAGGTTGCAGCACTTGTGAAAGAAATTGAGGCAGCCGGAAGTGACTACCAAAAAGCCCAACAGGCAATGGATGAGCACGCGAAGGAATCCGATGTGCTTGACCAGTTGATGGAAAGATGGGCAGAATTATCAGAAATGGTAAGTGAATAAGAAGAGTGGCCCGGTCTTAGAACCGGGCTTTTTGCTTTATAATCGTTTCGCACCTAAGTATCGTGATTGCCAGTAGTTAATTGTCATATCGTCAATGCTCACACCATCCGTCGAATCTGCGTGAATGAATTTATTGTTTCCGATATAAATTCCTGCATGTGACGGACCTGGCTTATACGTTTGAAAAAAGACAATATCACCAACGCTTGGTGCAGCCACATTTGCTCCTTGGTTCCAAATGCCAGGAACTGTCCGTGAGAGGCTAACACCTTTTTGGGCATACACATATTGTAAAAAACCACTGCAATCGAAGCCATTCGGCGAGGTGCCGCCCCAGACATAGGGTACCCCCATATAGCTCATTGCTATTGAAATTACACTAGCATCTACAGGTGGCGTTTCAATTGGTTCTGTTGCTGCCTCAACGGTATCCGGATTGTTTGTCCGTGGCTGAGCCGTCGCTACCGTAGCCTTTTTGATAGTGAGACCTCTTACATTTTTATTTTTCATAATGTGGTCTATCGTTTCTTCAGTTGCTAATCCGTTTGCTTCTAAATTAAACTTCTTTTGGTAAGCCTTTACACTTGCTTCAGTCACTGATTCAAACTTTCCATCTATCAAACCACTATAAAATCGAAGTCTTTGTAATTTGGTTTGTAGCTGTTTTACCTCAGGTCCCTCGTCACCAATTGTGTAGAAAGCTGGTTTTGGCTGTAAAATCACTTCGTTCAGTTTTTCGAGTGTTGTTTTTCCAGCAATACCATCCGTTTTTAAATCATATAATTCTTGAAACCTTTTAACGGCTTCTTGAGTGGATGCACCATAGTGACCATCGATTGTTTCATAGTAAAAATTTAATTTATGTAACTCAAATTGAAGAAAGCGAACTGGATAACCGGTGTGGCCGTAGCGTAGTTCCTGTTTCGTATCAAATTGATAGTTTTTATCTAGTAACGGATCTAGGTTTTGCTTTTCTGATGCATCTGCTGCAAGTGGGGCGCCAAAGAAAAATCCAGCCGCAAGTGACGTCACTACGATAGCTTCGCGGGCTCCATAGCGTTTTTTCATTGAAGTTCCTCCTTGATGTTTGCAAAAAGCAAAAATAATGTAGTTTTCGAACGGCTTGTTGGATAAAAATGCTATGGAAGAGATGTATACCTTAACTAAGAAAAAGACGTATTGCGATTTCAATCCTTATCACAACAAAAGCGAAAACAACTCATACATGAGCACAATTTTATGATATTTAGGTAAATAAGCTATTATGACAAAAATTCAGATATTTAGTACAAAAGCGCTAAAATAAGACAAGTATGATTAGTACCAAAACACAGTTGTTTCAAGGTGTAAGAGGGTTTTACAGAAAATTTACAAATTCACAACTGGACTGCGCTTATCATAAGCTCTCGTAATGGATTATTGGTAATTGCGTGTGCTACAATTACTGTAGTTGATTTCGTAGGAGAAGGAGCGGTAGATATGAAAATAAAATCAATTGAACCAACACCTAGTCCGAATACAATGAAGATTATATTAGACGAGGAACTACCAAAGGGAAAAAGCAATAATTATAAAAAGGAAAACATAGATCAAGCACCACCACTAATTAGAGAAATTATGGCTATCGAAGGGATTAAAGGTGTTTATCATGTTGCCGACTTTTTAGCAGTTGAAAGAAATGCAAGATATGACTGGCAGGAGCTCTTACCAAATGTACGTATAGTCTTTGGGGAAGATGTAACTGAAAGTGGGGAAGGTCCGAAACTCAACGAACATTTTGGGGAAGTAAAGGTTTTTGTGCAAATGTATAAAGGCTTGCCCATGCAAGTGAAGCTCCATGACGGTGAACAAGAGTTCCGTTTTGGATTACCTGACGTGTTCAGAGAAAGCTTGCTACGTGCTCAAGAAGCTTCGGGGAATGTTGTGTTGGAACGCGAATGGAAGGAACAAGGCGTGCGTTACGGCAGTCACGATGAAATCGGAAAGGAAGTAGTTGATGAACTTGCGGCTGCCTACCCGAAAGAGCGACTCGACCGTATTGTACAGCAAATTTCCGAACAAACATCAGCACCAGCTGTTCAAAAACGTCAATCCTATAAGGTAACATTGGAGATGTTGGATGATCCTGATTGGACAAACCGCTATGCATGTTTAGAGCAAATGGATCCAGAAGAAGACGATTTACCAGTACTTGCGATAGCCTTAAAAGATGAAAAACCGTCAATTCGTCGGTTAGCAACTGTTTATTTAGGGATGATTGAAAAGCCAGTTGTATTGCCATACCTGTATGAGGCATTAAAGGATAAGTCCGTTACAGTTAGAAGAACAGCAGGTGACTGTTTATCAGATATCGGCGATCCAGCTGCCATTGGTGCGATGTGTGAGGCATTAAAGGATCCAAGTAAGCTTGTAAGATGGCGTGCTGCCATGTTTTTATATGAGGTTGGCGATGAAACAGCACTTGATGCACTTAAAGCAGCAGAAGATGATTCGGAATTTGAAGTGAAAATGCAAATCAAACTTGCCATCGAAAGAATTGAAGGTGGCGAGGAAGCAAAGGGTTCTGTTTGGAAGCAAATGACGGAAAGCAGGAATAACTAATAGTCAATTGAGTACATTTATAAAAAGTAATGGTATAGATGATGTTTGAAAATTGATTTTGCATGTTCAACATAGTATGCTTGTTTTATTGAAAAAAAAGGGAGGGATTCTATATGTCAATGGCATATGATGAATATATGAAGCAAATCGTGAAGCCGATGCGCCAAGAACTAGTAGTAGCAGGCTTTGAAGAGCTTCAAACAGAAGAAGATGTAGAAAATTTCATGGAAAAGACGGAAGGTACAACACTTGTTGTTGTGAACTCTGTATGTGGTTGTGCGGCAGGCCTTGCAAGACCAGCTGTCACACAAGCTGTTCTAAATAACGAGAAAAAGCCGGATCATCTAGTAACCGTATTTGCTGGACAAGATAAAGATGCAACTGCAAAGATGAGAGAGTATTTTAAGGGCTATGAGCCATCATCTCCATCGATGGCATTGTTAAAAGGTAAGGAAGTTGTACACTTCATTCCTCGACATGAAATTGAAACAAACTCAATGGAAGGCATTATGGAAAATATAACTTCCGCATTAAATAAGCACTGCTAAAAGATGTCATTATGACATCTTTTTTGTGTAGGTGATGAAATGATTGTAACAACGGCAGGACGAACGAATGACGAAATGGTGAAATTGGCTAAAAATGTTGCTGCGGAACTTGTAGTTCCATATATTCAAAGAAATAAGCAATCTATCCATAAACTTCAAGATCAAACCGATGACGATATTCTTGTTGTTGGGAAAAATCGAATTGAAATTCATCCTAGGCATGGAGATGAACCGCTATTTTTTCACCCGAATTCTGCCATGTTTCGGATGAAGCGAATAGCAAAAGGTGAACATGATCCATTTATTCAGGCTTCAGGTTTAACGAATGGAAGATCCATTTTAGATTGTACTTTAGGCTTGGGATCTGATAGTATTGTCGCAAGCTTTGTCGTCGGAAAGACTGGAAAAGTTGAGTCTTTAGAAGGAAACAAGTATTTGTATTATCTGTTAAAAGGCGGGTTGAAAAGCTGGGATACCGGATACCCATTGATGAATGAGGCGATGGCACGCGTTGAAGTGCAGCATATAAAATACGAACGTTTTCTAGCTGACTGTCCTTCAAATAGCTATGATGTCGTCTATTTTGATCCAATGTTTGAAGTAACAATTGATGAATCGGAAGGGATAAAGGGACTCCGCAATTTCGCGATTTATTCCACACTAACTCCTGAAGTGATCGAAGCAGCAAAGCGAGTCGCAAAACAAAAAGTGGTACTTAAGGACCACTGGAAAAGTGAACAATTTGAGAGATACGGATTCTCTGTTTTCAAACGAAAAACAGCAAAATTCCATTTTGGAGTCATTGATGTAGAGGGTTCTTGATATTTTGTCACACCTTTGGAGATTTTAAATAACGGAGGTGATGATCATGGCAAAACGTAAAAAAGATCCTTCAACAGTTGGATTAAGTTCTGCAAATGTAGAAGGGCAAGGGACAACGAATCAAGAGACAGGAAGAATTTCAATGGATTCGTCAAGGAAGAAGAAAAAGAATATGTAACCTACCTCTACAAAAAAAGCCCGCTTTGAAAGCGGGTTTTATTAATCAGCGACACAACAAAAGATAAAATAT
Organism: Bacillus timonensis; assembly: GCF_004799755.1. Lineage (GTDB taxonomy): Bacteria > Bacillota > Bacilli > Bacillales > Bacillaceae_L > Ferdinandcohnia > Ferdinandcohnia timonensis_A. Next base: position 23,618 of record NZ_SLUB01000048.1, on the reverse strand, counting down.
ACTAATGTAACTACACTTGCAATACCAAAAATCCAATCCATTTCCACGAATCCACCTTTCAAATATGTATGGTAACCCTATTTTATCAAATAATGAAGATTTTATGAACTTTATTTTTTCTAAATAATTCCTAATGTTGTTTGAATAGCATGGGCATTTATCCTTATTTTTTTATATTTTGCGATTTTCATAGTAAAACTTTTTGTAAGATTGTGTTAAAATGGGCATATGTAAATGTGTTGAAAGGGCGTTTAGGTTATGAAAAAATGGTTGCGGAAAGCATTAGTTGTTTCTTTTTCTATTTTAACACTTGGATTGGTAGCGCCTCCACCTGCTCTCACAATGGAGCAACCAAATGCCGATAAACCAAGTAGAAATTCAATAGATGAACAAAATGCTGAATCTAAGTTATATTCTGAGTTTGAATCGAATTATGGATATGATAATAGAAGCTTTGTTACGTATGCGATGACACAGGCAGAAACCAAGTCTTTCGAGAAATTCGGAAGGAAAATTGGACCTGTAATTGAAGATGAATTCCGTACTCAAATTTTGCCTAAAATTGAAAGTGTCATTGAATTATTAGCAGAGCAATCCCCAACTGAACAACTTGATCACCTTGAAATTTCAGAGCAACCTTCTGGAGGAAATGGGGAAAAGATTTTCCATATTTTCGATAAAACAAGTGGGAAGGATATTGTTCGCTTCCATGTGCGCAAAGACCATCCACCACAGGATGGCTATTGGTTTAATTTCCACTACCACACGCATCATGATGGGTTTCAAGCACATCATGCGTTAGGTGATATATATTGGGATAAAAATACTCCGCCGAAATGGCTAAGTTAATAATAGAAAAAGGTAGTTCAAGGTCGAATTTACGAGCCTTTGGACTGCCTTTTTTGTTTCCTCTTAGTAGAAGTTTCCACACCTAATCTAGCAGACCGGGTTTTCAAAATATGTTATACTATTTTTACAATTTAAAAGAAAAGTGCACTTTATGCATCTATGAATCTATTGACATTTTTAGGGAGAGCATTCTTATGAAGAAAATAGGTATTCTTACACTTCTATTTGTACTTGTCGGCTTTACTTATCATCCTGGTGAAGCGTCACCTCATGGAGTTCCACTAAAAGATTATCAATCACTGACACTATATACACAAACATCAAATTTAAAAAACTATGATACGTTAAAAGAGATTATTTTATTACCGGAGACGAAGTTTAATGAAGCTGCAGCCGCGCAAATGATTGAACGTGTTAATCATATTGACGAACTCATTTTGCAAGGATTGGTTGATGATGGCGTTGTACTGAAGCTGTTTACTGGTTTTTTAACGGACGAGCCTACCGCTGCCTATCTAAAGGGGAAAAAGCCTCGTGGGTATAGTCAAAATGGGCCAACATGGGACGATGTACCTGGAATTGGTGGCTCTGAGGTCGTACTTGCAAAGATTGGGTATAGTGAAAAAGGTATAGGTCATGGGTCTATCAATTTAGAGCTACATGAGCTAGCCCATTCGATAGACAATTTTGTGTTGGATTCAATCAGCGCGGATCCAACATTCCTATCCATTTGGAAAAAGGAAGTAAAGCTGCTATTTCCTGAACGTACCTATTTTAGTGACTATCCCGAAGAATATTTCGCTGAAACCTTCGCGATGTACTATCTATCTAGCCAGACAAGAAATCAATTGAAGGTAGATGCACCGATGACTTACCAACTTTTTGTCGAATTAGGTGAAACTCAGCAATGAAATAGAGTGTTATTTGTAGTAAGATAATAGCATGAAGTTTAGTAGGGAGTGAATCTATTGAAACATGGAGAAAATGCCTATTTAGGTCTATTACAACATGTACTTGAAAATGGTACGAAAAAAATGGACCGTACTGGAACAGGCACAGTTTCTGTTTTTGGGTACCAGATGCGTTTTAACTTAAGTGAAGGAATTCCTTTACTTACAACGAAGAGAGTTCCATTCCGCCTCATAGCGAGCGAGCTGCTTTGGTTTATAAAAGGGGATACGAATATTAGATATCTCCTTAAGAACAACAATAACATTTGGAATGAGTGGGCTTTTAAAAATTGGGTTGAGAGCAATGAATACGATGGGCCAGACATGACGGATTTCGGTAATCGAAGCCAGAAGGACCCAGACTTTAATGAGTTGTATCAAGCTGAAATGGACAAGTTTAAAGACCGAATTTTAGAAGATGATGAGTTTGCTTCTAAATACGGTGAGCTTGGTCCAGTTTATGGGAAACAGTGGAGAGCATGGGAATCTTCACGTGGCGAGACGATTGACCAATTGAAAAATGTGATTAACCAGATAAAAAATAACCCGGATAGCAGACGGCATCTTGTCGTGGGCTATAATCCAGGCGATGTGGAATTTATGGCATTGCCACCGTGTCACAGTTTGTTTCAATTTTATGTGGCAGAAGGGAAATTGAGTTGCCAGTTGTACCAGAGATCAGGTGACCTTTTTCTCGGAATTCCCTTCAACATCGCGAGCTATGCACTTTTAACCCATTTAATCGCATTTGAATGCGCATTAGAAGTAGGGGATTTCATCCATACGATTGGGGATGCCCATATTTACACGAATCACATAGAGCAAGTAAACTTACAGCTAAGTCGTGAGCCACGTCCGTTTCCGACTTTAAAACTAAATCCGGCTGTAGAATCCGTTTTTGACTTTGAAATGGACGACCTTGAAATTGTGGGATATGAACCACACCCTTCGATTAAGGCACCAGTTGCTGTTTAAAGCATTTCTATTTATAAGATCCTAAGGTATAATCGACCTTAGGATCTTTTTTAGTGAGGATGATAAACATGATTTCATTACTACTAGCAATGGATAAAAACCAACTAATCGGCAAGGACAATGATCTTCCATGGCGATTACCTGCAGATTTAGCTTATTTTAAAAGGGTTACGATGGGTCACCCTATCATCATGGGGAGAAAAACGTATGATTCAATTGGACGACCTCTTCCTGGTCGAGAAAATATTATCGTTACTCGTGATACTTCATACAAAGCAGAAGGCTGTATGGTGATTCATTCGATTGAAGAGATTGTAAAAATGAGTGAAGAAACACAACAGGAGCTATTTGTGATTGGTGGAGCAGAGATTTTCAAAGAAATACTTCCTAACACAGACCGTCTATACATAACCGAAATCGATGAGGAATTTGAAGGAGACACCTATTTTCCAGCATTTGATAAATCCGAGTGGAAGGTCATTTCAAAGGAAAAAGGCATTAAAGATGAGAAAAATCCATATGAATATACATTTTTCGTATATGAAAAAATCCCGCAGAACTAAATCTGCGGGTTTCTTTTTACGAAATAAATGGTACATCGACGACATAAAATAGCACGGAGAAAAACATTGCGGCACTTCCTGCTAACACAAACAAATGCCAAATTGCATGGTTAAACGGCAGCTTTCTCCAAACATAAAAAACTGCTCCAACTGTGTACAGGATTCCACCAGTTAATAACAACATAAAGCCGTTAAACCCGATGCTTTCATATAAAGGCTTAATGCCAACTATGATCAACCACCCCATGAAACAATAGAAAACCGTTGAGAGGATCATAAACTTTTCAACAAAGAAGACTTTAAACACGACTCCAACAACCGCTAGTCCCCAGACAATTCCGAAAAGGGTCCAACCTAACCAGCCTCCAATCGAAACAAGAACGAAGGGGGTATATGTTCCAGCTATTAGTAAATAGATCGCTGAGTGATCTAGTATCGCGAACACCTTTTTCGCTTTCGGGTGTGTGATGCTGTGTAAAAGCGTTGAGAATAAATACAGGAGTATCATGGATGCTCCGAAAATAGAGAAGCTAACAACATGCCAGACGTCCCCATATTTCACCGCAAATACGATTAGCATGACGAGGGCAGGAATACTTAATAAAACCCCGAGGCCATGTGTGATGGCATTTGCAATTTCTTCTTTTAATGATTCTTGGCGAAATGTCATATTTATCACCTCTTGTTACATTTCTTTCTCCAATCATACTGCTAATAAAAAAAGAATACAAATGACATTCGTAATATATTACCCCGTTATTTGAGAAAAAATTTATTGAAAACAAATGGTAACGATTTCATTTCAAAAAGTAATAAAATATTTAGAAAACTTTACGACAGAAGGGCCAATTCATGTTATAATGAACAAATTAAATCTTCAATACTGTACTGTGTTGTTGTAGAAATACGTGAAAGGAAGGGGATATGGGGCTCATGGCACACGAAGTAAAACAAAAACTAGATGGAATCCATGTAGAGGATATCATAAAAGCAAATCAAACATTGAAGGATGTTATAATCCATACACCTTTACAAAGAAATGAATTATTATCTGAACGTTACGAATGTAACTTATTGATAAAACGCGAGGATTTACAAATTGTTCGTTCTTTTAAAATACGAGGTGCTTATAATCGAATAAAAAATCTAACAGAAGACGAACTTAAAAATGGAGTTGTTTGTGCCAGTGCTGGTAACCATGCCCAAGGGGTGGCTTTTTCTTGTTTTGCGTTAAAAATACAAGGCAAAATCTATATGCCATCGACAACTCCAAGACAAAAGGTCTCTCAGGTAGAAGCTTTTGGTCGTGATTATGTTGATATTGTGTTAACTGGTGACACATTTGATGATTCCTATGAGGAAGCAGTGGCATGCTGTGAAAGGGAAAATCGTACGTTTATCCATCCATTTGATGATGTAGATGTGATGGCGGGCCAGGGAACTGTTGCGGTTGAAATTTTAAATGATTGTGCCGAACCTGTAGATTATGTGTTTGCAGCGATTGGTGGAGGTGGACTCATATCAGGTATCTCGACCTATATGAAGAGTATTTCTCCACAGACAAAAGTGATTGGTGTTGAGCCAGCGGGGGCAGCAAGCATGAAAACCTCAATCACAAATGGTGAGGTCACTACTTTGGCGAAAATTGATAAATTCGTTGACGGTGCAGCCGTAAAAACAGTTGGCGAAAAGACATATGAAATTAGTAAAGAGCTTGTGGATGATATTGTTGTTGTGCCAGAGGGTAAGGTTTGTACAACCATTTTGGACTTATATAATGAAAATGCCATCGTTGCAGAACCTGCAGGTGCATTATCACTAGCAGCTCTTGATCTATACAAAGATAAGCTAAAAGGTAAAACGGTAGTGTGTGTACTTAGTGGAGGAAATAATGACATCAGCCGAATGCAGGAAATTAAAGAACGTTCGATGCTGTATGAGGGCTTACAATGCTATTTTATCGTGAATTTCCCACAAAGAGCTGGCGCATTACGTGAGTTCTTACTTGATGTATTAGGACCAACCGATGACATAACCAGATTTGAATATACGAAGAAAAACAATAAGGAAAATGGACCTGCCTTGGTTGGAATCGAGCTTAAGCAAAAAGATGACTACGACGCTTTATTGAACAGAATGATGAAAAAAGGGTTTCCGTTCCGTGAACTAAACAAAGAAAATACATTATTTAATTTATTGATTTAAAATTCAATGTTTTAACATATTTAGACAAAGACGAAAGGCTTGCTCTCATGTATAATAAAAGAAACGGGTGAAAAAGGACTGATAGTTTGCTATTCAAAAGCCTAGAGTTCAAAAATTGTTATGGACAGAAGGTTAAAGTAATTGAAATTCCAGTATTGGAGAAAGGCAACACGTATCACTTTATGCTCGATCTTCGTTTACAGGTTTTCTTGTCGAAAATCATGACAAAATCAAGTCCAAATCAAATCTATTCGTTTCGAGATTATTTGAAGACTGTACTAAAATGGACTGATTACGAATGTATTTTTCAACTTGATATGTTAAAACATAATGCATAGTTTTAGAATGAGCTGATTTTAAAACAATAAAATCGGCTCTTTTTTTGCGTTTAAACATAAAATTTGAGCCATTTACCCGTTAAAATATGGACAAGCTATTACTAATAGATGAATGCCAGACGTAGGAAGTGAACGTATGACAAAGGTGAAAATTGTAACAGATTCAACAGCAGATCTTTCAGAGGAGCTAGTAAGAGAACTTGGTATCTCCGTCGTTCCATTATCCATTACAATTGATGGGGTAACGTTTCTAGATCGTGTGGATATCACGCCACAGGAATTTTTAACAAAAATGAAGCAATCAACCGAGTTACCAAAGAGCTCTCAACCTGCAGTTGGACATTTCGTCGAGCTTTACGATCAGTTAGGAAGTGATGGAAGTGAAATTATTTCCATCCATATGACAGGTGGTATGAGTGGGACCGTGGCGTCTGCTGAAAATGCAGCTAGGATAAGTGAATCGAAAGTCACCGTGATTGATTCCATGTATATCTCTAGAGCCTTAGCATTTCAGGTTGTCGAAGCTGCAAAAATGGCAAAGGCAGGACACACAAAAGACGAGATAATAAAACGGGTTGAGAAAATTAAAGAAAATTCTACGCTGTTTGTAACCGTTGACACGTTAGAAAACCTTGTAAAAGGTGGCCGAATTGGGAAAGGTAAGGCATTAATTGGCTCTTTATTGAACATTAAGCCAATTGCTTCCTTGCAGGATGGAGTCTATACACCAGTTTCCAAGGTAAGAAGCCATGCAAAAATCGTGAAATTCTTAAGTGAAAAATTCGCAGAGGATGTAAGGAATAAAACGATAAAAGGTGTGGCAATCGCCCAAGTGGATGCAGTGGAGCTTGCAACCAATTTAAAGGATGCAATCAAAAAGCTAACTGGATATACCGATGTTGATATCGTCGAGACCACTCCGGTCATCAGCACCCACACTGGCCCAGGTGCAATTGGGTTTATGTATTATGTAGAATAGATCGATTATTAGTACCCTGGAGTAATACTTCAGGGTATTTTTTATTCAAAAGGAGATAAATATCTTGTAGATATTTTTGATATGATTTTTTTCAAGGACAAAACATGTAAACTATGCCAATTATATGTCTTTGACAGAGCGCCTCACGGACAAATTGTATAGGGTTATCGAACAAAATGTCTCTGATAGAGTGCCTCAAGGACAAAACGTACAAGGTCCCCGAAGAAAATGTCTCTGATAGAACGTCTCAAGGACAAAACGTACAAGGTCCCCGCACAAAATGTCTCTGATAGAGCGCTTCAAAGACAAAACGTACAAGGTCCCCGAAGAAAATGTCTCTGATAGAGCGCCTCAAGGACAAAACGCACAAGGTTCCCGAAGAAAATGTCTCTGATAGAGTGCCTCAAAGACAAAACGTACAAAGTTCCCGAAGAAAATGTCATTGACAGATTGCCTCGAAGAAAAAATGTGCAAGGCCACTTAACGTAATGTCATTGAGGAAGAATCTCATTGAAAAATTTCGTAGGAACTATTAGCGCTATATACTTCATCGCCCCACTCAAATATAGTTTGTCGTAAAGCAAAAAAATGACGTGTGAGTTTTCACACGTCATTTTTTTAGATTTCCGGCATTGGAGTGGGTGTAGGATTAGAGTAACCCACTTTATAGGTTTCATCAATCATGGCCCGAATTTCACTTGGTGATTTTCCATTTGAATATTCTAACACGGCAGTAGCAGCGATTTCTAAACATACCATACATTTAGTCCCATGATCATCCCAAACGACCGCATCGCCTTTATTATCATGAACAAAGCAATCATAGTTATCCCGATGACCTACTGAGTCCGCACACCCACAGTAGCAAGGCATTGATTCCAATAGATCTTGATGCATGGCAGCTGCTTTATAAATGGTCACCATTTCTTCTGATTTCCCATCTAAAAAGGATGGCATCACATCAATTGAAGCTGTTTCCTCGCGAATATCTCCCATTACATGTTCTTCGTCGCTGGCTTCATGACCTTCCTCATTTTGCGAACAGCCAAATAGCCCAAACACGAGAACAAGCAAGAGAAAGACTATCATTTTTTTCATAAAAACAAACCTTTCGTTGTCATTGTAAGCCCATTTTAACACATCCAATCCTCTCACATAATGAGTTCACCGATTTGTCAAAATAAGAAATGCACCACGAATTAGACAGCAAAAAAAGGATATCGAAACCGATATCCTTACTCACTTTCTGATTCTTCATCCGATAAATCCAGTTTTTCTCCACCAATTGAAATATAGGAGAGAATATCTAAGTCCGGCTTGGCCTTTGCCATTCCTTGAATGTACGGTGTGATGGTATCTTTGAAATCCTTACTAACACCCATTTCCTCACAATGTCCATAGACATACATTTTTTTATCATCAAAGAAGAAAGCGATATAGCCGAGTGCCTTTTTATCTTGATTGACGATATTTAGAATTTGGCATTCTTCCTTGATTAACTCTGGGGAAACAAAAATTTGCAAGACAATTCCTCCTTTTTACGTGAACTGTAATTTTTTGAACACAGAATCATTTGTTTCCTTACTTGGTTTTTTCTTTTTCACTCGAATTAAAATCATACATAACAGTCCAACGACTAGTGTTAACGAAGCAGTGGTTAAAAACATTCCGGAACGGGACCAATTCATTAACCAACCGTAAATAGGGGGCCCGACAGCCACTCCTAAAAACCGAACAGATCCATAAAGAGAGGTAACGAAACCTCGCTTTTCAGTCGAAACTGAACCAGTGATAAAGCTATTTATACACGGCAGTACAAGGCCGGTTCCAATACTACTAATTGCTAGAACGGCAATAAACGGAATGAGGCGTTCGAAAAAGACTAACAACGCAAATGATACAGTCATGAGAAGTAACCCAATGATGATGAGTTTTTTCATTAAAGGCATCTTTTTACCGATTTTACTCCCGGTAATATAGGAAGTAGTCGTCATACATAAAAGGGGGATGGCTAAAATCGAACCTTTAAGAACTCCGTCTGTATTATAGGTTTTCTCAAGTACATCAGATAAATAAAAGAGAATACCAAATAGGGTGAATAAACACGTTGCACCAGCCAAATAGGCTGTAAATAACCATCTACCTTCATTTTTAAATACCGAAAACAATCCATGCACATACTTTTTAAGGGGTGGGGGTTCCTTCTTTTGTTTTTTCTCCTTCACGAAAAAAACCGTGAGAAGCACAGATATTAAACAAAAGACTGGGAAAGCGAAAAAAGCTGCATACCAAAATAACAGGGCGAGTAATGACCCGATTATCGGCGAAATAACCTTTCCAAAACCATTAGAGGCTTCAACCAGCCCTAAGACACGGCTTTGTTTGCCACCTTTAAATAGGTCTCCTGTAAGTGCCATTGCGATAGGTGCAGTACCAGCTGCTCCTATACCTTGCATCACCCGACCAGCCATGATCCAAAAGTATGGGCTAGAAAACCAAGCGGAGGCAGCACCAGCGAGAAGTCCACCTGTACCATAGAGAATGAGTGCAGGTATGATTACAGCCTTTCTAGAAAACCGATCAGAGAAGTAACCGAGCAATGGAATGGAAATTGCTGCTGCTACTGAGAAAGTAGTAATGACAAGACTCACCTGGAATTGACTTATATCTAATTCTTTTTGCATTTGAGGTAAGACAGGAATGAGCATTGAATTGCCAAGTACAAGGATCAGTGGAATTGAACCAATTGCAACAATTGTCATTGCTGAATTCTTTTTGCTGGACAAGTTTTTGCATCTCCTTATATACGGTGTCAAATTTGAATCAATTAATGCCTTACTATTTTTTCAAATTATGATGATACCTATTCAGTAAGTAGTTTCCAGTTAAAGGAGCAATAGAAAAGCCCATTCTATACACCATTTACCTATTTTTGAATAACATAGCAACTGTAAGAAGATGGGTGTATGTAACAAAAAAGAGGATTAAATAGACGAATAAGCGCTTGTTGACAAAGGAGGATTATGCCGATGGACTTTCTAGATGTTCCATTGCGAACAAAGGGCGAACGAAGCTATGGAATAACTTCTATTGCTGATTTTGGAACGCCTATTGCCCTATTGGAGGCGTATTTACGTGATTACCATGCTTATATAGATATCGCGAAAATCGGGATTGGCTCCGCTTATGTGACCCCAAACCTACAAGAAAAAATCAATCTTTATAAAAAATATAAGGTTATTCCATATTGCGGCGGAACGCTATTTGAAAAATGCTACGTTCAGGAAAAGCTTGACGAATATACCGAAAGCCTACAAAAGCTTGGGATTGAATGGATTGAGATTTCAAACGGAACAGTGGATATCCCACTTCATAAAAGGCTTTCAATTATCAAAAAATGCAAAAAACATTTTAATGTCATTGCTGAAGTGGGGTCGAAGGATCAAGACAAAGAAATGCCTTTGTCTGAATGGGAGTATGAAATTAACTTGCTATTAGGGGCTGGCTGTAAATATGTGATTACGGAAGGTAGAGACTCAGGAACTGCTGGAATCTACAATTCAAATGGGAATGTGAACACGGAGTTAATTGAACGAATTTCGAAAGATATTGATGTCAATAAACTTATTTTCGAAGCACCTACACCTAAGCAGCAAATGTTTTTTATCAATCAATTTGGCACAAATGTTAATCTTGGCAACGTCAAAATCAATGATGTACTTGTATTGGAAACTCAAAGGCTGGGATTGCGAAGCGAAACCTTTTTCTTGGGGGAAAAGACATGGAACTTACCTTAATCAGACATCTTCCCACCGACTGGAATGAAAAAGGGGTTCTTCAAGGCAATCGTGACATTCCTATCCTAGAAATTAGTGATGAAAATAAGCAGACAATCGAAAAAAATAAGCAACAATTACGACACGAATACTCCCTCGTTTTAACCAGTGAGCTTATCCGTACACAACATACTGCGAGAGCCTACGGGTATAACCGATTCGAGATTGAGCCTTTGTTGAATGAGCTTGATTTCGGAGAATTTGAGGGGAAAGAAAAACAGAAACTGATCGATACCCATAAAGAAAACTGGTTTACAAACCCGCGTGAAATCACGCTAGGGGAATCAATAGCAAACCTGGAAACACGAGTGATCACATTTATCGAAAAATATAAGGATTACGATTCTCTTTTAGTATTTGGGCATGGGTCCTGGATACGCGCCTGCTTATCCTACTATAGATTCGGCAACATCAATCGAATGAATCACCTCGAAATAAAAAACAATCAGTTGCTAACAATCGAGGTTGGAGAGGAGGAACTCCAGATTGGGCGCCATCACATATGAAAATTGGAACGAGGAAATTGTAACAGAAGTTGTCGAAAACAACAAAGACTATTTCGACATTTTAAAGTGGGCATATAACACCTATTCTGCTGAGGATATTGTGTATGCATGCAGTTTTGGGGCGGAAGGAATTGTTCTAATCGACCTCATTTCAAAAGTAAATAAAAAGGCAAGAATCGTCTTTTTAGATACAGGGCTTCATTTTAAAGAAACATATGAACTCATCAATCAAATTAAGGAAAAATATCCGACTCTTCGTATAGAAATGAAGAAACCGGAATTAAATTTGACGGCACAGGCTAGAAAATACGGTGATGAACTGTGGAAGACAAATCCTAATTTATGCTGTCAACTTCGAAAAATTGATCCATTAAATAAGGTTCTTACAGGAACAAAGGCATGGATTTCGGGATTGCGTCGAGAACAAGGACCCAGCCGAAAAGATACGGAATACCTGAATAGGGATGAAAAGTTTAAAAACATAAAGATATGTCCGCTTATTCACTGGACGTGGGATGATGTTTGGACTTACATCAAAATGAACAACCTTCCCTATAATGAATTGCATGATAAAAATTATCCGAGCATTGGCTGTGCACCCTGTACGAACCAAGCCCTAAATGGCGATTTGCGTTCAGGAAGATGGGCTAATTCCGATAAAATAGAATGCGGATTACATGTAAATGGAGGTTTTAAAAGTGGCATTAAGTAAACCGCATGGCGGTACATTGGTTAATCGGTATAACCCATCGATTAACCATGAAGATATCGACAAACAAATTGAACTAAGCATTATGGAGTTAAGTGATTTGGAATTACTTGCGGTAGGGGCATATAGTCCGCTTGAAGGCTTTATAGGAAAGGCCGATTACGAATCTATTCTTCATTCAATGAGACTTGCAAACGGTATTCCGTGGTCTATTCCCATTACATTAGCAGTAGATCATTCAACTGCAAAAAAAATCGCAATCGGCGAAAAGGCTCGATTGGTTCAAAATGGTGAAGTATATGGAGTTATCGAAGTAACTGAAAAATATATCCCAGACAAAGAAGTGGAAGCTTTTAAGGTATATCGAACAACAGACACCAAGCACCCAGGCGTTAACAAATTATATGAAAGACCTAGCGTGTATATCGCAGGACCGATCCATCTTGTCAAACGTCCAAAGAAAAAGAAGTTCGAGACCTTTTATTTGGATCCAATCGAAACAAGAGCCGTATTTGAACACTTAGGTTGGGAAAAGGTAGTTGGATTCCAAACAAGGAATCCTGTTCATCGGGCACATGAGTACATTCAAAAGTCTGCCTTAGAAGTGGTCGATGGGTTATTTTTAAATCCGCTCGTTGGTGAAACAAAAGCGGATGATATTCCAAGTGAAATTCGAATGGAAAGCTACATGGTTCTTCTAGAAAAATATTATCCGAAAAACAGAGTGTTCCTCTCTGTATTTCCAGCTGCAATGCGTTATGCAGGACCAAGAGAAGCCATTTTTCATGCATTAGTTCGTAAAAATTATGGCTGTACACATTTTATCGTAGGACGTGACCATGCCGGGGTTGGAAATTATTATGGTACCTATGATTCACAAAATATTTTTAGTCATTTTACGGAAGAGGAACTAGGAATTTACCCATTATTTTTTGAACATAGTTTCTTCTGTAAAAAATGCGGGAATATGGCGTCTGCCAAAACATGTCCGCATGATAAGGAAGACCATGTAATCCTGTCAGGAACAAAGGTACGAGAAATGCTTAAAACTGGTAAAAAACCACCAAAGGAATTTAGCAGACCAGAGGTAGTCGAGGTCCTCATTCGAGGTATGGCTGAACAATATTCGAAGATATAAGGTGGCGACTATGGGCGAAGAACAGCATATTATATGGCATCAATCAACAGTAACGAAACACGAGCGACAACAACAAAATAACCATAAAAGCTGTGTGATTTGGTTTACCGGTCTCTCTGGTTCTGGAAAATCATCGTTAGCAAATGCCCTTGACCAGATGCTTTTTTCAAAAAAGGTACAGAGCTATGTCCTTGATGGGGATAATATTCGACATGGCTTAAATGCGGGGCTGGGTTTTAGTAAGGAAGATCGTAAAGAAAATATTCGCCGAATTGGTGAGGTTTCAAAGCTATTTGTAGATAGTGGGCAAATCGTCTCAACAGCATTTATTTCACCTTTTCGTGAAGATCGCGAACAGGTGAGGGCGTTGTTTCCTGAAGGGGAATTTATCGAAGTCTATGTAAAATGTCCCATTTTTATTTGTGAAAATCGTGACCCAAAGGGCTTATACAAAAAAGCAAGAAAAGGAGAGATTTCCGATTTTACCGGAATTAGCTCTCCGTATGAAGAACCGGATCATCCAGAATTGGTGATCGAAACAGACCAATTAACCATTTCACAATCAGTTGAAAGAATTATCGACTATTTAAAACAAAAGGAAATTCTTTAAAGTAAGAAAGTGAATCTGGCTTTCTTACTTTATTTTTTTCTCCAACCGAGCTGATTTGTTGTGATAAAGGTCGGTGCTCTAAGGTGATAAATAAAATCAATGATATTCGTTGATACTGTTTGACACAGAATGGCATAAAAAACAATTCGAATATCAATAACGGAAGCCGTTAATAAAAAAATAAAAAAGTTCATCCAAAGCATAACTTTGCCAGGTGACCAATCATTATACTTGGCAATCATTAATGTCGGGATGACCATCCCTCCACTTGATGAACCACTTCGAATTAAAAGCCCAACACCCACTCCGAAAATCATCGCGCCACATAAAAGGTCAAGCCAGAAATACGGGGTAAGGAATGAGCCAAGTGTTGACACATAACTCACTGTAACAGATGTGATCGTTACGGCAATCATCGTTTTGACAGTCCAGGAAAAACCGAAATATTTTAAAGCAAGTATTAAAAAGGAGAAATTGACAATCCAAAGGGACATGCCCAATGGCAGTTGTACCCAGTGATTCATCAAAATGGCAAGCCCCGCAGCACCACCTGAAGGAATGTTATGAGGAAACAAGAATAAGGACATACCTAGCCCCTGTAAAAATGCGCCAAAAACAATACAAATATAGGTAATTACAACTTTAGGCATTGGTCAACATGACCTTTCTGATAGCAATAATCGAACTTCATATGCGTAACCTCCCGAAACTCACTCTCCTTGTCCATTTTATGTTGACAAGCTATTCAATATGTTCGAAAATTGTTCACAGCTATATTGGTTGTATGTTTGTCACATATTCTTTAGAATAAATAATTGAATGGTAAAATGACGAATGTAGGTGAAGACGTGAAAAAAGTTAAATTTTTAGTTGTGATTGCACTTATTTTTGTTTTAGCTGCATGCGGTAGTGGAATTCCAAATGCATTAAATTATGAGGTTTCCGATTTCACTTATGTGGATCAGAATGGCGAAGACTTTAGCTTAAAGAATTTAGAGGGAAAAGTTTGGATTGCGGACATGATTTTCACACAATGTGACACCGTTTGTCCGCCAATGACTGCTCATATGGCCAAGCTTCAAAGCATGGTTAAAGAAGAGGGACTAGATGTTGAATTCGTTTCTTTTTCAGTTGACCCAGAAGTGGATACTCCTGAAATGTTAAAAGAATATGCAGAGGGTTACAGTGATGATTTATCAAACTGGCATTTGTTAACCGGCTATAGCATTGAAGAGATCACTGTATTTGCAAAAGACAGCTTTAAAGTACCAGTTGCTAAACCTGAAGGCCAAGACCAAGTCATACATGGAATCAAGTTTTACTTAGTTGATCAAAATGGAAAGGTCTTGAAAGATTACGATGGAGTTTCAGACACTCCGTATGATGAAATTATAAAGGATATTAAGACAATCCTTTATGGAAAAAGGACTCCCATGTTGTTGTGGAGTCCTTTTTGCGTGGTTGAAGGGGGCATTTTTATGCTTGTTTTTTTCAGGATTAACCTGCTTATGTTATCGCATTTTCCTGAGTTTTCCAAAAGTTATATCATATCCCTCATTTATGCCATGTAATGGAATTATCGAAAATTCCTATAAACATAACCATTACAGATTTAAACCGCAAATCTCACAAGCTCAATCCTCAACAGACTCAACACCATCCACTACTATTGTCTCAAGCTCTTTCCAGAACAACTCGTGGCTAGTGAAGGTGAGACAGCCGCTTGAGATTTGCTCTGGGAATTCTTGTTTTGAAACAGATTGATCTTCGCGTTCTTTTTTCATGAAAATCCCTCATTTCCTTTTATTTTATGATTATAGTTTGTAAAAAGAACCAATCTCTCATGCTGCCTTACTTTTCCAAAATAAAATTCATGCCAATTAGAGAAAATGAAAATGAAATAATTGTAAAAGGGGATTCATTGATGCTTGCGAGGATGAAGCTGTGCTTGATTACCATTTGGACCATTCTTGATCCTATTTATTATGCATTTACAAGGCTTACATATGTAGAGGACAATGAGATACTGCGGGTAAAAATAACAAAATACAAAGGTCGGTCATGTATTCTTGAAGATGGAACGGAAATTAAGAAAAACGACTTATTAATTAAAATTCATCTGCATAATGTGGTATTGCTAAGGGAACTCCTTGGTGTAAAAGGTGAAACATCCAAGGCGAGGCTCATATATAAGCAAGTGAAGCAAGCATTGCCAGGGGTTGCTGATTATCTCCATAACCACCCTAAGAAAAATCAAATCAAAGGGCTCGTTGGCATTACAGCATTAAACAAGGGGAGCCGTCGATTAGGTTTTGAATCAATTGCGATATCCAATAAAATGTATCTCTGGTTTAAGCTCATCGTGTTTCTCCCGATGTATTGTATGGCTGTCTCTACTATTTCGGCGCAGAGTATCCGTCGGCACCCCATGTATTTATTTATGTCTAAACATACACTTTTTGAATTGTATCGATAGGTATCCATTCATTACCACTAACTTTTCGAATTCTAGTAACTATAATGGAAGGAGAAAAGGTGGTGTGTTTTTATGAAATTTTTTATCATCCTTATTGTAATTTTGATGGTTTTCTATTTTCTTAGAAAAGCAAATAAAAACACATACAATGTCAATTTAAATAAAATTAAGGTTACACCGACACAGGAGTTTGTAAATCCAGCACAAATAAATGTTCTTCACCTATCAGATTTACATCTTGAAAATCTATCAATTACTCCTGAAGAATTATATAATAAAGTGAAAGATGAAAAAGTGGATATAATTGCGATTACGGGTGATTTTTTAGATCGCAAACGAAGTATACCTAAACTCGTGCCATATCTTGACGTATTAAATAAACTAGCGCCTTCACATGGAATTTATGCAGTGTTTGGTAATCATGATTATTTATTACGCAAAAAGAATTTTGAAAAATTAAAGCTACTTTTAGAGGAACACGGAGTTAAAACCTTTCAAAATGAAAATGAGACACTCGTCATTCATGGTCATCAATTGAATATCATTGGTATCGATGATTCTAGTTCGAAACGAAGTAACCTCGAAAAATCCTATGCGTCTTTAAAGACTGGCTATAAACTTGTGTTAACCCACGATCCAAACATTGTCCTGGAAATGAAGGAATATCATTTTGATTATTTATTATCGGGTCACTTTCATGGTGGCCAAATCTGTTATCCAAAGCCCTATCACTTGGTGAAAATGGGGAAACTTGTTAGAATGAAGATGATAAAAGGTCTTCATATTCACGATGGGAAACCTTTTTATATTAATGAAGGACTGGGGCAAACAGGCGTTAATATTCGAGTGCGAAG
The DNA here is from genome assembly GCF_004799755.1 of Bacillus timonensis. Lineage (GTDB taxonomy): Bacteria > Bacillota > Bacilli > Bacillales > Bacillaceae_L > Ferdinandcohnia > Ferdinandcohnia timonensis_A. Next base: position 6,630 of record NZ_SLUB01000048.1, on the reverse strand, counting down.
CAATCCCGAAATTACCATTCATACCCTTACCCTAGGAGAAGCAAGTGCTAGTCAAGCCGTTTAGAGCAAAGACGTCCATATAGGCGTCTTTTTAGCATTTTTGTGAGTGGGTTGAATTTTTACGACAACCATAAATATTACCGAGTTTCACTGAAACTGGAATCGTTACAGGTTTTTTTACGTATGCTATAATACTAAACTTGTAGACAACAGTCACAAATAGAAATGTGGGTGACCAGAATGAACCATCTTTTTTTAGCCATTATTTTTACGATTATATTGTTAAGTGGATGTTCTGGCGGGATGCCAGCAACAACAGGAATTGCTACCAGTACCCATGATACCGGCCTAACTCCGAAGCAAGATATCCCGGATGATTTTATCCCGAAGGATCTTCATATTGCGTCAATCGGTGATTCTCTAACAAAGGGTGTCGGCGATGAAACAAAGCAGGGAGGTTATACTGCCTTACTAGAGGAAAAGCTACTTGGGGAAAAAGAGGTAAAATCCGTAACACTTGAGAATTACGGTGTGAAAGGTCATAAAACAACAGATCTTCTTAACCGTCTGCAGAATGATGATGTACAAGAAGGGATTGCCGTTGCAGACATCATTATCATTACCATCGGTGGTAATGATATAATGAAAATTGTAAAAGAAAATTTTTTTGATTTATCATTAAATGTGTTCCAAAAAGAACAGGCAAAATATGAAGTTCGGCTCCATAAAGTACTTGAAACGATTCGAAATCAAAATAGTGATGCTGAAATTGTACTAGTAGGGCTTTATAATCCGTTCGGTTGGTTTATCGATCTTTCAACTGAAATTAATACAATTGTTGACAATTGGAACGAAGGTAGTAAAAACATTCTTTCTGAATTTGACCATACTACATTTGTAGAAGTGGATGATGTATTTAGCCAGACGAGTGATAATCTTTTAGCAGAAGATGAGTTTCATCCAAACGCAAAAGGGTATGAATTAATGAGTGAAAGGATTTTTGAAGCAATCATGGTAGAGTGATTTCCTTCGTAGAGGGGGTCTTTGATGAAGATAAAAAATAAATGGAAGGTCTTATTTCTTACACTACTTGCAATTAATCTCGTATGTGTCCTCATTTTTTTCGGGTTACTTTTTACGCCTAATAAAGAAGTGAACCCGAAGGAAAATGTGGTTTCGAATGATTATGTGAATCTATCCGTTGAAACAAACAAAGAGGATCTAACAAGAGTTATCAACAACTTTTTGAAAAAAGAGGCAAAAGATAATCCGCTAAACTATAAAGTACTGTTGACAGAGCGGGTCATGCTGCTCGGCACGATAACCGTCTTTGGGAAAGAGATTGATATGGTGATGACCTTTAAGCCTGAGGTACTTGAGAACGGGGATTTGCTTTTACAACAGGAGGCTTTTACAGTTGGTCAAGTGAACCTACCAGTAACGTTTGTTCTACGCTATATTAATGACCACTACAATCTTCCGGAGTGGGTTCAGATTGATGCGAAAAAACAAGATATTTATGTCTATTTGTCCGAGATGAAGATGAAAAGCGACACGAAGGTTAAAGTCGATACGTTTAATTTAAGTAAGGACGAGTTAAGGTTCAACTTACAGGTTCCAATGGACTAGAGCAAATCATGATTGATTTGCTCTTTTTTTTATAAAATAAAGGAGTGGAACATGTTTTGTTGAAATAGTAAAGATATATATATAGGTAAAGAGGGTGCTTTTTATGAAAGGGCATTCGGAAAAATGGCTATATAGTGTAACCAAAGATGCAGGTTATGAAATCAATGGTAATGTAGAAAAGGTCAAAGATACTTTTGATTGGGGGGATGCATCGGTTTCCCATCCATTTTTTAGTACGCGAATATTCTGGCATGCCCTTGATGATCTAATCCATGATGAAACCGAATGGCTCGGAATGGTGAATGAATTTCGACCTTTCTACCTAGAGCCTTGGACAAAATTTGCATCCATAACGGAACTAGACAAGGCGTTGCGTTTATCAGATGAATTGGCATGCGTCCAGCGTGCACTTAGTTGGCATTTATACTTGACACCTTACAGTCAAAATAAAGATGAAAACGACGATAGACCAGCACAATGGCTAAGGCTTTTACTTGAGTATCGTTCATTGGTTGGAAAATGAATATCAGTGATAAAGTTCTTTGAATCATTAGTAATTTTAAAACGGGTTATGCTAGTATAGAAACATACATATTTTATTGGGGGTATTGTAATGGTTCTACCAAACTTCGAGGATAATTTACAAAAGTATGCAAGGCTATTGGTGGCCAATGGACTTAATGTACAAAAAGGCGATTGGGTAAAAGTAACGATCACCGTTGATCAAGCACCACTTGCTCGTCTAGTGACAAAAGAAGCCTATGCCTTAGGCGCAGAAAAAGTCATTATAAAATGGTCTGATGACGAAATTACCAAAGAACATTATTTACACCAACCAGAAGAAGTGTTAACAGATATACCAGATTATGAAATACAGGAATCTGAAGACCATGTTCTCAATCACAAGGTTTGTCGTCTATCGATTGTATCCAGTGATCCAGGCTTTTTAAGTGGAGTAGATTCGGCTAAAATTTCTGCTTATCAAAATAAAGCAGCCAAGGCTTTCAAGGTGCAACGTATCGCAACTCAAAACAATGATTTAAAATGGACAGTTGCAGGTGCCGCAGGAGCAGGCTGGGCCGCAAAAGTATTCCCGGATTTAGCATCGTCAGAAGAACAGGTTGATGCACTATGGGATCAAATTTTTAAAACATGCCGAGTGTATGAGGACGACCCAGTAGCAGCCTGGGAAGAGCATACAAAAATTTTGAATCAAAAGGCAGCCAAATTAAATGAAATTCAGTTTGACATGCTTCATTACAGAGCGCCAGGCACAGATTTGAAGCTTGGCTTACCGAAAAATCATATTTGGGAAAGTGCGAAAAGCTACAACCCAAAAGAGGAAGAATTCATTGCAAATATGCCAACAGAAGAAGTGTACACGGCACCTGACACACGCCGCATGGACGGAGTGGTTCGCAGTACAAAGCCATTAAGCTATGCTGGTACATTAATCGAGGGTATTGAGGTACATTTTAAAGATGGAAAAATTGTTGACATCTCTGCAGAGACCGGAGATGAGATCATGAAGAAATTAGTATTCGATAATGAAGGTGGAACAGGCCTGGGTGAGGTTGCATTAGTACCAGACCCATCGCCAATTTCGCAATCAGGAATTACCTTCTTCAATACATTATTCGATGAGAATGCATCAAATCACCTTGCGATTGGTGCGGCATATCCAACGAATCTCCAAGGTGGAACGAAAATGAATGAGGCTGAATTAAAAGAGTCAGGGTTGAATGTCTCAACCGTTCATGTTGATTTCATGATTGGCTCAAGTGAAATGGATATCGACGGTATAAAGGAAGATGGCACAGTTGTTCCAATCTTCCGTAAAGGCGATTGGGCAATATAATGTAAATGGAGTCCAAGGAAAGGCGTTCTAAAGCTTTTTCTTGGTTTTTTTTTGAAAAAATTTGAATGGAAAAAATCAAGTAGTTACAAATACTGATTTTTCGAGTACAATATTACGGTATTCTAATGAAAGGAGTTGAATTTTTATGAGTAGTCATTTGTGTAACGACCCTGATCCTGCGTCGAAAAAAGGGGAAGTCATTAATGAACCCATTTTCGAAAGTTGGAAAACCAATAAAAATTCAACTTTAACTGGTGAAGATTTTTGACTTCCTCGTTAAAAAAGAGGAGGTTATTTTATGTTAAATATTTATCTATCCAATGAGCAGGGGAAGTTACAGGAAACCACTACAATTACAAACGGTTGCTGGATTAACCTGATTGCTCCAACTGAAAAAGAAATTAATGAAATGGCAACAGCACTCGAAATACCTGTGGAATTCATCAAGGACCCATTGGACGAAGAAGAGCGGTCTAGGATTGAAAAAGACGGGGAAAACATTTTAATCATTGTAAACATTCCATCGGTGTCCATGGATGAAAATGAGATTCCGATATATGACACCATTCCCTTAGGAATCATTATTGCAAAAAATTGTTTTGTGACCATTTGTTTAAAGGATAATCCGATTTTTCATAGTTTCTCAGAGGGGAAAATTAAAAACTTTTTTACTTTTAAAAGAACACGGTTTGCTTTTCAAATTCTTTATACGATGGCAACCTTATATCTCAGATACTTAAAACAAATTAGTAAGAAAACCGATTTAATTGAAAAAGAATTGCATCAATCAATGAAAAATAAGGAGCTTTTTTCTCTCTTAAACTTTGAAAAAAGTTTAGTTTATTTTACGACCTCCTTGAAATCGAATAATATTGTCATGCAGAAAATGTTGAAAAGTAATTACTTAAAAATGTATGAAGATGACCAGGAATTGCTCGAAGATGTCATTATTGAAAATCAGCAGGCGATTGAAATGGCGGAAACACACACCTCTATTTTAAGTGGCATGATGGATGCCTTTGCATCGGTAATCTCCAACAATGTGAATATTGTCATGAAGTTTTTAACTTCGATTACCATTATTCTATCGTTGCCAACGATGGTGGCAAGCTTTTACGGAATGAACGTATCGATTCCTTTTCAGGAATATCAATATTCCTTTTTAATTGCGATTACGATTTCGTTTATTTTATCAAGTATAACTGCTTATATCTTTTGGAAAAAGCGTTTCTTCTAAGGCTTATGGCGTTGGTCCAGGTGGTAGGATCAACGCTTTTTTATTGCTGATTTTTCATTTCTTCTTCAACTAATTCGTCTAATCGGGCAATCATTTTCTTCGCTTTGTCTTCCTCAATTTGACGATAATGATGGAGACCGCCTTTTTCTTCATCCATCTCATCCGCTAGTTTTGTAATGGCTTGCAGAGGTGTTCGCTTGATAAAACCCTCCTCGATATAGGAATCCGTGTGGAATAAGATTGCATAAGCAATCTCCTTGGCATACTTTGGATTTTCACCTAAACGAATCAATAATTTATGAGCTCGCTCCGCACCTTTAACCGCATGAATGTCATTTTCCTTGTACATGCTATAATCCCATTTTCCATTTTTATACCACGTGTAGTGTCCCATATCATGAAGCAATGCAGCCTTCGTTGCTAAATCGACTGAAACATTCCGCTCCTTCGCCATTTTAAATGCATGGTAAGCACAAGCAATCGCGTGGGCCTTTCCAGAACGAGACAGGTACTTTTGTGCAATCCGATGATTAAAAATGTCTGTTAATGTTACATATCTCATTTGATAGGCGCCTCCTTTATTGATAAATTTTTAGAATTTTATCATGTCTGCCAGATATTATCAAGATATAATAATCCAAATGTGGTGGAAATGGATGGAAGAATCGGACTTGCGTGTTAAAATGGTTGTATCATGATAGTGTGGTGATTGGACTTGTTTTTACGAAGTGTGAAAGTATTGGCGGAAAAAATACATACTGTGCGCGACTATCCTTTTTCTATTCCAAGTATTAGAGGGCTGGAGCAACTCAATTTTCATAACCCCGTGACGTTTTTTGTGGGTGAAAATGGTTCAGGAAAGTCGACTTTGCTCGAGGCGATCGCCCATCAGTGTGGATTTAATACTGGTGGTGGCGGCAAAAATAATGTTTACACATTTGAAGATGCGGCACCTGCTTTAAGTGACTATATCCGGCTTTCATGGATGCCGAAAATCAATCAGGGTTTCTTCCTACGTGCAGAGAGCTTTTTTCAATTTGCGTCTTATCTGGATCAATTGGCCGAGGAAGATCCTACTTTTCAATATCAAGGGTATGGCGGTAAGTCGCTCCATGAGCAGTCACATGGCGAGTCATTTTTGTCATTATTTTTGAATCGGTTTGGCGCTCAAAGTCTCTATCTTTTGGATGAACCAGAGGCTGCACTATCTCCGGCACGACAGCTTGCATTTTTGCGAGTGATACACGACCTGGCAAGCAGGGGTGATGCGCAGTTTATTATTGCGACACATTCACCAATTTTACTTGGATATCCAGATGCTCAGATTTACAATTTTGATGCATCACCGATTGAGGATATTGCCTATGAGGAGACCGAACACTATCAGATCACGATGGGGTTCTTAAATCGCCGGGAACGGTTTTTGCAGGAGCTGTTTCGCGAGGATGATGAAGATTAAGGTGATGGGGGTATTTAGGTTATTTGGGGATTTGCGTTCCCTCTTAATGCAATGCTTGAAGGGTGAGGGTAAGATTAGGTCTTATTTGTACCGTCATTTTGTTAATTTCGATGAGTGAGGGTAAGAATAGGCGTTAATCGTGCCGTTACTTTGGTATTTTAGAAGAATGAGGGTAAGAATAGGCGTTAATCGTACCGTCAAATTGGTATTTTCAAAGAGTGAGGGTATGAATAGGCGATAATCGTGCTGTCACTTTGGTGTTTTAGTCAAGTCCTAAATTTTGTGTAAAAGTGTCAAACAATGATAATCGACTTATTTAAAAAATTTGTATAGTGATCTACAATTATTTCGAATTTACATTGAGGGGTGGGCATGATAGCCTGGAGGGCAAGCCAGGTGTTGTTAAACTCCTGGCTTCCTGGCTTTACATCATGCCCGCCGGAGGCT
>NZ_SLUB01000047.1 GCF_004799755.1 Bacillus timonensis | reverse complement strand
AGATGTGTATAAGAGACAGGGATTTGAGCTTGATATGTCTTCGAGATGACTGCTCACGGACATTTCATCTAGCTTGTTGAGCAGAATTGTCCACGACAGCACGCCTCAGAGACATTTCGCACAGCATTTGAGCTTGATTTGTCTTCGAGACCTTGCCTCAGAGACATTTCGCACAGGATTTGAACTTGATTTGTCTTCGAGGTCTTGTCTCAGAGACATTTCGCATCAACAAATCAATTATTTTGTCTTTGATAAAAAACAAGCCATAATGCCCCTCGATGCATTATGGCTTGTTCTTTTACCATTGTTCCGTCTTCATTTTTTGATTCGTTACGTAAAACGTTCCCGGAATGATAATCAGGGAAACGGCCAACAATACGATTGCCATCGAATTTTTACTCACATCATTTAACCCGATGGCAAAAACGACACCATATATGCTCGATGCTAGGATGTTTCCGATAAATCTTGAAGTCATCAACAAACCTGACGCAATTCCAGTTTGAGTTACACGAATAAACGTATATAACAGGTTTTGTAAGCTAATATTTATCAGACCGTTACTGATTCCAAACAACGCCAAAACCAGGACAATCCACGGCAACGAGGAATTTTTTGTCGTCATATACAGGAAGACGACCCCTACAATTCCAATCCCCGCGCCAATAAGTAATGGAACCCGGTACCCTGCTCTTTCTGCCCATCTTGTGGCAATTGGTGTTGTAATCATCGCAAATACAGATAACGCCAGCATCATCAATCCTGTATATTCGGAACCCAACTCAATAACCTCCTGTAAATAGATCGGCGTAAACAAAAGAATTGAGAAGAATATCAGTGTTGCTAGGATGTACTGTGCGTAAATGACAGAAATCGTAGGATTCTTTTGCAAAAAGACGACATTGATCAATGGATCTGCTTTCTTTTTTTCATATACATAAAAAAGAATCGACAAACCAATCGATAGAATCAAAGACCACCCATCAAAACCTCCTTCCAATGATAGCAAAAAGACCATCCAACTTGTCATAAAAGCACTGAATAGGATCATACCGACAATATCCCATTTAAATGTGTTCTCTTTAATCGGCTCATCTTTCGGAATATAGAGCCACGTTAAAAGTGCCGATAGAAAAATAACCGGAAGATTGACATAAAATATAACCGGCCAGCCACCATATTGAATCAGTAGACCACTTATCGTCGGTCCAAACGCAGCGGAAGTAGTGGCAAAAACTGCCAATGTACCAATCACCCGATTTTGGTTTTGTTTAATATATAAGCGGACCATGCCTATCCCAGCTGGGTATAGTGCTGAGGTGCCGATTGCTTGAATCAATCTCATGCTTAGAAGCATCATCATGCTATTCGACATTGGCGCTAGGATAGATGATATCAAAACGAGCAATAATCCGATGAGAAATATTCGCTTTCTTCCATAATAATCACTAAGTCTTCCGATGATTGGTAAAAAAATAGCACTCACAATGAAGTAAGAGGCAATTAACCATGAAGTATCAGTTGACGAAAGCTTGAAATCCTGTTGAATCGATGGTAAGGCCACTGTTATCATCGTTGTATTTAGTGGATTTAAAATGGCTCCTAATGCAATTGCGATGATTAATATCGTGGGTTTTTTTACAGTATCAGACATGATGTACTCCCCTTTTACTTAATTTAATTAGTCTATCACACAAACACTTTCCCCGGTGAAAAAACACATCTTCAAGAAAAATGGATAATTTCTTCTTCGTGGCAAAAACTACAAATAGATTAAAGAATTGGGGGATTGATATGTTTAGTAGAGCCACAAAAATCACCACACTGTTTTGGATTGCGATTCTTGGGGTTATTTTAACAACGATCTATACCATTGTAATTATGATTCAAGGTAGTCGAACAATGAAGATGATTCGTTATATGTATAATCAACATAAAAAGCGTGGAGAACAAGGAAATCGCGGGGAATGACCCTCGCGATTTTCGTTTATTTCATTTTCTTTTTTCATGCATGTACTTCAACCATTTTTTCTGTTTATGACTAACCAGAGCATACCCTACCCCTGATATAGCAGTGAGCCCGGCAGTTAGATAAAGCAACATGGAATGCGAAGCAAGAATACTTGCTACAATTCCTGTAAAACCAAATAGAGACAGCAGGAATACATGTTTTTTATTATTTTCATAAATGGTAAATTGAAATTCTCTTCGCTGTTCAACTTCCTTCAAATTTTCTAGTGTATGAGGTAACTGTAAGAAGTCCTGGACTGAATGAAAGATTTTAAATACCGGGAGAGCTTGGATCCAATTCAAAATGAATGACCATTTCTGATTGCCGCTTTTATGTAACCAATTCATAAATACAGGCTTAACAAGATCTACAACCTCTTCCTCAGGGATTAAATGGAGTATAATTCCTTCTATGGCGACAAAAGAGCGACCTAAAAAGACAAATCGTGTTGGGACCTGAATGGGAAGTGCGTGAACTACGTCATTCATTTCACGTTTAAAAGCAATTAGGTCGATTTCCTTTAATTGGGATAAATCAAATGACATCCACTCCTCTAGCAGTTTCTCCATGGTTCTATGGTCAGATTCAGGTAATAAGAATCCCAACTGCGATAAACACTCGACTGCCTTTGAATAATTCTTTGTAAGAAAGCTTTCAACCAATCGTTGAAAGTTGGTAGCATCCTTTTTCGAGATTTCTCCAACCATACCGAAATCGAGTAAAATAATTTTCCCTTCCTTTGATAGAAGGACATTCCCAGGATGTGGGTCTGCATGAAACAAACCAGGCTCTAACCATTGAGGAAGAAAAAGCTCCATCAAACTCTGGGCAAGATGTTTTCGATCCATCGTTTGTAAATTCGCTACGTCTGAAATCTTAATTCCATCCACCCATTCCATAACAAAAACCCTTGATGTACTATACTCAGGATAGACCTTAGGGATGATAACATCGTCATGCTCCTGGAACCGTTCTTTAAAAATTTCAAGGGTGTGCAACTCTTTTGAATAATCCAACTCACGCTCAATCACTTGTTTTATTTCTTTAAACAAAACCTTAAAATTGATAAATCCCTTTGGAACAGGTACAAAATGATCTGCAAACCAAATGATGATGACCAATGTTCGGAAATCTGTTTTAAGTATGGATTGGATATGGGGCCTTTGGACTTTAACGGCAATTTTTTCTCCATTTGTTAGGATTCCCTTATAGACTTCTCCAATCGAAGCCGAAGCAATGGCCTCTTTTTCGATTGATTGTAAAATGCCATAAGTGGAGCTCCCCCACTCCTCTTTCAGAATTTCCTCAATATCCGTCCAATCTGACGAAGGTACTTGATCGGTCAGGTCTTGAATTTGCTTAATAAACGGTTCGGGAAGCAAATCAGCCCTCGTGCTTAGGATTTGTCCAACCTTAATTAATAGGCCTTCCAATTCAAAAAGTGTCTTACGAAACCTTACACCAATATCCGTCCATAGTTTATCCCATTCCTGCTGTGGCTTTTTGCGAAACTTAAACCAATAGATTTTAAGAAAAATCCAAAAAGCCATCGAAAGGACTTTTGACATCCGAATCATCTTATTTCTCGTCTCCATTTAGAACTCACTCATTTCCCCAAACGTTTCCTATAAGAAATATTTCAACATAAAAAGCATTTCTCCTGTAAAAAAGAAATGCTTTTAGGTGTTTTTATATTTGTAGTTTTTCGGCATTGGACTGTATTTCCAGAGGTAAACCTACATAGTTTTCAGCTAGACTTGTCATGGCTGCTCTTGATGAAGTTACATATTCTAATTCTGCTAGCTGGATGCCATGTTCAAAACTACTATGTTCAAAATCCCGATGGAGCATCGTTGTCATCCAATTCGAGAATCGCTGGGCTTTCCAAACCCGTCGCAGGCAAATGTCTGAATAGTGTTCAAGTGTTTCTTCTTTGCCCTCTTTATAGAATTCAGTAATCCCCTTGGCCAACACTTGGATATCAGCAACAGCGAGATTTAGTCCTTTCGCGCCAGTTGGTGGAACAATATGAGCTGAATCTCCTGCTAAGAAAAGGCGACCATATCTCATTGTTTCACAAACGAAGCTTCTCATTGAAACAATATTTTTTTGAATAATGGGACCATCTGTTAGTCTCCATCCGTCCATGTCCACTCTTGCATGGAGTTCTTCCCAAATTCGATCATCAGACCAGTTTTTAATATCATCATTAGGGTCTACTTGAAGATAATAGCGTTGAATTTCAGGAGACCTCGTACTAACTAAAGCAAAGCCTCGTTCATGATTGGAATAGATTAATTCTGGGTTTGCCGGCGGTGCATCCGCTAAAATTCCAAGCCATCCAAATGGATAAACTTTTTGCTTTTCAACTTTTACACGGTCAGGTATGGCTTTTCGACTTGGACCGTGGAAGCCGTCACAACCCGCAATAAAATCGCATTCAATTTCCTCAAGTTCCCGTCCGTCTTCTTGACAAAACTTAATTTTGGGTGTGTCCGTTTCTATTTGATGTAAACTCACATCACTGACATTAAAATAAATCTGTCCTCCCGCATCAAGGCGTGCAGCAACAAGGTCTTTTATGACTTCGTGCTGAGCATACACCATAATTTCCTTTCCACCAGTAAGCTCTTTGAAATCAATGCGATGCCTTTTATTCCTAAATTGCAATTCAATTCCTTCGTGGACATGTCCTTCTCTCATCATCCGCTCTCCGACACCCGTTGCATTCAAGAGGTCAATGGTCCCTTGCTCTAGCACTCCAGCACGAATAGTACCTTCAATATCCTCACGTGAACGTGACTCTAGGATAATTGATTCAATTCCTTCTAATTGTAATAAATGGGACAGCATGAGTCCTGCTGGACCCGCACCTATGATCCCTACTTTAGTTTTCATAGTTTCCCCCCTTTATTTTGGTTCAATGAATTACTTTACATATTCACTTTCTTCTAAATGAGTGACATCTGGGACTTGTCTTAGGCCGAATGTAATAACGGCATTCCAACTTCCAGATGATTGACCATCTGCTAGATAAGCAGGTTCTGCATTTACATCAATGATACTTAAGAGCATGGCAAGGTGACGTCCACCAGATTCTACTCTTGCAAACCGTGCATACTCAGGAAGCATGGCATAAGCCGCCTTGTAGTCTTTTTTCATGACGAATTCAATAAATTGCTTATCCATCGCATGTTCTGTAACGGTTGGTATATTTTGTCTTCCCCTTACTAGATTATGAGATAGGGCTCCGCTTGAAATAAACACAATCTTTTTCTCACTTGCTCGTAAAACTTTACCAATCACTTGCCCCCATTTATACGTTTCTTCAAGGGATGCTGCCAACGTGACTGACAAATTGATGACAGGAATATCCTCATCTGGAACTAGGTAGCGTAATGGAACTACACTACCGTAATCCCAAACAAAATACGGATCATGTACCCCTTGAACTTGAAGACCAGCCTCTTCAGCAGCGCTTACCAATTCTTTCGCTAAATCTTCATCACCGGGATAGTGATAAGGAACATCTTTAATTAAATCCGGTGCTTCAAAGGCCGTTAGAATCCCTTTATGAACGGGCGTGCAATCGACATAATGAAAGAATGTTGATGGCCAGTGGCAAGAAACTAGTACAATGGCATCCGGCTTAATCTCTTTTAGTTTCTTCCCGATTTCGTTCATGGCCGAGGCCATATCCTTTTGGAACTCAGGTACTTGCTCTTCATGGCACATACTTGGAACATGGGGTGCAAGCATGCTAAATTCAATTGTCATCCTAATTCCCTCCTAAAATAAATTAATCCGAAACTATTAAGTTTTTAGCAAACGTTTTCATTTAATGCAAATAAAGGAGGCAAGGATATTCAATCTTGCATCCCCTTTTTAGATAAACTCTATTTTCCAACCGGTTCTCCTGCTTTTCCCCAATGTGTTTTTGGAATTTCGGTTACGAGTACTCGAATGGTTTCCTTATCTGAACCCAGTGTTTCAGATACCGTGTTCGTTACATTGCGAATTAATTCTGCGACTTTCTCCTTCGGTCTGCCTACCATCATTTGCACGTGTATAATTGGCATAAAAACTCTTCCTCTCTTAATCTGTTACTGTGAAACTTACTTCACCAAAGCCATCGAATTTACCGCTTACAACATCACCATGCTTCAACATAACGGCACTTGTAATCCCACCTGATAAAATGATGTCACCTTTGTGAATCTTTCCACCTTTAGCTGCGAGCATATTAGCAAGCATCGCGATTGAATTGGCCGGGTGACCAAGAACTGCAGCTCCTGCACCAAGTTCTTTTATTTCACCATTAATGGACAAGGTAGCACCAACAAGGTCAAGCTCAAATTGTTCAGGCTTCTTCAGTGTGGTTCCTAACACAACCCGTGACGTCGAAGCATTGTCGGCAATTACATCCGGTAAGGTAAACTGGAAATTTTCATAACGGCTATCAATCAACTCGAGTGCCGGTAATACATATTCCGTTTTTGCTAAAACCTGTGCTCCTGTTATACCGGGGCCTTCTATATCCTCGCCAATAACAAACGCAATTTCCGCCTCAACTTTAGGATGAATTTGGTCACTTAGGTGAGCCTTGTCTCCATTTTCAATCAACATATAATCAAACACATAACCGAAAATCGGATCTGTAATTCCCATCTGCTTCATTTTTGCCGGGCTTGTTAACCCCATCTTAGGACCCACAATACGTTTTCCTTCATTTAACTTTATGTTGACGATTTCTTCCTGAACAAGATATGCCTCTTCAACCGTTAAATCCGGTTTTAAATTTGCTGTAACTCTTGTTACCTCGCGTTTTTCAATTTCAGCCGAAACAAGGTATTGGGCAATTTCTTTATATTGACTCATTCGATATCCTCCTTAATCAAATGCGCCTTGGCGTATTTGCGCCCAGATTTTTTAGGCCCACACGAGGTGGGTCACAAAGACGTTGCCACAGGAAGTGGCGTTCTTAGTCTTTGATCTATTGCTCGAAAAATTTCCTTTGAAAATCTGCGGCATCCGCCGGAGGCTTTACTTTATTTAGCCGTGTTATGAACCCCACACAAATTTCATACTCTTTTTACATTAATCATCTATATAACTGGGGCTCAGTTCTAAATAAAGTTAACAGCATGCTTTTTTGCTGCCAATTCTGCTGCTACATCCATGATCATATCTTCTTGACCACCCACCACTTGTCTTCTTCCAAGTTCGATTAAAATCTCGCGCGAGTCAATGTTGAATTTTTTCGCAGCACGCTGAGCAAATAACAGGAAGCTTGAATAGACACCAGCATAGCCAAGAACAAGACTATCTCTTGTAATTTCCTGTGGCTTCTCTAAAATCGGCGCGACCAATTCCTCCGCAATATCCATCATTTTAAACAGATCGACTCCCGTTTTTATCCCCATTTTATCGAGGACGGAAACAAGTACTTCCGTCTGTGTATTACCTGCTCCTGCACCTAGGCAGCGAATACTACCATCAATTCTAGTAGCCCCTTCCTGAATCGCCGCAAGTGTATTGGCCATGGCCAAGGAAAGATTATTATGGGCATGGAAACCAACATTCACCGTTAACGTATCTTTGAGAGCACGAATTCTTTCTGATACTTGATGGGGCAAGAGGGCGCCAGCCGAATCAACGACATAAACGGTATCGGCACCATAGCTCTCCATTAATTTGGCTTGCTCGACTAATTTGGCAGTAGGTGCCATATGGGACATCATAAGAAACCCAACTGTCTCAAGTCCGAGATCCTTTGCTGTAGCGATATGCTGTGGTGATACATCAGCCTCTGTGACGTGTGTTGCAATTCGTGCCATTTTCGCACCTAACTGAGCCGCTTGCTTTAACTCTGGCATTGTTCCAATCCCTGGTAAGAGAAGGACCGCAATTTTCGCATTGTTGACAACAGATGCAGCCGCTTCGATTAACTCCAACTCGTTTGTTAAGGATAGGCCGTATTGCAACGACGATCCTCCTAGCCCATCTCCATGGGATACTTCGATATAAGGAACATTTGCTTCATCCAAAGCCTTAGCAATACTTGTTACCTGCTCAACGGTAAATTGATGCCTAATCGCATGACTGCCATCACGCAATGCGACTTCAGTAATCAATACATCTCTTTCATGGGTCATATCTTGTTTCGCTCCTTTCTTTTTAGAGGAAGTTCATAAAGTCGGTAAAATGACTCATCGAATTTCCGCGTTGGCTTGCTTCTCCGTTCCACACGTATTAACTGCATACGCTCCGGTACTCAAAGCTGCACCGCCTTGAAATTTCGACGCACAGGATGTGCTAGTGTCGGCGTCGCCACAGGACGTGGCGCCTTCGCCGAAGCGGTCCTTTTCACCCTCCTTTTTGAACACATACTTTAAACGGTTACTTTTGAAATTTTATGTTGTGCCCATTCTTCTGCAACTTTCACAGCAGCTGCGGTCATAATATCCAAGTTTCCGGAATACTTCGGTAGATAATCGCCAGCCCCTTCTACTTCAATAAAGACGGTAATCCGGTTATCATCAAAGATTGGCTCTTGTCTTAGTCGGTATCCTGGTACATAGGTTTGAACCTGCTTTTCCATTTCCTTGATAGAAACTGTAATTTCTTCCTGCTGAACGGTTTCCCCCTCGACAATGACATGAATGGTGTCTCGCATGATAATCGGAGGTTCTGCAGGATTTAAAATGATAATCGCTTTTCCTTTTCTTGCGCCGCCAATCCGTTCGATTCCACGGGCAGTTGTTTGCGTAAACTCATCGATATTGGCTCTTGTGCCCGGTCCTGCGCTTTTACTTGAAATCGTTGCGACAATTTCGGCATATTCAACCTGTTGGACGCGATTAATTGCATGAACCATCGGAATCGTTGCTTGACCTCCACATGTAATCAGGTTGATATTCTCTGCTTCCACATGCTCCCCTAGATTCACAGACGGTACAACGAATGGCCCTACTGCTGCGGGCGTTAAATCGAGCACCTGCTTTCCAACGTCTTTTAATAGTTTGGCATGACGGATATGAGCTTTCGCACTTGTTGCATCAAACACAATATCAGCGAGTTCAGGTCTTTCTAAAAACCCGTTAATTCCAGTGTCAATCGTTTCAAACCCGTGCTCGCGAGCTTTTTTTAATCCATCTGACTCTGGTTCAATTCCAATCACAGTCGTTAATTCAAGTATGTTAGACCTACGAAGTTTTAGCATTAGATCTGTCCCAATATTTCCTGAGCCAAGAACGGCTACTTTTACTTTTGACATCTATTTCTTCCCTCCCTTTTTTTAAAAACGAACGCTCACTTGACCAATATGGGCAAATCGTGCAGTGAATGAATCCCCTTCATGTGCCTCTATTGCCGCTGACAAGGCACCTGATAAAATAACCTCTCCTGCTCGAAGTGGTATATCAAATTCAGAAAGCTTATTCGCTAACCAAGCAACACAGTTTGCCGGATTTCCCAATGCAGCTGCACCAACACCCGTGTTAACCAGGTCGCCGTTTTTTGAAAGAGTCATGCCGATTAATTCGAGATCAATATCTTCTATCTTGGTTGGTTTTCCGCCAAGCACATAAAAACCAGAAGATGCATTATCGGCAACCGTGTCAGCAAGCTTAATCTTCCAATCTTTTACTCTACTATCAACGATTTCTAAGGCTGGAACGATATACTCGGTTGCTTGAAGGACATCAAGCGTGGTCACATTTGGTCCACGTAAATCCTTCTTTAAAATAAATGCAATTTCACCTTCCACTTTAGGCTGCAATACTTTTTCAATCGAAATCTTTCCACCATTTTCGACTACCATACTGTCCAATAAGTGGCCGTAATCTGGTTCATCCACCCCTAACAGATTCTGCATTGCTAATGAGGTTAAACCGATTTTTTTCCCGACAATTTTTTGTCCTTCTGCTACCCTTTTTTTAATATTTTCAAGTTGAATATAATAAGCATCTTTGACTGTTAGCTCTGCATCTACTGAAGTTGGGGCTTCGATTCCAATACGAGTAGATTCTGCTTCAGCTAGTTTCATAGAAAATTGCTCGATTTTATTTGACACGTTCACAACACCCTTCTTTATAGTTTGATTGTGATATTGGATAATTCTGAGTAGAAGTCAAGACTATGCATTCCACCCGTTCTGCCGATCCCACTATGCTTCATCCCACCAAATGGTGTACGAAGATCACGCAAGAACCATGTGTTGACCCAAATAATTCCAGCTTCAATTTGGTGAGCTACACGGTGAGCACGTCGAAGATCATTCGTCCAAATGGTTGCACTTAAACCATAATGCGTATCATTTGCCTGCATGATGACTTCTTCTTCCATATCAAATGGTGTAACCGTCACAACAGGTCCAAAGATTTCTTCACGCACACAACGAGAGTTTCGATCCAACCCTGTAATAATCGTAGGCTCTAGAAAATAACCTTCGTCTAATCCTTCAGGTCGTTTTCCGCCTGTTAAAAAATTCCCGCCATCATTGCGGGCAATCTCCAGATAGCTATTCACACGATCATAATGTTCCTTACTGATTAATGCTCCGACATTGGTATCTGCGTTTTCCGGTTTACCTACTTTTAATGCCTTCACTTTCTTAGTGAACTTGTCTAAGAACTCTTCATAAATTGGACGTTCAACATAAATTCTCGAACCGCACAGACACACTTCACCTTGGTTGATAAAGCTTGATTTAATCGTCGTTTCAATAACCTCCTCAAGGTCGGAGTCCGCGAAAATAATATTAGGATTTTTCCCACCAAGCTCGAAGGATAATTTCTTCAATGAGGTAGAGGCCGCTCTCATAATCGCGGATCCCGTACCCGGTTCACCGATGAAGGAAATCGCATCTACATCTGGATGCTCAGAAATGGCACTTCCTGCAGAGTTAGTTCCAAAACCATGAACTAAATTGACAACCCCGTCCGGAACTCCAGCTTCTTTACAAATCTCCATCAAAACAGTGGCAGTCATGGGTGTCCATTCAGCTGGTTTGATAACAGCGGTATTCCCCATTGCTAGACAAGGGGCTAGTTTCCAAGTAAGGAGCAGTAACGGTAGGTTCCATGGCTTGATAATCCCAACCACCCCAACAGGACGACGATGGGTATAATGCAAGGCTTTATCGTCCTGCAGATTCGCATCCGTGTTCACCGAAACCATAAAATCAGCAAAAAAATGGAAGTTATAGGCTGCACGTGGAATATCAACACTATTTGCTAACCAGAATGGCTTCCCTGTATCCAAAGATTCAAGGCGTGCAAGTTCCTCTTGTCTTTCAAGGATTAAATCTCCAATCCGACGAAGGATTTTCGAACGCTCCTCAACAGTTGTGTTTTTCCAGTTTCCATTTAAAGCTCTTCTGGCAGCAGCAACAGCAAAATTAACCTCTTCTTTCCCACCCTCTGCAACTGTTCCTAGAACCTCTTCAGTGGCTGGATTGATATTAGCAAATGTTTTTTGATTCTGTGATTCAACAAATTGTCCATTAATAAAATGTAAACAATTTATTGCTTGTACTCTTGTTTCAACATGCATGAAACAATTCCTCCTTTTTATTAACAAAATTTTTTGATAATTTATGATTGTATCGTACCCTCTATTAATGTCATAAACAATACTGCTGTTTCTCTATGTGGAACAACTTCAAAATAAATTTCACTTTTCGAAAAGTATCGTTATCTAACAAATCTAAATATTTTTTATTCTACCTTTTCAAGTACAACCTTCTTTGCTATATTACGTACTATGGACAATGTTACAAACTAGGAGGTATAGGCAATGCACGACTTTCATACACATTTTATCCCGCCAGATGTCATCACATGGCTTAAGGATCATCAAAAAACAGTAAATGCAAAATGGGTTCAAAAAGAAGCAAACAAAGATGAATTTTTAGTGGTGAATGAAAAATGGGGCTTTGAACTGAAGCCAGCTTTCATTGACAGTCATCTTTATTTAAAAGAACAAGAGAATGCTGGCGTCACTCACTCCGTTGTTTCACCGATTCCGCAGCTTTTCTTGTATGATTTTCCTGATGACATTTCATCTGAGTTGTCTCATGTATACAATCTTTCTTTAGCACAATGGACAAAAACAGCACCCCAGAACATTTCAGCACTCGGAACTGTCCCCCTTACGAACCCAGACAAAGCAGCACAAATTTTACACGATGGAATGAATCTTGGACTAAAAGGAGTCATCATCGGTCCTGGCCTACCAGGTCGGATGTTATCTGATGAATTTTTCATACCATTTTTTGAAGAAGCAAATCGGCTCAATGCGATCGTTTTTATCCATCCACTTTTAGCAGAAGACCAGCGTCTCCAAAGAAGAATGATGCCGAACCTTATCGGTGTTCCGTGGGAAACAACCATTTGTGCAACAGATTTTTTATTAAGTGGGCTGATTGATCGATATCCAAATGTAAAAGTTGTATTTGCCCATGGGGGTGGATTCCTTCCATATCAAATTGGGAGATTGGATAAAGGATATGAGCAGTGGAAACAAGTATCCACAAATCTTCAAGCTCCACCATCAGAGTACATAAAACGCTTCTGGTATGACACCGTATTGTGGAACCAAGATAGCCTGGATTTCCTATGTAAAATAGTTGGAGAAGAAAGAATCGTACCAGGTTCAGATTATCCTTTTGACCTTTCTGTATGGCCTCCTGACGAAAAGTTTCAACAGGGAGCAGCTTCGTTACTTGGGTAAATCACATTCCTCTGGACAAAATTCGAAAAAAACGGTAGCCAAACCAATTGTGAGTTTGACTACCGTTTGTGTTTTTTATCATTATTCCCGAACAGGTATCGGTGCTCCTGCTTTCACTAGCGCTTTACTTCCCATAAGGAAGAAGGACAGTGCGACCATGAAGATCCCCGTGCCAATGAGGAGCCATTCGATTTTTACCATATCAGCAACTGGTCCGAAAATCAACATTCCAAGAGGCATCATCGAGGTGGAAATCATACTGAATACCCCAAAAACCCTTCCTAGAAAGTTTTCCTCAATTTTTTCCTGCAGTAATACGGTTGCAGGTGTATTAAAGAGTGGCATTGCGACACCGCAAATTAGCATAACACCTAAATACAACCAGAAAATCGGTACAATTCCTAGGCCAATTGTTGTTAAACCAAATATGACACTCGCCAATGTCATCGTATGAATCTTATTTTTGAAACCCCCCCAAGTGGCAATCACTCCTCCCCCAACCATCATCCCGATGGAAAAAGCAATTTCAATCGCTGTTAACCGCCACACATCATCCCCGAAGCTTCGCGTGACTTGAAGTGGTGTAAGGAAGGCTGCTGGTGCCATAGCCACAAAAAAGATCGCAAAGAAAATGAAAAATGGCTTCAAAAATTCACTTTGTTTAATATAGTTTACACCGAGCTTAAAATCTTCAAGATATCCGACATGTTGTTGTTCGTTCGCCTTCTTATGGGAAGGAATTTTAAGAAAGACTAGCAACGTGATAATCGCGATCGCTGCCGTAATTACATCAATAAAGAAAATAATTTCAAGCGAAGCTAAAGTTAGCAACGCTGCACTTACCATTGGTGCGATCAGCATAATCACAGCTTGAATGCTTCCATTTACCCCGTTTGTTTTTGTCAGCTTATCTTGTGGGACAATTTGAGGTAAAATTGCGCCGACCGCAGGTGTTTGGATTCCTGTTCCTAGTCCCCGAATCGCGGATATAACAAAAAGGAGCCAAATGGAGTCATACCCCATTAGGAATAAAATGGCTAATAGTAATGTAGAAAAAGCAATCATTCCGTCCGCCAGAATGATTAACACTTTCCGATTATATCGGTCAGCCCACACGCCAGCAAAAGGAGAAAGGAAAAAAGTCGGTAAAAATCCACAGATAATCGAGATGGTCATCATCATTCCTGACTGTGTGGTAAGGGTGATATACCACATAATCGCATATTGAACTAATGCCGATCCAAACAGAGAAATCGTTTGGCTTCCTAGAAAAAGAATAATATTCTTTTTCCAATGTCTAAAATCCCGTTCATTTTTTGTATTCATACATTCTCTCCCATCATAAATTAAGGAACTCCAAACAAGAGTTCCCTTTATCATGAATAACTATATCCTATTTTAAAGCCTTTTTCCATCTAAATTTTACTTTATGTATTTCAATGGAATTGGAAACATAATTAGAAGAAAAATAATCCAAATAATCGATAATCCCCACGCAATAAGGGGGTGTTTCTGGTGAAGTCTAAGCATCGGAAACATAACGAGATTAAACAGAAACGACCAATGGATCGTCCAACCATGGTGGTGTTTGATGAGGTGCAAATATTTCAAATTGATGTATTCCACTATTACGTATAGAGACACCCACAAGCCAATCCAGATTAACTTTCTCCAGTTTTTTTCAGGAAAGTGTCCGAGATAGATGAGAGTTGTTGCTGGATAGGATACAAACATAATTAATAACGTAATAAATGTATGATTGATGAGGATGTTTTTGGCAAACATCGTTTCCTGATACGTCCAAATCCAGTAATCATGAAATAATAGGTTTTTTAAAAGGTCCCCTACTAAAAAGAACAAAATAGTTGGGTAATATTCTCGCCACCTTTTCCAATCTCCCCATTTTATCGCGGCCAAAAGGAATAAGGCATTATAGACTAGGTGCATCGAATACACTCCTGAATAAGTAGTACTACTATAATACCCAGAAATTTACAATAAAATAAGACGAATCTTATATTTGATTCGTCTTTTTATATAAAAGTGTAGGATTTGTTTGAGACAAGTGCTCCAAGCTAAGTCGTAACACTATTTTAATAGCGGAATATCTTTTAATCGCTGGACAACAATTTTGAGAGTCTCTTCATTTTGAACGAGCCCAATTCGTACATAGCCCTCTCCACTCGGACCAAAGGCATTTCCTGGAGTAACCACAATTCCCGCTTCATCAATTAAGCGATACGTAAATTCAGTGGATGTAAATCCCCTTGGAACCTTCGCCCAGATAAACATCGATGCTTTTGGAGAATCCACTTTCCAGCCCACTTCAGCTAGTCCGTTCACTAAGAGATCACGTCGTTTTTTATACGTTTCACGCAAGTTGTCGCTGAAGCTGGAGGTATCCCTTAATGCAGCAATTGCTGCTTTTTGTATGGGCAAAAACACTCCATAATCAAGATTTGATTTGAGTCGCTTGATGGCAGCAATGATATCTGGATTACCCACAATATAGCCAATCCGACACCCTGCCATATTAAAGCTTTTTGAAAGAGAATTGAATTCAACCCCAACTTCCTTTGCCCCTTCTACCGATAAAAAGCTAATCGGTTTTTCCTCAAAATATAGCTCCGAATAGGCAAAATCATGTAGAACCATAATCTGATGTTTTTCCGCAAACTGGATGACTTTTTTGAAAAAGCATTGAGTGGCAAAGGCTGGCACAGGGTTGCCAGGAAAATTTAGTATCATTAGTTTTGCCTTTTGACAAATTTCCTCAGGAATGGCATCCAAATCGGGTAAGAACTGATTTTCCTCTATTAATGGCATGCCATACGGCTTGGCCCCCGCTAATGCAATACCTGCTGCATATGCAGTATAGCCAGGATCTGGAACAAGGACCAAATCTCCTGGGTTGGCAAAAGCTATTGGAAAGTGAACAAGTCCATCCTGAGAGCCCATGACCATTAATGCTTCATTTTCTTTATTAATGGAAACATCAAATCTTCTTATGTAGTAATCAGAAATGGCATCATGTAATTCATCAATTCCAGTTAATGAATAACCATATAATGTAGGGTTTTGAACATGAGTAGCCAATGCTTCAATGACATAAGGAGGTGGCGGCAAATCCGGACTTCCCACGCTTAAGTCAATGATGTCTTGCCCCTCACGCAATTTTTGTTTCTTATAGTTTGCTAGTTCGTTAAAAACCGATTCCCCAAATTCGTTCATTTTCTGTGATAGTGTGATTTTCAATGCTGTCACCTCATTTGTTAGAATTACTCCTATTATAACAAAATTATGAAAGTTTAGGTCAAGCCTTCACCGCTGAAAGCATCATCTCGTAGACTTCTTCAATTTGCAGATGCTGATGATCTTACAATCTATCAATTGATCTATGCATGGGCAAGCTCATTATAAAAAAACACGGAATTTCTGACAACTGTCATATATAATTGATATAATCATTAACAACATCTATTAAGAAATGAGGACTTCATTTGCAAGGAACGAATAAGAACACAGAAAAATTATGGACGAAATATTATTTTCTTACGTTTGTTTATACGATGTCTACGCAAATTGCAAATAATATGTTAATGACTGGACTCCCCTTATATGCCATCCATCTAGGTGGTGATAATTCCATTTCAGGTATGCTTTTTGGTTTCTTTATGTTTGTCGCGATCCTATTTAGACCTCTTTTCGGCAAAATAATAGATGAAAAGAGTCGTAGAATTGTGTTAATTATAGGAGCGGTGGTAACCGCATTTATCACTCTTTCCTATGTTTTTGCATTTTCAATTGGCCTTCTGTTGGTTATGAGAAGTTTACACGGCATAGGTTTTAGTGCAACAACCAATGCATCCGGGACCGTTATTTCGGATATTGTGCCAAAACGTCGGTTGGCAGAAGGTGTTGGTTATTTTGGGTTATCCAATACACTCGCAACGGCAGTGGGACCAGCTTTAAGTATCTATCTTATTCAACAGTTTAATTATCAAGCTCTCTTCATTGTTGCCGGTTTGATTGGCTTGATTTCGATTCTTTGTAGCCTTTTTATAACGTATGAAAAAGGAAAAACAAGCATCGAACGCAAACCATCAAATCAAAAACGAAAAATCTCTGAACTGCTTTATGAAAAAACAGCTCTTCCAACAGCTTTAGTAACGGTTTTTGTTTATGTTGGAATGGGTGTAGCGTTAACCTTTATTCCAACCTTCGCCCTATCTTTAGGAATCGAAGATATCGGTTTATATTATACGGTTTATTCAATTGCCCTATTATTCACGAGAATTGTTGGAGGTAAATTGGCTGATAAATATGGAAGTTCATTGGTCATTATCCCTGGATTAATCATTATGACGCTCTCATTTGTAGTTTTAGCCTATGCTAATTCCTTAAGTGATTTCATCCTAGCGGGCATCCTTTACGGATTAGGATTAGGTTTTGTAGAGCCTGCTTTAAATGCCGTGATGATTAAGCTTTGCCCACCTGATCGAAGAGGCGCAGGGAACTCGACGTTTTTCACTGCCAAAGATGTAGGTAGTGGAGTCGGAGCTTTATGCTTAGGTTTTATTTCCCTTCATGCTGGCTTCAAAGCGGTCTTTTTATATAGTGCATTAAGTATGATTTTCGCATCTTTCGCCTATGTATTTATCCTGCGAAGGCAAATGAAATTTGTTCAAAGTGCAGAAAGTTCAAATATACAGGAAGCATCAGTATAGAATCAAAGTTTTATAGATGTGCCAGGTACCCCATAGGTTCCTGGCACTTTGCATGTTGGAGTAGGCAAATTTCATATAACCATTAGTTAATCCGTCCTTAAAAAGTTGTTTTACTAAACTGGCTTTGCCCAGATAAGATGAACAGTATTTAACACGTAATGCTCTGATTTAACGATGGATAGTGGAGATTCTTGCACAAGCTTTAGAATGTCACGATTCGTATGACACCCTACTTTTTTAAAATAAAATGAGTTTGTTTTATGTTGAATCCAGGCAACGAATGTGTTTGTGCTGATCCCATGTTCAAAGAGAAGAATCTTTCCATCCTCTTTACACCAGGAAGCCATTCTTTTAAGTACCTTTTCAGGATGAGGGTATGAGCAAAGCGACAATGTTGAGATAACTGTATCATACGTTTTTTCTGGAAGAGCGATTTCTTCTACATTTCCAAGTCGAAAATCTACTTGACGCCCTTGATCCGCTGCTACGAGTTTAGCTCGGTTAATCATATTCGGACTAAAGTCAACCGCAGTGATTCTCGATGATTTCGGATAAAATTGAAAGCTCATTCCCGCTCCAACCGATAATTCCAAGATATCACCTGTAGCTGACTGTAGAAGCTTCCTTCTCAGTCGAAAATCCATATTTTTTTGTTTGGCTCGTTTATAATATTTACCCGCCTGCTTATTAAAGATCTCAACTTGATGATCGATGTTCATTTTAAGCACCCCCATTTTTAGATATGTATGATCGTAACTTTTATCGATTACTATAATTGTAAATGTTGTTGAATAGGTAAATCAATGTGCAAAAGAAAAAGAGCCCTTTTTAGGGGCTCTTCTACTCTATTTTTCTATAACGCCAAGATATTCTTCTAAAGTAAGTCCTTGTTCTGTGATATATTTGGCATGCTCTACACCAACATAGCGAAGATGCCATGGCTCGTACATATAGCCCGTGATATTTTCTTTACCCTCTTGAAAGCGGATGATAAATCCAAACTCAGCCGCGTGCTCGGCAACCCATTTTCCTTCCACGGTTTCTCCAAACTCTTGGACAAGCTGGTTGTCCACACTATCACTTGTCACATCCATCGCAAGACCCGTTTGATGTTCACTTTGACCTGGTTTGGCACTAAATGTATTTGCCTCTTCTTCCCCATTTGCACGAACATAAGAATCATAAAGCATATTCTGTGTACCATATGAACGGTAGCCGGATTGTGCATGAAGTGTGATTCCGTCATTACTTGCTCCGGCAAATAATTGTTCAAGAGCATCCGCAGCCTCTTTTACCATCTGTTTACGTTCTGCTACGGAAGTGGAAAATGCTACATTCGGAACTGAAAGATTTTGTGGTACATATGATTCATCCAAAACCCCAACCTCTTTATTTACTAACAATAAAAAGGGATCATTTGGGTCAATGACTGGCTTCTTATCTTCAGGAGCCACTTCTGTCTGCTCACCTGCAGTTTGGGTCTCAGGTGCGTCTACTTTTTCCGGCAATGCTTCCCCATTGCTTTCTTTACTTAACGCAATTTTTCCAACCACGACTTCCTTAATTGAAGTATAGCTTTCTTGTAAAATATCAGAAAAAGCTTCCCTCGCAAAAAATAGAGAGGACGCCACCAATACAAGTACCAACCCGATGATTACTTTCTTCAATGTTATTCCTCTTCCCTCAATCAATATCATTTATCTCCACCTATCATTCTACTATATTTTACACAAATCGACACAGGGAATTAGTTGTAAGTTTTTAGCATGAGGAAAGTACTAAGGGCCCACGGGGACGGTTCTTGTGGTTCCATATCACCTTGTTGTCTAACTACCGATTGGTTTTTGACACTATCAATCTTGGTTTTTCAGTTTGTGTCAGAATGAGAAATTGATTTTGACTCATTGCTGCTATTGTGAACTCTTACTGTCCAAATCGCTCTCTATTTCTAAGTTAAATCAATCACCAAAAGGCATGTACCTACCAAAAGGTACATGCCCACATATTATTGATACTAAAAATCAGTTGTGTTTAATCCCTTAATATCATCAATCATTTCATGTACAAGTGCTTCTTGGTACCCTGCTAGTTTTGTTTCTTTCATAGCGGTAATAACGTCAACCCATTCAGGAGAAGTGATTCGATCTAGTTTACTAAGTCTCGTTGAAATATCTTCACTAGAAAGTGATTCTAAATAGGATTTTTTATCCATTCGCCATAAGTGGACATTTTCCTTGTATCTTTCTTTGAGGCGATTTGCTATGGAAATCCCCTCTGGGTCCAAATCACCTGAATAATATAGAATACAATTTTCTGCTACTAACAAGTCCAATAATCGCCAGCCTGCCAACCTTACTTGGCCATGCGTGCAGATAATAGCAGCATCAGGAACCCTATCCATGATCGTTGAAGCAACACTTGAGTTTTCAACCACCCAAATCTTTTTTCCTATTACAGGTGCAACCTTATCTATTTTTGCTAACTCTTTCATTGGAATGTTCATAACTGTCCGAGTCAAGGCAGCAGCTTTCCAAACAGGATGGACTTCACCATTACTTGAGGCAAGCAGCCCTTGACAAGTCACAAAATTCCATAGATCATCCCGCATAATTCGATATTCCGACAATAATTCATTAAGCTCCTCAACACTCTTGGGCATAACCACTTCAGTGTTCCCATGAATCAATTGATCAACATACAAACAATGAACAAATAATTTGCCACCAATCTCGTTATTGTCGAAGTAGTGAGGGTTACCAGTGATCCTTTGAGAAAAGAAGGGGAGCCTTTCAAACTCTCCTTCCTTTGGAAGCAATGTGAAGGCCTTGCAAGTCGTTTGAATTTTTTCACGAAGATTGTCCTTATTCGCTTTATATAACGACCAAATCCATCTTGTGTCCGGCCCCTTAGACCGAATCCATTCAATCCACCAGCCTAATTCGGGATGATGGATTGATTGGAAAAAAGCATCCTCTTGTTCTTGCGCTACCTCTAATTCTTCCTGTTTCGTCCAAATTCTTTCCTGGAAAAATTCCTCTAATAAAGTTAGTAAAGTGTAATCTTCAAATCCGGTATTTGCTAACTCAATATCAAAATCAATTAAGGATATCGTTCCTTTTTGTAAAATCTTCTCCTTCGGCACGCCTAAAAACCCTGCGATGGAATCTAGTTCATGACTCTCAAAATCTTTTATGCCCACCGTTCCACCAATTCTACCTAGAGAGCGATATTTCTCTTTAAATAAGCGAAAAAGCTTAATAAATCCTGGCTCTTCCTTAAATATTTTTACTCTACTGTTCATTCGTCACTAGCTCCTCCATAAACGCATCCCCATCAATGACCAAGGATTTTTGTTTTCCATCCCATTGATAACGAATGACAGTAACAAAATCAGCGTTTTTCGGGCGAACAAGTTCAGCGATAGACAGACTTGAAATCGTGTCATAGTCCCCCCAAAGGGCTTGAGAGTTCATAATATAGTTGAAGCCAAGTTGTTCAACAACCTCAAACATGTCACGAATATTATTTTCATCCACACCAGCAAATGCTTCATCCAGAGAAATAATATATGGTGCCATATCACCCGCTTCTTTATAACGTGAATAGGCTGCCGTGAAAAGCGGAATATACATCGCCATGGCTTTTTCTCCACCACTAAATTTAAAGAACGCATTATTTGTTAGCTCACGCTTTGGCTCGTTCACGCGACTGAAAGATAGGACAAATGTAAACCATTTGCGATAATCAAGAACCTCTTTAAGAACTTGATGAAGTGTTGAACCTTCATTCCTTAATTGGATGAGCTCTTTTGCTTTGGCAATTCGAGATTGGAAGTGCTTTGTGATTTTATTTAAATCATCTTCACTGAGGAACTTGCTATTTCTTTGTAAAAGCTGAACAAGTTCTTTTGTGTCCATCTCATTTTCAGATTCAGCAGTCAATGGTTTCCAAGCAATTGAGAAAATTAGACCGGATGAATTATCACGCTCCGCCATAATTTTATCCATTTCCTTTACCCATTGCTGAGCTCTTTGAATTCGATTTCGGAGAATAGTCCCTACTGTATTTACAATGATATCCTCATAAAGTTGTCGGTCTTGTTCATCAAGCCATCCTTTTTGTTCCTCGAGTTCTTTCTTTAAAGCAGAAGAAACATAATAGGGATTGACCCGTTGCCCCCTATATTCCATCTGAATGACACGTCTTCCTTTTAAAGAGTTCCATTCAGACTTAAATGGTTCATATTGCTCACCAAAATCCTCTTGAAACCACTCTGGGAGGTCTGCATCATCTGTATATTCAAACATTCTATATTCAGTTAAATGCGTTTGCTCATTAAAAAAGACTTTTGTTAATTGCTCCAGTAACTTTGAACGATCATATTTCACGAAAACGGGTTGCAGTTGTTCAAAAATGGTTGCAGCATCATTGCCTTCAACTTGCACAAAGCCTTGGTGCTTTTCCTTTTCAACTATTTTTTTCCACTCTTGGTTCATATTCTGCCAAAAGGCAAGGTCTTTCTGTGCATCTTGTAATTTATCATTACATCGATCTTTGTTAGCTTTCGTTTGCGGTAGGGTATTCGAAATGAGTTGAATCTTGTCTTCAGCCTCTTTTAAAGCAATCTGAACTTCTTGAATACGTCTTCTAACGTCATCAATACCCTTTAATTGAAGCTGTTGTTCAATTGATTCAATTTCAGCTTTCATCTGATTCAACTGTGTTTTTCGAATGTTTCGATCGCCAGCAATTTCATCCAATTCTTCCTCTGTTTCTTCAATCCGCGACATGACATCTGAAACTTCTTTCTTTGTATAAGCGATTTGGATGGAAACGTTTTGAAACAGATTAAGGTGTTCAGAATAACTTTCCGACGCCTCTAATGCATGTGAGATTTCTTCCTTTGTCAGGGTAATATTCAGGTGAATACCTTGTTCACGCAACTGTTTTTTCACTTCATTTAGACGATCATATATTTTTTTCCATTCCTCATCAATTTGACGAAGAAAATCCTGTTCGCGCGTGAGTTCTTGCTTTTTTTGAATAATTTGTTCATTTAATTCCGATAAATCCTTGTCATTAGGGAGTTCCTTCTTCCATCTATCGACCATCTGTTGTTCTTCTTCAAATACGTTTAACACATTTTGTAATTCTGCTAACTCTGTTTGGAGCTTAAAAATGGTCTCCGTCCAAATTCGTATTTGTTCCTTTTGATGACGTTTCCTTGAAGCACGGCCAATAAACTTTGAGCTATCTTCAAAAGGTGCGTGACCGACTAAACAGCCTACTGAGTAGGAACCGTCAATATCGACGTGAAATCCACTTCCATCCCTTTCAAGTGAGATGCTTCTGAGTACTTCATCTATTTTTTCCATTGAAATTGGACTGTCTTCATCTACATCTGGCATTAAATAATCAGCTAATGTATAACCCAAAAGACGTGGTTCAGTTACAAGCACTGCATCCTGTTCAGGTGATAGTGGTTGGTCAGTAATCAAACTGTCTAAAATCCCTACCCGTTTCAGGGCTGATTCAATTCGCTCCTTTTGCTCTTCTGTAACATGTTCACGAAATTCAACTGCTGCATAAAATGGGAGAAACGCTTGTCCTTCTACCTTTAGTTTCCCTCGAAATTCTTCCGTTCCCTCTGATCTTTCCGGCTCGACCATTTTTTGATGTTTTATTCGAGAAAGCTCTTCTTCTGCTTCCTTTATTTCCTCTTCCTTACGTACGATTTTTTCCGATGTAATGGCGATGTTCTTTTTAACTTCTGCCTCATAATCATGGATTGCCGAAAAAAGCTGATCACGAACCACATCAAATCGATTCCGTTCATAAAGACCTTGTAAGGATCTTGCAATTTCCTGTCGCATTTCTACAGTATAAGTGAGCTTTGGACGTTCTTCCATCCATTGAAAAACGTCGTTCTCAAGTTGCTGCTGTTGTTCCTCAAACCATGCTTGAAGGTGATCCAACTCTTTTAAACATTCATCTACAAGCCGTTTCTTCTCGGAGGATTGGCGCATGAGACGTGAATGTTCCTCCCCCAATCGTGTTTGTTCTTCAGCAAGTTTTTCTAATTGGATCAAGAGCGCTCGATGATCTTTTGCTTCCTTTAACCAAACGGTAAAATCAAAACGGTCCGCCTGTGCACGTTCAAAGTCATTTACATTAACTTTATGCTGTGAAAAAGCCGATTCTAGGGCATCTACATCAAGTTCTTCAAGTAATTCTGAAGCCTTTCTTTCGAGCTGTGCAAGCTTCGTTTCGTATTCTTCTTTTTCCTTCCAGAACCGATTTAGTTTGTTATTTTGGTCTGCCCACTTATTGTCAAGCTTACTTATTTCTAGTGATAACGAAACAGATTCTTTTTCTTTATCTGATTTTTTCTCCTCTAATGACCATACCTCATGCTTTTGTAAGGAGCTTTTCTCTTGTTCAGCAATATATTTTTGTTGTTGGTATACTGTTTTATCTTCAGAAAGCTTCTCTATTTCTTCATCAAATTCTTCGAGCTGTTTGGATAAGTCCTGAACCAGCTTTTTAGCAGAGGTACTCTTCTTTTCAGCTCGCTGCCACTGGTTAGCCCGTTCCGCTAAAATGAATTGATTATAAGCATCATAGACAGACTCAAGCCTTCCGATGGACTCATATTCTCTTTCCAATTGCTCCAGCTGTTGGGCTGCCTGATCCATATTTTCAATCGTGTCTGAAAGATGACGCAATTCATCATCTGTTAATGGTGGTAAAGCAGATTCTAAGATTTCATAAATAACAGTAGGTTTAAAATCCTTCGAGAGCTTTGGACTTCTTAATTGAATTAATAATTTGATTAAATCTTCGTAAGCATCTATTGAATTAAAACCAAAGACATATTTATTCACAAGCTCCATGTATTCGCGTTGTGTATTTACAATATAACCACCATTGCCAATCCGATTTTCCAATTCTTTCGCTGAAAGTGGAACCATATCTCCGGCGTATTTCTGTGAAAGATGGAAATCATGACCCACTCTTCGGTTATCTGTCAGCAGAAAATACCAGGATTTGATCCCTTTGTTTCGCTTCGCCTGCATCCCAATCCCCGTTGTAATATACTGCTCTGAATCTCTTTTTTTGTATTCAATAAACAAATATCCCGTCCGTTCATCCCGATCCACTACTTCTTTTTCACCTAATAAATAATCTTCCATTCTTCTAGCTTTTGAGCCAAAAGGGTCAAGACGATCAGGTGACTTTTTCCCATCTAGCAAAACTGGCAGGAAGCTTTGCATCGTTACTGATTTTCCTGAGCCATTCGATCCTCTTAATAAGAGCTTTCCATCCTCGAAATGAAAAATTTCATGATCGTAGTACCAAAAGTTTAATAGACCTGCTCGATTCATCACCCATCTATTGGTTGCCATTAGACTTCTCCTCCTTCAAAATCATCAGGGTACGATCCTGTCAACACCCCTAAGATTGGTTTCATTTTAATTAAAGAGCTTTCCTCCTCAACTTCAACCATCATCCAGTCCTTCATGGCATCTATTAATTCAGTCCGAACAGCGCTCGTTGTTTTCTCACGGAAATATTTGGCCCAGCCACTTTCGTACTTTTTACGTAGAATATCTAGAACACCATCTAGTTCCCCCTCAGTCATCACAATTTCTCCATTTTCCTTTGGAGTAAACTGTTCAAGATGATGATGAAGATAATCTGATAGTTGTAAGAGAATATCTGTTGACGCCTTTGAATTTGGATATATCTGTTGGTACTTTTTCGGCTCAGCCACTGATAAAAAAGCTGTATTTTTATAAACATGTAATTTGTAATCACTATGATTCTCAATATCTTCAGCTAAACGGTTGCGGTAATTTCGAATATATAAAAAATCAGGGTCTTGAAGGTCTACACGGTGCAGAGCAGGTGAAAAAAAGAGTTTTCGATACACTCTCTTTCTACGTTCATCTTCTTGATTGAGTTTCCAATCCTCATTTAAAAGCTCTTCCCAATTTTTATAGGTAACAAAATCATCTGGATAGGAGCGCATAAAATAGCGACTGTACACCGTTGCTTCATATAATACTTCCTGTTCTTCATCGTGGTCGAATCGACCAATGTCCCCATCAATGGTTCGGATTAATTGGAAATCAAGTAAGACCTTAATCGCTCGAATAAGTGACTTTCTATGGATATAAAGAGTCCAATCAAGTTCAAACTCTCCTGGATAGTCTGCCTGTATTTCTTGGCATAAATCCGATAATAAAAACTGTTCATCAACAGATTTACCCTCTAAAAAAGATAAAGCACAGCAAAAAATGGCATAATCCATCGGCTCCTGAAAATCGTTAATTCCCATCCAACTCTGTGGTTCAACAGGGATTTTTTCAAGTTTGATAAAATGCTGATGAACAATAAGTCGCAACCCAAATTTTTCATTAATGTAACGACGAAGGACCTTTTCACGTTCACGAATAAGTTGATACCATTCCGGATTTTCCACACGTAAAATCCAGTAATGATTAAATAAGAGATCCATACCAAGGCTCGCTTTCTCATCAAACTCTAGTGTTTGCTCCCTCATCCTAACCCACTTCCTTGTTCCACAAATTCAAACCGTACATCAGGCATCTTTAAAGTTCCATCCTCAGATTCTAGTAAAATTCTTTTACTATTATCAATTGTTACCTTAACAACCATTCCATAATCTGTTTTCACCTTATGATTTTTACTTGCCATTGATTTTCCAATCCAACTCAGTAAAACCTTTCGAACAAAAGGATCCACCTTTGAAATTTCAGAAAGCTGAATGATTCCTTCATTCATATATTGGTCAATAAGGGCTCGCTCCTGCCTACGTTCTTCTAAATACTGTTCGCGCTGTTGCATTTTCTTTAATGTGTTTGACGTCATCGCACCAGGTTTTGTCTTTTCTCGATAACGATTGGTTCTTGGTTTGATCGATAAATGAATAGGATTCTCATCCCACGTATCAGAATGCAAATTATCGGTGGTCCCTTCCTCAAGTTGAAGGTGTTGAATCGTCATTGCTCCAAAAACAACAGAGGAAAGCTTATGTGCTTCATCTAAGGATGTGCTATTCGCAAACCAATTCGCTAAGTGCAGGTAATCATTTTTCCTACTTCGAAAATGCTGTTGTCTTTCACCAATTCGCTGGACATATCGTGTCATACGACGGATCATTTCATTTGTTTGCCATTGGAGCATGTCCAATTCACTCTGCTGGGTACTTGAACCTAAGAACCATTGCCTTAATGAATCCCAATATTCTATGTACTCCGTTCGCCATTCCTCAACTGATGTAGAAACATCCTCTAAGCGTGGAATGGATTTTCGATGTTCAATCAACTTTCCAAAAAACACATCTAATTTTTGCGGAGTTAACTCATGTAACCTTTCCCCAATTTGGAGAGAGGTCTTTTGAAGTGACACAATGAAATCACGTAAATAGGTTGTAAACTGATTTTTATAAACAAGAAAGGCTTCTGTTTGCATCCTTTGATCTGTTTGTTCACTATTAATATAAGCAATATAATCAGCCGTACTTGTGCGGATGGTTTGGAAATAACGAAAGACATCTTCCCACATTCGCATATATTCTTCTGCATTCTTTGGTAATTGGTGTTCCATTTCATGTTGTAAACTGGTAATCGCTTGGAGGAGTCTATCAAATTGAGATCGTTCCAATGATCCTTGAAAAGTATCTCCAACCTTTTTTTCAAGAACAACAAGCATTCTTTCGATTTCTATTGTATAAGGAGTAGACTGATAGCGAAAACGCTTCTTTTTATATTCTTCAACCGTTTTCGCATTCGTCATATCTTGTCTGGCAATCAAATTGTTCCACTTTACGAGTTGTGCCAATTGTTGATGGAGCTGCTCTTCCTGATAATCAGAAAAATGAGGAATAGAACGCATATATTCTAAAATTTCTTCCGGTGCAATAAAATCTCGCATTCTCTCATGCTGATGATAAAAATAGCGTAAAATTGTCCGATACTGAGCAGCAGAATCTGCTGTCAAATAACTAGCCTCTATCACTTTCTTCATAGTCACGTCCAAAAACGATCATCCTTTCGGTAGGTCACGGAAACATGTTCCTCGTCCACTTTCGATTCGAGGTTATGTAATCTTTAAGTACTATTTTATAGGAAATCCATTTATATGGGAAATGGTAAGTAGGGTATTGGTTACATTTGCATATTGAAGGTTTCAAAGGTGAGGTTACTTTAGTTTGGCAGGGATCGTTTTTGTTTTAAGGGTATCCCCCCTATTTTCTCCTAAGCTTACTTTCGACATAATTTGCTAAAACCCTTCTTCATTTAAATAGTAACGGTGTCATTTGATTGTTCACCGACCCAAAAAAGAATCCGGCCAAAACCGAATTCTTCCTCATCTCCCTAACAATTCTCTTGTCTTTTCTAATATTTCTTGATCTTTTAAGCGGAATTTAAACTCGACTCTCCGAGAGGCTTGACCGTCGTAGTTTCCATTCTCATCCACACGCCCGTCCGTAAAGGATCGTCCATTCACCGTGAGCTTCGTTTTTAAATGTTCCTGGATATTTTTATACGGAAATTCCTCACTTAAAATATAGTCCGCCACACTATAGGCCCGTTGCTGGGAGAGCTCCATATTATACAGATACGAACCATCCTTGTCTGCATGCCCTTCGATGATAATTTCAGAAATATATTGTTCATACCCATTCTCAAGCAGCACATCCAAATACGCCGGGACAAATTCATTCAAAAATGTAAATGCTTCAGGTTTTAACACCGCTGAATCATACTCAAACAAAATATCCGTATTAAAAATCAATGCACCCGTTTTTTCGTCAATTTCAATGCTAGAATCACTGAATTTTTCGTTTAAATCCTCAATGAGCCCCACCCTGACTCCCATGATTTGATCAATTGTTTTTTTCATTTCTTGAATTTGAAACGACTTGATCACCATCATGATAATAAAAATCAGGATAAAACATAGCAATACCGATGTTAATAAATCCGTAAAGGATGGCCAAAACGAACTCTCCTCTTGCTCCCGATGAAAAAGCCTTTGGTATTTACTAATCATTCGTTCCAATCCTTACACGACTATTTTCCTGAACCGTCCTTTGGCTAATCGACTGAAGCTGTCGGTTAAATTGTTGAAATTCCTGACCGATATCTCCCAATGATTGCTGCAACTGACGCGCATTTCTTTGCCCAATATCCCCTGTGATCTCGCCAATCTGTTTAAATTCCTTTTTTACTGACTCATTCATCTCCAGGATGTATTCATTCAGATTTCTGCTTATTTTATCAAGTTTTTCCCCTAGAGTCCCCTCTAGATTTGTCACATATTTCGAAAGCGTATCACGTAAAGCATTCACACTCGCGTCTATCTGGTTTTCTTTATATTGAAAGGAATCTCCCATTTGGGTAATCGTCCGATTGATTTCATTTAATAGCTTCATATACTTCATCCCCACCTGCTCATTTGAGCGAGACGCCTCACTCAAGTAGCTTTCAATCGCTTGGGAATTTGTTAAATGAACCTGTAAATGCGAGTTAAATTCATGAGTGAAATGCGTCAATTCATCGAAGCGATAGGATAAAAGATTTTTATATTCCGTTTGGGCTTTGTTAATTGTATCTAGCGCATGTGGCAGACGTCCAATAGATTGACCAAGCCCTTTAAAATCATTCCGAACATCACGTAGGGAAGAAATTATATCAGTTAACTTAGAACTTACATCTGTTCCAAAAATGCGTTCAAACTGAAGATTATTTTCCTTCATCAATTTAATCTGGTGTTCACTTTGTTCATTCATTTTGTCAAATGCACTATAAATCGATTCCTGTCTCTCGGCAATGGTGGAGAAATATTCTCTAAGATCGACAACGGATTGCTGAAAATGATTCATCGTTTCCTTTTGCGCTACCGTTAATTCCGCTATCTTTTTATACGTCTCCGTAAAAGCACTACGCATTTTTTCGTTGCGCTGATCCATGCTCTCAAAATACGTAAACAGTTGATCAAAGTTGTGGTTTAATTTTTTCACACCTTGATCAAAGCCCTCTGTTAATTCCTGAACACCATGAAAAATCACAGAAAACTGTTTAAGATTTTCCGTAAGTCCCTCATTAAATCTCGCCAAATCCTTAGCTGATTGCTGCAAACCAACCGTATATTCCTGGAACCCTTTGAATGAATTGACGATACTTTGAAGCAACTCTTGATTCGTGTTCCGTAGCTCGAGAATCGACGAATTGATTGTCTCTGAAACAGCAATTAGTCGCCCGATTCCATCCTGTTCATTTCCTTCTAAAATCGACTCCGTTTTCAACATGATATCCGTCAACATAAATTCCGTATTGGCGACCCGGGTCACAACCGTCATGATCAACGACAACCCCATTCCAGCAATACTCGTGTAAAACGCAACATCAATCCCCGCAAGCACTATTGCGACGTTTTCCACAAGCATATCACCTGTTGTGTCAATGCTCCCTAGTGACATCGCCAATCCAATGAACGTCCCAAGCACACCGATTAAAATAAAAATGGACACCGTCATTTGAACGATTTTAATCAGATTCACAACCTGTACATTCAATACACGCCACCCAGATATTTTGTTTTGAACAAAGGTCTCGACCTTCACCGATTCCTTTTGGCTCACTTGTTCAAAATCTGCCTGAATTCGATTGAGCGGATCAATCTCAAGTGTATTCGTATCACGGATAAAATTCCGGATTCTACGCAATTTGCTGTACAGCGTAAAATGAACTAGAATTGCCACGATAAACCCAACAAAAAGCACCATAAAAATCAATTCAACCAACGGACTCGCCAATACTGCCTCTGCCTGATCTTCCCTCACAAATAACCTCAAAATTACTTCAACCACTGTTAGGCCCCCTTCACTGCACGTCCAAAATTCACCTTGCTTATAGCTATTCGAAAAAAGGACAAATCATGCAATGCATTTAAGATTACCGTGGGCACCATGGGGAGCGGATTTCCTGTTAATATGTTCTACCCTAATTTATTTTTCAGTTTCAAAATTTCATCTTCTGATAAACCAGTAATCTCCTGAGTTAAAGAAAGGTCCAGACCTTTTTTAATCATCTTTAAAGCAGTTTGATATTTTTCTTCTGTTCTTCCTAGCTCTTTACCTTCTTCTCTTCCCAATCTCCGCTCACCTTCAAGGTTACTTAACAAATCTCGTAGTTCTTTTGCCCGCGCTTCATAAATGAAACCCGCGCCTTTGGTACATTCTCCAACATTTATTCATTTTTGGTATAATGAGGAAAAATAATAAAATCGCGGGGTGAAGAAATATGGGACTCAGCTTTCGTAAAAGCTTTAAAATCGCACCCGGTGTGCGAGTAAATGTATCGAAACGTGGGGTTGGTGCCAGCTTTGGAGTAAGAGGTCTACGTTATTCCGTTAATTCGAGAGGGCAAAGAAGAGTAACAACTGGCATTCCAGGTAGCGGCATTTCTTACACAACCACTGCCAGTTCTGGACGGAAAAACTACCGCTCTAACGCTTATAAACAACATAATGAACTGAAAAGACAGCAGCGTGAAGCTCAAAAACGCCAGGAGATTGAATACAATCAGTATCAGGTAGAGCTTTTTGAGAATAAGCTTGAAATGATTAAGTCGATTCATAAGGAATGCGACACACCTGTCGATTGGGAAGAACTAAGACATACTCCTCCACCCTTTCTACCTGGACATCAAGGACCGCATGAGATTTCTGCAAGAAAAGCGGCAAACGACTATAAGCCGGGCTTTTTTGAAAAATTATTTAAGCAAGACGTGAAAATACAGGCAAAATTACAAGCCGAAATTGAAGTGGCAAAGAAAAAGGACCAAGATGAATACGAAGAATGGGAATATTTAGTTCAAATTGCTTCCAAGGTGTTGGAAGGTGATCCCGACACCTATTTCCACGTTTTAGAGGAATTTGCCCCCCTCGACGACTTAGCCGAATTTGGCAGTGGGTTTGAATTTTTCATGGAGGATCCATCCTATCTTGAGGTTGAATTTGACGTCCATTCGTCTTCAGTCGTTCCAGATGAAATCTTATCCTTAACGAAAACAGGTAAGCTTTCAAGAAAGGCCATGCCAAAAACCAAAAAGCTAGACATTGAACAGGATTATGTGTGTAGCTGTGTGCTTCGGATAGCTGGTGATTTATTTGCTTTATTACCAATCGATTATGTATATATTCATGCGAACGACGAACGACTCAATACTGTTACCGGGCATACCGAAAAGGAAACGATAGTATCAGCCAAAATAGATAAGGAAACTTTTAAGAGTTTAAATCTTGATGCTATTGATTGTTCCGATTCGCTTAACAATTTTGAGCACAACATGAAATTTTTAAAGACAAAGGGCTTCCAACCTGTTGAAAAGTTAGTAAAATCATAGTACTACATAAAAAAGTACAGAGTTCTGCATCTTCCCTGCAAGGACTCTGTACAAGTGTTCCTCCTAACGTGGCACTTTTTTCTCTCGAATGTCAGGTGCCTCATTTTCTACGATATACTTTTCTTCGTCTCATACGGTGGGTCGGCCTTCATGCTTTGTGGTAGCATTTGAATCGAATCAATGACACTATCAAGCTTCCTTTCTATCCGGTGCAAAAGATAGAATGTCACGACGACAGGAAAGCCAACCTCTTGAATTAAAGGCAGCAGCTGCTCCACCATACCTCCTCCTTTCATTAAAAATCTAGAGCCAACTCCCTACTAGAGAGTTGGCCCATATCCTTACATTTCTACTGTTTCAACATTACGCTCGACAACGCGCGCGCCTTTTTTCTCAACAATCGCACCACCAGGTGTTAAAAACACATTTGTTGATATAATGAGATCCATTGCAGTGGAAACCGCTGCTGCATCAACAGGTTCGATTGGATTTTCAATGGAAACAGTCGCCGTTTTTCCATCTTCATTTTTAAATTGCATTTCCAATGTTTTTGCCATTGTTATTCCTCCTTTCTATCCATTTTGTTAAAAACTTACTTTCCGTCGCTAGCTAGTGAATAGCTGTCATTACGCTCAAATCCGACAAGCTGTAAACTTTGTAGCTTTTCGATTGAAACAGCTACTGCATACAAATCTTCAGCTGTAACAAGTGGGTTGATGTTGTTGTAGTTTTTATTTTTGTACGTCATCTGACCTTTGTCATCAACTCCATTTTCAAACTCGAAGCGTAACTGCGTACGTTGAATGTCTGTTAATACTGCCATGTCCCTCACCTCCTTTACACCTATGTTATAGAGAGGTAAGGGGTAAAAAGGGGCATCCATATGAAAAAAAATTAAAAAAAGGAAACACCTAAACTATTATTCTGGAGATTCTAAGGATTATTCTCCTAAAATGGATAGAGATCTTGTTGTTATTTTTTATTTTCTTTTTCTTTTTGTCCACGTGTCGGGGACGAGTCGTGGACATATCGTTAATCACTAAAAAAATCAACCAAAACCGAAAAGTTCATAATTTTGTCACAAAAAACTGTCAACTTTCTAGCGAACTAGTCGTTGAAGCAATGAAACTAGCTTTACGAAATGGGGCGAATCGCTGGACTTACATGAGACAATACTACTTGATTGGATTGACAGAGGGTTTCAAACAATTGATGAAATTCTTAACTCTCGCATTGCCCATAAAAGACAAAAGCAACAGGAAACCAATAAAAAACCAATCCGAAAAGAGTTGATTCCGGATTGGTTACAAAATGACATCCAGCTTGACAAGCCCGTATTTGACTTAGATTTCGAAGCCAAGCGGTCATTACTTGTTAACATCAAGGAAAAAAAAGCATCCTCTTCTATATCTTTGCCTGATTATTATTCAGAACAAACCTACACTTTGGATAGTTACTGCAGCCCATAAAAGCACCGTATTTTCCTTTTCGTTCAACAAGGATTGAACCACATTTTGGGCACATGTTTGCGTTAATCTTATACTGATTAAAGCGTTTTGAATCTTTAATGGTCTTAACATGCTGCTTTTTCTTTTCACGGTCAGCATTTATTGTCTTCTCAAGCTTTGCTGCAATTTGTCGCACTTGTCCAGTAGATATTACGACCTTTTTATGAGCATTTATTGTACTAACAAGTCGTGACGAATAAATAACACTTGTATTTGTCCCGCTTGTTTCAATTTTTTTGAGAGTTGCACGGTTACTGAACGAAACAATAGAATGATAGAGTTCTTCTTTCTCAATCCCTAAGTATTCCTGTAATGCTTTTATATGACCATAGTTTTGCCAAATAGGATTATAAAGCTTTTCCTTTCGCTTATAGAATACTTGTGTCCAATATTTACTCTTGGAATCACCGTAAATCCACCCTTTATAATTCTTTGTCTCAATTACAAAAATTCCATACGGTGACACGACAACATGGTCAATTTGAGAAGCTTTTCTATTTTTTAATGGTATTAAAACATCGTTAAAAACCTTATATTTCTCTTTATCAAGCTTGCTTAAATAAAGGCGAACCGATGCTTCTCCGAGGAATCCCTTAACATTAGGTAATCCAAGACCTACAAGAATGGAAATTATAATTAAACTAATTAGCAGCTCCAATTCTTTTCCTCCTGACCATGTAATGTGAAATACCATATACATAAATGTAATTTCTATATTTTTCTAGATTATACCACAAAAAATTACATTTTTTGATAATCAGTAGGTAAATACTATCGGAAAAAGAAGAGCCGTAATGACTCTTCTTTCTTTTGAGCTAACTATTACCTAGCTTCTATTATTTCAATTATTTGTTTAAACACGCTCGATGGCTTTTTAATTAATTCTTCATAACCAATTAACTTATTTCCGTGTTCATGAATGATATTCATGTGTCTAATCTCGTTATCCAAGTTCACCACAACATTTTTAAATTGAAATCTATTAATTTTTGACGCTTTATCCAAATTTTTCGCATCCAAATCAATTGAAACCTGATCTGATATTCTCCTTAGCATTCGCCAAATTGTTCTTTCTTCCTTTGATTTCATGAATATCTCCGGTAGCTCTTTTGCATCTTTTAATGTTGATAATGTGGTCATTGAATAAATTGAGATTCCATAACCAACAGGATTAATTGGTTGTGATAGTGAATTCCAAACCTCAATTTCAAATTTTAGATATTCAGCAGAATCGTTGATAAGGCGTTCATTGATTTCAAATCCTTTAACAAATTTAACGTCAGTTATTTTCCCATAACAAACTATGCCATTTTTAGAGGCTATACCATTAACTAAATATAATGCAACATACTTCGCTTCCTGCCAGCCTCTTTTTAAGCTATTTGAAGGGATATAGTAAAAAAGATTATTGATAAATCTTTCATAATATTCCTTTGATGTTACCGTTCCTACAAGGACCCTTTCATCTAAAGCGGAAATCCATTCTTCTTTAGAACCCCTCGGTAAAATTCCTTCCTTCTGAATTTCCTCTGGACTTTTTTCAATTAAATGTTCTATAAATTGCTCAACCAATCGTGTAGCATTGGGTAGAAAAGGAAAACCACCGATATTCACCTTACCAATACTCTGATAAAAATGATGGTTTTCGTATAAATCCTCATCCTTCCAAGGAAATAATACATATGCACCAAATGCAGTTCTTTCAAATGGACCATTTTGTTGATCTACCAAAGAATCCCTGTACCTATGCATTGTATTTATATCTTCTTCCATTGGTCCAGGTTCCTGGTAATACCTTTTGTAATAGCTGCCTTCGACAGCAAAATCAATCCGATATTTAGCATCAAAAATATAATTGTATTTAAAATTTTTACCTTTTTTTTCAATACTTAGTGTCGTATCCGGTTTTTGAGACAAAGTAGGTAAATTACGTTCCGCTTTTTGATATGTTAATATAATCTGTTCCTTTGTTACGGGATGTTGGTATACTCGTTTTGCAGTAGATTTTGTGTCCAGATTAACAAACAAACCTTCCCGATTCACCTTAATTATATCTTGATCTATTTGTTCATAATTTTTATTTAGAATTTGACCCAGCTTAATAAAAGTCCAATATTCATACATTGTAGCAACATCTTTTACAGACATTTGGTAAAGAGTTCCTTGTAATGTAAGTCCTTTTGAAAGTATTAAATAAGTTTGAAATACATTCCTATATCCTGGAGCCATTTGAATTACAAGACTCATTACCGACCTATCTAGTTTTCCTATCTTATTCCAAAATGAATTCTTCACTCTTTTATCTAAGCTTGAAAGCTTTGTTTCAATTTTTTTAACTAAATCTGGATCGGGCTCTACTTCATACCGCTTATTTTTACTTGCTACTTTCATTAATAAATTTGAAATTTTGTTCTGTAGCCTAATCATTATCCATTTAATAAATTGATTTTCAAGTGTATCGATGGTATGGTCTTTTTTGATTTTCAACCCTGATTTAGGCAAAACCACTCTATTTTCCATCTCAATTCCTGATTTAACATCAATAAGCAAATGTGGACGTTTCCTGATATATTGTCTGCCTTTTTGATCTAATTTACCGAGTTGATCTCCCCTAGCGTGAATATGAGTAGTAATTAATTTACGATTGGGTTGTGACTCTATATGTTGTATTGCTTTTATTAATCCTTCAAAATGAAAGTCTAGTAACCGATAAAATTCGCTTCTTGAAGGTTTTCCTTCAACATTTACTTTAGCTCCTAAATATGTTTTCTTAATGAAATGAAAAGCTAAGTTATAAATCTCATCATTTACCTCATCAAGAAGTTTTTTATAATCAGCTTTGTAATCTAGCTTCGTCGGAAATATTTCCATAGTTACTTCTAAAAGTACTTCTTCTCCACTTCGAATTTCGAATGTTGATAAACCAACTTCATTTTGAAACTGTAGGCTCCCCATTAAAAAATAACTATCTCCAATATCAACTCTTCCTACCGCTTTTCTCAGTATAGGAT
The DNA here is from genome assembly GCF_004799755.1 of Bacillus timonensis. Taxonomy (GTDB): domain Bacteria; phylum Bacillota; class Bacilli; order Bacillales; family Bacillaceae_L; genus Ferdinandcohnia; species Ferdinandcohnia timonensis_A. The sequence goes on along the minus strand of NZ_SLUB01000047.1, from coordinate 506 downwards.
GTTCATGATAGAACGATAAATCGTTCTTATCTTTTGGTGAAACAACTATTTGATAACTTCCGTTTTCGAAAAATATTGGTCTCTGATTTGTTGGTTCGACTAATGCTTGAGTTTCCAGATCATATACTTTTTTGACATTAATATGTTTACCCCTGACATCAAAGTTCATTACATCATGAAAATCTAGCTGTTTGTATTGTAATAATCCATGATATTTTTCATGATAAGGTTTCCCTTTTATAACAAGAGTGAAATCGGCGGTATCAACGTATACAAGTTCTACTTCATTAGGAGCCGAGCCAGAAGGAAGTAAAGCCATCATACAGCCTCCTTCTCATCTCAATTACTTTTCTTGCACTTTTTGGAAATTTAACATTACCCTGAATCCGTGATAAAAAATAATTTTTCCGATAATTTTAGGAATTCCTTATTTTCTTGCCATTCGTACTAATTTAAGTTGGATTGATTGGTTTTTGTGTACACTAAATAAAACCTGCTTACCTATA
>NZ_SLUB01000046.1 GCF_004799755.1 Bacillus timonensis | reverse complement strand
AGGAAATCACGAAAGTGCTGGAAAAAGAAAAAGTACACGTGCGGTGAAAGGAAACCCTCATATTAAGTCAGCGTTATGCGAGGCAGCCTGGGCAGCTTCAAGGAGTCGGAATACAAGGTTATCTGCTAAATATTGGTCATTGGCTGCAAGGAGGGGGAAGAAAAAAGCACTCGTTGCCATTGGACATCGAATGCTTACAATCATCTATCACATGCTAAAGAACAAAGAACCCTACCACGAGTCAACAGTAAATTAGCAGTATAGACAAACAATAGAAATATTATTCGAGTAACCATAAAGATTAGGTAGCTCTGCTTTCCTATTGTCAAAATTAAGTTAGTATTAGGATAAACAGATCGGGTGAGATTTAAACCCGGGGATTATTTTCACAGAAAAAAGACCCTCAACACTGAAGGCCTGCCGATCCCATTATTTATTTCGATGAATGATTTTATAGATTAAGGTTGCGATTAAGGTTGATGGCAGATTTATAAGACTTCCTTGAAGATTGAATTGTAATTGCTGTTCTTCAAAAGACATATCATCGTATGTTTCGTTATGGCTTTTTTTCGTTCTTTTGAATTCTTCCTTCGTTGCCGCTATGTTTCGGTACTGAATCGGAATCATCACTAAAACGTAAAGAAGAAGAATGCCACCGATTACATAAAAGAGTAAACCGTCTTCCATCATCATTTCCCCCTTGAAAAAAATCATATACCTAGTTTACGAATGGCACCCTTAGAAGGTTTCAAATAAATGTCATTTTTTTAATCTGAACAACTCATTTCCTGCGTACCTGCCATATTTAAACATAAAATGACAAATTAGTAAGGAAATAATAGATATTATGTTAAAATATGTGAGGACTGGATATTTTCGTAACAGGAGGAGACCCATTACCATGAAACATTATAGAAAAAATTTATTTGCAATACTGACAGTTGCATTTGTGATTTTGTTGGCGGCTTGTCAAGACTCATCTGAAGAATCAGGTACCAAGTTAGACAAACCATCCCAAAATGAGCAGACATCTCCAAATAAAAAAGATGATACTGCTAATACAGATTCAACGGAAACTGCTTCAAACACAGACAACACTAAAACTAGTAATATTGAGACAAATGAAAAAGAAGATACATCAAACATTGTACCCGAGAAAAAAGAAACTCAATCTTCGATTACTACAACAAATTTAAAGGAAGAGTATCTCAACAAATTAAATGATAATAAAAAAGAAACCGATGAAATGGAAGCAACCGATACATCCACCTTCGCTTTAAAAAAAGTGGAAAACGATCGATGGGAAGCTTGGGATGAATTGTTGAATGAAGTTTATGGAGTCCTAAAGGGGCAACTTTCGGCAGAAGAGATGGATCAATTGAGAAATGAGCAACGTGATTGGATAAAATATAGAGATGAATCTGCATTAGAAGCATCACTAAAATACAAAGGTGGTACCCAGGAACATTTAGAATATGTGGCTGTACTAGCAAATCTTACAGAAGTAAGATGCTATGAACTAGTTGAAGATTATATGTAAAAGTGTGAATCGAGGATTTAAAGGCATTGCTAGTTTGCAATGCCTTTTAGACTACCACATATAAAAGTTCTTACACTATTTTTGCATAGATACATGTATTTCTTAATTCATTTGTTTCAGGGGATACATCCTCGTTTTTTAAGATTGCTTCCAAAGTAAACCCCAACCGCTCTGGAATCGCTCGACTCTTCCTGTTTTTTTCATCGCACCTTATTTCAACTCTATTTGCCTTCAACTCATTGAAAGCAAAATCTGCAATGCCTTTAACCGCTTCGGTCATGTAGCCTTTTCCACTAAAACGACTATCAATCCAGTATCCTATTTCAAACTTAGGGACAGCCCAATCAATTCTATGTAATCCAGAAGATGCAATGAATTCCCCGGTTTCTTTTAAAAATACTAGTAATCTTAAATCCTCTCTTTTTAAAAAGGATATATGCGATTCTCTAATATTTAATTCAACATCTCGTTCCGATTGCTCTTTTTGAGCAAATGGCATCCACGGTTTAAGCTCATTTATTGAAGCCTTAATCGCATCATGTACAACTTTTCCGTCTCCTGGTTTTGGCATACGAATGACTAATCTTTCCGTCGTAAATTCTTCTGGAAACTCTATAAGCATTGGGTTCATTCTTCTCTCTCCCTTTTCCAAAATTCTCCTTTTTGATATCATACGTTTTTTCCTCACTAAAATCAATGAATCAAAACGTATGTTTATCCTATGTTTTTTTGTGAACTTTGGGGAATACGCGTTTACTGTGTTTATCCGAGCTCCTTGTCGGGGTCTAGCTGAGCGAGCGATTCCTACAAAGCTCCGCTTGCGGGACATGTACAGCGCTATTTTCGTCAAGCATGTATCACTAGAACCGTCTTGCGGCACATGCTCTGCGCTATTTTCGTCAAGCATGTATCACTAGAAAACGTCTTGCGGCACATGCTCAGGACTATTTTAGACAAGTATGTATCACTAGAACTGTCTTGCGGCACATGCTCTGCGCTATTTTAGACAAGCATGTATCACTAGAACCGTCTTGCGGCACATGCTCAGGACTATTTTAGACAAGCATGTATCGCTAGGACAGTCTTGAGGGACATGTACAGCGCTATTTTAGACAAGCATGTATCGCTAGAACGTCTTACGGGACATGGACTGCGCTACTTTTACCAAGCATGTAACACTAGAACCGTCTTGAGGGACATGCTCAGCGCTATTTCATCCGAACATGTACACTTAGTCCTCCCCCTTCCCCGGTGTACACGAAAAGAGACCTGCTCTTTCAGCAGGTCCTTTTCCAATTAAAGCTTATTCATTTCTTCAACAAGGATTTTGTTAACCATTTGTGGGTTAGCTTGTCCTTTCGTTTGTTTCATGACTTGACCGACCAGGAAGCCGATTGCTTTTCCTTTTCCGTTCTTATAATCTTCTACTGATTGAGGGTTGTTTGAGATAACCTCAACAATAATCTTTGTCAGGGCACCTTCATCTGAAATCTGAACGAGTCCTTTTTCTTTCACGATCGCCTCCGCATCTCCGCCTTTTTCAATTAATTCTTTAAAGACCGTTTTCGCAATCTTAGAAGAGATCGTTCCGTTCTCGATTAGCTTAATCATGCCTGCAAGACTCGCTGGAGTTAAGGCAATATCATGCAATTCTTTCTGCTCCGCATTGAGGTAACCGGAAACCTCACCCATAATCCAGTTGGATGCTTGCTTTGCATCTGCACCGTTTGCAACTGTTTCTTCAAAGAAATCTGAAGTTTCTTTCGTAACAGTAAGTACTGCTGCATCATATTCAGGAAGACCAAGTTCTTCGATATAACGTTTTTTACGAGCGTCTGGAAGTTCAGGAATTTCAGCGCGAACTCTTTCCATCCATTCATCGTCAATATAAAGTTCCACTAGGTCAGGTTCAGGGAAGTAACGGTAATCATCCGAACCTTCCTTCACACGCATTAAAATCGTTGATTTTGACGATTCATCATATCGGCGTGTTTCTTGTTCAATCACACCACCTGCAGATAAAACTTCTGCTTGGCGAATTTCCTCATACTCAAGACCATTTTTAACAAATGCGAATGAGTTCAAGTTCTTTAACTCTGTCTTTGTACCAAACTCTTTTTGACCGACAGGACGTAATGAAATGTTGGCATCACATCGAAGTGAGCCCTCCTCCATTTTACAGTCAGACACACCTGTATATTGGACAATTGATTTTAATTTTTCCAAGTAGGCATATGCTTCTTCAGGCGTACGAATGTCTGGCTCTGATACGATTTCAATCAATGGTGTACCTTGACGGTTCAAGTCGACCAATGAATAGCCTCGACCAGAGTGAGTAAGCTTACCAGCATCTTCTTCTAGGTGAAGTCGAGTAATCCCAATCTTTTTCTTTTCCCCGTTCACTTCAATTTCAATCCAGCCATGCTCACCGATTGGCTTATCAAATTGAGAGATTTGGTAGGCCTTTGGATTATCCGGATAAAAATAGTTTTTACGGTCAAATTTTGTTTCCTGGTTAATCTCACAGTTTAATGCCATCGCAGCCTTCATTGCCCACTCAACGGCTTTTTTATTAACAACCGGGAGAACACCTGGATATCCTAGTTCCACGACACTTGTGTTTGTATTTGGAGCAGCCCCGAATTCGTTTGGCGCGCTCGAAAATATTTTTGATTCGGTTTTCAGTTCGACGTGAACCTCCAACCCGATAACTGTTTCAAACTTCATTTTGTTTTCCCCCCTTACAGTTGTGGTTTTTGTTTATGATGATCGGTTGCTTTTTCAAATGCATCTGCAACACGGTAAATGGTGCTTTCATCAAAATGCTTTCCAATAATTTGGAGTCCTAGTGGTAATCCATTTGAAAAACCACATGGAACTGATATTCCTGGTACACCCGCAAGGTTTACTGGGATGGTTAAGATATCATTGGCATACATAGTAAGTGGGTCGTCCATGTTTTCACCAATTTTAAATGCTGGTGTTGGTGTGGTAGGTCCAATGATTACATCGTATTTTTCAAAAACATCTTCAAAGTCTTTCTTGATTAATGTACGAACTTTCTGCGCTTTTTTATAGTAAGCATCATAATACCCTGAGCTGAGCGCAAACGTTCCAAGCATAATTCGACGTTTTACCTCGTCTCCAAAGCCCTCGCTTCTTGTTTGCTTGTACATTTCAATCAGATTTTCGGCATTGTCTGTACGATATCCGTAACGAACCCCGTCAAAACGAGCAAGGTTTGCAGATGCCTCAGATGATGATAGTAAGTAATACGTAGCAAGTGCATATTTGGAATGTGGAAGTGAAACTTCTTCCCAAGTTGCACCAAGTCCTTCAAGAACTTTTAAGGAATCAAGAACAGATTGACGAACTTCCTCATTTACACCCTCACCAAGATATTCCTTTGGCACTGCGATTTTTAGACCCTTAACATCACCCTTAAGTGCTGATACATAGTTTGGTACGTCCACATTAGCAGAAGTGGAATCCATCGGATCCACTCCAGAAATCGCCTGTAAGAGATAAGCATTATCCTCAACTGTGCGAGTAAGCGGACCGATTTGATCTAATGACGACGCAAAAGCGATTAAACCAAAACGCGAGACTCTTCCGTACGTAGGTTTTAAACCAACCACCCCACAGAAAGCTGCTGGTTGACGAATCGAACCACCTGTATCGGAGCCAAGCGAGAAAAAAACTTCTCCTGCTGCAACTGCTGCTGCCGAACCACCACTAGATCCTCCTGGAACATGATCCAGATCCCATGGGTTTTTTGTTACCATGAATCCAGAGTTTTCATTCGATGACCCCATTGCAAATTCGTCCATGTTCAACTTACCAACTGTAACCGTTTGAGCCTTTTGAAGCTTTTGGACAGCTGTTGCATCATAGATAGGATCAAAGTTTTCGAGAATTTTACTCGCTGCCGTCGTACGAAGGCCTTTTGTGACAATATTGTCTTTCACACCGATTGGCATACCAAATAATAGACCCAGCGCGTCGCTATTTCCAAGCGCTTCATCTAATTGCTTTGCATAATCTCTTGCATTTTCTTCATTTAGTGTTAAAAAAGCTTGTACCTTATCATCAACCGCGTTGATTCGCTTAAATGACTCGTCTACAAGGTCCGAAACTGAAATTTCTTTTTTATGTAAAAGTGAATGTAATTCTGAGACTTTATGATCAAAAAGTGACAACCTTTCTCCCCCCTTTATTCAATGATTGATGGTACACGGAATTGACCATCCTTTGCATCTGGTGCATTTTTTAATACTTCTTCAACAGGTAATCCTTCTTTTGCGACATCTTCACGCATCACATTTTTCACAGACAGTACATGTGAAGTTGGCTCCACATTTTCTGTATTTAATTCATTTAATTGCTCTGCAAATGAAATAATCCCATCCAACTGTTGTTGGAACATCTTTGCTTCTTCTTCCGTTACGGCTAAACGCGCTAAGTTTGCAACATGTTTTACTTCTTCAATCGAAATCCTCGACATTTCCCTTCACCTCCACCGTCCATACAATATACTGATAATATCAAAAATTACAGGCGTTCGGCAACAATTCCTCCCTCATTCTTCCCGATTTTGAAAAGAACCAACACAAAAAATGGGGTCGGGCAGATTATTTTTCTTTTCGATTAGGAATTTGATATAGTAAGGTTGCAATTAATGGAGGTGGAGGGAAAGAAATGGAGAGAATTACTTCTGTCGAACAGTTTAATGAGATTATTCAATCTGAAGGGGCTATTGTAAAATTCGATACAACATGGTGTCCAGATTGCCGACGCCTAGAAGCGTTTATTGGCGAGGTTCTTGAAACACACAACAGTGTTCCTTGGTACAGCATGGACAAGGACGAGTTTCCTGAAATCGCTGAAAAGTATGATGTGATGGGAATCCCAAGTCTCCTTTATTATAAAGGCGGAGAAAAGCTTGGCCACTTACATAGTGCGAACGCAAAAACTCCGGAGCAAGTAAATGAATATCTTGAAGGATTAGGAATCTAAACATAAAAAGGCCGTTACCTGCAAAAGGAACGGCCTCTTTTTTATTCGATCAATTTATGCGTTTTTTAGTTTTTCTTTTACATCGTCAAACTCATCTTGGATTTCTTGGGATGGTGCTTTTGTAACTAAGCTGACGACGATAATCGAAATTAGGGCAAGTAGGAAACCTGGAACGATTTCATACAAGCTAAATGGAATGACGGCTTCTTTTATAACCTCTCCAGCCTCATTCAACTTAGGTGTAGAAAGAATACTCCAGACAACGACTGTAACTGCTCCTACGATCATTCCGGCTAACGCTCCCCAACGATTCATCCGTTTCCAGAATAGGGAGAGAATGATAACAGGACCAAATGCAGCTCCGAATCCTGCCCATGCATACCCAACCAGATCTAATATCTTACTATCCCGGTCATAACCTAGGAAAATAGCAACTACTGCAATCACCAGAACTGCAATTCTACCAACCCACATTTCTTCTTTTGGACTCGCATTCTTTTTAAATATCGCTTTATAGAAGTCCTGTGTCAAGGCACTTGAAGAAACTAGCAATTGGGAATCAACAGTACTCATAATAGCTGCGAGAATCGCTGCTAATAAGAACCCAGCCACCCATGGGTTAAATAATACTTGTGAAAAGACAATGAATACCGTCTCTGCATTATCTAATGGAGTATCTGCAAAATATGCAATACCTGTAAAACCAATAAAGATTGCACCAAATAATGATAAGACCATCCATGTCATTCCGATAAAACGGGCTTTCGGAATTTCCTTTGTTGACTTAATTCCCATAAATCGAACAATAATATGTGGTTGCCCAAAATAACCTAGGCCCCACGCTAACAGTGAAATTATCCCTAATGTCGTTGCTCCAGACATGACATCTAAATAAGCTGGATCAATTGCTCCAATCTTATTCACTGTCTCTCCCCATCCACCTAATTCAAAGATGGTCACAATTGGAATAATGATTAATGCTAAGAACATCAAGATTCCTTGAACAAAATCGGTCCAGCTTGCGGCTAAGAAACCACCAAAGAATGTATAGGAAAGGATAACACCGGCTCCAACCCATAAGGCGAGTTCATAGTCCATCTTAAATGAGCTTTCTAAAAGAATCGCTCCACCGACAAGACTTGCAGAAGTATAGAAGGTAAAAAACACTAAGATAACAACCGCGGATATAACACGTAGAAGCTTTGAATGGTCACGGAATCGATTCTCAAAATAATCGGGTACCGTAATCGAGTCCTTTGATACCTCTGTATACACTCGGAAAGGCTTCGCGATAAATTGCCAGTTCAGGTAAGCACCTATCGATAAACCAACAGCAAGCCAAATTTCACCCATTCCACCGGCATACAAGGCTCCAGGCAAACCAAGCATGAGCCAACTACTCATGTCAGACGATCCGGCACTTAATGCAGCAACTCCTGCACCTAGTCGTCTTCCACCCAAGACATAGTCTGTTAGATTTTTCGTCATTCTCGCAGCCAGAATGCCAATGACTAGCATCCCAATAAGATAAATAATAATGGCTGTTAACGTTTGTGGATTAATATCCATGTTTAGACATCCTCTCCTTTGTCTGTAAATAATGTGATTGCTGATAGTACGATTAACGAAAGCATTGGCACGAACAACCAAAACCATGTAGCACCTGTTAAACTATATTCCACACTTTCACCCCTCTTTTTTGTTTTTTTCTATCCTTATGCAGTTATATACAATTTCATGATAATTCCTATTTTTCGATAATAACTGCACTACATAAAAAACACCTTTTAATCGTAACATAATATCATTTACTGAACAGAATGAAAATTCTGCATTGGAATTTAAAATGTATAATTATTCACTAATCTAGATTAAATTTGCAATATGTATCTAATAATCTAATATCTATTCATGAAAACTAATAAAATTAAATTGAACTTTTTTCGAAAAAAAGCTATATATTTGTTATTTTTCAGAAATACTGAGAAAATAAGTAGTATAAAATTTTAATTGGAAATGGGAGAATCAGGATGAATGTAAAAATTAATCGTAATGCGGCAAAAATAATGAAGAAGATGCTCGAAAGTGAAGAATCTGAAGGAAAAATGCTTCGTGTTGTCATCACAGAACATCATGGCAACCACGCCCATTACGCCCTTCAATTTGATCATCCAACAGAGCATGATGAAATTGTAAAAACCGATAAAGATGTTGAAGTCCTTCTAGATACAAGGGATGCAGAGTTTTTAGATGGTATCTGGATCCAATTTTTCTATGTTCCTGAAGAACAATTTGTCATCACAAATCCTAAAAAGGGGCATCATCACCATTAATAGTAAAAACGCGCGGTGAATTCTCCGCGCGTTTTTGTTTGCTCTCATTCAGTCAAGAGACATTACTACGACTTTAAATAACGTTTTTATTATCGAATTCTATAATCACTCCCATTTACGATAAGAGTGGGAGTTTCATTTTCACAGCATTTCTGAAGTTGTTTTTGCTTGCATGTGAAGGATTAGGTAGTCTGGGCCACCTGCTTTTGAATCTGTTCCAGACATATTGAAGCCACCAAATGGTTGATAGCCTACAATTGCACCTGTACATCCACGATTGAAGTAGAGATTACCCACATGGAAGTCTTCTTTCGCTTTTTCAATATTTGCTCGGTTATTTGAGATTACTGCACCGGTTAATCCATACTCTGTGTTATTTGCAATGTCAATTGCATGGTCGAAGTCTTGTGCTTTACAGAATGCCACAACAGGTCCAAAGATTTCCTCCTTCATGATGCGCGAATCCTCCGCTACATCAGCGAAGATGGTTGGTTGGATGAACCAGCCCTTCGAGTCGTCTCCTTCCCCGCCATGAAGGAGTTTCCCTTCGTTCTTTCCAATTTCAACATAGCTCATGATCTTGTCATACGCACCTTGGTCATTAACCGGGCCCATAAATGTTGCCTTTTGTGTCGGGTCACCGACAGTTAATTCTTTTGTTAATTCAACCGCGCGGTTAAGTACCTCATCATATACATCTTCTACTATAACTGCTCGTGAACATGCTGAACATTTTTGTCCAGAAAATCCGAATGCAGATGCAACAATGGATTTTGCCGCAAGTTCTAAATCTGCTTCTTTATCCACAACAATTGTATCTTTACCGCCCATTTCTGCGATGACGCGTTTTAGCCAAATTTGACCTTCATTCAATTTGGAAGCACGCTCATAGATTCGTAGACCTACATCACGTGAACCTGTAAAACTAATAAAGCGAGTTTTCGCATGATCGACTAGGTAGTCACCAACTTCAGAACCGCTTCCTGGTATATAGTTAACTACCCCTGCAGGTAGTCCTGCTTCTTCGAGAACCTCCATGAATTTTGCTGCAATGACTGGAGTTGTACTAGCTGGTTTTAGTAGTACGGTGTTACCTGAAACTAAAGCGGCTGTTGTCATACCAGCCATAATTGCGAACGCAAAGTTCCAAGGCGAAATGACAACCCCAACACCTAACGGGATGTAAGTAAAACGATTATGTTCAATTGGACGGCTTTCTACTGGAATGCCATCCTTTAATTTCAACATTTGACGTCCATAGTACTCCATGAAGTCAATCGCTTCTGCAGTATCTGCGTCCGCTTCATTCCATGGCTTGCCTGCTTCTTTTACAAGAATTGCAGAAAACTCATGTTTCCGACGACGTACAATCGCTGCAGCTTTAAAAAGAATATTAGCACGCATTTCTGGGTTTGATTTTCTCCATGTTTGGAACGTTTCATATGCAACCTGCATGGCCTGTTCAGCTAACTCACGATTAGCTTTTGAAACACGACCGACTACTTCTTCCTTGTTTGCAGGATTAACAGAGACTATTTTATCTTCGGTTGAGATGCGTTTACCACCAATGATTAAATCATAATCATTACCTAAATATGCTTCAACTGTTTTAAGGCCGGCCTCAAACGCTTTCTTATTTTCTTCAATTGAAAAGTCCGTAAATGGTTCATGTTTATATGGTACTACCATTCTACTCCGCCTCCCTTAGTGTTTAAATGTAACAATCTCATTCTACTAAAATAAAGCGCTTTCTTCAAATGATAATCTAAACTTTACGAAGTTCGACAATTTTCGTGAAGCTGCTATAATACGGTTACAAACTGAAATAAACAAGACCTACCGCATGGCAGATCTTGTTTCTCCAGTTTAATTATATACATGTACGATTGGTTCGCTTTCACCTGCATCCCTTACAATAACACTTTCTGCACCACTTTCAGATTCGATATACACCTGAAGTGATATATAGTTATCAAAATGCTCCATAATGAGCCCTGTTACATATTGGGTGAATCCAATTACCTCTGCTTTTCCATAGAATTGCATCGGAATAGTTAAAGTTAGCTCCTTTAATTCTTCATCTTTGTAAAAGCCTCTTCCGACAACCGCTGTGAAATTCGGGAAAAATTCAGCGATGGCGTCTGAAAAATTTTGTACCATTAACGCATCGTCAGGATAATTGTTTTTTGCCTCGTTTGATGGGAAGAAATAATACTTTTCATTAATGGTTTCCCATTTCCCAATTTTGGAGGAGTTCGCGTCCACTTTTGCCTTCATAATAAAGTTACCCGGAGCAACAGAACTCGCTGCCTCTTGTTTAAATAAAGCAACCACGATCGGAATATCCCGAATACTTGCATATTCCTTTTTAGTTCGAATTCGGTTAATAATTTCTTCAGCTGCTTTTTTACCTTCTCTTTCAATATCAGCATCTGAAATCTCTACATCTCTCGGATAGCCACCCATTGAGTCAGGAAGATTATAATAGTGGTGGGAGTTTATACCTATCCCAATCACAATCCCTCCAACCTCTAGCTTATCCTCGTTATTTTTGATTAAATAATTCTGCTCGGCAATTGCTCCAACATAAATCGGGCTCTTCTTCATCGCCGCTTCATATCCTGGATCCTCATTTGATGTATCAAAAATCGGGTTTAGCCCTTCGTTTGGTAATGGTTTAGGATTTTTCTTGTCTTTGGCCACTGCCACTTCATATGCTTTTTGCTGAGCATCGGTTCGTTTTCGCTTTAACCAGTCTTGAACTGTATCTTTTTCTAAATACTGACCTTCTTGAAAAAAGTATTTATCAGATGGATATGAATCTTGAGCGATTCGCATTAATCCCGTCTCAAATTCATCAATATCCAAACGATTGTTAATGTAAGCTGAGACAATCCCCCGTGCTTTTCCAGTTTTATAAGGGATGACCGCTTTATAATAAGAATCTGAAATATTATATCTAGGTATAATCGCCTTTTCCGCTTTTTTATCTGAATCCTGCACGACCTCTGTCTCTTGATCAAATTTTGGCGCACATCCAGATAAGAGAAGCAGCATCGCCAAACCTAGAATGTATAGGTTTCTCACGTTCGAACACCTCTTACTTCCTTAGTTCTTGTACCAGTCTGTCCTCATCCCAAATTTCAATTTGTAAATCTTGTGCTTTTGAAAGCTTAGAACCTGCTGCTTCACCCGCAACTAGAAGATCTGTGCTTTTACTTACACTACCTGTCACTTTTCCCCCAAGTGCCTCAATTTCTGCCTTTGCTTCATTTCTAGTTAATTGCTCAAGCTTACCAGTGAGGACGATGGTCTTTCCAGCAAAGTAGGAATCACTATCCTCCACTGACACAAGCTTAGGACCCTTATATTCCATATTTATTCCATATTGACGCAGTTCATTTAAAAGTTCATGAACCTCTGGTTGCTCGAAATAGGTGACAACGGCATCTGCCATTTTTTCACCGATTTCATTAATGGCTGTCAGTTCTTCTAGAGTTGCAGCCTGTAGCTTATCCATCGTTTCAAAATGTTGAGCCAGGGTTTTTGCAGCCTTTGCCCCGACATGGCGAATTCCTAAACCAAATAAAAGCTTTTCTAAGGAATTCGATTTCGATACCTCAATTGCAGTTAGCAAATTATCAGCTGATTTTTCACCCATGCGCTCAAGATTGATTAGCTGTTTATGCGTCAATGTATAGATATCAGCTACATCGGTGATTAGTTTTTCATCGAATAATTGCGAAATAACCTTTTCTCCGAGTCCATCAATATTCATCGCATTACGAGAAACGAAATGAATCAAGCCTTCCCTAATCTGGGCAGGGCATTTCGGGTTAATACAGCGTAAAGCGACTTCTCCGTCTAAGCGAACTAACTCACTATCACAGTCAGGACAGTGTGTCGGCATGAAAAATTCTGACTCTTCACCAGTCCGTTTTTCAACAAGAACATTCACAACCTCCGGAATGATGTCTCCCGCTTTTTTCACAACAACATAGTCCCCAATGCGGATATCCTTTTCTCGGATTAAATCCTCATTATGAAGGGAAGCCCGCTGAACGGTTGTACCCGCAACACGAACTGGCTCTAAGATTGCCGTCGGCGTAATGACTCCCGTTCTCCCAACGCTTAATTCGATATCAATTAATTTTGTAACAACCTCTTCTGCCGGAAACTTGTAGGCAATTGCCCAACGTGGACTTTTCGCTGTAAAGCCAAGTTCATCCTGTTGATCAAAAGAATCCACCTTTATCACAATGCCATCAATATCATACGCAAGGGATGGGCGCTTTTCTGTCCATTCTGTAATGTATTCGAGAACTTCCTCGATAGTCGCACATTTTCTGCGTTCTGGATTTGTTTTAAAGCCAACTTCATCAAGCATATTAAGCCCTTCACTATGTGAATCAACGCCCAAATTGGTTGTATCCGCAATGGCATATAAAAAAATATCGAGATTGCGGCTTGCTGCAATTTTCGGGTCGAGCTGTCTTAATGAACCTGCCGCTGCATTCCGTGGATTTGCAAACGGTTCTTCCTCGTTCTGTAGTCTTTTAGTGTTTAACCTTTCGAATGATTTTCTAGGCATAAACGCTTCCCCGCGCACTTCAATATCAAGTGGCTGTTTCAAACGAAGCGGAATAGAGCGAATGGTCTTTAAGTTAACGGTAATATCTTCTCCTATTGTTCCATCACCACGTGTTGACCCTTGGACAAAACGCCCTTGTTCATAGCGAAGTGAAACAGCAAGACCATCTATCTTTAGTTCACACACATAGGAAATTGAGTCACCCACTGCCTGTCTGGCACGGCGGTCAAAATCACGCAAATCCTGCTCATTAAACGCATTTCCTAGACTTAACATCGGAATTTGGTGTTCTACTTTTTGAAAGGATTCAAGAACCTGTCCACCAACACGGACAGTAGGCGAATCCCCCGTCTTTAATTCCGGGAAATCCTCCTCAAGCCGGATCAACTCCCGCATCAGACGATCATATTCCGCATCCGGTACAGAAGGCTTATCCAACACATGGTATTCATAATTGTACTGATTTAAAAGCTCATGAAGCACATGAACTCGTTCTTGTGCTGTTGTTTTATCCATACATCCAATCCTCTCTTTCCTAATGCGATTTGGTGATTGGAGCAAATTTTGCAAGCAATCGTTTGATTCCTGTCGGACTAGGGAAAGCAATGTCTAATTCCTTTGATTCCCCTTCTCCTTTTACACTAACAACCGTACCAATTCCCCACTTTTTATGCTCGGCCTTGTCGCCCACCTTCCAGCCAATTTCATCTCCACCCGTCGACTGTGCAAGCGGTTTTGAGAATACTCTTCGTTCAGGCTGCCTAGAAGGTGAAGATGATGAAGAAAATGGAGTACGCATTTGCTGTTTACGCTGTGCACCTAAATCTTCAAGAAGATCTTCCGGAATTTCCGCAATAAATCGCGATACTGGATTCATTGAAGTCCGACCATATAGAGTTCTCATTTGGGCATTTGATATATATAGCTCTTCCTCTGCCCTAGTGATTCCTACATAAGCAAGTCGGCGCTCTTCCTCCATTTCAGCCTCTTCCATTAGGGAACGACTGTGTGGAAAGACTCCTTCTTCCAATCCCATCAGAAAGACAACTGGGAACTCAAGGCCTTTTGCTGAGTGCAAGGTCATAAGGACAACTGCATTATTTTTATCATTTTCATCTTCTTCAAGTTTATCAATGTCTGCTACCAATGCTAAATCGGTTAAGAACGCCACAAGACTCTTATCATCGTTTGCCTTCTCAAAATTTTGTGTAACAGATAAAAATTCTTCGATGTTTTCGATTCGGCTTTGCGATTCAAGTGTTTTTTCCGTCTTTAAGGCTTCTAAATAACCGGTTTTCTCTAACACATTCTCAACCAGTTCGGTAACCGATAAATAATCCTGCATTTGGTCCCAATTATGAATTAAATCACGAAACTCACGTAACGAATTGGTTATTTTCGCGCTTAAACCGATTTGCTCAACCTCTTGTAAGGCTTGAAAAATGGAAAGGTCTTGTGCAATCGCATAGTTTGCAATTTTATCAATAGAGGTTGCACCAATTCCACGCTTCGGCACATTAATAATTCTCGTTAAACTAATATCATCATCTGGATTGGCAATCACACGCAAGTACGCCAAAATATCCTTTATTTCTTTACGATCATAGAACTTAATTCCGCCGACAATTTGGTAATTAATATTGGATTTGAGCAGTACTTCCTCCATTACACGGGATTGTGCATTGGTTCGATATAAAATCGCGATATCTTTATAGGAACGTTTTCCGCCATTTACGAGTTCACGTATTTTTCCTGCCACAAATTGCGCTTCTCCAGACTCACTGTCAGCACGGTAATAAAAGATTTTATTCCCTTCATCATTTTCGGTCCAAAGATTTTTCGCTTTACGATTCATATTGTTTTGAATGACTTGGTTTGCTGCCTTTAGGATTCGTTGGGTTGAACGGTAATTTTGTTCAAGAAGAATCACTTTTGCATTTTTGTAGTCTTTTTCAAATGAAAGGATATTAGCAATATCTGCACCACGCCAACGGTAGATGGACTGATCGGAATCACCTACAACACATAAGTTCTTAAAACGTGATGCAAGGAGTTTAACTAGAATATACTGAGCACGGTTCGTATCCTGATACTCGTCCACATGAATGTATTGAAACTTACGTTGATAGAATTCGAGCACTTCTGGAACCCGCTTGAAAAGCTGAATCGTAATCATAATGAGATCATCAAAATCGAGTGCCTGATTTTTGCGAAGTCTCTTTTGATACAACTTATAGACGTCACTCACGATTTGTTCATACATCCCACCTGCTGTTTTTTCATACTCTTCAGGTGTTTGTAATTCATTTTTCGCACTGCTAATCGTACCAAGAATCGAACGTGGATCAAATTTTTTCGGATCAATGTTTTTCTCTTTTAAAATATTTTTAATAACCGAAAGCTGGTCAGTTGTGTCTAAAATTGAGAAATTGCGGTTGAAGCCTAAGCGGTCAATATCTCTACGTAAAATTCGTACACACATAGAGTGAAACGTTGAAATCCAAATGTCCTCAGCAGCACCGCCTAAGATTGCTTGAACACGCTCCTTCATCTCACGAGCTGCCTTGTTTGTGAAGGTAATCGCCAATATGTTCCAAGGCGCCACTTGCTTTTCCACCATTAAATAGGCAATACGGTGTGTTAAAACCCGAGTCTTTCCACTCCCCGCACCTGCCATAATTAGAAGTGGACCATCTGTTGCTTTAACGGCCTCTTGCTGCTGTTCGTTTAATCCTGCTAATAATTTATTGCTGATAAATTGCAATGTCTTCACCGTCCCTTTCTTGAATCGTACATACGTTCTATATTAGCCGATTTTAAATGAAAATTCCACGTTTATCCCTTAACAGCTTGTACTGTTTTCAAAGCTATATTTATATCTTCATAAATAATATTTCCAACAACAACGGTATCAGCACATTGAGCCATTTCTTTTGCTTGCTCAGGTGTCCTGATTCCCCCGCCATAAAACAGTTTTGTTTTTTGTAGGTTATTTTTTACAGACTCAACGATTTCCTTGTCGCCATAGGTACCGCTATATTCTAAGTAAAAAATAGGGAGAGAAAACATTTTCTCCGCCATAATTGCATACGCAATCGTCTCATCCTTACTTAATAAGGCGTTGGCACCTGTTAGTTTAGCAGCCTTGCACTCTTCATTGAGAATGCAATACCCCTGCATAATCATTTCATCCCAATTCATTACATCTCCATATTCCTTAACCGCCTCATGGTGCAGTCCCATCATCCATCTAGTGTCACTACTATTTAAAACGGTAGGAATAAAATATAAATCAAAGCCAGGTGTGACTGACTCGATGTTCGAAATTTCTAAAACAACAGGTACTGTATAGCGTCGGATTCCAGACATAAGGTGAAGGACATTGTCTAGTGTCACCCCATCTGTTCCGCCAACGATAATGGCATCTGTACCAGATTCACAAATTGCATCTAAATGTTCCTCACTGATTTCCTTATTTGGATCCAGCTTAAAAACATGTCTCCACTCTCTAAAATCGTACATGAAGATCCTCCATTCATCTTTCCATTCCTCCATTATAACAAAACTACACGCATCTATTAATACCTAGGTGGATTTCATTGAAAATGAGTTTTAGTGGGTGATTTTTTGGGAAAAAGCACTATTTGATATGGCTTTTGGTTAAAAAAGGAAAAATGTAAATCACAAACAAAAAAAGCCGAAACCCCAAGGTTCCGACTTTCTTCACGGTGTTTATTGATTTTCCGTTTCTTTCACACGGTCTAGCGCCATTTGATAGGCATCGTTCCCATAGTTTAAGCATCGCTTCACACGTGAAATAGTCGCTGTGCTTGCTCCTGTTTCCGTTTCAATCTTATGGTACGTATTACCTTCTTGAAGCATTCTTGCAACTTCAAGGCGTTGAGCCAATGATTGAATTTCATTTACAGTACATAAATCATCAAAGAATCGATAGCACTCCTCAAGATCTTTTAGTGAAAGGACTGCATTAAATAATTGATCAAGTTCTTTCCCACGTAATTTATCAATTTGCATATAGATAATATCTCCCTTTTTAAGATGTACTTCTATTAATTACCAAACGAAACGGCGCCTGCTATTCCTGGTGATGTTGGAATAATATTAATCCAGGTTTTTCCCGGAACAAAGCCAATTTCTTTCCCATTCACGAAAGGAACAATTCGTCCATCCACATTTCTCCACTCAATTTCCTGAGCTTTACCTTTTTGAAGTAAATAGCCTTTACCTCCTGATGTCACATCGATGGCTCTTCTTCCATAATCATCAATAAAACGATGATTCATTTCAACAACTAACACATTATCAAGTAGCACTGGTGTGTTCGTTTCTCTGTCAACCGTTTGGTCGCCACCGCTATATCGCTCATACTTGCCTTTTTCTTGATTATAATCATACACAGCAGCAAAAATATCTCTTGATGAGTAAGACACTCGAACATGTTCAGCTTGGGTTCCTTCAATTCCATTTACTTCGTCTTCTGATAAAAATACAAAGCTTGGAACCTCTTCTTCCATTGAATATCCTTGTTTATCTGCCCCTTTTGCGATATTTTCAAATGAAATATACGAGTTATGAGGAGCAACATTATGGTCAGCTCTCCAAAACAGAGTGCCATCATAAACCATGCCATTTATGTTGTCGACCTTGCCGCTGTTCAATATTTGCTGGGCTTCAGGGCTCCATCCATGGGCCACATATAAGGCATCAAAGCCTTTGCTCAACTCAATATAATAATCTCTCGCACTACGCACAGGTCCAATTATCTCTGGTTTTTCACTTTGAAACACCGCGAGGAAGCGTGTAACATCGCCTTCAGCTAATACTTCATAGACGACATCAGCCATGTATAAACCAGATTGGGGACGTGCTTGCGGATGATTGTTAACCATTACAGCAAACGGACGATTGTTTATGTCTTCATTTGTCTGTATCCCTGTTAACGGAAAAACATGTTCAAACTCTTGGCTCGGCTCTTCTTTTGCAGCCGGTTCAGTTTGTTTTGGTTCATGCTCATCCTGCTGCTTTGATGCTTCTTCTTTATTACTACATGCTGCGGTTAGAAGTAATAGGACAAATCCTAAAATGTATAAAGTCTTTTTCATGATCGAGCACACAACCTTTATTAAAATTAAATCACATGCGTTTTGACGTATTTTGTTAAATCCTTTTATATTTTAACGCATTATTGACGGAAAGAGTACTATTTTATTCATGACATCATAAATCCCTTGAGGTGTGATGCGAATATATGGCAAATGTGTAGACGATAAAAATGTTAACGTATAGATGGGATCACTATGATTATATCCGCGTTCCCGCACCATACGGACAAATTCTTTTTCAAGCGAGCTTAATTCTACCACAGATTTTGATGACGTTACTCCACCTATATCTAACGGAATTTCGTGCAGGACAATCCCCCCCTCTGTTAACACAATACCCCCGCCCATATCCTTCATTCGATTAAAGGCAAGAAGCATATCCTTTTTATTTTTACCAATTAATACAAAATCACCCGTATTTGAAAAAGAACTTGCAAATCCGGAAATTCGATTTGCAAAACCTTTTACGATTGTGTTTACACGCCATTTCCCTTCTCTGTCCACTAGCATTAAAAAGCTCTCATCATGATCAATAGAAAGCTCATCATAAGATGCATCAATGGAAATAGAGTATGGTTTCATAATAACTGCATTTTCCATCTTCATTCCAAATGGCATGGAAAATTGAAGATCATCTAGTGTTAACTCCCAGTTTGTAGCAAGATTTGAAAAACCCTCGCTCTTCCATGGAAATTTTGGAAATGCATTTTGGTCTTTATTATCCCGCTTTAACCAAACTCCTTTTGAAAGAACGGAATCAGGAGTTGGATTGTCTTTTGCAGATAAAATATTAAGGTTTGCGATTCTTCCTGTCGCAATCATACCATGGAGGTTCTCAATATTATAATGTCTTGCCACGTTAATCGTCGCCATATTGTACGCATCGATGATTGGCACACCTTTTTCAATAGCAATTTTGATCATATAATCGATGATACCCTGCTCGTAAAAGGCCGGTGGTGAACCATCTGTCGTAAAGATAAAATGATCATACTGATTAATGCCCATTTCATGAATTTCGTCTAAAATTTTAGGCAAGTCTGGACGAATCGATGAGTACCGTAGCGAAGTGGTGTATCCTTGTAGCAGACGATTTAACACGTCGGTTCCGGTCATTGACTCATGATCACTATCAGCACCTAATAGCATCAATTTTGCTAATGTTTTTTCCGAAGCTCCAGGAAAATGTCCTTCCACCTTTTTTCCAATCCTTTTCGTTTCTTGAATCCAATGTAGCATAAGGTCATCGCCATCAAGCAGCTTTGGCCATCCTGTCAATTCTCCACCTTGAACAACTGAGTCATGCTCGATCCAACTTAGTACATTCCCATTCGAAAAAGATTGTTCCTCATGATGAATTTCAGTCTGAGGGTCATAACGGCACCACCAGTACATCGTTACAGGAAGTTTCTTCATTTCCTCCAGAAAAGAAAACGCTTTCTTTTTTGTCGTCTGTAATGCAAGTACTAAGTTATCATTGATGATAGTTGTGGTCCCTGTTTGGGATGCATATTGAGCAAATGAGTGGGGATTATATAAATGAAAAGAATGTGCATGAGGTTCAATGTAACCCGGCACAACGAATTTCCCATCACACTCTACAATTTCACAGTCGGTGAGTTTTGATGGTAATTGCTGACCCACATACACAATGCGATCTTGGTAAATCCAAATATGTGCGTTAATCCATTTTCTTAATAGTTGATTTAAGTATGTGACATTTTTTAATAGAATCGTTGGTGATTTTTTTCCATCTATGACAGCAACATGTTCTCGAAGTTGCTTATTTTTCCAGCGGTAACGTTGCCCAACCATTAACCATCTCTCCTATCTCAGCTTAAAGCCTCATGGAAGCGCTTTACATTATAGTACCATATTAATTGATTTACTGCATTAAAGACTTTGTGAAAATTTGTAAAAATTTTTAAGTTTGTTTGTAAAAATATGTGAGGGGGGCAATCAAATGAAACCAAATATCGGGATGATTAATGCGTTAATTCGAATCACTTGTGGGTTTACGATGTTGGCATGGGCAACATCAAAAATGGTTAAACGCCCATGGCGCGAAAGCTTTATTGTAGTGGCAATGCTTGGGGGAATGAAGGTCGCTGAGGGGATTACACGTTTTTGCCCGTTAACAGCTCTCTTTAATGAATATGTTGAGAGGAAGCAAGAAGAGCCAGAACCACAAAAACAACTTCCTCCAGTAAATCCATCTTAAAAAAAGGTAAGAGGGCGGCCTCTTACCTTTTTTGCGTTTTAATATAAGATAATTGCGCGTTATTTTTTGGAATTGCGCGTTAGATAACCGGAATTGCGCGTTAATTACGCGAATTGCGCTTTAGCATCGCTCATTGCGCTATAAGCTAATGCCTTATTTCCAATATCTTTTCGATAAAATAGATTTGAACACTGAATTTTTCCCGCGTCTTGGTAGACAATGTTTTGGGCATCTTCTAGGCTTTCACCGCTTGCAACAACGGTTAAAACCCTTCCGCCATTCGTAACAAATTGATCATTCACCTTATCTGTTCCAGCATGAAAAACGGTAATTTTTTCATCAAGGTTGTTTAGTCCTTCAATGATTGCCCCTTTTTCATAGTTTTCCGGATAGCCTTTTGAAGCAAGCACGACACCTAGTGTTGCTTGGTTAGACCACTCAAGGGTTATCTCTCTCTGATCAAGCAGTCCTTCAATCACTTCTATAAAATCAGAGTCTAAACGTGGAAGAACTACCTGTGTTTCAGGGTCGCCAAAACGAGCATTATATTCAATGACCTTTGGTCCATTTACAGTTAATATTAACCCCGCATAAAGAACGCCGGTAAACCTTCTTCCTTCCGTTTCCATCGCTTTAACGGTTGGATTGATGATCGTTTCAATCGCTGTTTGAACAACTTTCTCTGAAATTTGCGGAACGGGGGAATAAGCACCCATCCCTCCTGTGTTAGGACCTTCATCATTATCAAAGGCACGCTTATGGTCTTGTGAAATAACCATGGGATAGGCTTTTTTTCCGTCCACAAAAGCCATTAAGGAGAATTCCTCACCTTCTAGAAATTCTTCAATGACAACTTGAGCGCTTGCCTCGCCAAATTTATTCGCCTCAAGCATGTCATACACACTTGATAAGGCTTCATCTAAGGTAAGAGCAACTGTCACACCTTTACCAGCAGCTAAACCATCTGCTTTGATTACGATTGGGGCACCTTTTTCTTGGATATATTGTTTGGCATCTTCGTAAGAGGTAAATGTTTCGTATTCCGCAGTTGGAATCTTATATTTTTTCATGATTTCC
This sequence comes from Bacillus timonensis, assembly GCF_004799755.1. Lineage (GTDB taxonomy): Bacteria > Bacillota > Bacilli > Bacillales > Bacillaceae_L > Ferdinandcohnia > Ferdinandcohnia timonensis_A. The sequence goes on along the minus strand of NZ_SLUB01000046.1, from coordinate 15,108 downwards.
TTCGCAAACGATTTACTACCTTCAAGCAAAGCCGCTTCTTTTGTTGGTCCAAAAATGGCTAAGCCTTCTGCCTGAAATCGATTGACAATCCCATTAATTAATGGAACCTCCGGACCGACTAGGGTGAGATCGACTTGTTCTTGCTTAACAAACTGAATTAGACGGTCAAAATCATTTTCATCGATATTGACTAAGGTAGCAATATCCTCCATGCCTGGATTACCAGGTGCCACAAAAACTGTGTCTACTTTGGGACTTTGAGCAACCTTCCAGACGAGCGTATGTTCACGGCCACCACGACCCACGATTAGTACTTTCATTTATTCACCCCATTCAACGTATTAATTTGATATACAAATATTCAATGTCTAGCTCCAGGCGCCATCGGCTCTCTGGTCTAAGCCAATCGCTTCGGAAGGTAAAATACACCTTCTGCCAGCGCTCGTCTTATGCTTGTACTTGCACAGGATGTGCTGACATCGACGTTCGCCACAGGACGTGGCGGTAGTTAGTCGATGTTCCGTTACCAAGGCGCCTTGCACTTTTCTTATTTAGTGTTTAAAATGACGTACTCCGGTAAAGACCATTGCGATTCCGTATTCGTCAGCTTTTTGAATGGACTCTTCGTCTCGGATTGATCCACCTGGTTGGATGATGGCTGTGATACCTGCCTTTGCTGCAGCTTCTACTGTGTCACCCATTGGGAAGAAAGCATCTGATGCAAGTGCTGATCCTTTTGCCTTTTCACCCGCTTGAGTAATCGCAATATTCGCTGACCCTACCCGGTTCATTTGACCTGCGCCAATTCCAATTGTCATATCGTCTTTTGCTAAGACAATCGCATTTGATTTCACGTGTTTTACAACCTTCCAGCCAAGCTTTAAATCAGCCCATTCTTGTTCGGTTGGTTCACGTTTTGTCGGAATCGAAATGGTTGCATCATCTAAGCCATATGCATCTTCATCCTGGACAAGCAATCCACCACGAACGGACACAAGCTTCTTTAGGGCCTTCTTGTCATCAGAAAAATCAACTGTCAGTAGACGTAAATTTTTCTTTGAAGAAAGAATCTCAAACGCTTCTTCGCTAAATGATGGGGCAATAATAATTTCTAAGAAAATCTCGCGCAATTTATGAGCAGTTTGTGCGTCAACTTCACGGTTAACCGCGATGATTCCACCAAAAATAGAGGTAGAATCTGCTTCATATGCTTTTTGATATGCTTCCTCTAATGTATTTCCAACTCCTACTCCACAAGGGTTCATATGTTTAACAGCTACTGCAGCTGGCTCTTTGAACTCTTTGACGATTTGTAGAGCCGCATCTGCGTCATTAATATTATTGTAGGATAGTTCTTTTCCGTGTAATTGTGTGGCCGACGCAATAGAAACAGGCGTACCTAATGGCTTTTTATAAAATGCGGCCTTTTGATGTGGGTTTTCTCCATATCGAAGGTCTTGTTTCTTTTCATACGTAACCGTTAAGGATTCTGGACTTTCCTCACCCGCTGCATTTGTTAAGAATTCAGCAATGACTGCATCATAAGCAGCCGTATGACGGAATACCTTTGCACCTAAACGAAGCTTGGTTTGTGCTGTAACTTCACCTTTTTCAGTAATCTCCGCTAAAACGGTATCGTAATCCTGTGGGTCAACAACAACTGTTACATACTTGTGGTTTTTAGCTGCAGAACGGAGCATAGATGGTCCACCGATATCGATATTTTCAATCGCATCCGCAAACTGAACGTCTGGCTTCGCAATCGTTTGTTGGAATGGATAAAGGTTAACAACCACTAAATCAATCGGTGTAATCTGATGTTCTTGAAGCTGTTTGACATGTTCTTCATTATCTCGAACTGCAAGAAGTCCTCCATGAATATTGGGATGAAGGGTTTTTACACGCCCATCCATGATTTCTGGAAAGCCTGTTACTTCTGAGATTCCGATAACGGTAAGTCCTGCCTCTTCAAGAGTACGTTTTGTACCACCCGTTGATATAACCTCAACCCCATTTTCAATTAAGCCTTTTACAAATGGAACAAGACCTTGTTTATCTGAAACACTGATAAGTGCACGTTTAATTGTCACGTTAATCGCTCCTTACTGTAGATTTCCGCTCTTCACTGTTTTAAGAGGATGTTCAAAAAGTCCGGTAAAAATGACTCATCGAATTTCTTCGTTGGCTTGCTTCTCCGTTCCTCACGTATTAACTACATACGCTCCGGTACTCAAAGCTGCACCGCCTTGAACTTCTTGGTCCTTTTCATCCTCCTTTTTGAACACTCATTACAAGAGACTGCAGGATTTGTGGATAAAATTCATGTTCGATTTCATGTACTTTTTCTTCGATGCTTTCTAACGTATCCCCTGGTTTAATCACTAGTTCCCGTTGCGCAATGATTGGTCCCGTATCCAGCCCCTCATCGACATAATGAATCGTTACGCCAGTCATGTTGACACCTGCTTGATACGCCTGACCAATCGCATCTTTACCCGGAAATGCAGGCAGTAATGACGGATGGATGTTCACGATTTTATTGCGATACGCCTTTAAAAGAGTATCACCAATTAATCTCATATATCCAGCTAACACTATTAATTCTACATTTTTCGCACGTAGTTTTTCCACAATTTCTGCTTCAAATAATGACTTTTGTGGATATTCTTTTGGTGAAAAAACAAAAGTCTCCACCCATTCCTTTGAAGCCCGCTCAATCACCTTTGCACCCGGCTTATCACAAACGACTAATTCAATTTTGGCTGCAAGCCTTCCTTCCTTAATCGAATCTACAATTGCTTGAAAATTTGTGCCACTGCCCGATGCAAATACTGCTATTTTTTTCATACAAGTGCTCCTCCACCAAAGGTTACACCGTTTCCTTCTTTTATACGACCAATAATAAATGCCTTTTCACCTTGCTCTTCAAGTAGCCCAATCACATCCTGTAGAATTGCTTCTTCAATAACAAGAACCATTCCAATTCCCATATTAAAAATATTGAACATTTCTTTTCGATCAAGTTTTCCAGTCTCTTGAAGAAGGTCAAAAATGGGTGGGATTGGCCATGAGCCATAATCTACTTCCGCCCCCACACCGTCTGGTAGCATCCGAGGAATATTTTCAATAAAGCCGCCACCAGTAATATGAGACATTCCCTTAATTTCAAATGTTTCCATTGCTTTTAACAAGGATTTTACATAAATTTTGGTAGGCTGTAGAAGTTCTTCCCCTAATGGACGACCGATTTCTCCATAGTTTTTCGCAAGGTCTAGCCCGCCATCCTCAAGCAACACCTTACGCACAAGTGAATAGCCGTTGCTGTGAATGCCACTGGAGGAAAGACCGATTAAAACATCACCAGGTTTAATCGAAGCTCCTGTTACAAGCTTTGATTTCTCAGCAACACCTACTGAAAAGCCAGCAAGATCATATTCATCTTCACTATACATGCCCGGCATTTCCGCTGTTTCACCGCCAATTAAGGCACACCCTGCTTGTTCACAGCCATCAGCAATCCCTTTTACAATCTGTTCGATTTTTTCAGGTTTTGCTTTCCCACATGCAATATAATCTAAAAAGTATAAGGGCTCTGCTCCTTGAACCACAATATCGTTCACACACATTGCAACTGCATCGATTCCAATCGTATCGTGCTTATTCATCATAAAAGCCAGCATGAGCTTCGTGCCAACACCGTCCGTGCCTGAAACCAAAACAGGCTCTTTCACATTGACTTTTGAAAGGTCAAACATGCCACCAAAGCTACCCAGTCCCCCCATTACTTCGGGGCGAACTGTTTTTGCGACATGCTTTTTCATTCTGGAAACAGCTTCATAGCCTGCTTCAATATCTACTCCAGCTTGCTTATAAGAATTTGCCATTGTTAAGAACACCTCTACCTTCTGTTAGCTAAATACTTTTTCATGTGGTAACACCGTATCTGGGAAGATTTCCGTTGGGTATTTTCCTGTAAAACACGCCATACATTGTCCGCGCGTTTCGCCTTCAAACGGTCTGCCAATTGCTTTTACTAACCCTTCCGGACTAAGAAACGTTAATGTATCTGCTCCAATAAGTTCACGAATTTCTTCAACTGAATGTGAAGAAGCAATTAACTCCTCATGTGTTGAGGTATCAATTCCGTAGAAACATGGATTCTTCATTGGCGGTGAACTAATGCACACATGGACTTCCGTTGCACCTGCTTCACGAAGCATGTTAACAATTCGTCTGCTAGTAGTCCCACGTACAATTGAATCGTCCACCATCACAACACGTTTTCCTTCAACAACACCACGAACAGCCGAGAGTTTCATTTTTACCCCTTGTTCCCGTAGTGATTGGGAAGGTTTTATAAACGTTCTACCTACATAACGATTCTTAATGAGACCCAGTTCATAAGGAATTCCTGACTGCTCTGCATAACCGATAGCGGCTGAAATACTAGAATCAGGTACTCCTGTTATAACATCGGCTTCAATCGGAGCTTCAATGGCTAGCTGTTTACCTAAATTTTTACGAGCGGTATGAACATTGATCCCATTAATATTGCTATCAGGACGAGAAAAATAAATATATTCCATGCTGCACATTGCACGATTGGTCATTAATGAAAATCGTTCAGAATGAATACCTTCATCATTGATGACAATTAGTTCGCCAGGCTCAACATCTCTTTCAAATTTTGCTCCGACAATATCAAATGCACAGGTCTCAGAAGCTACTACCCAAGCATCGCCAAGTCTGCCAAGTGATAACGGACGAAGACCATTTGGGTCAAGGGCAACGATCATTTTCTTTTCGGTCATAACCAAAAACGCATAGGCCCCTTTTAACATCGTTAATGCATTTTTAACACGATCTTTGATTTTGGTATATCCACTTTTTCTCGTTAAATGGGCGAGAACCTCAGTATCGGAAGTTGTTTGAAAAATACTTCCTTGGTTTTCCAGCTGATGTTTCAGGTCATTTGCATTCACAAGATTTCCATTATGGGCAATTGCAAGCCCACCAACTTGAGAATTAAAGAGGAGGGGCTGAACATTTTGAATGCCCCCGCCCCCTGCTGTTGCATAACGAACATGCCCAATCGCAGCTTTTCCTTGTAATTGTTCCAGCCCACCATTGCCAAATACTTCATTCACAAGGCCTTCCCCTTTTACAATGCGAAGCTTTTCACCATTGCTAACAACAATGCCGGCACCCTCTTGACCACGATGCTGTAAACTGTGTAATCCATAGTACGTAATTTGAGCAGCGTCTGGGTGACCCCAGATACCAAATACACCACATTCCTCGTTTAGGCCTTTGAGTTCAGCAAGCATGGGATAGCTCCTTTCCAAGTCCGTTTTAATTCATCAACTGGTAGATTAATAATCTCTCCAGTTTGATTTTCAATGATAAACGTTCCATCACTTGTTACTTCTCCAACAAGACTTGCCTTTACTAGCTGTTCGAATTTTTCTTTGTTTTCTTTTTTCACAGATACGATAAAACGAGACTGTGTTTCACTGAATAATTCAGTTACTGCATCGCCTTTGATTTGTACTTTAACGCCTAAGCCTTTTGTACCGAAGGCTTTTTCCGCTAATGCTACCGCGAATCCACCCTCTGCTACATCATGTGCAGAAGCAATTACACCTGCGCGAATCGCAGTTAATACTTGTTTTTGTCTTCTTCTTTCAATCTCTAAATCTAGCTCAGGAACTGGACCAAAAATTTCTCCATGGATTAATTTTTGAAGTTCACTGCCTGCGAATTCTTCTTTCGCCTCACCAATAACATAAACAAGATCGCCTGCTTCTTTAAATTCCTGAGTCGTAATATGAGAAACATCATCAATCAACCCAACCATACCAATAACTGGTGTAGGGTAGATTGCTTCACCGTTCGTCTCATTATAAAGAGACACGTTTCCACCAATAACTGGTGTATTTAACACACGGCAGGCTTCGCTAATTCCATCTGCAGCCTTTTCAATCTGCCAAAAAATTTCTGGTTTCTCTGGGTTACCGAAGTTTAAATTATCTGTAATCGCAAGTGGTGCACCACCGGAGCAAACGATGTTTCTTGCTGCTTCACATACTGCGATTTGCCCACCAACCCCTGGATCTAAATAGAGATATCTAGAGTTACAGTCTGTTGTCATCGCAAGTGCTTTCTTGGTATCGCGGATTCTTACAACAGCAGCATCCGAACCTGGAGCAACCACTGTATTTGTACGCACCATGTAGTCATATTGGTCATAAACCCATTCCTTACTTGCGATTGTAGGCTGTGCAAGTAAGTCTAAAAGGGTTTGGCCTATGTCTTCAAGTTTAGGAGCTTCCACCTTCATTTCCTTAAATTCACGATAGGAAGCAGGTTCACTAGAAGGTTTATAATAGACAGGCGCATCTTCTGCTAATGCATCAACTGGTACGTCTGCGATAATTTCGCCTTTGTGTACGAGGCGAAATTGTTTGTCATCTGTAACCTTTCCGATTGCTACAGCTTCAAGGTCATATTTTTTGACGATATCTTGGATTTCTTGCTCTCTGCCTTTTTCAACAACGATTAACATACGCTCTTGTGATTCAGAAAGCATCATTTCATAGCCAGTCATACCTGTTTCACGTTGTGGGACAAGGTCGAGGTTCATTTCAATTCCTGAGCCCGCTTTACTTGCCATTTCCGCTGATGAGCTCGTTAAACCTGCTGCACCCATGTCTTGAATTCCGACTAATGCATCTGATTTTACAATCTCTAAACTAGCTTCAAGCAATAATTTTTCCATAAAAGGATCTCCAACCTGTACCGCTGGGCGCTTTGCATCTGAATCCTCTGTAAGTTCCTCAGAAGCAAAAGTTGCACCATGAATTCCGTCACGGCCAGTTTTCGCGCCGATATACATGACAGTATTGCCAACACCTTTTGCTTGGCCTTTTTGAATATCTTCGTGGTTGATTAGACCCACACACATAGCATTAACAAGAGGATTTCCTTCATAGGAAGCGTCAAATTGAACTTCCCCACCGACTGTAGGAATTCCAATACAATTTCCATAACCGGCGATGCCTGCCACTACTTCTTCAAACAAGTATTTCACTCTTGGTGAGGTTAACTCACCAAAACGAAGGGAGTTTAATAGTGCAATCGGTCTTGCTCCCATTGAAAACACATCACGGATAATCCCGCCCACACCTGTTGCTGCCCCTTGATAAGGTTCAACTGCTGAAGGGTGGTTATGACTTTCAATTTTAAAAACAACGGCTTGATTATCGCCAATATCAACGATTCCGGCACCTTCACCAGGCCCTTGGAGAACACGGTCTCCGGTTGTTGGAAACTTTCGTAACACAGGCTTTGAGTTTTTATAGCTACAATGCTCAGACCACATAACAGAGAACAACCCTGTCTCTGTATAGTTTGGAAGTCTTCCTAAAATCTTTTCGACTAACTCAAACTCTGAATCACTTAAACCCATTTCACTATATATTTTTTCATCCTTAATTTGCTTCGGACTTGGTTCAAGAAGTAACGACATGTGCTAACCTCCAATTTTTCACAATTGATTGAAATAGCTTAATTCCATCTGCACTACCTAATAAATCCTCAACCGCTCTCTCTGGGTGAGGCATCATTCCAAGAACATTTCCTCGTTCATTTGTAATACCCGCGATATCTGCAATACTACCATTTGGATTTAATCCGTGATACGTGAATGCGATTTGGTTGTTTACACGTAATCTAGCAAGTGTTTCTTCATCGCAATAATAGTTCCCTTCGCCATGAGCGATTGGAACTGTGATTACTTCACCCGCTTCATATTCAGATGTAAACATCGATTTATTGTTTTCAACACGGAGTTCAACCAGACGGCACATAAACTTTAACTTCTCATTACGACGCATCGCACCTGGTAAAAGACCTGCTTCCAATAAAATTTGGAATCCGTTGCAAACACCAAGAACCGGCTTACCTGCCTCCGCTGCTTTTACCACTTCATCCATCACATTTGAAAAACGAGCAAGTGCCCCCGTGCGCAGGTAATCTCCATAAGAGAAGCCGCCTGGAAGTAAAATACCGTCATACTCATCAAGATTTGTTGCATTATGCCATACATACTCGACTTCTTCCCCAAGCACATCCTTTATCGCATGAAACATATCAACATCGCAATTCGATCCTGGAAACACGATTACCGCAAATTTCACTGTGTGACAACCTCCTCAACCTCATAACGGTAATCCTCAATTACCGTGTTTGCTAATAGCTTTTCACAAATTTCTTTTACTGTTTGGTCAAGGTCTACTACTGATTCATCAATCGTTAACTCCATATATTTTCCAATCCGTACATCCTGAACTTCTTTATAATTTAATTGGTGCAAGGATCCTTTAACAGCCGTTCCTTGTGGATCTAAAACACTTTCTCGTAATGTCACATAAACCTTTACTTTGTACATCATGCAATTCGTCCCCCTAGTCGGTTTAATATTTCCGTATAAGCATCGGTTAAGTTACCAAGGTCTCTTCGGAATACATCCTTATCAAATTTTTGATTTGTTTCAACATCCCAAAAACGGCAAGTATCAGGCGAAATTTCATCTGCTAATAGGATCTCTCCGTCTTTCGTAACACCGAATTCAAGTTTAAAATCTACTAATCTTATTTGAAGGTCTAAAAAGAAGGTACGTAATACCTCATTAATTTTTAATGCCTGCTCTTTAAGCTCCTGTACTTGATCCTTTGTTGCAAGCTCTAGAACATCTATGTGATCCCCGTTTATAAGTGGATCACCGAGGTCATCATTTTTATAATAAAATTCAACAATTGGTTTTTTTAAGGTTGTTCCTTCTTCAATTCCCACTCGCTTTGCAAAACTTCCCGCAACCACATTTCGGACCACTACCTCCAGTGGAATAATCGATACACGTTTTACGAGTTGTTCATTTTGCGAAAGCTTTCCGATAAAGTGGGTTCGGATTCCCGCAATATGAAGCTTTGAAAATAGCATACTTGTAATCTCGTTATTCAAGTGTCCCTTACCAATGATTTGTGCTTTCTTTTCCCCATTAAAAGCTGTCGCTTCATCCTTGTATTCCACTAATAGGATCGCTTCTTCAGCAGTTTGATAAAGTTTCTTAGCCTTTCCTTCATACAGCAAACTAAGCTTTTTTATGTCCATTTTGGACTCCTCCCCCTCAAATTCAGATTAGTGACTGGCACGATTTATAAACCTAAGCGTTCAAAAATCATATCTACACGCTTAAGGTGGTAGTTATAATCAAAGCAATCATCAATTAGGGCTGGTGTTAATCGGCTTGTAATCTTTTCTTCTGTCTCGATTAACTCACGGAACGGAACTTGTTTTTCCCAAGCTTCCATCGCTTTTGGTTGAACCGTATCATAAGCCTCTTCTCTTGTTAAACCTGAGTCAATTAACGCCAAAAGAACACGTTGAGAATAAATCAAACCAAGTGTACGATCCATATTGCGTTTCATGTTCTCTGGAAATACCGTTAAATTTTTCACAATGTTTCCAAAGCGGTTTAACATATAATTCAATGCAATCGTAGCATCCGGTAAAATGATACGCTCTGCAGAGGAATGTGAAATATCACGCTCATGCCATAGCGGAACATTTTCATAGGCTGTCATCATATACCCACGAATCACACGAGCCATTCCTGTCATATTCTCTGAACCAATCGGGTTTCGTTTATGTGGCATTGCAGATGAACCTTTTTGACCCTTTGCGAAAAACTCTTCCACTTCTCTTGTTTCACTCTTTTGCAAGCCACGAATTTCCACTGCAAATTTTTCAATCGACGTAGCAATAAGCGCCAATGTCGACATGTATGCTGCATGACGATCTCGCTGTAAGGTCTGTGTAGATATCGGTGCAGGTGAAATACCAAGCTTTTCACACACATATTTTTCAACAAATGGGTCGATATTCGCATACGTACCAACCGCTCCTGAAATCTTCCCAAACTGAACGCCTTCAGCGGCTACCTTGAAACGCTCTAGATTTCGCTTCATCTCTTCATGCCATAACGCAAGTTTTAAACCAAATGTCGTTGGCTCGGCATGAACACCATGAGTACGTCCCATCATGACCGTGTATTTATGTTCCTTCGCTTTTTCAGCTAAAATAATGATGAAATTTTCAATATCCTTTAGTAAAATATCATTTGCTTGTTTAAGGACATAAGATAGGGCAGTGTCAACAACATCTGTAGACGTCAATCCATAATGGACCCATTTTCTTTCCTCACCTAACGTTTCCGAAACGGCACGTGTAAACGCCACGACGTCATGTCTTGTTTCCTCTTCAATTTCTTTAATTCGCTCGACATCAAAAGATGCATTTTTTCGGATAAGGGCCACATCTTCTTTCGGAATCTCACCCAACTCTGCCCAAGCCTCACAAGCTAAAATTTCAACCTCTAGCCAAGCACGGAACCGATTTTCCTCCGTCCATATGGACCCCATTTCCTCACGAGTGTAACGATCAATCATAAAGTATCCTCCTCATCTTAAACGCGGGTAATTTGTGAACCATTCCAAATTTGCAAGGAGTTCGACTTTTCTAAAGCCTCTTCCGTTGTCTTTTCTAAGACGGTAACATGCCCCATCTTTCTCTTTACTTTTGCTTCTTTCTTTCCATATAAGTGAACCTTTACATTAGCTAAAAGGGATACCTTTTCTAGTAAAGGTTGTAGATGCTCACCTAAAATATTGGTCATGACAACCGGGCGTAAAAGGGTTGTTTCTCCCAGCGGCCAATTGCAAACCGAGCGCACATGCTGCTCAAATTGTGACGTCTCACAAGCATCAATTGTATAATGACCAGAATTATGAGGTCGTGGCGCCAATTCATTGATGTAGATTTCCCCGTCCTCTGTCACAAACATTTCAACCGCTAATGTTCCGACCAACTGCAATTCTGAAGCAAGTTTCATCGCCATTTCTTTTGCTTTGGCTTCTGTTTTTTTAGAGATTCTTGCCGGAACAATGGATTGATGCAGGATATTCTCAACATGAATATTCTCTGCAACCGGAAAGGTTTTAGCCTCTCCTGCCGAATTTCTTGTAACAATTACGGATATTTCTTTTTCGAAAGGCACCCATGCCTCTAAAATGCACATTCCAGACACTAGAAGGTTTGCAGCCTCTTTGACATCCGTTCTCTTTTTCAAAACAAACTGACCTTTTCCGTCATAGCCACCGCGACATGTTTTTAAAACGGATGGAACACCGATGTTCTCAACAGCCTCAGCTAATTGCTCTTCATTTTCAATCAGAAGAAATGGAGCCACCCGTAACCCAATCTCCTGAATCGCACTCTTTTCTGTACCACGATCCTGGGTGATTTTTAATAAATCACTGCCCTGAGGCAAATTCGCGTTTTCTTCAAGCCATGTTAAAGCCTCATAATCTATATTTTCAAATTCATAAGTGATTACGTCACTCACACTTGCTAACTGTTTAATTGCTTCAAGGTCATTGTAATTGGCGGTTATTTCAATATCCGCTACCTGCCCACATGGTGAATTTGGTGTTGGGTTAAGTACGGCAACGAAAAATCCCATTTCCTTAGCCGAAATGGCCATCATCCTGCCAAGCTGTCCGCCTCCGATAATTCCAATAGTTTTCCCTGGTAAAATGCGATTATTCAAGTTCATCACTACTTTCTAGTACTTGAATCTTTCTAGTTTCTCTTATTTCTACCAGCTTTTGATCCCATTCTGGAGTGGATGTTCCAAGAATGGAAGCTGCCAATAATCCCGCATTCGTTGCACCTGCTTTACCAATTGCAACTGTCGCAACCGGCACTCCACCGGGCATTTGAACAATGGATAAAAGAGAATCTAGTCCATTTAATGCTCTTGATTGAACGGGAACGCCGATAACAGGTAACGTTGTTTTTGCCGCAACCATTCCTGGTAAATGCGCTGCACCACCAGCCCCAGCAATAATGACCTTAATGCCTCGTTCTTTCGCTGTTTCCGCATATTCAAACATTAAATCTGGTGTACGATGAGCCGATACAACCTTTTTTTCATAAGGAATTCCAACTTCATCTAGTACATTGCAAGCTTCCTTCATCGTTTCCCAATCTGAAGTACTTCCCATTATTACACCAACTACTGGATTCATAAGATCCTCCTTTAAATAGAAAAATGCCCAGACTAGGACTGATTTCCGAAAAGGGGAAAGCAATCCTACCTGGGCATTCCATGTCAACAATAGGTAAAATTATACTTTTCCCTCATAGTCCAATAATTTACGGTTATCGGGTAGAAACTTATGGGCCATATTCCCAAGATTATATGAGGTAATTTATCTAACCTAATCTTAACAACAGTTTTATTGGGTTGTCAATTAATATCGAACATTTTATCTGGTCGTTATTTTGAACGTTCGTGTTTTACTGCAATTTACCTTCAAAAACAATCTTTCTTCCACATGGTTCAACGACAATCTCCCCATTACGCTTAACCTCCTGAAACACAGGTTCCTCCATTCTTCTAACAGGAAAATACCCTTCAGCCTGCATTCGGTCTAGGCATTGGTCAATCGTCTCATTTTCTTTGACCTCAAATTTTTGCTTCTTTGGTTTACTCATGATTCTAGCTTCCCTCTCCTTACAGCTTTTACCCAAAATCCGCCATGAATGGACTTCGGTTCATATGCAACAACAAATGCCTTCGGATCCACATCTGTAATGGTTTTATATAATTTCATCTCATATTTGCGTGGGGTTAAAATCGTCATCGACAATCGATCACCTTCTCTTCCCTGAGACATCCAGGTCGTAACCCCATACCCCTCAGCACGTAACAGCTTAGGCAAATCCAATTCATATTCCTTTGTAATCACACTAACGGTAATATACCCAAGCGCGAGTTTTTCCTCAATCTTCATTCCAACGATTACACCCAGTCCATATCCTACTGCATATGCAATTAAGTTTTGAATCTGATCTAAATTATCAAGTACCAAACCAAGTCCAATAACATAAATAACTACCTCAATTGTACTAATCAACGCAGCCAAATAACGCTGTCCCTTCATTGTCAGAATCATCCGCATCGTAAAAAAGGAAACATACACAATATTAATGACTAAAATAATAAGGATCATGACGTACGCATTCTGTAACAAGTTAACTCCCCCTTAGGAATTCTTCCTTCGCTTAGCTTACCAAAGTATTCATTGTACTAAACATTTTCCCTTAAGGAAACTCCCTCAAACATAATATCATGAATTTATTTATAGGCACATACCAACCCTTTTTTCCATATTCTATGGTACGCAATCGACGTAAATTTAAGGAGGGACCGCCCATGAAAATGGACCAATTTAAAAATTTGAATGATTGGCGCAAGCAATGGGACCATTTTTTTGGTGATGAATTCTGGAGCGGATTCGCCCCATTTTTCGACAACGCCCATTCTCAGCTAAACATTTATCAAGGTGAAAATGAACTGCTAGTCGTATTGAGCCTACCGGGACTCGCAAAAGTGGAGGATGTTGATATATATGTCAAACATCAAACCCTAGAAGTAAAAGGAAAAATCAATTTGAACTTTAGTGGTTTTGATATCTTACAAGAAGGCATTTTTCAAGGCAATTTCGAACGAGAAATTCAGCTCCCCTACACTGTAAAAGAAGAACGAATAAAAGCAACCTACAAGAGAGGGCTCCTATTCGTTCACCTCCACAAACAAATACCCGATGACTCCAGAAAGAAAATCGAAGTTGTTGATCGAGATCATAAATGAATCGAATAGAATGGGAAAATCCCTCACATCAAAGTGAGGGATTTATTTTGAATCAGTTGGCTTATTTAATTTGTTTACATATACAATAAGAGCAATCGAACCAATCGTAATGATGGCACCAAACAGCAATCCAAAGAGCTCACTTACAAACTCAAGTCCAAATGGCAATAATATAGTAAGCAGTCCAACGAAAATCGTAAATAAGCCAATCACTTTTGCCAGCTTCTCCTTATCCCCTTTGTATGTTTCTTCATTGTAACCAGCAATAAACGATAGCTGCTTCTTTTTCCAAATCAGAAAACCCATTAAGATACATAAAAGACCAACAATAAAACATATTATAAAACCAGCGAGCATGGGGACCCCCTCTTCCTAAGACATGATATTATCGACATAATTGATATGTCTGTTCTATATGTATTTATACGAAATGGATCATGGCTTGGTTTCAAAAATAATGGTGTGAGGATTATATAAATTGAAGGGGGTGGGAGTGACTTCCTTTTTTGAGTGGAGAATGAATTGTTTTTTGTGTGTTTAGGGCTAGGGGGAGGTTGGGGGATATACTATCTATGGCGTTTGCGGTATATCGGTTATCGGTTTGGTGTGAGTCATATACCGGTGAGGCTTTTTGCGGTTACCAGTTAGTCGTTTTGCGAGTGGGTGTATACAGGTAATGGTGTTTACGGGTTTGGCGTTCTCTAATTTTTACAATTATGAACCTCTTTATGACGTTCGCTGGTTCGGCAATTCCTAATTTTTCACAACCATGAACCTCTTTATCACGCTTGCCGTATCAACGTTTCCTAATCTTTTCCAATTATGAACTTCTTTATGACGTTCGCTTGGTCATCATTTTTTGCTGTTATTAAAAATGACAATCTAAAAAAGCTTTTGTATTGCTTGCGTTCCCTATTCCTTTATCTAATCATTGAAACAGGAATGAATCGGTCCTTTTCGTTACCATTTGCATGAAAAAAATCTCAAAACAGGAACGATTCCACGCTTTTCGTTACTCTTTTCTTCATCACATTCCCAAAAGTGGCACGATTACGCCCTTTTCGTTACCATTTACTTAAATTCAATCACAAAATGGGAACAATTCTACAGTTTACGTTACTCTTTCTCGCTCAACATCTGTCAAACAGGCACTACGTTCTTCAACCCCTAATATCCAAACAAAAACAAATAAAAAAGACCAACCATATTGGCTGATCTTTAGTGTGCCTAGCGACGTCCTACTCTCACAGGGACAAAGTCCCAACTACCATCGGCGCTGAAGAGCTTAACTTCCGTGTTCGGTATGGGAACGGGTGTGACCTCTTCGCTAT
>NZ_SLUB01000005.1 GCF_004799755.1 Bacillus timonensis | reverse complement strand
GAGTTTAATGAGTTGGCGTGGATCATTGTAGTGTGAAAAGCTTCCGATTTCAGCTAATAAATCAACAATCGTCGTATCTCCAAGTCCTTGAACCGTTGAGAGCCATTCGTACTCTACAGACGTTTTTACAAGTTCAACTAAGTGCTGTGTAATGCTTTGGATTTCTTGTTCTAACTGATGGTAACGGCGAACGAGTGTGGTAATTTCAAAACGGGCCATCTCACGTCCTTCTGTTACACCAATGGAGTTAGCAGCTACTTCAATTAGACGCGTAGCTTTTGGTTTCTGAGGAGATTTCATCCCCTCTACTTTACGGTACATTACGAGCACCTCATCGGGCTGTTTCTGATATAGATCTCCCGGGAACGGGGTGCATTCTAGTACAGCTAGTGCCATTTTTCCGAATTTCGGAAATACCTGTGTAAATTCCGGAAAATAGCGATCTAGCCATCGAATCATCATGTTTTTGACAGCACCTAATTCCTCTGTCAATTTCCCTCGAAAAGTAGACCCTACTCGAAGTTCAGCCTCCACTTCTTTAAGAATACGTGGATAACTGAAGCGCCCGTCTTTTAATAGTCGCGCAATAACCAGCGCATCTTTACGGTCGTGTTTCGATTGTAGATTGTCATCTAACTCCTTTGAACGTTTGACGTGCATAGGATTCGTCATGACAAGAGGAATGCCTCGCTCTTCAAGAAAATAGGCTAAATTGAGCCAGTAGTGCCCAGTAGGTTCAATTCCAACGATGACTTCTGTTTTCTCGTATTCTTTCATGGCTGTCAGAATCCGTTTGTAGAATAACTCAAAGCCATCCCGAGATTGCGTTACAGAAAATGATTTTTGGAGCACTCTACCACGATCATCTACAAAGCAAGCGAAATGTGTACGCTTTGCAATGTCGATTCCTACGACGAGTGTTTTTTCAGTGACTTGATTAATTTTTTGATTTTGTTTAAAATCCATTATGGAGTCCTCCTTGGTTAACAAATTAGGGGTCAATTTCTGCAGATCTTGACACCCCGTATCATACCAAGAGGGCTCTTTTTTGTTCAAGTCCCCGAAAATCCTTCTAACAGGAATGCTCCTTTCTTAAAATCTAGTAAGCAATCTATCTATTTTTTTATTTCCGTACCATAAGTTAAGTAGCTTTTTGGTGGTGTGCTTCCCCACATATCAAGCCCAAACTGCCCCGTTCCTGATTGCCACTCAATCGGCTCCCAGTCTGGTGCGAAAATAAGCATTCCACCTGTCCACAGTTCAACTCGGTTACCAGAAGGTTCAAAGGCATAAAGGAATTGTGCTCCGCTTGTACCGTGCTTTCCTGGTCCCCACTCGATTTTAATGTCATTTTCAGCCATGATATTCAACGCACGCAGCAATTCATCTGGGGAATCCAAGAAATAAGCTACGTGATGAAGAAGTGCCCCTGATTGATTACTGTTACGCATAAGTGCAATTTCATGTGCAATATTTGTTTTGCTTAGCCATGAGCCAAGGCGAACATCTGCTTCATTTTGGATATAGTAACGATGATGGATTCCTAGGAAATTTGTCCACCATTCCTGTTCATTTGCAACATCATTCACCATTACATTCACATGGTCAAAGCGGCGAGGTGCTGCACCTTTTCCAGTGTATTTCATTGGGTGACTTGGCAATTTGGAAGCTGTTAGAGGGTTAGAGTACTTTTCCATTTCCCAATATAGCTCAACAGGAATTCCAGCTGGGCTGTGGAATTTGATAGCATCCCCCTGTCCTAGCTCAGTTCCACCTTCAATCCACTCATATTCTGTTCCTGATTCTCTTAAAGATTTTTCGAATGCATAAAGCGATTTTTCTGAGTTAACTCTCCAACCAAAGTGATCCAGCCCTGACTTTTCAGACTGATTAAGAACCAATGTGTGATGATCCCAGTCTTGCCATGCTCGAAGATAAACCTTATCTTTTTCTTCTGCGGATACATGCAGTCCGAGAACCTCAGTGAAAAACCATGTAGATCTTTCCAGGTTTGTCACATTGATTGATGCATGACCAATGTGTGCAACATTCGATAATTTCAAATCTAGTTCAGTAAGTTCTAGCTCCTTTTGCTTTGCATTTGATAAATTCATGATTTTATACCTCCGTTTTTTCTTATAGATTTCGGATAAATTATCAAGATAGAAATCGCTTGCACCTTTTCTGCCGTTATTCAAATAATTTATCAAACAAAAATATATTTCTTGGCTTGCAGGATTTTGTTCCCGTTCTAGTTCCTATTATATGACTGTGAAAATGCAAACAAAAGCGCTAGATTCCTCTATGTGGAACAATAGTTAAAAAATTAAAATAACTCAAAAAATTATTTTCTTGGTTTAATCATTTATCTTTCTTTCATATAAAAAACGAGTTTCGGTATAAAGCCACCTCCGAACCCGTTTCCGTATCTGCAAAGTGCTAAATCCCTCTATATGAGACAGCCGACAATCTTTGTAGAAAAAATAGAAAACCCTAACGAAATAATTGTAAACGTTACCATTTAAATATACAATCGAATTTAAATGATAGAATATTTAGAACATAACCAACTTTTAACTTAGTTATCAATAACTCTCATAAATTTTTCACTATATGGAACAGCACACGAAAGGGGAATGGAAAATGTCTAAGGAAAGAAGTAATCCACAAATTCTCTCATCCGTTAGTAATGCATTACGTATTCTCAAAAGCTTTTCTACTTTTGAACCCACACAAAAGGTGAGTGATCTTTCTGAATCTCTTGGCCTAGCGAAAAGCACAGTAAGTCGGTTGCTAACCACACTAGCCCATGAAGGTTTTGTAGTAAAAGAAAAAAGCACTGGAAAGTACAAACTTGGATTATCCGTATTAACATTAGGTGGAATTGTTACAAATCACTTGGAAATTCATAAAGAAGCAGCCCCCCTACTACATAAATTAGTGAATGATACCGGGGAAACCGCACATTTATCAATTCTAGATGGAACGGATACAATCTATATTCATAAGGAGGAATGCAGTCATCCAGTTCGAATCCTTACCCATCTAGGAAGAAAAAACCCAGCTTACTGCACAAGCTCCGGGAAAGTACTACTTGCTTTTAACGAAAACAACCTTGTTGAAAAGGTAATCGAACAAGGCTTGCATGCCTATACAAGCAAAAGTATTACAGATCCTGATGAGTTGCGGAAAGAAATGCAGATAATCCGAGAAAGAGGATATGCAATTAGTACCGAGGAGTTAACCGAAGGCACAAGATCTGTGTCAGCGCCTATCCGTGATTATACAGGGAAAGTGATCTCTGCCATAAATGTAGTTGGCCCTCTCCAGCGCATGCCAGACTATAAGGTACCTGATATTGCAAAAAAAGTGTTGAATGCAAGCAATGAAGCTTCTGAACGTTTGGGGTATGATAAGAGATTTCTGGAGGTTAGATAGATTAAAAGATGGGCTCTTCAAGCCACTATAGTAAGAAGTCCCTTCTATCTATAAGTATCAATCCTAATTCAATTCATAAAAACAAGAATTTAATGAAGCAAAAGGTAGACTCGAAATGTGAGTCTACCTTTTTTGGAATTTACGAAACTCCCAAATATTTATGCTGAATATCCTTATTTTCTAACAATTCATCTG
Organism: Bacillus timonensis; assembly: GCF_004799755.1. GTDB lineage: Bacteria > Bacillota > Bacilli > Bacillales > Bacillaceae_L > Ferdinandcohnia > Ferdinandcohnia timonensis_A. The sequence continues at coordinate 154,991 of NZ_SLUB01000005.1, read as the reverse complement.
GCGTACCATTCCAAACAATCGTACCCTTGTTCATGATTAAGATCTCATCCGCTACCTGGCAGGCAAGTGAAATATTTTGCTCAACCATTAATATCGAAAGTCCGGTCTCTTTTAGCCTACTCACAATCTCACCCACTTGATCAATAATAACCGGGGCGAGTCCTTCAGATGGCTCATCCATTAAAAGAAACTGCGGATTAGTCATCAATGCCCGTCCAATTGCCAGCATTTGCTGCTGTCCACCGGATAGCTGCGTACCCATATTATTTTCGCGTTCCTTAAGAATTGGGAATAGTTCATAAACCTTATCGATATCCCAGTTTACAGCTTTACTATTTCCTTTTCCTTTCCGAGCAGGCATCGTTAAATTTTCTTTAATGGTGAGGGAAGGAAATATTCTTCTTCCTTGTGGTACTAAGCCAATGCCATGACGAGTAATTTGGTGTGTTGGTAAAGCCTGTACTTGTTTATCTTTAAAAGTGATGGTACCGCGTTTTGATTTGACGAGACCAGATATAGTATGAATCGTTGTTGTTTTTCCTGCTCCATTTCGCCCCAAAAGTGCGACACATTTTCCCTCTGGCACGTTAAATGTAACCCCTTGAAGGATATGACTTGTTCCATAATAGGAATGAACATCTTGTAACTCAAGCATGTTTTTTCGCCCCCCCACCGAAGTAAATTTCCTTTACCATATCGCTATTTCTAACTTCTTCAGGAGCACCAGTTAAAATTGGCTCGCCATGATGAAGTACAGTAATTCGATCTGCAATCGCAAAGACTACGTCCATATCATGTTCAATTACTACTAACGCCATCGAGCGGGGCAGTCTTTGAATCATCTCAGAAGTTTGAGTTGTTTCTGCTGGAGACATTCCTGATGTTGGTTCATCTAATAAAAGAAGCTTTGGTTTACTAGCCATCGCCAATAGTACTTCTAGTAAACGTTGTTCCCCATAGGATAGATTGTTTATTTTCACATCACGGCGATGAGTTATCTTCCATTCTTCTAATATCTCATTTGTTTCTTTTTTTATATCAGAACGACTAGTTAGGGAATACCATATATCATGACGATATTTTTTCCTGGCTGCCAATGCAAGATGAATATTCTCTTCCACCGTTAAATCACCAAATAAATTATTCTTTTGAAATGTTCGTGACATCCCCAAATGAACTAATCTATGGGCAGGAAGATTTGTAATATCCTTCCCTTCAAAATGCACCGTTCCTGAAGTAATCGGAAGATGATTTGTAATCGAATTAAAAAGAGTTGTTTTCCCAGCACCATTTGGACCAATGATAACATGCCGTTCGCCTGGCTCTACTTCCAATGATACATCATGTAGTACTTGTAGGGTTCCAAATGATTTATTGATTTTATCTACTTTTAGTAAACTCAACTGATAACCTCCTCCTTTTCTGATTGATTAGTAGAGGAAACCTGATTATTTTTGGGTTTTCTTTTAAAAATCATATCGACACCTAATTTCAACCACTGGATGACTCCGCCTTTTCCAAGTAGGACAAGGAAGATGAGAATGCTGCCCAATATCAATGGCCATCTTTCCGTATAGGTACTGATAAAGTTTTGTAAAAAGATGAATACACCTGCTCCAATCGCAGGTCCAAGCAATGTCCCTACGCCCCCAATGATAACCATGATCATTACTTGACCAGAGAACAGCCAACCAGATAACTCTGGAGAGACGAAAACGTTATAGAAGGAATAAAGTGACCCAGCAAACCCTGCTAATGCTCCAGAAAGGGTATAGGCTAATAGTTTATAAACACGAACGTCATAGCCAAGTGCCCTCATACGTCCTTCGTTTTCCATGACGCCTTTCGTGATTTTTCCTGCGGGAGATTCAACGAATAATCTTAGTAAAATAAAGACAGTGACAAAAATAATCCCCATCACATAATACATCGTTTGCGGATCAAATATATCACCAAACCCCAGATTCATAATAGCGGAAACAGTCATCCCATCCGCTCCACCTGTTATATCCTTCATTTGCCAAAATAGAGTAAATATCAATTGGCTAAAGGCAAGCGTAATCATAAGAAAGTAGAATTGAGAAGTACGAATAAATACTGCCCCAGTAATCAATGCAAGCAATCCAGCGATTAGAACCGCGATAATAATGATTAAATACGTATTAGTCACAAACTGCCCGATTAATGCAACAGAATAGGCACCAATTCCAAAAAAGGCAGCATGCCCTAGTGAATCTAAACCTGCATAGCCCATAATTAAGCCTAAACTCATGGCGAACATGGCCATAATAAAAATTTCAGTTGTTAAATTCGTTCCAAAATCAGAAAGTACTTGCGGCACTATGAAAACGACGAGGAGAAGTAATACAGCATAAAGGATATTTTTCTTCAATTATGCCACCTCTCTTCCAAATAGACCTTGAGGGCGAATGATTAATATAATCATCATGATTAAGAATACAATGAGCATGGATAAGGATGGGAACCAAACTTTTCCAAATATTTCTAATACCCCAATAATTAATGCTCCAATAAACGATCCCTTCCATGAACCTAAACCACCTATAACAACAACTATTAAGGATGTGATAAGAATCTCAGCATCCATTCCTGTATACATACCTAAGAGTGGTCCACCTAATACACCACTAAATCCAGCTAAGGCTGCTCCAAAGATAAATACACCTGTAAATACAACTCCTACATTAATACCAAGAGCACTAACCATTGCGCGGTCATCTACCCCTGCACGAATGACCGCCCCTACACGTGTCTTTGCTTCTAAATACCATAGTAGTACGGCTAATAAAATACCAACAAATACTACAAACAAACGAAATACCGGGAATGCCATATCCCCAATTGGGATGGACATATTAAGAATTGCAGGTGCTGGAATTAATTGCATTTCTGTTCCCCAAATCCACTTAACTGAGTCTGCAATAACTAGCATTAAACCAAATGTCAGCAACACTTGCTGCAGCACTTTTCCATAAACACGTTTGATTAATACTTTTTCAAGGATAAAACCAAATATCCCTACTGAAATAGCGGATAATAGTAGGGCAAACCAAAAGTTAATCCCATTGCTAATAAAGGTAAAGGCCAAATAGGATCCTAGCATAAATAGTGCTCCATGAGATAGATTGACAACATTCATAACGCCTAGAATAATCGTTAGCCCTGCTGCAATCATAAAGTACAGCATTCCATATGCAATACCCGTTATAAGTTGAACTAGAATTATATCCAAGGACTCTCCCCTCTCTTCCTTTAAATGTAGTAGAATAATCAGTTTTTTAATGAATAAATGGGGTTGTCTTTTTGGACAGCCCCATTTATTTAGTTTATCAGAATTTTTTAGTAACCATTATTCAAATGGTGATGTTTCCGGCATTGTTACTTTTTCTTTTGTTTCAATTACCTCAGGAACAAGTTTTCCATCTTTCATCACATTTTTCGTAATATAGATATTCTGAATAATGTTATGCGTTTTTTCATCAATTGTACTTGGTCCGCGTGGACTATCATAAGAAATACCTGGTAATTCTTTGATTAACTTTTCTGCTTCTACGCTGCCTGCTGCATCTAGAGCTTTGTCAATAACTGTTGCTGAGTCATATCCATTAACAGAGAACGTATTTGGAAGCTTTCCGTATTTCTTTTCATAAGCTTCAACAAATTTTTTATTTAAATCATTCTCCAACCAAGGCGAGTATACTGTTCCAGCAAGATATCCTTCCGAACCATCCCCAGTAGGCTCTAACATTAGTAAATCACCAAACTCTAACGTTCCAGACATTGGTATTTTATCTTTTAATCCAAATTCCTTGTATTGTTGAATATAACGAATACCGTCACTACCAGCAAAGAAGGAATAGATTACATCTGGCTCCAGACTAGATGCTTCCTGTAAATAAGTAGAAAAGTCATTTGTCCCTAATTTCGGATAAAGTTCTTTTATTACTTCACCGCCCGCTTCTTCATAGGCAGCCTTAAAGGATCTTAACACTTCAATACCAGCAGGGAAATCAGAACCCATAATAACCGCTTTTTTACCAACATTTTCTGCTACATACTCTCCAAGAGCATATCCATTTTGCCAGTTAGACCAAGATACACGGTATACATAATCACTCTTTTTACCCCAGTTAAGATCGTCTGCTGCTGCGTTTGGTATAATCATTGGAATTTGGTCTTTATTTACTTCATCACGTAATGCAAGAGCGATAGATGAGTTAGTTGTTCCAACTAGAAGGTCTACTTTTTCACTATGAACTAATTGACGATATTTTCTTAAACCAACTTGTGGATTTCCTTCGTCATCTTCAAATTTAAGCTCAACATTTTTACCACCTAATTTTCCACCATGTTCCTCTAAATATAGTTCGAATCCTTCTTTAATACTGTCGGATAATGGTGCCAATGGACCCGTAAAGGATAGGACAAAACCAATTTTAATTGTTTCTCCTTCTGCTGATTGAGGTTTTTCCCCTGTTGAGGTAGATTTTTGTTTTTCCCCTCCGCAGCCTGCAACAAAAAGCATCATTGTTACAAGAAGCAGACACATTAATTTCCATTTTGACTTCGTTTTCTTTTTCTCCATTTTCAATTCCCCCTTTTGTGATTTAAAATTGGTTACTATTTCAAAACTACCCTTTTAAACGCTTACATATTTGTTTTATAAAATATGACAATACCTCATTTTCCCTTTCAACACCTTTCTCGAAATGTTCTGATTTTTCTATCTAACTCGATGTTAATCTGACTTTGTTCCTACTGCAACACCCTTGTTCCGCTATATGCAACTTATCATTTTTTTTATAAAAAATAAAAAACCACCTCAGAATTAAAGGTGATTTCTCAAATTTCTATACCAATTTCCTTTTTCTATCAGTACACAACTCTAGCAAAGGCTGGCTAATATAAAAACAAATTACGTTTCCTTACTAGAATTAATGTAACGATAATCGCAAAAATCAAAAAAAGATTCTATCAATGCGGTTCTGTAATAAATGCTTCAAGATTTCTCTACCGGAGAATAAAACCATGCAGCATGTAAATATTCCACTCCATAAAAAATACCACAGTCCAAATGACCGTGGTAGACCACAAATCTTAAACGTTCTTACAAAAAGGCAAGGGTTTCCCCTTGCTTTTTAGAACGACAATTTTAAACTATTGGTTATCCGATTGAACCTTCCATTTCGAACTTGATAAGACGGTTCATTTCAACAGCATATTCCATTGGAAGCTCTTTTGTAAATGGCTCGATGAAGCCCATTACGATCATTTCAGTCGCTTCTTGTTCTGAAATACCACGGCTCATTAGATAGAATAATTGTTCTTCAGATACTTTAGATACCTTTGCTTCGTGCTCTAATGAAATATTGTCATTTAGAATTTCATTATATGGAATTGTATCAGATGTCGACTGATTATCCATGATTAAAGTATCACATTCAATATTTGAACGAGCTCCGTCAGCTTTACGTCCGAAGTGTACAATACCACGGTATGTTACTTTACCACCATGTTTTGAAATGGATTTCGACACAATCGAAGATGTCGTATTTGGCGCAAGGTGCATCATTTTCGCACCTGCATCTTGGTGTTGACCTTTACCAGCAATCGCGATAGAAAGAGTCATACCACGAGCTCCTTCACCGCGAAGGATAACTGCAGGGTATTTCATTGTTAATTTAGAACCGATGTTTCCATCAATCCATTCCATTGTTGCATTTTCATCACAAACGGCACGCTTTGTAACAAGGTTATATACGTTGTTTGCCCAGTTTTGAATCGTTGTATAACGGCAATACGCGTCTTTTTTAATGATGATTTCAACAACCGCACTGTGAAGTGAGTTTGTTGTGTAAACAGGTGCAGTACATCCTTCAACATAGTGTACACTTGCACCTTCATCAACAATAATTAATGTACGCTCGAACTGACCCATGTTTTCAGAGTTGATACGGAAATATGCTTGAAGTGGCGTATCAACCTTAACACCTGGTGGTACATAGATGAATGACCCACCAGACCAAACAGCAGAGTTCAATGCTGCGAACTTATTGTCAGTTGGAGGAATAACTTTTGCCCAGTGCTCACGGAAAATATCTTCGTTTTCTTTAAGAGCTGAATCTGTATCTTTAAATACGATTCCAAGTGCTTCAAGATCTTCCTTCATATTGTGATAAACAACTTCTGATTCGTACTGAGCAGAAACACCAGCAAGGTATTTTTGTTCAGCTTCAGGAATACCTAATTTATCAAAAGTAGCTTTGATTTCTTCTGGAACTTCATCCCAAGATTTTTCGGATTTCTCAGATGGTTTTACATAATACGTAATCTCATCAAAGTTCAAGGTGTTTAAGTCTCCACCCCATTGTGGCATTGGTTTGTTGTAGAAATGCTCTAAGGATTTAAGACGGAAGTCTAACATCCATTGAGGCTCTTCCTTCATGCGAGAAATTTCTTCAACAATTTCTTTTGTTAATCCACGTTTTGAACGGAAGATGGAAACGTCTTTATCTGCAAAGCCATATTTATAATCGCCAATTTCAGGCATTTTCTTTGCCATTCTACTTCACTCCATTCTCTGTAAGAGACTCTTGAAATAAAGTCTGCAAGAGGTCACTTACGATTCATTTTCCTCGTTCTTAAATCCCTTTTCCATTGCTTTCCAAGCTAATGTTGCACATTTGATACGCGCTGGGAATTTTGAAACGCCCTGAAGTGCTTCAATGTCTCCTAAATCAATGCTATCATCATATTCGTTTCCAAGCATCATTTCTGAGAAGATTTGTGACATTTTTAATGCATCTTCAATTTTTTTTCCTTTAATCGCTTGAGTCATCATAGATGCGGATGACATCGAGATGGAACAACCCTCACCATCGTATTTTGCGTCTTGGACAACCCCATCATCCACTTTTAACGTAAGATGAATCCGGTCTCCACAGGTTGGATTATTCATGTCGATTGTTAAGGCGCCCTCTTGAATAATCCCACGATTTCTCGGCTTTTTATAATGATCCATTATCACCTGTCGGTACAAGGTATCAAGGTTTATCTTAGAATCCATTGCTGAAATACTCCTTTGTTTTTATGAGTCCTTCAACTAGTTTATCAATTTCTTGTTCCGTATTGTAGAGGTAAAAACTTGCACGAGCAGTAGCAGAGACCTTAAGCCATTTCATTAATGGCTGTGCACAGTGATGACCTGCTCTTACAGCGATACCATCTGCATCTAAGACTGTCGCAACATCATGTGGATGGACATCATCAATATTGAAAGTTACGAGCCCTGCACGATGCTTAGGTCCATAAATCGTTAGACCCTCTACTTGCGACAATCGTTCCATTGCATAATTTGCTAGGTTATGCTCATGCTCTAGGATTTGATCAAGACCAATATCCTCTAAAAAGTCAATTGCAGCACCTAATCCAATTGCTCCAGCGATGATTGGTGTTCCAGCTTCAAATTTCCACGGAAGCTCTTTCCATGTTGATTCATAAAGGTCAACGAAATCAATCATTTCACCGCCAGTTTCAACTGGCTCCATTTTTTCAAGTAAAGCTTTCTTTCCGTATAATACACCGATACCAGTTGGTCCACACATTTTATGGCCTGAAAAAGCAAGGAAGTCGCAGTCAAGATCTCTCACGTCAATTTTCATATGCGGAGCAGCTTGTGCACCATCTACAACCATAATTGCTCCGTTTCGATGGGCAATTTCGGCAATTTCTTTAATAGGGTTAATTGCTCCGAGGACGTTTGAAACCATAGTGACTGATACAATTTTAGCTTGATTTGTAACAGTAGCCTCAACATCCTTCAAATCAATTGAGCCATCCTCTTGTAAAGGAATATATTTCAATTTTGCACCAGTGCGTTTTGCAATTTGCTGCCAAGGAATAATATTGGCATGGTGCTCCATATAGGTAATGACAATTTCATCGCCCTCTTTAAGATTATCACGCCCATAGCTTTCTGCAATTGTATTCATTGCAGTTGTTGTTCCCCGGGTAAAAATAATCTCTTGAATAGAGGAAGCATTGATAAATTTACGAACCTTTTCACGCGCATTTTCATAAGCATCAGTTGCTTTTGTTCCAAGGGTATGAACCCCGCGGTGTACATTCGAGTTATATTCTCGATAGTAGCGATCAATTGCTTCGATAACAGGAACCGGTTTTTGAGATGTAGCAGCACTGTCCAAATAGACAAGTGTATTACCATTTACTTCTTGATCCAGGATAGGGAACATGGAACGAATATCTTGGATATTCATTATCTTACTTTCCTTTCGATTACCTCAACAAGTTGCTTTTTAACACCTTCAATTGGAAGTTGGTTGACAACTGGTGCAAGGAATCCATGAATCACTAAGCGTTCAGCTTCCTTCTGAGGAATACCACGGCTCATTAAATAATATAATTGCACTGGGTCAACCCTACCAACCGATGCAGCGTGACCTGCTGTTACATCATCTTCGTCAATAAGTAAAATTGGGTTAGCATCTCCACGAGCTTTTTCGCTAAGCATCAATACTCTTGATTCTTGTTCTGCATTTGATTTAGATGCACCATGTTCAATATGCCCAATACCATTAAAGATTGAGCTGGCGCTGTCTTTCATCACACCGTGCTTTAAAATATAACCTTCTGAATTTTTACCATGGTGCGTAATTCTTGTAGTGAAGTTTTGCTTTTGTTCACCACGACCAACAACTACTGTCTTCGTATCTGCAAACGAACCATCACCAACTAAGTTCGTGATGTTTTCTGAAATCGTATCACCATCATTCATGAGTCCAAGAGCCCATTCGATTTTACTATCACGGCCGATGACCCCACGACGAGTTACATAGGTTGTGTTTCCTGTTGCTAAGGCATCTACAGCACCGTAGGTTACCTTCGCATTGCTACCAGCAATGACCTCTGACACAATGTTTACAATCGTATTTACAGAGTCTGTAGTTGAAATATAGTTTTCAACATAAGTAACAGAACTATTATCTTCAGCCACAACGATTACATGGTTAAAAGTGGCCACTTCGCCATTTTCTTGAATAAATACAGCATGTAGTGGAACGGATACTTCAACATTTTTAGGTACGTAAACGAATGCACCACCATTTACTAATGCTGCATGTAATGCAGTAAGACGATGTTCGTCAACCTTAACAGCTTCTGTCATAAAGTATTTTTGAAGAAGTTCACCGTGTTCACGAGCAGCTGTATGAATATCTGTGAAAATAACGCCACTTGCTTTTACATCTTCAGTTAAAGAAATAAATGCTGGCGTATTGTTTCGTTGAATATATATATTCTTTTCTTCTTCAACATGAATTAAAGATTTAATTTCTTCAGGTAATTCGTCAATTGAGTGATATGGAGCACTTTCTACAACATGGTTTGCAAATTGTGTAAAGTTCCATTTGTCAATTTTCGTTTTATCTGGTCTTGGCATTGGAAGGTCTTCTGCTTTTTCAAGAGCTTGTAAGCGAAGATCCTGTAGCCAACTTGGTTCACCAAGAGAAGACGAAAAACCTCTGACATACTCTTTATCAAATGGTAATTTCGTATCGATTGTCATAATAATCCTCCTAACGCTTACGCTTCTTGATCTGCAGTTTCATCTTCAATTCCTAGTTCCTTTTTGATCCAATCATATCCTTCTGCTTCTAGACGTTGTGCAAGCTCTGGACCACCAGATTTCACAATACGTCCTTGCATCATAACATGTACTTTATCTGGTGTAATATAGTTAAGTAAGCGTTGGTAGTGAGTGATGATTAGGCAACCAAACTCTTCTCCGCGCATTTCATTGATTCCTTTAGAAACAACCTTCAATGCATCGATGTCAAGTCCAGAGTCAATCTCATCAAGGATTGCAATTTTAGGCTGTATCATCATTAATTGTAGGATTTCATTACGTTTCTTTTCTCCACCTGAGAAGCCTTCGTTTAGGTAACGTTGAGCCATATCAGGATCCATTTCTAAGAACTCCATGTTTTTATCCATCGTACGGATGAATTTCATTAGTGAGATTTCATCGCCTTCTTCGCGACGTGCATTAATTGCTGAACGAAGGAAGTCAGCATTTGTTACACCACTTATTTCGCTTGGATACTGCATCGCTAAGAAAAGACCAGCACGTGCACGCTCATCCACTTCCATTTCTAATACATCTTCTCCATCTAAAGAAACGCTACCACTTGTAACCTCATATTTAGGATGACCCATGATTGCAGATGATAAAGTTGACTTACCTGTACCATTTGGTCCCATGATTGCGTGAATTTCTCCACCTTTTATTTCAAGGTTTACTCCCTTTAAAATCTCCTTGCCTTCGATTTCGACATGAAGATCTTTTATTACTAAAGTAGATCCTGCCATAACTACTACCTCCATTAAACAAAAAATATTTTGTAAAGAATTGACAAATAACGTCAAAACTCTATTCTCATTTTATTCTCATTACAATCTTATAACAAATTCAAAGTGTTATCAACCTTTACACATTGCGAATAAGATTACATTTTTGACAATGAGATGATTGACTATTGATTATGAATTTCAATCATTTTTTGAGAATGATAATAAGTACTTAAGTAAGATGTTTCTTCCTTAAAACTTGTCCATCATTAAGATAACATAAATCAATAAGATATGTAAGGACGAGGGGATTAGCACTTTTCTATATATCGCTTTTATCCCTTGGCTTATTTTTCACACATTTAGTGAATTCATTCTATATAAAAACCCAGTGTTGGCCACTGGGTTTATCGTTCGATAATATATTTAAAAATGAACTTTTCGATCAAATTGAGCTACAATCATTCGACCTTGCTTATACTCTTGTTCACGGGTTTTCTCCACACGTAAACGTTCCTTGAATTTTCGACAATAGTCCTCATAACCAATTCCATGTGCCTGATGCATGGCCTTTTCCATTTCGCCCGTATAGTTTAAACGGATTCGATTGATAATGAACCAATCCCTTCGTTGTTTTAAAAACGTTTTACTACAGTTAATGTTAACACCAGCTTCGATCATCCACAAACACGTGTTTAACAGATATTTACTGATTCCCTGTCATATCAACGCGTCGCAAAAACTTATCATATCAAATATGTAATAAAACAATAAATAACTCCCATATCCTTTTATTTACTCAAGGTTTGCCTAGCCAAACAAAAAAATGAGGTTGACCATTATTTTGGTCAACCTCATTTTAATTACTCATTTGCTGGAATTACAGATCCACTATACTTTTCTTCAATGAATTTAGTAATTTCTTCAGAATGAAGTACTTCTAATAATGTTTGGATTGCTTCACTATTTTCTTCACCTTTTGGAACTGCAACTATATTCACATATGGATTATTCTCTGGAGATTCAACAATAAGCGCATCTTTAGTAGGGTTTAGGCCAGCATCTAGTGCATAGTTACCATTGATAGCAACCAGATCTCCTTCTTCTCCCTCATATACTTTTGTTAACAATGCAGGGTCTAGCTCCATTTCGAATTTAAGTTCCTTAGGATTATCAACGATATCATCGGGAGTTGCGTTAACCTTTTCAATGCCTTCTTTTAATGTAAGAAGCCCTTCTTTTTCTAACATAGCAAGGACGCGTCCGTGATCAGCTACGGAGTTACTCATAATTAATGTTGCTCCAGTAGGGATCTCGTCGATAGATTTATATTTCTTTGTAAAAATACCAATTGGTTCAATATGAACACCACCAGCATTTACAATATCATATCCTTTTTCTTCAACTTCTGTATCTAAATATGGAATGTGTTGGAAAAAGTTTGCGTCTAAATCGCCTTCATTTAAAGCTCTATTTGGAAGAGCATAATCTGTAAACTCCTTAATTTCTAACGTAATTCCTTTTTCCTCTAATAAAGGTTTTGCTTCTTCTAAAATCTCTACATGTGGTACAGGAGTTGCTCCAATTGTTAAGGTTACATTTCCAGCATCCCCATCTGATTCACCATTACTATCTTTGTTTTCTGCTCCTTCATTATCAGCAGTTCCACATGCAGCTAATACAAGTACAAAAACAAATACGAGAATTGCTTGTAAAAACTTTTTCATCTTATTTTCCTCCATTATTATCTTTTATCTATTATAGAAGTGATGATATCACCTATAAGCTGAATGATAAATACGATTACTAATATTAAAATAGTGGCTACGAAGGTAACATCGAGGTTAGAACGATGGTACCCTTCTAGGTATGCCAATGTTCCAAGTCCACCTGCTCCTACAGTTCCTGCCATAGCCGTATATCCAACTAAAGCAATTGCAGTGACAGTAATACCTGAAATAATGGCTGGCAATGATTCTGGAATAAGAACCTTCCAGATGATCGTGGATGTCGTAGCACCCATTGATTTCGCTGCTTCGATTACTCCCTTATCTATTTCACGGAGAGCAATCTCTACCATTCTCGCATAGAACGGTGCGGAGCCTATGATTAATGCTGGCAGGGCACCCTTCACTCCTAACATCGTTCCCATAACAAGGCTTGTAAAAGGTATGAGTAAAATAATTAAAATAATAAATGGAATTGAACGGAAGATATTTACAAAAGATGCAATAGTTACGTTCAGCGATTTATTTTCCCATAAATTACCCTTTGATGTTAAAAATAGGGCTAATCCTAAAATAAGTCCGATAATAAATGTTAAGAGCACGGAAATAGCAGTCATACTTAATGTTTCCATTGTAGATTGCCATACGTTTTCCCACTTTACATTGGGAAGATATTTTTCAATCATTCGCTAAGCACCTCCGCTTCAACTTGTTGCTCGCGGATATACTGTATGGCTTTCTCAATTTCACTAGATTCGCCATTAAGATGAATGAATAACGTACCATATGAACCACTTTGTGTTTGTGAAATTTTCCCTTGAATGATGGTTACACTCACCTTGAAATTCCGAATAACATCTGTAATAAGTGGAGTTTCTGCTGCTTTCCCAACAAAGGTTAATTGCACAACCTTCCCACTTGAATATTGCTCTAAAAGATGTTCAATGGTTTCCCTTGTTTCTTCAGGTTCGGTAACCTGCTGTACAAAGATTTTCGTTATTTGAGCTTGAGGCTTTTTAAATACATCTAAAACTCGACCTTGTTCAACAATCTCTCCATTTTCCATCACGGCAACACGGTGACAAATTTTACGAATAACATGCATTTCATGAGTAATCAACACTATCGTTAATCCTAAACGTTCATTAATATCGACAAGCAAGTCCAATATCGAGTCAGTTGTTTGTGGGTCTAACGCAGATGTTGCCTCATCACATAGCAAAACCTTTGGGTTGTTAGCCAGTGCCCGCGCGATTCCTACCCTTTGTTTTTGACCACCACTGAGCTGTGAAGGATAAGCATCCTCTCTTCCTTCTAAACCAACCAGCTTAATAAGCTCTGTAACTCTCTCATCCCGTTTAGTTTTTGGGACTTTTGCGATTTCAAGGGGAAATGAAATATTTTCCCTCACGGTTCGCGACCATAAAAGGTTGAAATGTTGAAAGATCATGCTTATTTCTTTACGCGCATCACGTAATGCTTTTCCTTTAACGGAAGTGATATTATGACCGGCAACTGAAATTTCTCCCTCAGTTGGTGTTTCGAGTCCATTCAGCAGACGAATAAGTGAGCTTTTACCTGCTCCACTATAGCCGATGATTCCGAAGATTTCACCTTCATTGATCTCTAAATCAATATCGTTAACGGCCGTAACAGAATTTGCTTTTGTTTTATATATCTTCGACACATTTTTCAGTGTTATCATGTAGTCACACCTTCTATCCAAAGAAAACTATGTTTAGTTTATGCGATATCGTAAATAATTAACGCCAATAATTGAAAAAGCCTTTCTGCATAAACGAGCAGAAAGGCACAATTCAGTGATTCCTTCCTCTCATCTTCCAAAGCTTCTGCTTTGTGTGAATTGGCACCTTTTCAACAAATGTTGACGGTTGCTGGGTTTCATCGGGCACATCCCTCCACCACTCTAAATAAGAGTCATCATATATTTACATGTAATATCGTCCTAAAATAACACGAGAATTATCTTATCATCTGTCATTTAAGGTGTCAATGAAAAAGTTGTGACTAATGTACCGAAGTAAAACTTAAGCTGTAGGCAATGGTGAAACAGAACTTGTTCCATTAGCTACTTGAATGGCTTGCTCTAAATCTTCTAAAATATCTTCAATATTTTCGATTCCAACAGATAAGCGAACTAGGTCTTCCGTAACACCAGACAACTTTAAATTTTCTGGACTTAATTGCTGGTGTGTTGTGCTAGCTGGATGAATAATCAAACTCTTTGCGTCACCAACGTTTGCAACATGTGACCAAAGCTCAACATTATTAATTAGCTTCTCACCCGCTTCTCTACCACCTTTAATACCAAATACAACGACTGAACCTGCACCTTTTGGTAAGTATTTATCTGCCAATTGTTTGTTTGGGTGATCATCCTCACCAGGATACAATACCCATTCAACCCCTGGATGGTTTTTAAGATATGAAACAACCTTTTTCGTATTGGCAATATGTTCTTTCATACGAACGTGTAATGTTTCAAGACCTAGATTAAACTGGAATGAATTAAATGGACTTAATGATGGACCTAAATCACGAAGAAGTTGAACTCTTGCTTTAATGATAAAAGCTACAGGTCCTAAAGCATCAGCATAGACTAGATCATGGTAGCTTGGATCTGGTGTTATAAATCCAGGAAATTTTGGTGAATTCCAATCGAATTTACCACCATCCACAATAATTCCACCCATTGTTGTGCCATTGCCTAGTAACCATTTTGTTGCAGAATGAACAACGATATCTGCTCCATGCTCAATTGGACGACATAAGTATGGTGTTGCAAATGTGTTGTCAATAATTAAGGGAATTCCTGCTTCATGAGCAATATTTGCTACTGTTTCAATATCAAGAATATCTAAGCTTGGATTTCCGATTGTTTCAGCAAAAATTGCCTTTGTATTTGGCGTTATCGCTTGACGGAAGTTTTCTGGATTATTAGGTTCTACTAAATGTGTCTTGATTCCGTATTTAGGGAGTGTGGTCGCAAATAAGTTATATGTTCCACCATATAGTGTAGAAGCTGAGACAATCTCATCTCCTGCACCCGCAATATTTAAAATAGCTGTTGTGATCGCAGCCATTCCACTAGAAACAGCTAATGCACCAACGCCACCCTCTAATTGTGCTACTCTTTCTTCAAAAACAGTTGTAGTTGGGTTGTGAATACGAGTATAAATATAACCATTTTCTTTAAGTCCAAATAGATTTGCTGCATGTTCAGTTGTATTAAATTTAAATGCATTTGATTGATAGATTGGTACGGCTCTTGCCCCTGTTACTGGATCAGCTTCAAGACCTCCATGGACAGCGATAGTCTCTGGTCTATAGTTTTTTTGTTTCTCACTCATTTGAATCTCTCCCTTTTGTTTTGTTTATAAAAAATAAAAAACCTCTTCGATAAGAAGAGGTGTGTGTACGGTTTCTCTTCTTATCTTTCAGACAAAAAATGTCTGTTGGAATTAGCACCGTGTAAATTACCGGTTGCCGGGCTTCATAGGGCCATTCCCTCCGCCACTCTAGATAAGATTTTCAATATGAAATTTATTACTTTAACAAGTTAATATCATGCTAAACCTTTTTCTATTATATGTCAATAAGAATTTTTAGAAAAAATAAGCAATTTGAAATTTCGTGTCTTATTTCGACACATACTTGTAACAAATTTATACACAAATCGTTTATTTACTTCCTTTTTCCCGGGAAATATGACATATTATGATATTTTCGCTACCTGTTTTTCCTCGTTATGAAAGGATTTCCTACTGAATACAAGCAGGAAATATATCGACCCGATTAGATATAAAACTGAAGTAATTGTAAACACATATGCATAGCCCCAATAAGATCCATGTACCATTACAATTGACGTCGATACTGGTCCCATGAGGGCCCATCCTAATGAAAACACCATCTGATTCACGGAATTCGCAAGACCCTTCATCGAATCGTTCACTCTTCCCATAACAAGAGATGCTTGAATCGGGTTACCCGCATTCATTAGTGCTTGCCTAAATAAAAAGGCGATGGCTGCTATGTATAGATTTTCCGTATACCCTGTTAGTAGAAGAAATGGTAGCGATGATAATTGCAAATACACCACTGCACGTACCTCTCCAACCTTACTCACAATAATGGGTCCGATAATCATTGCAATTGCCGTTGCAGCTTGTCCTAATGAGAGTATGAGTCCGATTACCGTATTGCTTGCAAGAAAGCGGTCTGCAAAATATAAATTGAGATAAGGAATGACTAATCCTGAACCAAATCCAATAATCATTTGTGCGATGGCAAACATAGCAATTAATTTGATTTGCGATTTATTTGTTTTTAATTTTTGACCAAAAGATTCTACTGTTTTCATTTTTGGTTGTTGTCTGCGTTGCTCATTCATTTTAATGATTGGTAGAATTCCTGTAACATAGATGATTGTTGCAATTAACAGCGTGATTCTTACACTCCAAAGACCGCTCATATGAAAAATAAATTGGAAGGTGTCAGACAAGGCACCACCTGCAATGTTTCCAACAACCTGGGCAACCATCATGATTGCCGAATGAAAACTAAAAAGATGAACCCTTTGTGAAGCAGATGAGTTTTCGGCTAACCAAGGGACACCGGATACCTGAATAAAAGCCGTCGACAATCCTGTTAAAAATGCAGTTGCTATCAAAAACTGTTCCACATCCAATATACTTCTAGAAAAGAAGGCTATTGTTGAAACAGCAACACCTAGCACCATCACTTTTTTCCTGCCAAATTTATCACTCATAAGACCTGCGGGGACTAAAATAATGGCAGATGCCAATGCTGTCATGGCGATAATAGTTCCATTCGTTTGCTCAGAGTAGCCCAGTTCTCGCACATAAAAGTTATACATGATTGTAAACATACCCATGCCTAGCTGTGTAAAAATGGTTGCTAAAATAAATAGTTTAATATTTTGGTTGTATGATTTGTATTGTGTCTTCCATTCTGTCACTATGCTGCTCATATGCGCTCCCATGTTTTGAATATTTCGATTCCCTAAACATCATACAACTTTTCTAAAAAATTGCAATAAAAAACAACGCGAAAGTCACGCGCTGTTCAGTCTTTTGAAACTATTTCAAGCAAATAAGGAACCGAGTGGAATGCGTAGTATTTTTCTATTACTTTCCCATTTTTTAGATGCATTAAACAAGGGACACTTTCGATTTGCCACTCGATTGCTTTTTTAGGTAAATAATTGAGGTCGCTTTTTCCGATGGTTACATGTGGTAGTAATTCATCTACTACCGTGATCATTTTGGATGCCACTTGGCATGTTCCACACATCGGTGTATATAAATAAAGCCAAAACTCATCCTTATTGTTAAGTTTCAGATCAATTTCGTTTTCTTTCCATTCTTTCATGTTAACTACAACCTTTATTTTCTTAATTGTCTTTTATTGTAACATGATTTTGGAAGAGACAGATGATGAAAAGCTTACAATAAAAATTCTGCGTGAACATCAATATTTGCTGAAAGCAGTACAGTTGCTATATGATGTTCAGGGGCTGTCGCAACCTCACGATATGTTTTATCGATAAACAAATGCCGTGCTTCAGGGAATTCTCGTTTAAACTGTTTTCTTAGCTTATCCCCTGCACTATCAGCATCCACTAAAATATACACATCTTTGTTAAATAAATGTTCAATTAATTCATCAAGTTTCGAGATACTTATTGTTCCATTCGTACAAATGATTTCAACTGGTTCATTTACTACCGTTTCAATCTTCTTTTTATCTGTTCTCCCCTCAACAATGATTACTTTTTCAAGATCATCAAAAGCCACCATTTCATCACCTTATTTCAAGTGTACATTTATATGCCTATTACTTCTATTCGATTTATATAACTGCTTTTCCTTCATTTTATCGTGAAGATTCATTTTGGTGATAAATACGCCAAAAAGTTATGGAAAAAAAGACAGTGGGTTTCCACTGTCTTTAGCACCAACCATTTTCATCGTCACAATCAACATATTTCATATCTGGGGAAGAAGGTACATCTGCATAGGTAAAAATTTTACTTTCTTCCTGCTCATATCCCTGCTTTAATTCAAATTTAGCTCCTTCATGTGTAAACCGAATTTTACCAATAGGCTCTTTTTCAACAAATAGATCCATTTCGTTATTTCCAAGCTTTCCAACTACTCGGTCAGTCACATCAATTCGAGTATGTTTTAATACCATGATAAACATCCTTCCCTTGGTATTTAAGTTTAGAATGTCCATTAAGATGAACTTCATTCGAGCTGAAGTTGTTGTCTATTGGTTTGGTACAAAAATAAAAAGAACCAGTTAGAAAATTACTTTAACTGGCTCTGTCATTATGAATTAGTCTTCTTTTATCATTTCTTCGTACTGTTCAGCTGTCATTAGGTTCTCTACATCTCCAGCATTTGCAGGTTCAATAACAATCATCCATGCTTTCTCATATGGAGATTCATTTACGAATTCTGGGCTATCATCAAGGTCTTCGTTAATCTCAACAACTTTACCACTAATTGGTGCATAAAGCTCAGATACCGTTTTAACTGACTCAACACTTCCGAATGGCTCGTCTGCTTGAATTTCGTCGCCAACCTCCGGAAGTTCAACGAATACGATATCACCTAATTCAGATTGTGCAAAATCTGTAATTCCGATACGTACTTTATCCCCTTCAACTTTCACCCATTCATGTTCTTCAGAATAACGTAAATCTTTAGGTGTGCTCATTTTGTACCCTCCATTAAATTTGTTTTATGAAATACGTTTTTTTGTTGAAATTGCTCAACAAGTGTTTATGTAAAAGTCCTTAAAAAGGCTTTCATCCGATTTAATTTGTCCAAGTTGCTTCAAAATTCGCTTCATTAAATCCAACCGTTACCTTGTTTCCATCCGTAGTAAGTGGGCGCTTTATTAGCATACCATCAGATGCAAGCAGATCTAGCAACTCATCTTCTGATGCAGAACCGATTTTATCCTTCAACCCAAGTTCACGATATTTTTGACCACTTGTATTAAAGAATTTTTTTAATTCTAATCCACTATTTTGGTACATTTCTTTCAATTGCTCTTTTGAAGGTGGATTCTCTACAATATGTATTTCCTCAAAGGCAACCTGGTGTTCCTCTAACCACTTTTTTGCTTTACGACAAGTTCCACATTTCGGATACCAATAAAATGATAATGCCATATTCTCACCACCTTATCCATCAAGAATATTTTAACATATTAAATTTTGAATGAAAAACCTTTCAATGCTCCACTGATTAATTTCGACTTAATTCTAGTTTATCCTGCAAAGAAAAGAAGAAAAAAAGCCCCTTCTATAAAGGAGCTTCTTGGTACTTGTTATTACACAGTGTATTTTTCAGTCTCGATTAGGGTTGCTGCAATTTCTCGTTTCTTCGCAATCACATTTACAGGAGTAAAGCGAGTTAATTTACGCAAGGCCGATGTCATCATGCGTAATACATCACCTTCTTCCGTCGCAACAAGCGTTTCTTTTGCATGTGCCTCAATTTCATTGAATGCTTCTTGAACAAATACTTGTGTATAAAGAATCTTTTGCTGATTCTTATCTTCACCTGATTTTTTGATTGCTTTTTCTGTGCGAAGAACAACTGATTCCATTGCATAAACATTTGCTGCGATATCTGCAATATTCGCAAGGATTTCTTGTTCTTTTTCAAGCTTTGGACCGAATTTTTGTGCAGCAAGCCCAGCAATCATTAAGCCTACCTTCTTCGCATTACGAACTAGGTACTTCTCTTGTTCTAGAACGCCTTCGCCCACTTCTTCAGGCATTAGCATCATAAGCTCTTCTTGAAGCTGTGTTGCTTTTTCAAGTAATGGTAATTCTCCTTTTAATGCTTTACGAAGGAATGTTCCAGGAACAAGTAAACGGTTAATTTCATTTGTACCTTCGAAAATTCGGTTAATACGTGAATCACGGTATGCTCTTTCAATCTCATATTCCTGCATGAATCCATATCCACCGTGGATTTGAACACCTTCATCGACCACATAATCTAATACTTCTGTATTGAAAAATTTATTAATTGAACACTCAATTGCATATTCGGCAATTGACTTTGCTACTTCTTTACCATTCTTTACTTCTTCGTCTGATAATTGACCCATGCGATCTTCAAAGTATCCGACCGTACGATACACACTGGATTCAGCCGCATATATTTTTGCTGCCATGTTCGCTAATTTTTCCTGAATTAATCCAAATTTTGAGATTGGTGTTTTGAATTGCTGACGTTGATTTGCATATTTAACCGCAAGCTCAAATGCGCTCTTAGCACCACCAACTGCACCTACACCTAACTTATAACGTCCAATGTTTAGGATGTTAAATGCAATTACGTGTCCTCGACCAACTTCACCTAAAAGATTTTCTACTGGGACCTGAGCATCCTCAAGAATCAATGTACGAGTGGATGAACTCTTAATTCCCATTTTCTTTTCTTCTGCACCGGTTGATACACCTGGAAATTCGCGTTCAACAATAAATGCAGAGAATTTATCACCGTCAATTTTTGCATATACAACAAACACATCCGCAAAACCAGCGTTTGTGATCCATTGTTTTTCCCCATTTAAAACATAGTGAGTTCCTTCTGCATTTAATTTAGCAGTCGTTTTCGCACCTAGTGCATCAGAACCTGATCCCGGCTCAGTTAATGCGTAAGCTGCAAGTAACTCACCACTAGCTAACTTAGGTAGGTACTTTTGCTTTTGCTCTTCATTACCGAATAGAACAATTGGAAGAGAGCCAATACCAACATGTGCACCGTGAGAAATCGAGAAGCCTCCAGCTCTTGCCATTTTTTCGGCAATCAATGCGGAGCTTACTTTGTCTAGTCCTAGCCCACCATACTCTTCTGGCACATCCACTCCTAAAAGGCCAAGCTCGCCTGCGCTTTTTAATAATTTTACGGAAACGTCGAATTCATGATTTTCAAGATGTTCAACCTGTGGAAGAACCTCATTTGCGACATAGTCTTCTGTTGTTTTTGCTATCATTTTATGTTCATCTGTGAAATCTTCGGGTGTAAAGACACGGTCTGCTTCAAGTTCTTCGATTAAAAAGCCTCCACCTAAAACGACTTTATCAGTTGCATTTGACATATTGTTTCCCCCTAAAAAGTATTCATTGTAGGCTAACCATGATGGTTAGCCACTAACCCTAAGCTAATAATTCAAATACTCCGGCTGCTCCCATTCCGCCACCGATACACATCGTGACAACACCAAATTGTACGTTGCGACGTTTCATTTCATGCATTAATGTAAGTGTTAATTTTGCTCCTGTGCATCCAAGTGGATGCCCTAGTGCAATCGCACCTCCATTGACATTTACGATTTCTTCATTAAGTCCAAGTTCACGAATGACTTGAAGAGATTGTGATGCGAAGGCCTCGTTTAATTCAAAAAGCCCAATATCGGATAGCTCAAGACCTGCCATTTTAAGTGCTTTTGGAATAGCTGCTACTGGACCGATTCCCATTACTTCAGGTGGTACCCCCGCTACAGCAAACGATCTAAACTTCACGAATGGTGTTAAGCCTAAGCTAGTCGCTTTTTCACGATCCATCACCATGACTGCTGCTGCACCATCACTCGTTTGTGAAGCATTACCAGCCGTTACTGATCCAGTCACTGAGAATGCAGGTCTAAGTTTTGCTAATACCTCAAGATTAGTATCTTCTCGGACTCCTTCATCTTGTGAGAACTGGATATGCTTTTCTACCAATTTATGATTTGTATCAACTTTTCGGAGAGTAACGTCGACAGGAACAATCTCATCTGCAAATTTGCCTGCCTTAATAGCAGCTAAAGCTTTTTGATGACTTCTTACCGCAAATGCATCTTGATCTTCACGACTAACACCATACTTGACCGCAACTTGCTCAGCTGTGTGCCCCATTCCCATATAGTATTCAGGTGCTGTTTCTGCAAGCTTCGCATTCGGTCGCACCACATGACCCATCATTGGGACTAAACTCATCGATTCTGCTCCACCCGCAATGGCCGTATCAGAGTGTCCTAGCATAATTTTTTCAGCTGCGTAGGCAATTGATTGGAGTCCTGAAGAACAATAACGATTCACAGTGATTGCTGGAACGGTATGTGGCAGTCCTGCCAATGCTCCAATATTTCGCGCCATGTTTAAGCCTTGTTCTGCCTCAGGCATAGCACATCCAATGATTAAATCGTCAATATTCCCTTCATAATTTCCTGCACGCTTTAATGTTTCCTTGACAACTAATGCTCCTAAATCATCCGGTCTTACGTTTGCAAGAGTCCCTTTTTTCGCTTTTCCAACCGGGGTTCTGGCACCCGCTACGATGACTGCTTCTCTCAATACATTCCCTCCTCACTTTTTATCCGCAGCAGGAGATTTTTAGATTTCAATCTCCTTTAAGCATGTGTGTTTAGTTACGTAATGGTTTTCCTTTTACAAGCATGTGTTGCATTCTTTGTTGTGTCTTTGGTTCACCGACAAGGCTTAGGAATGCTTCACGTTCTAAGTCAAGTAAGTATTGTTCATCTACTTCGGTACCATAAGGAACATTACCACCTGCTATAACCCACGCGAGCTTCTTCGCAATCTTAAGGTCATGGTCTGAAATATAGCCAGAATATTTCATTGCTTGTGCTCCTAAAAGGAGGGTTGCATAGCCTGTTTCACCAACCACTGGTACCTTCTTACGCACCGGGGCTTTATAGCCTTGTGCAGATAATGCTAATACAGATTGTTTCGCGTCATAGATAAGGTGATCACCGTTAAAGGAGATACCGTCATCTTTTGTTAAGAAGTTATTTGTTCGAGCCTCTTCAGCTGATGTAGAAACCTTTGCCATCGCGATTGTTTCGAATACTTTATTTGCGACGTTTTGAAGGTTAACTTCTACACCTGTAGGCATTCCTTGGAGGTGGTTGATATAAAGCTCCTTGTTACCACCGCCACCTGGGATTACACCAACACCTACTTCAACCAGCCCCATGTACGTTTCGCTTGAGGCTTGAATTTTCGCTGCCGGCAGACAGATTTCTGCTCCTCCACCAAGGGTCATCCCAAATGGTGCTACGACAACCGGTTTTTCACTGTATTTGATATTCATCATTGCTTGTTGGAAATTGCGCACAACTAGTTCAATGTCATAGAAATTGTCATCTTGTGCTTCCATTAAGATCATCGCAAGGTTTGCACCTACACAGAAGTTTTTCGCCTGGTTTCCAATGACTAGGCCTTTATAGTTTTTTGCCACTTCTTCTATGGAGTAATTAATCATTTGAATAATATCGAAACCGATTGCATTATTTGGTGATGTGAATTCTAATAAAGCGACATCATCACCTAAATCTATTAAACTAGCACCACTGTTTTTCTTAATGACGCCATTCGTTTCTTTTAATGTTTTGATATGAATGTTCTTCGGGTTTACCTTACATGCTTTGTATTCCCCATTTTGATAATAAGAAACAGCCCCATTTTCTCTCTTATAAAAAGTGGTATTTCCTTTTGCTAACATCTCTTGAATCCATGCTGGTATTTGGGAACCTTCTGCTTCCATCTTCTTCACAGAGTTTTCAAGGCCGATTGCATCCCACATTTCAAATGGACCTAACTGCCAACCAAACCCCCATTTCATTGCCTCATCAATGGCAACAATATCGTCCGCAATTTCGCCTAGAAGATTAGCAGAATAGATAAGTGCTGGGCTTGTAATATTCCATAAAAGCTTTCCAGCGCGATCTTCTGCATATAAGAGCGTTTTTAGCTTGTTCGCAGTCCCTTTTACTTGTTTAATTGAAGCAGTAACTGGTGTTTGAAGCTTCTTGCGCTCTTGATATTCAAGTGTTTCCGGATTTAGTTCAAGAATTTCCTTCCCCTGCTTTAAGAAGTAACCTTGCCCTGTTTTACTTCCTAACCATCCTTTTTCCTGCATTTTTTTCATGAAGTCAGGAACATTGAAAACTTCTTTTTCTTCTCCGTCCACTTGATCATAAACATTGTTTGCAACGTGGATAAATGTATCAAGACCGACAACATCAAGGGTACGGAAGGTTGCGCTCTTCGGCCGACCAATCATTGGACCAGTAACCGAGTCTACTTCACCAATGCTGTATCCGCCCTTAAGCATTTCACGAACAGTGACAAGCAATCCATATGTTCCAATTCGATTTGCTATGAAATTAGGTGTATCCTTCGCTTCAACGACACCTTTGCCAAGTACATCTTCACCAAATGTTTTCATAAAAGTAAGTACTTCTGGGCTTGTGTTTTTTGTCGGAATCACTTCAAGTAACTTCAAATAGCGTGGTGGGTTGAAGAAGTGTGTTCCTAAAAAGTGCTTTTGAAAATCCTCTGAACGTCCTTCAGCCATTGCTTCAACCGAAATACCAGATGTGTTAGAGCTTACAATGCTGCCTGGCTTTCTTACCTCATCGATTTGGCTAAAAACCTTTTTCTTAACATCAAGGTTTTCAACAACCACTTCTATAATCCAATCCACTTCTGAAAGCTTTGCCAAATCGTCTTCAAAGTTTCCGGTTGTGATAAGCGCGATGTTTTCCTTAGAGGTAAGTGGTGCCGGCTTTTGTTTTAACAGCTTTTGAACGGCTGTATTACTTAACCGATTTCGAACTTCTTTACTTTCTAGTGTAAGCCCTTTCTTTTTTTCTACTTCTAAAAGTTCACGAGGAACAATATCTAATAGTAAGGTAGGTATTCCGATGTTTGCTAAGTGTGCAGCAATACCTGAGCCCATAACTCCAGAACCAAGAACTGCAGCTCTTTTAATGCTTTGGATCATTCACAGTTTCCCCCTTCGATTCATTTTTGAATGAACACTCATTCATTTTTCCTTCAAAAAAAATATCCCTTATTCATTTCAGCCCCTTGAATATTGAATATCCAAAAGAATGAGTTCCTTTATATCTAAATATAAAACAATATTTAAATTTTCGCAATATATTCACGAAACAATTTTTCTTTTTTTTGTTAATTCGTTTTTAAATAGTGAAAAAGGGGATTCTAAAAAATGGAGGTGACAATCAAATGGCGAAAGTTGATAAAAACCCATCTAAACGCGCTGTTAGTGCGGCAAGTGTTAAAGGAAATGCAGGGCCTGATTCCAGAAAGAAATTCGGGAAAACCCAATCCACCAACCAACAATATGGTGCCCATAATACGGATAGCGAGGAATAAGTAGAATTGGCCAAAGCACCTAGGATGGGAGTTTGATGAAGGACTATTCGAAGTGAATTTGTAGGCGAATATGTCTTCATAATTGCGATGAAGACCTTTTTATGCTGAATCCTTCGGTGTTTTGGTCTTCATAACCGCAATGAAGACCTTTTCATGCCAAATCCTTCGGTGTTTTGGTCTTCATAACCGCGATGAAGACCTTTTCATGCCAAATCCTTCGGTGTTTTGGTCCTCATAACCGCGAGAAAACATATTCATACAGAATCCTTCCGTGATCTGGTCTTCATAGTTTAGTCTATTTTCATTCAAAACAAAAAGCAGCGCGAGAAAAACATTTCTTCCTCGCGCTGCTTTACCATTTTTCAAACACCCTACTTCCCAAATACACCCTTCAAAACAAATGCTACATTCGCAGGGCGTTCTGCAAGACGTCTCATGAAATATCCATACCAGTCCGTTCCATACGGTACATACACCCGCATCGTATAGCCTTCTTTCACAAGTTCCTCATGGCGTTCAGAACGAATCCCATATAGCATTTGGAATTCAAATTGGTCACGGCTGATATTATGTTCCTTTACTAATTCCTTTGTATATTGAATGATCGCCTCATCGTGTGAAGCAATTGCTGTATAGTTTCCATTTAAAAGATGCATTTTAATGATTTTCTTAAAGTTTTCGTCCACATCCTTCTTCTCCGGGTATGCTACTTCCGGAGACTCCTTATAGGCACCCTTAACAAGGCGAAGATTAGGATTGAATTTATTTAAGTCTTCAATATCCTTTACAGTCCGATATAAATACGCTTGAATCACTGTTCCTACATTGTCGTAATCTTTACGAAGTTCTTTAAAGATTTCGATCGTCTTTTCACATCTGGAGTAATCCTCCATATCGATTGTAACAAATACATTATTTTCTTTTGCAACATCAAGGATTCTCTGCATATTATTCAACACAACTTCATCTGAAATATCCAATCCCATGGAGGTCATTTTTAAGGAAAGCTGTGCATTCAGTTTTTCTCGACCAATTGCTTTTATTGCCTCGATGGAGCCGTCAGCCATCATATTTGCTTCTTCAATACTATCCACAAATTCACCTAGATAATCAATGGTGACCGCGAGTCCCTTTGCATTTAGCTCTTTTATTTTTCTTACGGCTAAATCGATTGTTTCCCCGGCGACAAATCGTGCAGCACCAAAGCGTAAGCCATATTTTCTCGCAAGTTTTGTAAACGCTTTATTTTTTGATAAAAATAAAAAGAAGTTTCGTAAAACGTGTTCCATTCCAAGTTCCCCCTCGAAACGTACTCTAGTTGCTTTTCTATAAATCTCTTAATTTCACATCTAGTTTATCACGTTTATTTCGACTTGAATATACATCTAAAAAAAATATTAACCGCTTACAGTACTATTGTATGCATTGCATACAAAAACGTTTTAATGGCATCCTAATAGCGAAAATAGGATAAGGAGGGTTTTCATATGCAACAACAGCAATCACAACAGCAGCAACAGCAACAGCAACCTTTTTATACGCCAAAGGGACCGCAAATGTCTGAAGCTCCTGCGGTTATTACGTCGAAAGATCTGTTGTATTTAACCGATATGATGTCGTGGAATCTTTTGGCGTTAAAAAAGGCGCACTTTTATGCAAGTCAATGTCAGATGTCTGAAATCTCACAAGCGTTAGAAAAAGCTTGTCAAATGCACGAGCGCCACTATCGCCAAATTTTAGATCATATGCAAAAGCATACAGGTCAACAGCCACAGCAACCAAACCAAGGCCAAATTCAAAGCCAGCAAATGCAATAAGGGGGCTACATAAATGAATCAGCAAATGAATCAAAATCAAAACCAGGTGAAAAATCCGAAAACGAGTGTACCAAAGACACCACAAATGAATGATCGTGATTTTATCAACGACATGTTGGCAACTGAAAAATATATGACAGCCGCTTATAGCACTGCGTTAAATGAAATGAGTCATGATGGATTATATGAGGATATCCGTTCCATTTTTAATGAAACACAGGATTGTCAAAGAGATCTCTATAATCTCATGTTCAAAAATGGCTGGTATAAGCTTGAGGAAGCCGAAACACAAAAAGTTCAACAAAAGCTACAACAGTTTTATAATTATACAACGACACAGTTTCCAGACCATACCAACCTCCAGTAAGAAAAAAGAGATGAAGCGCGAAAAGGCGCTCATCTCTTACTTATTTTTTGAACGATGTGCTTCATTTAATGTTTTAATTTCTGCAATGATCTCCTTGATGCCCTCTTTAGCATCTGGATAGGTTTGGTTCCAGTGCTGAGCGAGTGGTGGCATTGATTTTGAAATGTGCATATAAAGTGACCAAAGCTTTACTTTTTCCTTTAACTCAGGTGAACTTTCACCAAGTAAAAGCTCTGTATATTTTTCTAGCAATCCATCAACTTGTTCTTCTATTTTTTGATTCATCTGATTTATCTCCTATTTTGCAATTTAACGGACAAGTTTTACAGCGGTCTCCGTTACTTGTTGTCTTATAGTAAAGACAGCATGTTTTCCTTGTGCGGATGTTTTGGTCGTATTCAGGTCGATATGCCTTTACACCCAAATATCGCGATAAAGGGTTGAATGCAATCGGGCCGAATAATTCCCCTTCTGCTCGCTTGACAATATACTCAAAATCCTCTTGAATAATCTCTCGTTTATCATCAAATTTTGGTTTTGTTAATACAGATTCATAGAGCCAATATACATAGATGGCAACATTTTCCCAAAGAACCTTTTTCGATAATCCCGAGTGTGTTGTTAGAGTCATTATGACTTCATGGATGTGATCATGAAAAATAGCGCGAAGTGAATCGTCTCGCCATTTATCTCGTGAATCGGATGGTGCTGACACGGTCTGAAGATCTGTGAAATAAAACTTCGGATTCCAATACCATATCTTCTCTTCTTCACTTGTTTCCAATGAGATGTTGGCCAATGATACATTTAATCGCTTGTTGAATACCGTCATTGCAAACAAATTAAGGACTGCGAAAAATCCATAACGTTTCATGAACATGGATGCAGCTACACGTTTATCTGGCGCTGCTATCTTTTTTCCGACATTGTCTAAATACTGTTTTATGATTTTCTCATCACAAAGCTCAATCACAGGCCTTGATAGGCTTGATTGAAATTGTCTGTCACTAAAACGGAATTCCTTTAATTGTTCGATTTCTGTTTTCAAAAGGAGGTTTGACATCGTTATACTCCTATCCTATCTAATAGACGTCGTCCTTTGCCGTGCGGGATGCATAGAGGTGTTCCGAACAACGGATCAACGGCAATTTCACAATCCATTCCAAACACATCTTTGACAAGGCTGCCATTTACGACATACTCTGGCTTGCCCTGCCCATATATTTGTTTGTCCTTTATCGCTACAATATGATGAGCATAGCGACATGCTAAATTCAAGTCATGTAAAACCATAATGATCGTCCGTTTTTCAGTTTCGTTCAATTCAAATAAAAGGTCGAGAATCTCAATTTGATGCGTCATATCAAGATAGGTGGTTGGTTCATCAAGTAAAATAATATCGGTTTGCTGAGCAAGTGTCATCGCAATCCAAGCCCGTTGGCGTTGCCCACCTGAGAGTGAATCGACGGTTCGCTCGGCAAAATCTGTCATATTGGTAGCCTCTAGGGCATGTTTAACGATTTTTTCATCTTCTTCAGTCCATTGCTTAAGCCAGTTTTGATAAGGGTAACGACCTTGTTTGACCAACTGGAGGACGGTCAGTCCTTCAGGAGCGATAGGTCCTTGTGGGAGAATCGCAAGCTTTTTTGCAACTTCTTTTGTTGCTAGCTTTGCAATCGCCTCGCCTTCTAAAAGAACAGCTCCTTGTTTTGGCTTTAGAAGTCTTGCTAAAGAACGCAGCAAGGTTGATTTTCCACATCCATTTCCACCTATAAAAACAGTGATTTCACCTTTTGGTAACTCAAGATGTAAGTCTTCGATGATAATGGAGTCCCCGTATGATAAAGTCAAGTTTTCCGTCTTCAATGCATTCATCAAGTTCGCCCCCTTACAAATCTATGTTATAAAATCTACAGCTGCCAGAACTGGAGTTTGTCAATAGTAAATAGTCCCTAGCTATTTCTACTCTTATAAAGTAAATAAATAAAATATGGTGCTCCTATTGCAGCCGTAAATACGCCAACTGGAACTTCCGTTGGTGAAAATACAGTCCTACCAATTAAATCTGCTAACATCACGAGGATTCCCCCTAGTAGTGCTGCAGTTGGGATCAATGCACCAAAGGCTGAACCAACTAATCTTCGTGCCATATGGGGTGCCATTAATCCAACAAAACCGATCCCACCGGCAAAAGCTACTGCACTTCCTGTTAATGCTGTACTTGCGAGCAATAAGAGAAATCGTTGCTTCTGTACATCACTTCCAACACCCGTTGCAAGTTCTTCTCCTAGCTCTTGAATGTTTAAGTTACGTGCAAGCATCATGCAGATGATTACTAAAAGAATGACAACAGGACTTAGAATTTGTACATTTGCCCATGTTGACCCATTTACAGTCCCGGTAATCCAGATATTCGCCTGGCTTGCTTGATAAATCGGTCCCATTACCATAAATGTTGTTGTCAAAGCTTGTGTGAGGGCAGAAACCCCAATTCCTATTAATACAAGTCGTATAGGGGAAACTCCATTCTTCCAAGCCAAAACGTATACTAAAAAAGCAATAATAGTTGCACCAACAAATGCAGCAACTGGCATCCATTTAATACTTACGGTTAACGCATTACTTGAATTTGAGAAATATGCTAAAAAAGCAACTACTGCAACAGACGCACCACCTGTAATGCCTAAAATATCTGGTGAGGCAAGTGGATTTCGAATAATTCCTTGTAAAATACTCCCCGCAACCGCCAGCGCCATACCTACTAAAAAGGCAATGATAATTCGTGGCAAACGAAATGATGTTACGACCAATTGCTCCATTCGGGTTCCATATCCAAATAGTGTTTTTACAACTGTAATAGGGTCAATCTTCATTTCTCCAAGACCCGTACTTATTAAAAACAAGATTATTGCAATTGCTATTAAAATAAAAAACGTAACAAGTGCTTTATTATCAATCAAAAATGAGATTTTTCCCTTTTTACCCATACGAATGGCTCTATATTTGTTCATGCTTTATGAAACCCCTTCCTCGCTACATAGATAAAGAAAGGTGTTCCAATTAGGGCCGTCATAACACCTACAGGCACCTCTTCAGGCATGACGATATACCGAGCCGAGATATCTGCTAATAGTAGTAATACTCCACCAAGAATACCGCTAAATGGAAGAATCCAACGATGGTCAATACCGACCAAAGCCCGCGCAAGATGTGGAATGACAATACCGATAAACCCAATTGGTCCTGCAACGGCTACTGCCCCACCAGCTAACAGGATGATCGTTATAGCTGTTAATAGCTTAACTGTACCTGTTCGCTGTCCAAGTCCTTTTGCGACATCTTCACCCATTGATAAGATATTGATTTTATTCGCTAAGAGCAATGATGCGACCCAAGCCACTCCTAAATAGGGAAGAACACTTGTGAGCATTTCGAGCTTTCTTCCTTGAATGGAGCCTGCAAGCCAGAATAATACTTGGTCTAGTGCCATCTCATCAATGACGAGCAATCCTTGTGTGAAGGAAGAAAACATGGCAGCAATCGCTGCACCCGCTAATGTTAATTTCATGGGGGTGAGGCCTTCCCGCCCAAATGATCCAATGAAATAAACGATAAACGCTGCAACCGCAGCCCCTAAAAAAGCCACCCAGGTAAAAGCGTGTAAGGAGTTGATTGAGAAAATAGATACAGCCGCGACAATAAAAAAACCCGCTCCAGCATTGACTCCAAATATTCCTGGTGATGCTAATGGATTCTTCGTTAGGGCTTGCATAAGTGCTCCTGCTATTCCTAAACTCGCTCCAACAGCTGCAGCAATGAGGGCACGTGAGAGTCGAATGGTTTCAATGATAATGTGTTCGTTCGAGCCATTATAAGCTGTAAACGTTTCGTATGCCATTTTCCAAGATGTATCAGTATATCCATAAACAATGCTTGCACATATCGATAATAGCAATACTAAGATTCCGAGAACAAGTCCTGTAAACTTCGCTTGATTTGATTTTAAAACCATTTATTTAATACTCCTTGAATAGTTAAAAGACATGTATGACTTTGGGTAAACATGTTTATGTTAATATTAGGTGTTTTTTGTAATGTTATACATCTTCCATGTGTCCTTGCATCATTGTGTTAAAGACAAGAAAGTTAGTAGTTTATTTCTCTTTTAGTCTATTGGAAATGAGAATGATTGTCAATGGAATGAAAATCATTCTCAAATTTATATTGACTTACATTTCAAATCACTTTATTATCATAAGTAAATGAAAATCATTATCAATTAACAGGAGGATACATAATGAATTTTAGAAAGAAAACTTATCTTGGATTTCTTACGTTGGCTGTATTTTCACTAGTATTGGCTGCTTGTGGAGCTGCAGATAATACCGACAAGAATAAGGCAGTTGAAAGTCCTAATACATATACAGTTGAACATGCGATGGGTTCAACACCGATTAACAAAGATCCAAAACGAATAGTTGTTTTAACAAATGAAGGCACAGAAGCCTTACTTGCAATGGGAGTTACGCCTGTTGGAGCTGTTCGTTCTTGGATAGGAGATCCTTGGTATGCTCATATTGAGGATCAAATGGAAGGTGTCAAAGTTGTTGGTGAAGAAAGCAATGTTAATATTGAAGCAATTGCCGCACTCGAGCCTGATTTAATTATCGGGAATAAAATGCGTCAGGAAAAGATTTATGAGCAATTAAAATCGATTGCTCCAACTGTTTTTGCTGAAGACTTACGTGGGGATTGGCAAAAGAACTTTACCCTCTATTCGAAAGCAATTAATAAAGAGGAAGTAGGAAAGAAAGTTCTCGCTGATTTTAACGACCATTTAAATAGCGTTAAAGAGAATATTAATACGGATACTGAAGTTTCTGTTGTCCGTTTTATGGAAGGTCGAACTCGGATTTATTATACAGATTCTTTCTCAGGAGTTATTTTTGAACAATTAGGCTTGAAGCGTCCACAGCAACAGGTTGATTTATTTGCGCAAGACCAAAATGATCAATTTGCTCGAGAAGTTGATCAAGAAAAGATTCCATTAATGGATGGGGATGTCATCTTCTACTTCACCTATGAAACAGGTAATGGCGAAGCAACTAAGGTTGAGGAAGAATGGATTAATAATCCGCTTTGGAAGGGATTAAATGCGGTGAAGGAAGGTAATGTACACAAAGTAAGTGACCCTATTTGGAACACTGCAGGTGGTGTTCTAGCAGCTAATCTCATGCTTGATGATATTGAAAAATACATGGCAAAGTAAAAAGAGACTCCCGCCGTCAGATCGGTGGGAGCTTTTTGTTTTTATTTATCTCTAAGTTTTTCTAATATGATCTGTGCCTCATATCCATCCTTAAATGTATATAGGTGACTTTCTTTCCCCGCAATTGCAGCAACGAGATTGTCTATAAGGGTTGAGGTGTCTTCCTTTTCATTTTCTATCGAATGGATCTCCTCACCTAGCTTACCACCTTTAAGGGTCCCCCAATCGATTAGTGAAAGGCTCCCTTCCGTACCGTAAGCCGTATAGGCAATTCGCTCTGTACCAGCAATCTGACTCATGCCATTGATTAAGAATGGTGTTCGATTTGCTAATGCTAATGAGGCAATAACGCCGGTTTCACATTTGGTCGTATCCTTAGGAAGTTCTAACCGGCTATTTATATGTGTAATGGAACCAAAAATACGTTGGGTTAATTGAATAAAATGAACCCCTACCTCCAAGACAAAACCACCTTGTTCACGACCCGCCACCCAATCATTCTGCTGCCAGAGACGTGGCCAGTTAGGGAAATTCATCGAAAGTTCTAGTTTACGTAATTGTCCTATGTATCCTTCTTTAATCATCTGATCAAACGTGTTTGCTGGACTACTATAGTTCAGCGGGAAATTCATAGCATGAATGATTCCGGCTTGCTCAGCTTTTTCGAACATTTCCTTAGCCTCTTCAACCGAATTCGCGAGAGGTTTTTCACATAACACATGAACCCCTTTTTCAATGACATCCATAGTAACGGCATGATGATATTTTGGTGGAACAGCTACATAAACTAAATCCAATTCCTCTTCCGCCAGCATTTTCATGTGATGATTGTACCAGTTAATCCCACCAAGCTTTTCTGCCATCTTTGAAGCACGCTCTTTATCCGTATCAACGACCGCTTGAACGGTTGTATATTTATTGGCGTTAAAGCCTTGGATAAGTCTTTCTCCAATAGCTCCAAGACCAATGACTCCTACTCTTATTTGTTCCATTTTACCTCTCCCCCTCTTTCTCCATTATAATTCCGCCCCTTCTAATCGTCTATGAAACGATCATAAAAATAACCCCTCTTAAAGGGGGCTATCGTTTTATACGTATGATTTTATATCATAGACATGACCATTGATTAATTCTTGATTAAGGATTAGGTCAAGGATTACACTAGCAACAAAATCAGGCGATCTTAGCATGCCCTTCTCATTGAATTCAATAAATTGCTCGACCTCAGTGAAATCCTCCTTCTTTGATTTTCGGATCACCTCTTGCATTTCTGTATCCATGACACCAGGTGAAAAGGAAATCATGGTCACTGGGTGCTCAGCGACCTCTTGCTCAAAACCAACTGATTTTGTGAACATATCAATTCCTGCTTTTGACGTAGAGTATGCAGTCCATCCGTGTCTTGCACGGTTAGCAGCACCTGATGAAATATTCACAATCACCTTTTGAGTCGCGAACGTTGCTGTATGTCGAATAAAATAAGAACTTACTATCATTGGAGCCAACAGATTGACATGAATACTTTCCGTTATTTCTCTCGGACTCGCCTTTCCAATCGGCTTAATCGGATCAATCGTTCCAGCATTGTTAACTAAGTAGATGCCTTCTGCGTTTGAAAAATCAATAGATGAAAAAATTCGTTCCATCACTTTTTCAATTTCTTCCGTTTTATGGAGGTCACAAGAAAAGTAATAAAGATTGATTCCTTTTTCAAACGCCATTTCTTTTAATTCATTGTTTTGTTTTCTTGAGATACAAAATAAGGTATGATTCTTGTCCATAATTTGTTTTACCATGGATTCTCCCAATCCCCTAGATGTACCAGTGATAATAAAATATTTCAAATAAGACACTCCCAATAGACTTTTATCTTTTCCACCACTTACAAAAAGTATATCATACCCTATTGAACACTTGTTGAGAGGAAAAAGGCAAGCAAATTGTACTTTACAATTTTATTGAGTAATTCCCGTCTCAATTAGTTTTACCTTAGCATGAACAGCTATTTCTATATTCGGATAATCAAGTTGCCATTTTTCAAAATTCAAACCACGAACAGAATGTCTAGCCATATACCCAATCCCTACTGGGTCAATATTTTTTTCCTGAAAATGTTTTAGCATTTCTTCAGATTTCTCCTTAATAATACTCTCGAGTTGAGTGATAATCTGTTTGGTGATTTCTGGAGTTGCTTTTTTTCCGGAAAACTCACTTAAAATTCCTTCAAACTTAATTGTAATGTTTACCTTTGGAGACCCATGCACTTCCTCTACCTTTATTTTCCTTTTCGTTTTGATTCGCTTGACGGACGCATACTCATCCGTATCCTTTAATCGTAATGTATAAGACCCTTCACCGTAATTTTCTACCATCGCCTTAAAAAAAAATAAATTTTCTTCTTCAATTTTCGATACCATCGTTCCATTATCAAACAAAGCTAACCCTGTGATTTCCATCTTATCTCCAATTAATTTTAAAGTGGGGAGATAGGGGTCCAGCCCTTCCATATAATGCGAATATAAAAAGGTATGAAGATCTGACTTCGGAACATCTTGCTTTGTAATGTTGTGTTCTAGAATCACGGAAAGATATTCCCCTGTTCCCCTGTTTCCTAAATCTTTTTCTAATACCTCCCTTGTCTTTCCCTCAATAATTCCTAAATACACTTTCGCACCAACACTCGCATCACGTTGAAGCGCATCAACGTATCGTAAAATCCCATTCTTCGCTAACTCATCTTCATATATAGCAACTCGTAGACCACCTGTTACCAATGGGTCGGCTGATTGTTTTTGTAATACATTTATAATTTCTTTTGCCAAGACTGATTCGTCAGTAAAACTAGCATTGTCAATACTTTTATCCGAATGGAAAACAGGGATAACAGCTGTACCGCTAATTTTTTGTCCTTCAGCGCGATCAAACCCAACAGCTGCAACGATATTAACCTCATCTATGATTTCTTCCGGTACTTTACCGTATACAATCGTAACGACTGTAAAAGCAGTTAGCACAATTCCAATAAAAATCTTTTTCATTTTTTCTCCCTCACTTTACGAATGACAAGCGTGAGCACAAAAAGGATAGGAATATATAAAAATACAAAATAAAAACCAAAACTTGACATGTATTCGTTAAGCATATCTATTTGTTGACGTGTTTTAAAAAAACTACCAATCACCCAAACAACAGGTAAAATGAAAAGAAGCACCTTTCGTTGTTGAACCGAAAATACTTTTTTAATGCCTCTGCTTGCCCCCCAGATTGTAAGACAAATATTAGGAAGGATGATAAAAAACCATGTTGCCACTCCAACATATTCAAACCTCTCCACAAAAGGCATCACAATTGTTTTAAACATGGATAACGTTGCCCAAATATGTTTATCGAGCTGGCCAGAACTATAGAACATAATGGATGTAATCATCGTAATTAAATATAAAACTGTCGTAGCTAACACACCAAGTTGGGCCCATTTCTGAGAACTTTTGGGATTTTTTATAAATGGATAAAAGATTAACAGTGTTTCAAAGCCTATGATACTCAGGGTCATGTCCTTTGTTCCTTTGGCAATTTCTATAAAAGAATGATTCAAGATGGGCAGTAAGTTTCGTACATGTGCAAATTCTAAAGGATAAAAGACTAATAAAAGAATGTAGACCGGCACGACAACGCTAAAAAAACTAATTCCGGTTACAGTTCTAAATCCACCTAAAATAATATAATACGTAAGGATTAAAGCAAATAAACTAAAGACCCAGGCATTTAACTCTGGAAACATCCAAACTTGTACAACTTCAATATAAGTGCGTAAAACGGTGATTGCGACTGCCATAAGATAAATGACAAATATTAGGCTGAAAAAGCCTCCAATCCATTTTCCGAAAACCTCTTTATGAACTTCAATTATGTCCCCTTTTGAATCATTTAATATTTTATACATCATCCATACAATAACATGGACCGCTGCTCCTGCCAGAATAATCGAGATCCAACCGTCATAACCTGCTGATTTTGCAATAATTCGCTGGAAACCAAGTATCCCTACCCCTATCTGCATGGAATGAATTAAGAAAAATACAAAAAAAGGAGATACTAATAACGATTCTTTTATCCTTTCCATAGTTGCAACTCCTTGGATTTTCGACTACTCGTCAATATCCTTTTTCTTCTCCGCTTTCTTTTCGCTAAAACGGACAGTGTCTCCTGGACGAACAAAAGTTGGACGCTTTGAAAGCTGCGAAAAAGGCAGCCGAACAAAGGCATCCTTTAAATCTCTAATCCGAAGTGGGTAAAGCGGCTCTAAAAATGGGCGACCTAAGGAAGTTAATCCAATTAAATGGGTTAACATAAAACAGAAACACATCACTATTCCTAATAGCCCCCATAGCTGCGCTAAAAGAAGAAATGGAAACCGGATTAACCTGATTGTATTACCCATTGTGTAAACTGGTGTTGTAAATGATGCTAATGCCGCTAAGGCAATCATAATCAACAACACATTACTCGTAAGTCCAGCTTCAACAGATGCCGTTCCAATCACGATACCACCCACGATACCGATTGTTTGACCAACCTTGGCTGGTAACCGTGCCCCAGCCTCACGTAGCAACTCAATGGTTATTTCTAAAAAGAGGGCCTCTAAAATGGGCGGCAATGGAACCTCTCGTCTTGAGATAACCAAGGTTGCAAGTAAATCTCGTGGAATTAATTCATGATGATAAGTAAGAACGGCTACATAAATGGGTGTAATTAATATAGAAAAGATGACTGAAAAAAGTCGAAGCATCCGAACAAATGACCCAATGTACCAATTCATGAAATAGTCTTCAAACGATGAAAAGAACTCAACAAGGGTTGTTGGTGCTATAATCGCTTGGGGAGACCCTTCAGAGAGCACCACTACTTTTCCCTCCACTAATACGGAAGCAGTACGGTCTGGACGCTCCGTTTCAAGCACTTGTGGAAAAGGAGAATTCGTATTATCCGCAATTATTTCCGAAATAAAAGAAGTATCATTAATCGAATCATACTCGAAATCATGGAGCCGCTGTAAAACGGTTT
The DNA here is from genome assembly GCF_004799755.1 of Bacillus timonensis. Lineage (GTDB taxonomy): Bacteria > Bacillota > Bacilli > Bacillales > Bacillaceae_L > Ferdinandcohnia > Ferdinandcohnia timonensis_A. The sequence continues at coordinate 117,100 of NZ_SLUB01000005.1, read as the reverse complement.
GTACATTTTCCTTTTCCACAATGTCTTCAATATAAAGTACGGCCACCTTCGTCCTTGATAACTTACCAACTGTTAGTTCTTTCACACGCAATTCAGGTACCGGCAATCGTTTTCGTATTAAATTCAAATTGGTATCCAGTGATTCGACAAATGCCTCTTTTGGACCATTTACACTGAATTCCACTTCAGGCGTACTAACCGATCTTTTTTCAAATTTCACTGCATCAATAAGAGCACAATAGCCGTCATGCTTGTGAAATTGAATCATGATACTGCCTTGCAATAGTTTATTTTCGATATCGTTTATCTTGTTTGTAATAACAATTTCCTTATTAGGAAGAATGCCTTTAAGTTCTCGAATTGAATAAACTTTCGTATAGAGCAAATAAGGCAAAATTTGTTCATTGAGGGTTTGTGTATCAATTATATTGCGCTGATAACAAATCCAATATGGACGAATCGCTTGGCTATTAAATTGGCAAGTAAAGTCTTCTGATTTCCGAAAGGTTTGATAGATTTCCTCCGTTAATCGAGGTTTTTTATGTTCTTTTTTGAACCAATTTGCCATAATAATCTCCTTCTAACTTCCACATTGTCTCTATTGCTACTTCCCTTCTGTTAGTTATTCCTTGAAATGTATGGAATTTATGCATAGAACTTCTATTTACTTTGAATTTATTGGAATGAAATTGAGGCATGAAACTGTGTGTCCCGCAGGATAATAAGAAAAAGTGGGTTTGAGGTGAAGTAAATGTGGAATAAAAAAAGAATTGCGATTGTGGCGTTGGCCATCACAATTGGACTAACGTTATTTGTTTCTTTTTCATACTTTAATAACGGGGATAAGGAAAGCCCTAAATCGTTTTCTACCCCTAACAGTTCTGTACAATTAAACAATGAAACGATTGATACGTCTCCGCAAATTATGAATGTCGATTCGATTCAACTCTATAATAATGTTCAAAAACACTTAGACAACCATAAAGAAATTGATGTGATTGATCATAATGGTAAAGATAAAAGCCATTATCATCACCATCAAGTTATTGTTGATTTTAAAAACCATCTAACACAAGCTGAAATTAAACAAATTGAAAAGGATATCGAAGGAAAGCTATTACGTAAGCTTGATTCCTCCTATATTTTTGAATCAAATAACCTGAAAACAGGTGAAATGATTTCATATTTCGAAAAAAACAAAAACGTTGAGTTTGCTGAGCCAAATTATATTATGATGCAAAACCAGGAGCATCCAAATGACCTTTTGTACAATGATTTTCAATGGAATTTACGGATGATTGATTCGGAGAACGGCTGGGGCATTACGCAAGGATCGGATAAAGTAAAAATTGCAATTGTGGATACAGGAGTGGATCTGGATCATCCTGACCTCGTTAATCGAATTGCAGATGGTTATAACGTTCTTAAGGACAACAATGTTCCAGATGATGACAATGGACATGGCACACATGTTGCCGGTATTATTGCTTCCCAAACAAACAATCACGAAGGAACAGCTGGCATCACATGGTTTAACCCCATTATGCCAGTTAAAGTAATGGGCTCTGATGGATATGGGTCCACCTTCGACATTGCCCGCGGCATCATTTGGGCAACTGACCACGGGGCAGATGTTATCAACCTTAGCCTTGGCAACTACCAGGGATCAAAGTTGTTAAAACGAGCCGTTGAATATGCATACAAACACGACGTAGTCATGGTCGCGGCATCAGGAAATGACAATTCAAGTCAGCCAAGTTATCCTTCAGCATATCCACAAGTATTAAGTGTCGCTGCTGTTGACTTAAACGGAGATAAAGCCGAGTTTTCGAATTACGGGGATTATATTGATGTGGCGGCACCAGGTGTAACGATCCCAAGCACCTATATTGATGAGCAATATGCTGCATTATCAGGTACATCAATGGCAGCCCCACATGTGGCAGCTCTTGCAGCTTTAATGCGTTCTATCAACCCAAACCTTTCAAATAAAGAAATTATGGATATGATCAAAGGTACCAGCTTGGATCTCGGGAAAGCAGGAAAGGATATTTATTTTGGTGAAGGACTGATTGATATTGTCCAAGCCCTCCAACAAGCAAAACAAGGTGCGGAATCTAAAAGTGGGTAACCCCCACTTTTTCTTTTTTCATTCATATTCCAGATGATTTAGGAAACGATAAAAAAGAAATTGGCATCGTTTATATTGGAGGAAGAAAATTGTCTAATACTGGATCTCTACAACGAAGTGAGTATCGCCTCATCATCGCTGCACTCTTACTCATTGTCATTTTTGTTTCTCCATATTTTATCCTTGGAGAGAATGCTCATTTACGAGTCCATGACAATTTAGACTCAAACCTGGCTTGGTATCGAGTTTTAGCCCAAAGCAATCAAATCCTCGGACCAGTTGATGTGAACATCCCCCAAATAATCAATGGGCAGCTCCAAAGAGGGGCATTTGGAACAGAATATAGTGGAATTGTTTGGTTACATGTTCTTTTTCCACCTATGGTTGCCTATGGGCTAAGCCAATTGATCACTAGAATTTTTGCATTTATCGGGATGTACTTGTTATTAAAAAAACATTTTCTATCAAGTAAGGATTGGTCATGGATTCGAGTTGGAGTTTCATTAGCCTTTTCCCTTACACCTTTTTGGCCATCTGGAATGCTAAGTACCCTTGGGATGCCTTTAGCACTTTGGGCACTGCTTAATATTCGTGCAGGGGAGAAATCATGGGTGAACTGGTTGACATTGACCGTACTCCCATTCTATGCAAGCATCGTTCTTGGTTTTTTCTTTTTTATAAGTGCAATGGGAATCCTTTGGATTGTTGACTTTGTGCGTGGGAAGGGATGGAATCTTCGTTTTTTATGGGCACTCATCTATTTTACCTTGATTTTTATGATGGTTGAATACCGATTAGTGTACTCCTTTCTTTTTATGGACGATCCAAACAGTCGAGATGAATACTTTCATGCGCGCTTATCATTTCTTCGTGCGTTACGACTTTCCTTAAAAAATTACGTCCTGGGTCATACCCATGTCATGAGTGTTCACGGTCTAATCATTTTGCCAGTTACCCTACTTGCATTGAATATTGTGTTGTTAAAGAAAAGCTGGAAACAAGAGAAAGTTTTTCTTTACTTACATCTTTTAAATGCGGTCTTGTCGATTTGGTATGCATTTTGGTTTTATAAAGGCTGGGTTCCTTTAACGGAACGGTTTCACTTTCTAAATACGTTTAATTTTGCAAGATTCCATTTTCTTCGACCAATGGTGATCTACATTTTATTTGCTCTTTCGTTAAAAATTTTGTGGGAATACAAACCGAATTGGAAGCGAGCAAGCTTATTATTCTTGGTTGCCCAATTAGCTGTTGTGGCCTCTTTTAATGAAGAAATTGTTTATAAAAAGAAGCCCTCCTTTCAGCAATTCTTTGCAGAAAAACAATTTGAGGATATCAAAACCTACATAGGAATGCCGCAAGACAAATACCGTGTTGCAAGTATCGGTCTCCATCCTGCCATCGCTCAATTTAACGGGTTTTATACCCTTGATACTTACAATAATTTTTATCCTCTTTCCTATAAACATCAATTTCGAGAAATTATCGCGAAGGAGTTAGAAAAGGATCAAAAATTACGTCAATATTTCGATGAATGGGGCGGACGCTGCTATCTCTTTTTGGATGAACTTGGCAAACACTATATGTTTAAAAAGACCTCCAAAAAAGAAATTAAGAAAATGGAACTCAATATGAAAGCATTTTACGACATGGGAGGCAGGTATATTTTTTCATCCTTGCCTATCAAAAATGCTTCAAAAAATCATCTTGAACTTGAGCAAACCTTCGATTCACCAGAATCTGCTTGGAGGATTTATTTGTATCGAGTGTCGATTGCTCAATAAAAAACTATAAGGGGGATTCATCATGAATGCACCAACACTTGCTATCGTTGTCCCTTGCTACAATGAAGAAGAAGTTCTTCCCGAATCGATGAAGCAGCTTCGAACCCTTTTAGATGAGCTTATTACAGACAAACTGGTTTCAGAAAAAAGTAGACTTTTGTTTGTCGATGACGGCAGCAAGGATCAAACATGGTCCATTATTTATAAAAAAGGGCTGGAAGACAATAAGATTAAAGGGCTTAAACTAGCTCGAAATGTCGGACACCAAAATGCATTACTGGCTGGCCTGTTTGCAGCAAAAGGGCAATCAGATTGTCTTGTTTCGATAGATGCTGATTTGCAGGATGATATCTCTGTCATTCGCGAGTTTCTGAATCGGTATACGGAAGGATATGAAATTGTTTATGGTGTCCGAAAAGAGCGCAAGACAGACACCCTTTTCAAAAAACATACGGCACAAGGATTTTATAAATTGATGCAATTCATGGGTGTGAACCTTGTTTATAACCACGCCGATTACCGGTTAATGAGTAAACGAGCCGTTAAAGTACTTGAACAATTCGATGAGAGCAATCTTTTTTTACGTGGGGTTGTCCCACTTGTTGGCTTTCAATCGACGTCTGTATTTTACGATCGAAAAGAACGAATGGCAGGGGAAACGAAATACCCATTACGGAAAATGCTCTCGTTTGCCCTCGATGGCATTACATCCTTTAGCGTCACACCGATTCGCTTTATTTCCTTAATTGGGTTGCTCTCTTTTTTTGTTAGCCTTTTCTTTGGCGGATATTTCTTTTATTTAAAATTTAGTGGCCAAACCCAAACAGGTTGGACTTCACTGATTACGTCAATTTGGTTAATTGGCGGACTGCAATTGATTGCTTTAGGTTTTATTGGGGAATATATCGGGAAAATCTATAAGGAGACGAAGCGACGTCCGAAGTTTGTTGTGGATATTGATACTTTTAATCTTGCTGTTCCGGCTGACGAGCCTTTTGCTCCGGAAGAGGGTGAACTCTTGATTGATTACAACCCACTTTCTGAAACCAACTAACACCTTTATTCGTTTTTTGCTTGTCGGAGTCATTAATACGCTTGTTGGTCTCTCAAGTATATTTATATTGCTGCATGTAGTCGGTTTTTCCTATTGGCTTGCGACCTTTGTTGGCAATTCGCTTGGAGCCGGAGTCAGCTATATGTTGAACAAACGATTCACTTTTAGTAGCAAAGCAATGTATGGTAAGAGTATTCCATTGTTTGTTTTAGTGATTTTAAGCTGCTACTCTCTTTCTTTTTCGATGAGTAAGCTCGTTGCAGGATTCATTTTTGTGCACTATCCAAACGAGGTGGCTGTTTTACTAGGAACATGCCTTTATACAATGATGAACTATCTCGGGCAAAAATATATTGTATTTTCATAGGATAAGCACTTTGACTTTGGGAAACTCAAATGAGGGCCCCCATTGTAGGAGTGCTTTTTTCATTTTCTTATTACTACCTAAGATAACAACACACCTTAATTTTCTCTAGTAAAATATTGTAAAATGAATCTTTAGCCCCTTTTCGAATATTTAATCCCTTTTACCATTATCTATAGTGATCTTTTATAAACCCTGTTGAATATGAAAGGAACGATGTATTTTTATGAATAATTATCTGATACCAAATAGAAATGGTGTTGGCCTTGTATATAAAAAGGGCGGGGCTGGCTGCCTATATATGGGAGCGGGAGTTGGACTAATCGCCTCTATTGTCGTATTAATCATCGCAGGTACTCTTGGTACATTTAAAGGATTTATTGGGATCATTATTGGTGTAATCGGTGTCCTATTTACAGGCGGTGCCATCCTAAGACTAGTCTCTGTTCTATCAAAAAGTAAAGTCTTAATTAAAGTTGAAGATGGTCATTTAATTAACCTTAAAAATCGTGTACCTTTAGCTGATATTACGGATGTATTTTACGGATGGCATGCTGAAAAGTTAAGCGGTGGCGTATTCCAAAACCTCGTTGTCACCACAACAAATGGAAAAAAACACTACTATTCTTACTATAATTTAATTCCTGATCATGTCATGAAACAATTAGTCGAGGAATATATTCTGCCAAATGCAAATCCTACTTGTAAGAGTGAGAAAAAACGGAAAAATTCTAGTGAGATACTTAAATTATAGAGGGCTAAAAAGAGACGCATCCTATTTTTGTCTAATTTGAAATATGTAACAGATGACTTTATGAAAGTAAAAAAAGCACTTTGGTTAAGTGCTTTTTTTCATGTTTTTTATGGTTTTCTGAAGGAAGATAACACCCATGCTTAAAAAAATGACCATGAGGATTGCCGGTAAATGGTTCTTTTTAGAAAGATTAGCCGGGTCGATGTCAGCACGAGTGCCCATGGCTTCCTTTGGCATATCCATTTTAAGTTGCTTCGCCGCGAGTTGACGCCCATCTTCCCCAAGGACCTGAAGCACTCCTTGGTCATTCATTGCCAGTTGAACGTCTTCATTTTTCTTTTGTGTGTATGGAAGTGGTTTATTGAGACGATAGCTTTCATTCTGCTCACCGTAAAACTTCTCGCTTGAAGCTACCTCTGCTACCTCAAAATTTTCAAAGCCATAGTCTAAAAGTGCCACTGTATCCTCATAGGCGTACTCGTCCCGTTCTGCCTTCAATACAATCGCAATCAAAGATAAATCACCTTGTTCTGCCGATGTTGAAAGAGTGTATCGCGATTCTTGTACAAAACCAGTTTTTCCACCTGTAATTCCTTCATAGGGAATTTCGCCTCTAAGCAATAAATGATGGCTAAAGAGAGTGGTATCCCATGATTCTCCGTCCCACGCTAATTCCTTTGTTCCAAAAATCTCACGGAAAACGGGATTCTTTAACGCATATTTCGTAATTAAAGCAAGGTCATATGCGGTTGTGTAGTGATTTTCATCATAGAGACCGTGTGGGTTTGTAAAATGAGTCTGTTCGACGCCAATTTTTTCTTTTAAATATTGATTGAGTGAGTCTGCAAAAGACTCTATGCTCCCATCAAGATGTTCTGCGATGGCAACTCCGGCATCATTTCCGGAATTAATTAATAAACCTTGAATAAGATGTTTTAATGTCACCTGCTCCCCCTCTTTAAGGTACACGCGAGTACCTTCCGTTTCATAGGCGTTCGCACTGACAGATACAACATCATCTAAATTTCCTTTTTCAATCGCATAGATGGCCGTTGCCATTTTCGTTAAACTTGCAGGATACATTTGTGCATGACTATTTTTCTCATATAGGATAGAACCAGTATTTGCATCTAATAAAATGACTGCATCACTCTTAATTGCAGGTGCCCCATTCTCAGCACCTTCTGCATGAACTTGAAAAGGCGAAAGAGAGGTCATTAGAAATACTAGAACTAAAACAAAATAAAACTGTTTCATTTCTCTTCTCCCCTTGAGACAAAGCTCCTCACTTACGCGTCTCAGCTATGATTTCTCTCATTTGTGGGACAAGGTACCTGTCCCCTAGTCCCACACGATTTTACAATTACAGGTATTCGTTTGTCAAATTGATTTTCTGACGGGAGCTCTGCAGTTCAGCAACCAAGTAGAACCTTCCCAGAGGATTTAGACATAGAAAAGACGTTGGTACGATTTTTACCAGACGTCTACCTTTTCAATTATTTATGGTAAGTGTAAATGGAACTCCACTCATGGATTATATTTGTTGCCAAAAGTGCTTCTTGAGCAAGCTTTTCGGCTTTCTTCATAAGTTTCTTTTCATCTAAATGTCCCTCAAAATTAGGATTTACTTTGTAATACATGAAGGTGTTTGTATCATTTTGACGAAACCGAACAAACCCCACAAAATCCTTTTCTTTATAGACGGAATAAAAATAATCAGTGGACTTTCTAAACAATTCAAAATCAGTCCAATTGATGATCTGATATCCTTCTGCCTCTGTCATTGGGACAAGGTGTAAGTCTATAGTAACATCTGTAAAAATGTCTGTAACTTGAAAGTGTTCCACCACAATGATGGTATCTTCGTTAAGCTCGTATCCATCAATCTCTAGTGGTTTCTCCCAGCTAAAAATATGATCCTCGATAAATTGATCCAAAGTGGAATTTTCCCCTTTTGCAATACGTTCTCCCACTTTACCTTGAATTTCACCAAATCGAATTTCATAAAAATCGGTGATTTTGAGATTTGCTTTATGCTCATTTCGCTTTGTAAACACCTGAATAATATCACCAATTTCACTCTTTTCCTCGTTTGGTAATTGATCATACCAAACTTTTGGAGTACAGGTGACTGTTTTCACACCTCGAAGGACCTCTTCAAGAAGTCTTTCATCATATTCATCTCGACCCCAAAAATCGATTCGTTTCATCCAAATCACCTCTTCCCACTATATTGAATTATATAATGGAAGGTTTGAAAGAAACAACCTAAAAACTTGGTAAGCGCCATGAATATACTTATTTTTAAGGATATTATTAAAAGTTGGTTAAATGTATAGGCATTAGATTATTGCCCACATCCGTTTTTGTAAAAAAATTACACATATAGTTTTTTTTTCATCACATGAGAATGGTCGTTTTTACACAAATTAAGAAAGGATTTTTGAAAGGTGAACACCTTTTGATAATCCAAAAAATTCGTCTGGGAGGTACCACATGCAAAACAACAATCAGCAAATTCCAGCACAGGCTCAATCTGCTTTAAATCAGATTAAACAAACAGCTAAACAATTAGCCCAAACAGAGCAAATGAATGCTCAACAATTCCAACAAAGCTCACCACAAGCACAACAGGCTGCCCCTGGATTTGCAGGACGTGAATTGAATGCTGCTCAGCAATTAAATCAGATAGAGCAGACCGCACAACAGCTCCAACAATCTGTTGGGCAACAACAGTTCACTTCAACTGGTTCCTCTTTCAGTACCGAATTTGCTAGCGAAACAGATGTAGCTGAAGTTCGAAAACAGAACCAGCAATCACAAGCTAACAAAAATCGCTAGTTGCCCTTTTCTATAACACCTCCACACTATGTGGAGGTGTTTTTAAGAATTGTCTAGGCACCACATAAAAGGTTCTAAATGACTCATACTACCAAATGAAAAGTTAAGAATGGAGATGAAGGAATTGGGTAGAACAAAGCGTGGAAATGCAAATGCACAGCGAAATAATAATGTCAAAAAAGGGAACAGAATCAGTGAAGAACTTGTTGAATTTGCATCCTATACAGAAGTAGAAGCAGAAAAACAAAATGTTCAAAAGAAGAAAAAGAAATAGAAGTAAGAAGGTCAAGGGTTCGCCTTGACCTCTTTTTATGTGATTACTGCTATCGCGCAATTATTAAAAATAAAACGCAATTCCTAAAAATAACGCGCAATTCTCGTTTGCTAAAGCGCAATTCCTAAAAATAAAGCGCAATTAGACTAAATTAAAGCGCAATCACGTTAACTGGATCTATAAAATACGGAATTTTTTTCTCGAATCATGCAGGATTGTGGCTTTTTTTATTGAATTAAAACTCTATTCTAATAAAAGGAGCTAAACAAATGAACAAAGAACGAAAAGTTTCTAAGGAAATTGAAAAGTTAAAAGCCATACGAATCCGCATACCAAAATCTCATCCTAAATATGAACTCGTTGAGGAACGCCTACGGATAAGGATGAGCGGATATAAAGGTGAAAAATCATTGGATTACTATTTAAAGTTCCTTCCCGAAAAACAATACAGGATTCTAAACGGACTTCGCCTTCCCGATAAATCAACGAACACCCACTTCGAGATTGATACCCTCCTTCTTTCAAATTCCTTAATTCTTGATCTTGATGCCAAAAATCATAAAGGTGAAATTTATTTTGATCATCAATTTAGCCAGATGCTTCAGACCTATGACAACATAAAAAAAACCTATGCTTGTCCTACTACTCAATTGCACCGTCATCAACTGCAACTAAGGAGACTGTTACAATCTTACAAATTCCCAATTATCCCAATTGAATCGCTAGTTGTATTCACAAATCTTTCGACTACACTTACGTCCTCACCAAATCATCCTTACGCACATAAAATTATCCACAGTGCCAGTCTCCTATCAAAAATAGAACAATTTGAGAAAGAAAACCGAAAAACAATCCTAGAGAATAAACATATCCATAGGTTAACAAAACTATTACTACAGCTAGATACCCCTTTTGATGGAAATATTTTAGATCGATTCGGAATTAAAGAAAGCGAACTCTTAAAAGGAGTACACTGTCCTGTATGTGAAACATTACCTATGGAGAGAACTCCTCGCAAATGGAAGTGTAATAACTGTGGACATTCATCCTATGATGCATATCTTGACTCCATATCACATTATTTTCTTCTCAAAGGAAATACAATCACAAACGAAAAACTACGCGACTTTCTCCTTCTCCCCTCTCGTCATGCAGCAAGAAACATATTAAGATCTTGGAATTTACATCGTGAAGGAAAAACAAAAGGTAGTGTGTATTTTTATGAGGATAAGTGAGATTTTCCTATAAGAGTGATCTATAAAATAAAACCCAAGTTTGTGTGTTGATACCACAACATTCTTGGGTTCTTGACTAATGTCAAATTTAGTTATAACGCAATGATTAAAAATAAAACGCAATTCCTAAAAATAACGCGCAATTCTCGTTTGCTAAAGCGCAATTCCTAAAAATAAAGCGCAATCGGACTAAATTAAAGCGCAATTAGCCCTTAGAAATGCTTTTTATACCACTCAGCTGCTGCTGCAACCTCTGTTCCGGTTAACATATGCCCATGATTTTCCCAGTGAACTTCTACATCCGCATTTGCGTCTTGTAATAGATTTTGAAGATCAACTGTTTCTTGTGCAGGACAGATTGGATCATTTTTACCGGCTGCGATGAATACTGGTGTACTTGTTTGGTCTGGCAATTCAATGTCCCGTCTTGGCACCATTGGATGATGAAGGATTGCTCCTTTTAATGCATCCTTGTAATGGAACAATAGGCTTCCCGCAATATTGGCTCCATTTGAATATCCGATAGCTACTATGTTATTTCGATCGAATGAATACTTTTTTGCAGCTTCATCGAGAAATTCATGTAATTCTTTTGTTCGGAAAATAAGGTCCTCTATGTCAAAAACACCTTCGGCTAAGCGACGGAAAAAACGAGGCATGCCATTTTCAGATACATTTCCACGGACACTTAATATAGACGCAGTTTCATCAATATGTGGAGCCAGCGGCAATAAATCTGATTCAGTTCCACCTGTTCCATGTAACAAAAGTAGGGTTGGTTTTGTTTTATCTTTGCCTTCTTGGAATATATGCTTCATTATAATTACCTCCAAATAATTGGTCATTCTAGTATTTCCTACTTGAAATTTAATTAAAAGATCAAATTAAAGTATCTTAACTTCAAGATAATATACTCGAATCCATTTGTCAATTGTCATATAACTTGGACAAGTCTCATATCCTTTTATATACGTTTTTAGGAGGGTAAGTATGAGTCGAAAAACCATTTTTCTATTTATTTTTCTAACATTTTTAATAGGATGTACTTCTAATTCAAAGACAGCTACAGAACTGTACAGCACCCTTGGTCAAAATCTCTCGCAGAAAGATCTGGCATTATTAGAAAGCCTAGAAAGTCATGTACAAAAGTTCATTCAATTAAATGAAGAACTAGATATGCTTTTAGATGAAATGAAAAAAGAGGATGAACTTGAGGCAGCCATTGAAACAATGCAAATCGCAAACGAAGAGGCAATGTATATTTACAACTTAATTGAGCTTGATGAACAACCAACTAATAAAAATTTGCATGAACTTAGGACCCATGTTCAAGCCTCGATTGAAAAATACATGGAAGCCATGAACTTGCAGCTTGAAGGGATTACGACGGGTGACCCACAGAAGACAGATGAAGCTTATGAAGAAATGAAAATCATTAATGAGGAATTAAATAAATTGTATCGTTCAATGAAAGGATAAAATGATTTAGTGCGTCTCTATGCAAAAGAATAGAATCCGATATTTAACCTATACTACCCATAGATAATATTGGGGGAGGTGGCCTCATGGACAAGCATAATGTTCGCTTATCTAGTGCCGAAATTGGTGGATTATGGACAACCTTTATACAGGGTAGTATGACCGTTTGTTTAATCAAATATTTTCTTTACCATTTACGTGATGAAGACATTAAAACGATTTTGAAAAAGTCTGATCACATCTATAGTGGGCAAATGAAACAAATAAAAGAAATTTTTCTTCAAGAAAAAATCCCAATCCCTGATGCATTTGGCGATGAGGATTTAAACCTGTCTGCCCCACCACTGTTTTACGATCCATTTGCTCTCACATTTGTTTATGCGATGAGTCGTATGAACATGATTAATTTTAGTTTCATTACATCCAATATTGCCAGAGATGATGTGCGATCCTTTTTTTCAAATTGCCTATCTGATGCATTAAAGCAATATAATGAGGCCACACAGTTAATGCTTGAAAAGGGAATGTATGACAGACCACCTATGGTAGTTTATCCTTCTAAAAATGAGTATGTTGAAAAGACTACCTATTTAACAAAGATCATCGGTGAAAAAAGACCGTTAAATGTGCTGGAAATAACCGACATGTTTTTTAATATTGAACGGAATTACTTCGCGATTGTCCTTTGTATGGGGTTTCAACAAGTGGTCCAAGACAAGGAAATCCTGGAATTTATTAAAGACGGAAGAAATATTTCCGAGAAGCAAATCACCTTTATTAATGACTTATTTAAACATGAAAATCTTATGGGTACAACCTCTATCCCTATGGAGGTAACGGGTTCGACCGTTTCTCCATTTTCCGATAAACTTATTCTGACGCTCTTCCATGCTCTAAACAGTATCGATATTACTCTTATTGGTCATGCCCAGGGATTATCGATGAGGACAGATTTAGTTGCTTTCTATACAAAAACAATAGGAGAGATTTTCTTATATGCTGCAAAAGGCTTTAAAATGTTAGTTGAACGAGGATGGATGCAGGAACCTCCTTCAAATCTGGATCGAAATAGATTAAGGAACGAACATAAATAAAAGGCGTGCCATTAAAGGCACGTCGTTTATTTATGGAAAATTTGAAATCGATCCCATACTTCCTCTAAATCAGTAAGATGTTTTTCAATTTCTCCCCGCTTCTTTCGCCCCACTTCCGTTAATAAAGCATTCACTAAACTTAACGGAGCAACAAACGAATCAATATAGGATGGCATTTCACTTGGCGAGAAAAGGGCAATATCGGCATAGGGAATCAAGGGGGAAAGCACCGTGTCTGTAATGGCAATGACATTTGCCCCGCGGTCTTTTGCGAAAGAAACGGCATCGATTGTATTCTTTGTATACCTTGCAAAGCTTAGTCCGATTACTGTATCCTCGTTATTTATTCGGAATAACTTTTCGGAAATACCATTCGGGTTTCTGATTAGTTCCGTATTTTCAAACAATACGTCCAAATAAAACTCTAAAAAGGAACCAAGGGAAACTGCACTTCGATTGGCAACAATAAAAATTCGTTTTGCATCGATAATAGCTTGAACTGCTTGACGGAAGGCAGTTATATCGAATTCGTCTGCCATCTTTTGAATTCGGCTTACTTCCGCCTGAAACATGTCATATACAGCTTTATCCTCTGAATCATAAATATCATCGGAGATTTTTAACCTTTCCACTGTGGTAAGGTGCCTTTTCACAGAATCCTGCATCGCTTTTTGCCACTCCGGATATCCGCTATATCCAAGAAATGTAGAAAAACGAACAACAGTCGCTTCACTAACACCTGCCATTTTCGCAAGCTGTCCTACTGTAAAGAATGGAACAGAGTCTGTATGACCTAATACATACGTCGCAATTTTGCGTTGTGATTTACTCATTTCTGTTAATTTATTTGTAATGATTTGATATACCTCTTGCATTAATTTACTCGATTCCTTTCACTTTCCTAATCGCTTTTTCATGTTTACTGATTGTTTCATTAAGATCTTCTTCCGAATGCACAATAGACATTGAGTAACGATTAAGTGGCTTTGTATAGATTCCAAGCTTCAAAAGCTCATCATCCAATTTTTTACGGAAATTCATATCTGCCTTGATTAAATCACGGTAATTTCGAATCGGATGATTGGCATGCACGATATTAAAAATACTCCCCACCCCAACAGTCTGCATAGGGATCCCGTATGAATTGTAAAGTTTTTCAAGGCTAGAACGAAGATAATCCGTCTTTTGGATTAATTCAGGGTACACATTAGCGCCTTCGAGAACTTTGATGGTTGCTATTCCTGCAGCTAAGACAATGGGATGACCATTATAGGTTCCACTATGAAATAAAACATCTTCTTTCTGCGCAGCCTTTCCACCTGCTGATAAAATATCTCCTCCATTAGAAGGATTCATTATCTCCATAATATCTCGAAGTCCACCAACTGCTCCAATTGGAAAACCGCCACCCAACACTTTTCCCAGTGCTGTAAGATCCGGTTTTATCCCGTAAATGGATTGTGCTCCTCCAAGAGTTAAACGAAATCCGGTCTTAACCTCATCAAAGATTAAAAGTATCCCCAGATCCTTCGTTAGTTTGCGAAGCCCCTCCATAAAACTTTTTTCAGCCGGGATAAATCCACCTTGAATGGGTTCAATGATCACAGCGGCAACTTCATCCTTATATTTTTTTAATAACTGTGCTGTTGATTCTAAATCGTTAAAAGGGAGAATAACTGTATTTTCGACATAGCGCTCTGATATTCCTTTCGATTCTGGTACAGAGTTTGGTCTCTTCTCATGACCAGCCTCATCGATTGTTGGATTTACGCTTAACAAAACTTCATTATAGCCTCCATGATAATGACCTTCAAATTTAGCGAGAGTCGCCTTGCCTGTATACGCTTGTGCAATCCGAATCGCTAATAAAGTTGCCTCCAGACCTGAATTGGTATAGCGAACCATCTCAATACCCGGAAAATAATCAATAAGTTTATTTGCCATTTCTACTTCTAAAACATGCGGTGCTCCAAAAACTGTTGTGCCCGTTGAAGTTAATTGATTATACACGGCTGAAGTAACCTCTGGGTGACCATGACCAAGAAGAAGTGCACCATAGCATAATAAATAATCAAGATATTCATTTCCATCTACATCAACTAAACGGCTCCCATTACCTTTTTCCATAAAAATTGGATGTGGTGAAAAGTATTTAATGTTCGCAGAAACTCCACCAGGAATAACGGATTTCGCATTCAAAAAATAATGTGCTGACCTACTTGTTTTTTCTGAAATAAGACATTGGTCAGAATGAAAGTTTGTCACTCTAAAACACCCCTTTGAAATATACATTTCATTTTAATTACCATTGAAATTTTTATTTCATTATAGAACATGACAAGCATGGGTGTAAATAGGTTTCTCGAATTCATTTTTCATTCTACAAAAACAGTAAAAAACCACCCTTTAAAAAGGGTGGTTGAGCCTTAGCTTAGTGAAACAGTTGGGGACTGAATATGTTCTTTCGGCCGTCGTGATTGGATAAATAAAATGGCCAATAAGGCCAATACACCTGCAGCTCCGAAATAAATACTCGGTGAAACAAGTGAAAGCCCTGCTGCGAATAGAATAATTCGCTCCCAGAAAAATGTTTTTCTTATGAAGAAGCCTACCATTGCGGTACTAATTCCAATCATGCCAATGATCGCAGTTATCACCGATATGGTTAAGAATGGAATCTCATAGTCTATTAAAAGCATTTGTGGGTTGATTACAAAGATAAATGGGATTATATATGCAGCAGTTGCTAGCTTGGTTGCCGTAACTCCCGTCGCAAATGGATTTGCCCTCGCTAAACCTGCACCAGCATAAGCTGCGAGACAAACTGGGGGAGTAATGTCTGCTACAATTCCAAAATAGAACACAAACATATGAGCTGCAAGAACTGGTACATCTAATCCAAGTATTAATGCCGGCGCTGCCATTGTTGCTGTGACAACGTAGTTTGCAGTAGTAGGAAGACCCATACCAAGAATTAAGCAAGCAATCATGGTAAAGAACAACGTAAGAATGAGGCTTCCTCCACCTAATGCAATGATTCCGTCTGCAATACGGCCACCAAGACCTGTTTGAACAACGACTCCAACAATAATACCGGCTGATGCACAAGCTGCAATTACTGGCAAGGCAACTCTTGCACCTTCCTCAAGTGCTCCAATCATGCTTTTTAAAGACATTCTTGTATCTTTCCGGACAAGACTTACTAAGAATGAAACTAATATGGCAAGTAAAGCGGCACGCATTGGCGTTTTGCCTGTTAGCAACGTATAAAAAATAACGATCAGCGGCAATAATAAATACCCTCGCTCAAGCATTAATTTCTTTGCTTTTGGTAAGGTCTCCTTTGGAGCCCCAACAATTCCAATCTTTTTAGATTCAAAATGAACTCCCAAGAATACACCTAAAAAATAGAGGATCGCTGGAATGATGGCAATAATCATGATTTGGCTATACGGGATATTTGTATAAGAAGCCATGATAAATGCGGCTGCCCCCATGATTGGCGGCATAATTTGACCACCTGTTGATGCCGAAGCTTCAGTTGCAGCTGCAAACTCTGGCTTATACCCTGCTTTTTTCATCATCGGAATGGTAAAAGAACCTGAACCCACCGTATTGGCTACTGAGCTACCAGAAACCATTCCTTGCAAAGCACTTGCTACGACCGCTGCTTTTGCTTGACCACCCGTAAACCTGCCTGTAAGGGCAAAGGCAATGTCATTGAAAAACTGCCCAACACCCGTTCGGATTAACATTACACCAAAAAACAAGAATAAAAAGATAAAAGTCGAAGACACTTGAATGGGTGTACTATAGATTCCTTTCGTAGTTAAATACAAATCGGTCACTAATGTATCCCAAGAAAATCCCCGGTGAGCAAATAGTTTCGTAGGAATCAAGTTTCCATACAACGCATAAAGAATCGCCACACTTGAAACAATCACTATTGGGAGTCCAACACATCTTCTAGCTGCTTCAAGAACAAGTAAAACCCCTAATGTTGCTACGATAAAGTCTGGAGTCGTATACCCAAAGACAATTCGCTCCGTTACAAGCTCCTCATAAAATATGACATTATAATAACCGACACCTAACGCAATAATCGCTAAGACTACATCATACCAAGGTATTCCCTTTTGCTTACGATGAAGTCCTTTTTTTATAGGATACAATAAGAAGATTAAGCCAAGCGCTGTTCCTAAATGAATCGGTCCTTGAATACGAGCCTCGAAAGCACCCCGATAACCTGTGAATAAATGAAAGATTGTAAGACCAACCGCCAAAATGAGAACGACCCACTTCCACTTTCCTAAATTTCGTCGGTACGTACTTTCCCGGTCGTATTTTTCAAGTATCTCCTCTGTCGTTAGTTTTTCATCCTGTTGAGTAAGCTTGTTTGAATCGCTCATCTCCTTTTTCTTCCACCATTTCATTATTCTCACCACCTGGTCATAAACTATTGGTAAAAAAAGGGCAAAACACATTGTGTCAAGCCCCTTTTTCTAAGGTTATTAATCTAGTATTCCGATTTCTTTATAATATTTTTCTGCACCTGGATGGATTGGTAAATCTCCTAATCCGCTAAGCGCGTTTTCTTTTGTCATATGCGCTGCCTGTGCATGTGTATTTTCACTTGCTTTTTCAAGCATAACCTTTGCAAGTTGGTATGCTAGTTCATCATCTACTGTATCTGTGTTTGCAACTAGGACTGCATATGCTGAGACAACATTGGCATCCTCTTTTAACCATTCGTATGAGCCAGCCTTAATTGTATAGCCAGTATATCCACTTGTCTCTTCAACCGTTTTTAGCTCATCACCAGTTACCTCTAAGAACTTTACATCTCCTACTGATGCTTGAAGTTCATCTATTCCCGCATCTGGTAATCCTAATAATCCGAATGAAGCATCAATTGTACCATCCTGAAGCTTTGACTTTGCATCACCAAATCCTTCTTGGTACGCCTCATAATCCCCATCATTTATACCATAAGCTGCTAAAACAGCTTTCGTTGCTGTTTGTGTTCCACTTCCAGGAGGTCCAATCGCAATTCGCTTTCCTTTAAGATCAGCGATTGTTTCCACACCAGTGCTTTCACGTGTAATAATTTGAAGAACCTCCGGATAAATATGTCCGATAAAGGCGAAGTTTTCAACCTTCTTACCCTTGAAATCGCCTTCGCCATTAAGTGCATCATATGCTGGTAGATTAACAGTCATCCCAAGGTCAAATTCCCCGTTTGAGATTTTCGCTAGGTTCTCTACAGATGCACCAGACTCTGTTGATGTTACGTTAACGCTTTCAATATTCTTGTTCCAAACATTCGCCATTTCTGCACCAAGTGGGAAATAGGTACCACCTTGGCTACCCGTACCCATGAGAAGATCTACTGTACCGGATTTTCCGCTACCTTCTCCGCCTTCATCCTTGTCCTCACCATTCGTGTTATCACTGCTACAAGCTGCAATGACTAAAACCAATGCTAATAGCAAAGTAAGAAATGAGTACTTCTTTAGCATTTGCATTCCCCCTATTATTCTTTTTTTATGTAGACCCTCAGGAATGAGGTTACTACCAAACTACTATTTTGGATTAAAATGGTATAATTTCCAATTCAACACCTATATTACTAGGTTAACACAAACCAATTGTGATTTGCAAAATTTTTTTAATATTCTCTTAACATATTCGAAATAATTCCCTTTATCATCCTATGGGATGATCATAAAATGTATATCGCATTTTTCTCACCTTTTTTGAAACCTTTTTCCGCCTCCTTTCGTAAATAGGATAATTCCATTTTTGGAGAGGTTTAGGAAAAAAGGATTGCATACTATACACTCTATAGTACAATCAAAAAGAAACATTTTTACGAGGAGGAAACCATCTTATGAAACGTACAGGGGAAATTGTGTTAACGATTATTGGAGCTTGTTTTTTTGCATTAATTAGTTTATTTGGGTTTATGTTTTTAGGTCTTAGTGGCGATAATGCATTTACACAGGAAATGGAGAACATGGCTGCTACAGACCCAGCACTTGAAGGAGTCGATATGGGATTTATGACTGATATGATCGCAGCTGGAGGCTGGTATTTTATCATCGTGGGAATTCTTGCTATTATTCTTGGAATTGTATCACTCGTTCTTTTAAAAGGTGATAAACATCCAAAGGCGGCTGGGATTATTTTGATTATCGTTGCTGTGCTTAGTGCACTCGCAACAGTGCTTATCTCGATTATCTCAAGTATCCTTTACTTAGTTGCAGGTATCCTATGTCTCGTCCGAAAGCAAAAGGAAACATTTAATCCGGAATATTAAACGAATAAAGCTTGAAGGTTTCGCACCTTCAAGCTTTTTATATGATCTATTTTTTTAGTACCTGACTAAACCGTTTCAAGCCTTCTTCCAACAGTGCCCTTGGACAAGCAATGTTGATTCTGGTGAAGCCTTCTCCTTCTTTTCCGAAAATGTACCCTTCATCAAATGCAACTTTCCCCTGTTTTTGGATGACTTCTTCTAATTTTTTTGCATCCATTCCAAGCTCACGGCAATCAAGCCACACAAGATATGTTGCATCTGGTTCAATTACTTTTACCTCTGGGATGTTCGACTTAATATACTCGTTTAGAAAATCAAGATTTCCTTTTAAATAGACAAGGAGTTGATCAAGCCATTCTTCTCCTTTTTCGTATGCTGCAATTAGGGCAGTTACTCCAAATGTGTTGGTCATACCGATAAAACGATCTTCGAGTGCTTTCGTAAATCTTTCACGAAGATCTTGGTTCGGAATAATCATATTGGATGTTTGCAAGCCTGCAAGATTAAAGGTTTTGCTTGGTGCAGTGCAGGTTATCGAATGCCCGGCAAACTCCTCGGAAATCGATGCGAATGGAGTGTGCACATTTCCCTCATATACAAGGTCAAAGTGAATTTCATCTGAAACAACAAGTATATTGTGTTTCAAACAAATTTCTCCTAGTCTTGTGAGCTCATCTTTCGCCCAAACACGGCCGACAGGATTGTGTGGATTTGAAAGAATAATCATTTTTACAGATGGATCAATTTTTTTCTCAAGGTCCTCAAAATCCATGTAATAACGTCCATTTTCAAGTCGTAA
This sequence comes from Bacillus timonensis, assembly GCF_004799755.1. Classification (GTDB taxonomy): domain Bacteria; phylum Bacillota; class Bacilli; order Bacillales; family Bacillaceae_L; genus Ferdinandcohnia; species Ferdinandcohnia timonensis_A. The sequence continues at coordinate 96,972 of NZ_SLUB01000005.1, read as the reverse complement.
AGGATTATTGACAATTTCCCGGCCATTTTTTTCAATTACACTCATAAAGGGATAATAAACGGGTTGTTGAATGATGATCTTATCTCCTGGATTTGTAAAATTTTGGACAATTATACCAAGTGCGGGTACGACACCAGGCGTAAAGATAATCCAATCCTTTTCTATCGTCCAATTATGACGACGCTGCATCCACCCCACTGTTGCTTCATAATAGGAATCAGGTCTTGTTGTATATCCGTAAATTCCGTGATCCGCTCTCTCTTTTAAAGCGTCAATGACCGGCTGCGGTGATTTGAAATCCATATCAGCCACCCACATCGGAAGGATTTCTTTGTCCCCAAACAAGTTTTCTACCTCATCCCATTTCACTGAGTTCGTCTGTAATCGATTAATCGATTCATCAAAATTATATTTCAAAGCCAAACCCCTCCATTTATTATTAATATAAACTTTTTATTGCTACATTTTCTGGTAACTTAAATGGATTCTCTTTGTTGATATGATCGTAAAACATGATTCCGTTCAAATGGTCCATTTCATGTTGAAATACGATGGAGGCATACCCTTTTAATCGAAGCGAAATCTCTTGTCCATTGATATCGAATGCTTTTATTTTAATTTTTTCATATCTTGGAACATAGCCTTCTACTGGGCGATCAACTGAAAGACATCCTTCCCCTTCAGGCAAATACGTCATCGATACAGAATGGCTGATAATTTTCGGATTGACGATATGATACTCATATAATGTATCATCAAAGTCTGTAAAATAAGTGACAAACATACGCTTATCCAGACCGACTTGGTTTGCAGATAAACCAACTCCTGGTCGTAAGCCGTATTTTTTTGCAAGCTCAGGGTCTTGACTATTTTTCAAATAATTCATCATGCTCGTCAAGGATTCTTTGTCTTCTTCAGATAATGGCACAGGAACCTCTTTCGTTTTTTGTGCTAAAATCGGTTGCCCCTCACGAACAATATCCTTCATCGTAATCACATAATCAGATTTATAGTACATTTTTTTCATCTACCTTTTCTCTTTTTCATCTACTCAAATGCGCCTTGGCGTATTTGCGCCCAGATTTTTTAGGCCTACACGAGGTGGGTCACAAAGACGAAGACATCAGGACGTGGCGTTCTTAGTCTTTGATCTTATGCTCGAAAAGTTTCCTTTGAAAATCGCATGTCTCCGCCGGAGGCTTTAACTATATTGAGTCGGGGTTAAAGACCCCACTCAATATAGTTAATCTTAGCTTTCTCTTACGTTTATGTCCATTGATATACAGTGTTTTCACAATACACAAGATGTATTCTATGTGAAATAGAAAAAAATGCCTCCGGAACTGGAAGCATTTTAAATCGGTGCGTTTTTTAATAATGAATTAAAAACTTCATTACTCATTGTCTTATAACCTTCACCTGTCAAATGAATGCCATCATCACTTATAAAATCATGTAAGTTCCCTGTATGTTTCATAGCTGAACGAACATCAATCTTTAGCACATTTAATTGCTCAGCTAAGCTATTAATGCTGCGATTATAAAGGCCATGCCAGTGCTCAATTCCTCCTTGAAGGCTGATCCAATGACTAATGGAGCTTCCATATTTTTCGGCAAGCAACTTGTAATAGCGAATAGGATCAAGGGGTGGCAATGTCATCAAAATAGGTGTACTATTCGAATCTTGGATTTTATGAATCAATTGTTTTAGATTTTCGATATATCGTTCAATCGGGACAATGGGTTGATGCTCGGCTTCGGGTTTTTCAGCCACTTCATCCCATTTAAAATTGCAGTCATTACCGCCAATATTAATAATCACGTAGTCCGGATGTTCGGCAATTACATCTTTCTCAACACGGGACAATAATAAATCAGAGTTATCATTAAAAACACCTTTATTCATAACTGTAAAATGATCAGAAGCGAATTGCTGTAAAAATGCTGGATAATTCTCTTTTAAAATTCGCATGCGACCTTTCACAAAAGAAACACCTCTTGTTAAACTATCACCAAAACATACAATTTTCATATATATCCCCGCTTATCATTATTATTTTCACGTTACTACCATATGTGGTTTTCAATACTACATATAATCATATACCCATCATATCATATAGTCAAGATTTACTTCTTGGTAGTTATAAGGTAAACTAAATAACAAATTAATGGAAAAATGAGGTTGTTTAAGTGGAGATTGAGAAGGATTTGCTCAACGTGTTAGAAATTGACAAAAATATCTTTTTAGAGGATATTCCACAAATTGATTTATATATGGATCAAGTCATCCAACTCTTTGAAAATACGTTTACCACGACAAAAAGAAACGAGGACGAAAAGATCCTCACGAAAACCATGATCAATAATTACGCAAAAGGAAAATTGCTGATACCGATTAAAAACAAAAAATATTCAAGGGAGCACTTGATCTTACTTAGTTTGATTTATCAACTTAAAAGTGGAATATCCATCAATGATATAAAAGCGACACTTTATCCTGTGAACCAACGGATTATGGATGATAATGCGTTTAACCTTGAGGACTTTTATAAGAGTTATCTTTCCCTATTTGGTAAAAATGGGGATGAGTTCAAAAAGGACGTTGAGACCAAAATGAAGGATGTAGCAGAAGAGATGGGCTCTAATGCGGATGAACAATTAAAAAAAGTACTTTTGATTTTATCCTTTATTACAGCTAGTCAATTTTACCGTCGTGCTGCAGAAACATTGGTAGATGAGTTAATAAGTGAACAGGGCGAAAAAAAAGAAAAGTGATTGGCTCACTTTTCTTATTCCGCTATTTAACGCTATTGATTAACCCGTTCATCATTTCTTTATCCATCGGCCCTACAATTTTTTTCCGAACAACGCCTTTGGTATCAATTAAATAACTCGTTGGAATGGCGTAAGCCTGATAGGTTTGTCCGATATCCCCTTTTTCATCAAGCATGACAGGAAAGGTGAGCTCGTAGTCCTCTACAAACTTCGCTACATCCGAACCCTTCTTCTCCGCAGTTGTTAAATTAACGGATAAAAGAACTACATTGGATTCTTTGTTTTCTTCATAAAACTCCTGCATATGTGGCATTTCTGCTTTACAAGGCGGACACCAGCTCGCCCAATAGTTTAAAATGACTTTCTTTCCCCTAAATGCCGAAAGCTTCATTTCTTCTCCATTTATTGTTTTTAGGGTAAAATCAGGTGCCAGTTGACCATCGGAGATTCCAACTTTTTGTTCGACTGTTTCTGCCTCTTCTTTTGGTATTGCGAATGAAATATTGCTATTGATGGTCCATACAATAAGCCCTGTTAAACCCACAATGAGTGCTGTCTTTTTAAACAAATGAAACACTTCCTTTTTCTGTTGTCTTCTATAATAGAATGTCAACAATAACAGAAAGAATGCACTCATTGATTTTATAAAATGGAGAACTATCTGTTCCTGCAACCAAAATAATGCCAGTAAATCATAGATCATCAAAGTTGTGAAGGTCGTAATTAGAATCGAACGAATAAGAAGGATTGGGTGAACAGTACCCTTTTTCATATAATACAGTAAATTGAGTAATGTAATTACGAATGCAATTACAAGACCTTTCGTACCACCTGTAAAATACAGTAAGGACATTGGACTTTTCATAACGAGTTTTGGTTCAAGAAGGATTAAACTCCCTTTCCACGATAAAAAACCAATTAAAATACCGTTAGTGAGTAGGTTTAGAACTGTCTTGGTTATTTCTTTTGGTTGTGTTTTAGATAACCAGAAACGTGCAACAAGTAGTCCTGCTATTAATCCTATTCCAAGTATGATCCATTTTGTCATAATGGCTAAAGAACCAATTTGTATAAAATGCATGCTTGTCCTCCGTCGTGATTTAGTACAACTATTATACAATGTAAATCATATTAATTTCTTAAAATGCTTAGTGACAGTAAATTTTAGATAGTGACAGTATTATTCTGATAGTGACAGTATTTTTTAAATAGTGACAGTAAACATAACAATGAGTTAAATTTTCCGCTAAAAAATAATGAGACCCCACAATTGGAGCCTCATTTTCGTTAATTTGTTGGTCGTTTGAACGGCCACCAGTTGGCAATGCCAAAGTTTTTGACCATAACTGGAATAAATAATGGCAGAATCACAAATGCGTATAACATAAGTCCGACGAGTGTAATCGACGCAATTTGCAGCAACGATAGCATTCCAGAAGGCATCATCGCGGCAAACGTTCCTCCGAGAATAATGGCCGCTGAAATAATAACAGTTCCCATCTTCTTCATGGAAAGAAGCATTGCGTCTGCTACTGAGATATCGCGGAATTCGTTAAAGCGATCCATTAAGAAGATACTGTAGTCAACCCCGAGTGCGACGAGGATAACAAATCCAAAGAATGGAACGGCCCAGCTAATTCCGGTGTATCCAAGAATATTAACAAAAATTACTTCATTAATTGCCATTGATGTGTAATAGGTTAAAATCAATGAACCGATGATATAAATAGGCATGATTAATGAACGGAATAAGAAAATTAATATAAGCGCAATCCCGATAAACATCAAGACAATTGTTCGAGAATAGTCCTGCTCTGACATTTTGCTTAAATCCGTATTCGTGCTCGTGATACCACCTAGTGCAACATCGGCATTTTCAAGCTTTGTACCTTTCGTGGCTCTTTCAACAGCAGCCTTGATTTCGTCAATTTGAGCCATTGCTTCATTCGAATATGGGTTTGCTTTAAAAATGACATCCAATGTCATGATTTTATGGTCTTTAGACATGTATACATCTAGAACCTGTGCAAAATCGTCACTTTCCAGCACTTCTTCTGGCATGTAAAAAGCATTTAAATCTTCAGAGTTTGAAAGGTCAGATAAATAGTCTTGAGCAGAACCTAAACCATCTGAAACCTGTCTAAGCCCCTCGGCACTTTGCGTGAGTCCATCTGTTAATTGGGTGATTTGACCACCAAGGCTTCCGAACCCATCAAGAAGTTGCTTTTGGCCGTCATTAATACCGGTTAAACCATTTGTGATTTGTGGCATTCCTTGAACAATTTGACCTTGCCCATTTGCCGCTTGAAGAAGTCCTCCTTTCAGTTTTTCAAGACCAGCAATTAGCTGTTCAAAACCTGCTGGCAGTGCTGCCTGCTCCTTCAGTAATCGCTCGAAACCAGCGTTAGCTTCTATTAATCCATCATTTGCCACTGAAAGATGACCATTTAATGTCTTTATACCACCAGATATGGCAGGGATTCCTTGTTGTAAGGTAAGAATGCTTTCTTTAACACCACCGTAAAATGGATCCCCGGTAACCCCTTGATACCTGCCCTCAAAATCTATAAACCCTTGTTCGTTAAATAGATTTATTTGTGTTGATAGTTGATCTAGCTGTAAAGCCACTCCTGAGTACTGTTCAAGTAATGTAGCAATACCACCTTGAGCATCCCTATACCCAGCTAAAAGATTATTATAATAGGTTCCTAATTCTTCCGCGCCGGCTTTTGCCTTATCAACCTCGGCAATCATCGTATCGATGCCAGCTGTTCCACTACGGATGCCAGACTCGATTTTCGAAAGATTGGTTTGGATTTCGGTAAGACCCGTTTTGACTTGGTTTGTACCTGTGATTAACTCACCAATTCCATCCGTAGCCGTTTTAAGCTCCGGCTCTGATTTTGAGAGCTCACTACCTGCTTCCTCTAAGCCTTCCTTAATTTGAGTGAGTCCATCTTTCCCTTCACCAAGACCTTCCTCAAGTGTTTTCGCTTGGTTTGCCACAAATAGATCTTCGATTGGTTCGCCGGTTGGTCGTGTAACAGAACGAACGGTGTCAACTAAGTCTACCTTTTCCACTTCTTGGCTGATTCTTTCTGCCAGTTCGATATATTCGGTGGAGTCCATCGCCTCATCATTTTTTAACACGATTTGAGTGGGCATGGATTCACCTGGTCCGAAGCTGCCTGCGATAGCGTTGAAGGCTTTGATTGAATTTACATCACCACTTAATTCCTCTAATGAATCATAGGAGATGTCACCATCATATACAAATAAAAATGGAGCAACGATTGCAGCTACAACTAATAACGATAACAATGGACGACCTAATGAGAATCGACCAGCTACTCCCCAAATCTTGCTGTCCCCATGTTCCAAGTTTTTCTTAGAAGGCCAGAATAGTTTTTTCCCTAAAACAGCCATAAAGAATGGAACGACAGTAAACAAGGCACCTAATAAAAGGGCTACCCCAACTGCTACAGCGACAGCAGATTGATATAAAATAAATTGTGAAAACCCGATTGCCGAAAAACCAATCATGACCGCAATTCCACTAAAAAGTACAGTGCGTCCTGCGTTTTTATATGTTTCAATAATCGCTTCTGTTAAGCTCTCTCGATGGGAAAGCTCCTCTTTAAAGCGGCTTAATAGTAAGATACAGTAGTCTGTTCCAATACCAAATAAAACAGCAACTAAGAAAATTTGAGTGTAGGTTGATATTGGAAAGTTAAATTGAGCAACAAGCATCGCAACAATCGATTGTGAAGCAAGATAAGCAAAACCTACTGTCACAAGTGGAATAATAGGTGCTATTAATGATCTAAATACTAGTAAAAGAACGACGAGAATGAAGACAACTGTAATACCTTCTGTCTTTTTCAAGCCTTCTTGGGCACTCGTCATCAGGTCCTCGGTAATAAGCCATTCACTTGTGTAATAGTGATCAACCTTAACTTCTTTAATTGCCTGATATAAAGCCTCGCCAACTTCTTTTGGTTCACGATCGTTCCAGCTCACTGTTACAGATGCCAGGATTGATTTTCCATCCTCTGAAACAAGCTGTTCCTTCAATGTATCTTCGTTAAAATGAGTTAGGATTTCCGTAATTCCGATCTCGTCTTTCTTTTCTTCAAGAAGCCGAATTGCCCGTTCAGCTTCTTTGATTTCGTCTTCTGTTAGCTTCTTTTCATCGTGAAACACAAGTGCAACCTGTGTTTCGTTTCCTCCACCCTCTTGGGATTGGGCATCGTTTAAGATTTTCCCTGCAATGGAGGATGAGTATTCGTCTGGAACAGTGATTTGGCCTTTTTCACGGACAAGGTCCGCCATATTCGGAGCTGCAAGAAATAACCCAGCAACGACCACAATCCATGCAATTAGGACAAACCACTTCCGTTTAATGATAAAACTCATGCTTAATCCACCACCCTGTTATTTTTTATTTGTTGTAGGATTCCATTTAGCTTTTCATAGGTTTTTAGAAATTGAACAATTTCCTCTTCAGAAAATTCACCAATGATCGATTCGACGAGCTTATGAACCCGCTCCTCTGTCTTCGAAAATAGTTCATTTCCTTTGTTTGACAATGTTAAGTAAACAATTCTCCGGTCATTTTCATCCCGTGTTCTTTGAATCAAACCTTTTTCAAATAGTCGATTAATGATGGCAGTAATCGCGCTCTTTTTCACTTCAAAAACATCTGCAAGTTCTGTTGATGTACACGAACCAACCTTATTTATGTAGCGAAGGGTATAATGCTGTTCATTTGTAAGGTCACTTCCGATTTGTTCCTTCACGAGCGACTCCGCGGTCGTATTTACTGAAAAAGATACATCTATATAAGAATCAACTAAATCCTTAATGTTTGTTATAGTCATTGTTTGAAATCACCTCACATTATAAAAATAATAGTTAAACTATTTAACTATTAACATTGTTAACTATAATTCGCACCATATTAAATGTCAATAAAAACATCCCTCTAAAAAGAAGAGAGATGTTGATTCATTTTTCCGCTATTCAATTACCTCAATATCCTTCAATTCAATGTCTGTTTCCTTTTCGAATGAGACATAATACTTTACATATCCAGTATCATCTTTTATATATTCGGCATTAGAGTCATCAATGATGTTCCCGTTAATAGTGACATCTGCGTAGGAATAGTGATTGTCATTAAGAACCTCCTGAATGACTTGGGCATCCGTTAAAACATCTTCCTTTGTTGATTGGGTTGAATCCAACACAATATGCATACTGATGGGCTTTTCTAGTTTCATATCCTTGTTCCATGTTGTATTCGAGTCATAATTACCTTTTTGAACCTCTAAAGAAACCCCAATTCCTTTCACGGTCGGAACGGATTGCATCAATATCTCCATTATTTCGGTTTGAGCTTCCGCACTTAATTTTTCCATTAGCGGCTCATCTAAATTCTCTGTGTAAATGGAATCTAAAATAACATAAGGCTTTAACAATCCTCTAACGTTAAATTCATATGTCTTTGGTCCGTTCTCATTAGGAGCAGTCGCACCAATTTCAATTACATTAAAATCATAGCTTGAAAACTTAAAATTATAGAACCCCTCCTCAACCCGGAACTCGCGGTCAGGGTACGTCTCCTCTAAATAATTTTCAAGAATTTTTGTCGAATATAGTTTACTCACTGGATTTCCATTAAATTCGTTATAGATATATAGGACGAACAAAACGAGCAATCCAAGTAGAATGCTATACAGTATTTTTCGTTTTTTCATTTATCCTCACCAATCCTTATTTTTAGATATAAAAATCCAATCATGCTGCCGATGAAAGCAAATAAATAATGAATCAAGGTTACCAGGATGGATCCCATAACGGATTGCAGAAAAAACTGCCCGAAGGAAACTGTGGAACCCATGTCCCCTTGTAAAAAATCACCTATATTCCCACCAAGTGACCAAATAAAGATTGGGATAAAAGAGATGTAAAAAACAATTTTCATATCTTTGTAAAATAGGTAAGTGAGTAATCCAAGTACTGCATACCATAATATAAAACCAAAGCTTTCATTGAGCATGGATGTTTGAATGGCAAGGAAAAAGGATAACCCAATAAAAATGAGTTGATAGAGTGCGAGCCTCCTTTTGATGGTTATGATCATTTTATCGTGCTGAACAGGCGATTCGATTTTATCCTTTTCGAGCGGCGTCATTGCTTGGTCCATGAGCTTTTGTAGTTCTTGGTTATCTTGTATTTGTTCCTCTAGCCATGCGGTCGTTTCTGGACTCAACAGTCCTTCATTGTAGAGAGGAAGCAAATCCTCAATAATTGCTTGTTTACGTTTATCCATGATATCCCTCCATTTCCTTATGAAGCTTAAGTTTCGCCCGATGAAATGTGACTCTGGCAAAGTTTTCACTTTTTCCTAGCAAGCTGCCAATCTCTTTAAACGATAACTCTCCGTATATTCTTAGTGTTACAACTTCTTTTGAAATATCATCTAACCGGTTGATATGCTCGATTAAATTTTGTTTCACTTCCCGTTTTAGTACTTCCTCTTCCGGTGTAGTCGATTCCCCTTTTTCTTTTTTAAGCAACTCGTTTAGCTGCGTCTTATATTTTTTGGAGCGATAATACTTTAACAATCGATTTTTCGCAATGGAGAATAACCACGTCTTGATTGATGATTGCTGTGAAAAGGTATGAATGCTTTTAAGCGCTTCATAGAAAACCTCTTGCGTTAAGTCTTCCGCAATCTCCTTGCTAGAGGTTTTGATAAAGAAAAAAGCATATATTCGTGGTTGTACTTCTTTATATAGCTCCTCTAGCTCCATTTTCCTCTCCCTATCATGTTTGATTTTTGTTCATACATTGTATTAGTACCTTGTAATCCGTTTTCGTTACAACTAATTTTAATATACTAATCTCCCAAAGCTTAATCCATGGGCTGTCCTATGTAAATGAAAAAATAAGCAAGTTTGTCCGACTTTACGCATATGATTTTATTACTTGCTTAGGGGAGGACATTTTAGGAAAGTAGGGGGAATGTGAATGTTTTTCGGTCTATTAGTGATTTTAATCCTTGTCTTGCTTTTACCATTTTCAGTTAAGCTGATCGAAAAAAATTTAGAAGTCTTTCTCTTTTTCATGGGGCTTCTTGCTGCGGTGGTAGGTGGTGTATTTAACAGCCAGCTTTTTGTACGAGCATCCGTGGACCCAATTAAGATTACACTAGCTGTTCTAATTGCGGGGCTACTATTTAAATGGTTTCATACACCCTTGGAAAGAACAATTGTTGGAATGAGTCGCAAAATTCCATTTCGCTTTTTTTTGGGGATGGTTGTCATCTTTTTAGGGCTGATTTCAAGTGTCATAACAGCCATCATTGCGGCACTTGTACTTGTATTGATTGTAACTTCACTTAAGCTTGAGCGTGGGTCTGCCATCCGTTTCGTCGTGATTGCGTGTTTTTCAATTGGTTTAGGCGCAGCGCTGACCCCAATCGGAGAACCCTTATCAACGATTGCCATCAGCAAGCTTAACGAAGATTTTTTCTTTTTAATCGATTTAATTGGTCCACAAATATTTGCTTCATTCCTTCTTTTTGGTTTGTTGGCAACCTTTGTAGTTGAACCACCAAAACGGAAAAAAGAATCAATTGAAAAAGAATCAAATCGTGAGACCTATGAGGAAATTTTCGTACGAGCCCTGAAGATTTATTTTTTCGTAATGGGGTTAACTTTATTAGGTTCAGGCTTTGAGCCAATGATCAATCGTTATTTCATCGGACTTGATCCATTGTTACTATACTGGTTAAATATGATTTCCGCGATTCTTGATAACGCCACTTTGGCAGCTGCAGAAATTAGTCCGGCGATGGACCATTTTACGATTCAATCGATTTTGCTAGGTTTAATGATTAGTGGAGGAATGCTGATTCCAGGGAACATTCCGAATATCATTGCAGCAGGAAAACTGGACATTACCAGTAAAGAATGGGCGAAGTTTGGCGTACCATTGGGGCTTTGTGTCATGCTCGGATATTTCTTGATTATTTATTTGATTTAAAAAATGCCTATTCCTAGGCATTTTTTAATTGACTTCTCGCAGTCCTTTTCCATCAAGAATTTCTTGTACTCCTTCCTCACAAACACCATATGAACGCCATGAACAGGATTCGCAGACTGTTTGAATATCGGATGGCACGACATCCCTTTGGATTCGTGCTTCGACGTCCTCCCACCTTAAAATTTGTCCAATTCGGAGACCCATTTTTTCTAGAATTTGAACATCCCTTTCATAGATGGAATTGTCTTCACAATGGTATTTCCCATTGTTTGGATACTTCTCACATAAATGATCCGTTCCTTTTACAATCTGAACTAATGTTTTTGGGTTCTTTCTAAGGGTTTGATGGACAATCGTCATATTTTCCACGTATTCCTGAGAATAGCCCATTCCCCGGTAACCCAAAAGGCAAAATAAATGATGACCGCGCAGTTTGTACATAATTGCCCCCTTTGTTAACTACAGTTAATTTTTAGTTTACATATATTTTATCTTAAAACTTCAAAAATTTGTTTAACTTTTTCTATTTTCTTACCAATGACCGGAAAAATATGGTACCCTTTTTATTGAGTCCCTGAAAATGATTGTTGTTTGTCGCAAAAGCCAATTGGAATTTAAAACAAGGAGTTTTTCCATGCACATCGTAACGAACATAAATGATAGAATAGATGAATTTTGTAATCAAAGTAATTTCTCTGGAATAACCCTTGTCATTCCATCCAATCAGTCGTATGGACCACATGATGTAACAGATGTATTTGAGGAAAACATGTAAAAAAATGAGGTCAGGAGTAGTCCTGGCCTCATTTTATTTATTAGTCTTGGTCATCGTCATCACGGTCATCTTTTTTTAAAAAGTCAAAGTTTTTCCGACTCTGATAGGTGTTACCGTGTTTGTCGTCCGAATCCTCCGTAAGACCTCAATGCCCAATAATCCAATCCCAACTACTCCCACCCCAAAAAGAAAAGTACCAATCACCACAGTTGCTTATACCTATGGTGGCAGGTACTTTTGAATAGTCTATTCTTCTTCAATTTCTTCCTCTTGAGATCTTGGTCTTCTTCCCCAAAAGAATTCCCATGCATCCACTCGTTGAGTTTCTTGTTCTTCACGGTTTTCCATTTCTTTGTTATCAGCCAAAATCGGCACCTCCCCAATCTAATACTCGTTTATATCCTATTCAAAGATGTGGGTTCTGTTTGGGAAATTGCCCATAAACTTGAAAAATTCGCGATGGAAACTTACGGACAAACGATGTATACTGAAGATGTAAATATTTTGAAGAGGTGATGAAAATGGCAAAATCAAACGCACGGAAAAAGCGTGAAAAACTTGTACGTGAAGGAAAGCGAAATCCCGAAAACGGAAGAAGTCCCTTTGCATTAATCGATATGCAATCAAGAATGACAAAAACGAAAAAAGATCACTTATACCGTACCAAATATAAGAACCAATCATTCACTAATGGAAATGATGGTTCTTTTTATTTTTGTGGGTAATTGAGAACACTACCATCCCCTAAAAAACACTGACACTACAGTGTCAGCATTTTTCGTTTCCTTTATGATAAAATCCGTTTTTCTCCTTCTATTTCCTGAATGGGTGCTATATTTTGCGAGAATTCCATTGTTCCGATATACTCTCCATCCTCGTCCCGAACGGCAAAATACCGGATATACACGTATTTCCCTTTTACTTTAATCCAGAAATCTTCAACATCTTTTCTTCCTGATTTGAAGTCTTCAAGTAATTCTTCCACAACGTGAACACTTCTTGGTGGGTGACAGTTTTGAACCGTTCTCCCAATAACTGCTTTTGTCCTTGCAAAAATACGCTCTTTTCCTTTTGAAAAATAACGAACGACGTCATCCTTATCGATAAACGTAATATCAACCGGTAAATGGTTTAACAGTAATTCAAGCTGTTTTAAAGATAAAATCCCTGTTTCCATCTTAATAAATCCTTTTGTTGCGATGTCTGCATCTTCAATGACATTTCGTGCCGGTTTCCAATCCTCAGGTGAAATTAAACAAAATCCAATTTCATCACTTTCATTTGCAATTTTCATCCATTCATCTTCTGTTAAATTATTTAAGGACATTGGGAAAAGAATATTTTCTTCCCGATAAATCATCTCATTTACTTGGTCAATAAAAAATTGAATAACATCAACGAGAGACTGCCTATCCCCCTCGTAATTTGTCAGCATTTTTTTAGCATCTTTGATTGCATCCTGTATAAAGTCATCGATTTTCCACATCATATTGGTCGGTCCATAAATTCCGTATTTTTCAAGATATGGAAAAAGGAGTTGCTCTTTTCTTTCATAATGCTTACCAATATCCAATAAAAGGTTGCAATCCTCAAGTAACTTCAATCGGTTCTCTTCATGATCCTCTTGTTCAAAAGTTTGCAAATGCGGCTTGATTCTATCGTTTACTAGCTTTTCTAATTCTCTATTTTCAAGCTTAAATGTGTGCACTGGGTGCCCAGGTTGCTCTTCAGGATGAGTAGCCATGGTTTCTTCTATTAAATCTTTAAAAATCTCCCGATGCTGTAAACAAATTTCTGTTGCTTCACCTGCAGGAATGTTCTTTTCTTCCACTAATACATGCTGTAGTCTAGAGATCTCTCCTATCGTAATATAACCAACCTTATTTGCTAAACGGGATTTAATCTCTTCTACCGATTTCCCATTATGTAAATCCAAAAAGCTTTGTTTGATCATACGTTCTCTCTCTATATCACTGATTTTATATTGTTCTCGGTTATTAATAAGTTCACTCACACAAATTTCTCCTTTCAAACTATGTGAAAACACTTGCTATGATGAAAGTAACATAGTTTAAGGAAAAGGTTCGTGATTCGAATCACATTACAAAATAAAAAGACCCACAAACGTGAGTCCTAACTAGCTTATCTATGGTTTTGGATATTGATACTCCAATTCATCTTTATCTGGATTATAATCAACGATCAGATTATGACCATTAAAAAACCAAATGTCATCATCTTCTACATAGAACATGATATCCTCGACTTTTTGACTTGTATGAATTTGAATCGGTTCGTCATGTGTAGAAAAAGCTAGTGAATATTTTTCCTGTACGGGGCTAGTTCCGTAAAACATTGGATAGAAACGAACGGAATCACCTTGTTTGACACTTACGTCCTCTTTAAACCACCTTAAAGCTGCATCACTTATAGTCATTTCCATATGTATTGAACCTCCCTGGCTGTCCTTCTGATATTTTGTGCAGAAATATGGACTTTATTATCTTATAGTACTAAAGATTTCAAGCTTTTGAAACCAACTAATTTGTGAAATGTTTCTCAAACAAAAAAAGCACGCAATCATTTGACTGCGTGCAATTATTCTTATAAAAGGACAAAGACAATTGTAGCACCAACAATAACGGCTACGCTCACAATTTTGCCCCAAACGGGAACTTTGTCATTGGTATTTTGATTGACCTTCTTCTCTTGATCCTCGACTACCTTCCGATACTCAGGACTGCAGCACCCCATTAAGATACCTTCTTGTAGTGAGAAATATCTACTTCTAGTGGAAGATTTGCTGCACGAGCTTTATTAGCTTGACGGAAGAATAATGCGACAAGGATGATTGTTCCTGTAAAACCACCGTACCATGCAATATTCATCGGTAATCTGAAACCAATTTGAGCATTCAGGATATACGTAATAACCATGCAAAGCATGAATGTTCCAGGAATTAATGAAATCCAGTAATTCTTTTTCGCAATGTATAAGTACATTGCACCTACGAATAAAGCGATAACAGCTGTTGCTTGGTTCGCCCAGCTAAAATATCTCCAAAGAATATTAAAATCGATTTGAGTAAGAACAACAGAGATTGCGAATAATGGAACGGCAATCCATAGACGACTTGACATTTTCTTTTGAGCCAAGTTTAGATATTCAGCAATAATCATACGCGCACTACGGAATGCAGTATCACCAGAAGTGATTGGTAACACGATAACACCTAATACTGCAAGTGTTCCACCAATTGCACCAAGCATTAATGTTGAAACTTCACTTACAATGGCTCCTGGACCACCAGCTGCAAGAAGTTCTTGTAAGCCGCCGTAACCATCAAATAAGCTCATAGCTGCTGCTGCCCAGATCATCGCGATGATACCTTCAGCAATCATCATACCGTAGAAAATTTTACGCCCTTGGCTTTCCTTTTGTGTCGTACGTGAAATAATTGGCGTTTGTGTTGCATGGAATCCAGATAAAGCACCACAAGTGATTGTAAAGAATAATAATGGGAAAATTGGTGCATTATCAGGATGGAAATTTGATAATGAAAGTTCTGGGATTGGAGCACCTTTCACGATTAAACCAACACCGATTCCAACAGCACTGATTAGAAGGATTGCTCCAAAATAAGGATAAAGACGACCGATAATTTTATCAACAGGCAATAAAGTAGCCAAGATGTAGTAAATGAAAATAACTGCGATTAGAATACCTAAAGCCACTTTTCCATCTAATAATAGATTTAAAAGTGAAGCTGGAGTAGAAACGAATACTGTACCAACTAATAATAGTAGTAAAACAGCAAATGCGTTAACCACGTGCTTCATTGCTTTACCTAAAAACTTCGTTGCAAGCTCTGGTAAGTGAGCTCCTTTGTTACGAATGGAAATCATTCCGGTTAAATAGTCGTGAACGGCACCTGCGAAAATACATCCAACAACGATCCAAATGAAAGCAACTGGTCCGTAAAGCGCTCCCATAATTGGTCCAAATACAGGTCCAGTCCCCGCAATATTCAGAAGCTGAATCATAGAGTTTTTCTTGGTACTCATTGGAATATAGTCGACACCGTCGGCATTTACATAAGCTGGAGTAGTACGTTCTTCCTTAACACCGAATACTTTTTCAATGTATTTACCATACGTAAAGTATCCAATGATTAACAAAACAATACTCGCTAAAAATGTAATCATGTTATTTCCCCCTTATTTGCTTTATTAAATTTATGAATGCGTTTACATTTATTATAGTAGATAAATGGATGTTTAGAAGATTTTGAGATTAAAAGGTAGAAATTTGACGATAACGTGTCAAAATTGTGAACTAAAACGCAAAATTCTACCTTCAATTGTTTAAATTTCTAATTGTGCACGCAACGCTTTGACATAATTACGGCTAACTGAGAGCTGTTCTTCTCTTCCTTCAATTTCTAATTGGTAGGCTCCATTAAACCAAGGAGTAAGTCGAGTAACATATTTTAAATTAACGAGGAAGCTTTTATGAATCCGAAAAAACCCGTATGATTCAAGCCTGTTTTCCAATTCCTTTAACTGAGTTTTTGTCTCATACTCACCCAGTTTTGTCACAAGCTTCGTTACTTTCTCATCTTTAACAATATATAAAATATCCATTGGTTCCAGGTAGATAATCTCCCCACTAGAATCGATCGCCAGCTTCCCTGTTTGTTTTCCTTTTTCCTTTTCTTCAGGTGTGTGAAGAAGTTTTTCAATCCGTTTAACCGTTTCCTTAAGCTGTTCCTCATCAAACGGCTTTAATAAATAGTCGATCGCATTAAAACGAAAGGCTTCCACGGCGAACTCCGGGTATGCCGTTGCAAACACGATAAGTGGCGGCTTTTTTAATTCCAAGAGAGCTTTTGCAGCGTCCATCCCATTTAATTTAGGCATTTCCACATCTAAGAAGACAACATCCGGTTGGAGCTGAATGGCTTTTAAAATGGCTGACTCTCCTGAATCAGCTTCTCCAACTATTTGAATGGTTGGATCGGCTTCCAATAAATGAGAGAGCTCATCACGACTATATAATTCATCATCAACAATAAGAGTTTTAATTTTTGATTCCATTTTATACAGCCTCCGTTAGTGGAATTGAAAAGGCAATCTCAGTTCCTTTATTTTCTTCACTTTTAATGGCTAATGCAGACTTTTCACCAAATAACATGGTAAGGCGCCGATTGACATTATATAAAGCAACTCCACTACCTTTTTCTGACTTGATTGGGGTAATGCAAATTTCCTTCGCCCGTTCTTCATTCATTCCCATACCATTATCCTCAACCTTTACATACACACAATCATTCTCTTTTTGAATCGAAATCATGATATGGAAATCACCATCTTGATTCTTCATCCCGTGTTTGATTGCATTTTCAACAATCGGCTGGAGGGTTAGTGGTGGGATAAACTGATATAACGCAGCCTCCTCAACCTTATAAAATACTTTTAGTTTATCTACAAATCTTGTTCCCTCTATTTCTAAATAGGCTTTCACTTGCCTTAGCTCCTGTTCCAGGGTTGTTACATTTTGTGTGGTAACAGACAGGTTTTGACGTAAGAAATGTGATAGGGAAACGAGTAGTTTCCTAGCTTTTGTTGGGTCTCTTCTTACCAAAGAGAGAATCGTATTCAGCGTGTTAAACAGAAAATGCGGACTTATTTGAGCTTGAAGCACTTTAATTTCCGCTTCTTTTGCAAGCTGAAAGGCTTTATCGGCTTCCGCAATTTCAAGCTGATTACTTAAAAGGGAGCTCAAACCTGAAATTAGTTCTGTCACAACAGGTGTAATTTCTTTCTCAGAACGAAAATAAAATTTTAGCGTCCCGATCGTTTCATCTCTCCGTTTTAATGGTGCAATCACAGCCGCACCAAGCGGACAATCCTCATCTCGACACTGAATCATCTTTTTGTTGGCGATTACAATTTTCCCATTATGAATAACATCCATTGTAATTTGCGTTTGGATTGGCATTTGCGAACGATGATGGTCATGCCCTAATCCCACATGTGCTAAAATTTCTTGGGTATTGGTCATCGCCACAGCTGTTGCTTGAATTTCATCCTGTATGATATGACAAACCGCTTGTGCCGTCTCTCGATTCAACCCGTTTCGTAAATGGACAAGCGTCTTGTCTGCAATACGTAGCGTTTTTTGAGCTTGAACTGCACCAGCTCGCTCACCCTCATTAATTACACTCTTTATGATCATGAGAAATAAGGCACACCCTAGACCATTTGCGACAATCATCGGAATGCCAATAATTTCAACTAAAGCCCACGCTTTTTCAAAAGGACGCGAGAACAGCAAAATAACAAGCATTTGAAGTGCTTCGGCGGAGGCCGCAATAATAAACGCTGTACTTAATTTCACATGCTTATTTTTCTTATAAAAGTAACCTGATATAAAACCTGCGATAATGGATGCGAAGCCACAGGAAAAAGCGGTAAACCCACCAAGTGTAAAACGATGGATACCAGCAATAAGCCCCGCACCTAACCCAACCTTGTAACCACCTAGTAGACCAGCAAGTACCACACCTATCACGCGTGAATTTGCTAACGCTTCATCAGGAGTCAAACCAGATGCCCAGCGGTTAAATTGTAGGCTCTCTGTATTAAGGCTAAGGCCCGTATACGTACCGATGATTCCAAAAAAACCAAAGAAGACGATTGCCACAAGCTTCTGCAAACGATTCAGCTCATCCTGGTACATCATCCCTCTGAAAAACTTCAATCTCGTTAAAATAAAAGCGATTGCAACAATAATCCCTAACCGCTCTAACATTGTAATTAAAAGTTCAAACATTGGACATGCTCCTTTTTTAGGACATGATTGGGTCACGGGGACAGGTTCATTGTCCCTCAGTTATCTTTATTGTAACAAGATTTTGAGGGTTTGGGTTAGTTTTTTGAAGGGGAGATGTTGGAAGATTGGTAGAAAAAAAGCCCCTCATCGTAAATGGAGGGCTTAGATCTCGTAAAATGATGGTGCGCAATGAAACCATTCTTTGGGTACTATAAATCTTCCACCAACATATATACCGCCTTCACTGGTCCATGCACCCCAACAACAAGGTTCATTTCAATATCTGCTGAATTACTTGGCCCTGTGATAAAGTTGATCGCAGAAGGAACCTGCTCACCGTTTTTGAGTTTTTCACGGATAAACTTGGCAGCCTGGGTCATTCGTGGGACGATTGTGCTTTTTGGGACAATTACGATTGAGTGGGTCGGTAGGAAGCTGATGGTTCTTCCACGATTTGGACCACTGTATAGCACAACAGTACCTGACTCAGCTAATGTAATTTCGCTGATGGTAATTCCGATGTTTGCTTGTTCTGCCTTTGCGATGTTTTCTTTTCCTAAGTTAGGATCCCATTCAAATACATCCTCTTGCACAGAAGGGAGTTTTTCTGTTAGTAATGACTGAATACCAAATTGTTCGTAACGTTCGTCCTTCCAGGTGACGATTGGACCGCTACCGAATTCTTTGATTTTCTTTTCTAGGTCTACTGAAAGCTCGGATTTTGATGTCATGATGAGCTCCGTATGGATTTTTGTACATTGTAGCTTTAAAACGTCGACTAACTCATCCAAGGTTGCATCCTTTAACACTTCCTCCTGTGGGTTATGCTTCCACACAGGTGGTGTTAACGTTGTTTTTCGCTCACGACCAAGCTGTTTCGCAATTTGATCGAGGAAGGCGTCACGGTTTTGGATGGATCCCTTCATTACTCTTCACCTCCTGTTTCTCGATTTTTAAACCAATCTCTGAATCTTTCTTTGTTGGGTGCTGGGAAATCACGTACATCGGTCCATTCTTTTAGCATACCGACTCCCTTTGTAATTTTGTCACCATGAGTAAGTGGCTTTGTTAATGTTGGTGCGAGTTTTGAACCCATTTGGTAAAAAGATGGTGAAGATGCTCCGAAACCAAATGCCTTCATTAATAGTTTTTCAGAGATAGGTGCACGCCCTTCCTTCTCCACAATCACCTCACGATGTTTATGAATCAATTGATGAAGTGGGATTTTGACTGGACAAGCATCCGTACAGGCACCACAAAGGGTTGAGGCATATGGTAATTCCTTGTGATCATCATAGCCGCCTAGCAACGGCGTTAATACAACCCCGATTGGACCTGGATAAATCGATCCATAAGTATGACCTCCAACATGACGATAGACCGGGCACACATTAATACAAGCCGCACAACGAATACATTGTAGAACAGATTGAAATTCCGTGCCTAGAATATTGGAACGTCCATTGTCAACAATCACTAGATGAAAGTCTTCTGGTCCATCGACATCGCCTTCTTCACGAGGTCCTGTTAATGTCGTGATATAGCTTGTTAATTTTTGACCGACAGCACTTCTGGTTAACATTCCAACTAATACTTCCATTTCTTCAAAGGTTGGAACAAGACGCTCCATCCCCATTACGACAACCTGTGTTTTTGGAAGGGCAGCGACAAGATCGGCATTTCCTTCGTTAGTTACGAGGGTAATCGAACCTGTTTCTGCAACTGCGAAATTACATCCTGTAATCCCCAGATCTGCCTGTAAAAACTCCTGTCTTAATGATTCCCTCGCAAACAAGGCTAGTTCTTCTGGTTTTTCCGAATTCTTATAGTCCATTTTGTTCGCGAAAACATCGCGAATTTGTTCTTTGTTTTTATGCAGTGCCGGTACGACGATATGGGATGGTGGATCATGATCATCCATTTGCAGGATGTATTCACCAAGGTCTGTTTCAATGACTTGGCAACCAACATCCTCAAGCTTTTGATTTAAGCTGATTTCTTCTGTCACCATTGATTTTGCTTTAACTATTTTTTTCGCTTCCTTCTTTTTTGCGAGATCACTGATGTATGTACTTGCTTCTTCGGCCGTTTGAGCAAAGAATACATGTCCACCTCGGTTTGAAACTTGCTCACTTAATTGAAAGAGGTAATAATCTAAGTTTTCAAGGACGTGTTGGCGGATTTCTTCACCATGGTTACGCCATTCCTCCCAATTCCCCAATTCGTCCGTAACCGTTTGCTTTCTTTCCTGAATGGTTTCCTGGGCTTTTAATACCGCACCTCTCATGAAGGTGTTTTGAACTTCCTTTTGAACACGTGTCTTAAACTTTTCGGTGCTTGTTTTTAGCGCCACTCTTTCTCCCTCCTTTAGCTCCGGTAGTTTAATACTTCTGCGATATGTAAAACTTCAATTGGTTTACCTTGTCTGTTAATTCTTCCGCCAATATTCATGAGGCAGCCCGCGTCTGCTCCAATAAGATAGTCGGCTTCTGTCGTTTCAACACATTGTACTTTTTCATCCACCATTTTCTCCGAGATTTGCCCCATTTTTACAGAGAAGGTTCCCCCGAAGCCACAGCAATTCTCCTTACCTGGAAGCTCGACATATTCAACACCGTCTATATTTTTTAATAGTTTAATAGGTGGTTCCTTTACTCCTAGAAGTCGCGTCATATGACAGGATGTATGAAAGGTTACCTTCCCTTTGAAAGTTGAACCAACATCTGTAATACCTAAAACGTCTACAATGAATTGAGTGAGTTCGTACGTTTTCTTTGCCAGTTCGATTGCTTTTGGTTCCCATACAGGGTCACCTTTAAAAATATCCTTGTATTCGTGGAACATGTTTGTACAGGATCCTGAAGGACATACAACGTACTCCGCATCTTCAAAGGTTTCAATCATCTTTTTCATGGCTTTTTTTGTTTCTTCTACATATCCACTATTATAAGCAGGCTGTCCACAGCAAACCTGCGCTTCTGGAAACTCTACTTCACAGCCGAGATGCTCTAATAGCTCAACCGTTGCTTTCCCCACATTTGTTTGAAACATGTCAACAAGACAGGTAGCAAATAAAGTGACTTTCATCTTTGTTTCCTCCTTCAGTAAAGCAAGTGAACAGGTCATCTGATGACCTTATTATTAAAAACTATGTTACTACTTTTTTTCATGTTATGGAAGGTTATTTTTGAGTTTCTTCAAAAAAATTCTCTAATGTTTCCTCAACATTGTTAAGATGTAATAGCATTGCACTTCTTGCAGCTTCTTCATTTCTCGTTACAATTGCTTCATAGATTGCAAGATGTTCGTTGTATAATCGCTCTGTTGTTTTTTCTTTTGAAAATAAGGTAATTCTTCGTGTTTCCTTCATCGTTTCTTGCATAAGGTCGGACACCTGCAATAATAAATTCGTTAACATCGGGTTTTGGGTTGCTTCTGAAACGGCAAGATGGAACTGGAGGTCTGAAGTTTCTCCTAACTCCTCATTTCCTAATGCTATCTTCATACCATTTAATGCAGCTTCCATTTTTATTAAATTTTCCGGAGTATGCTTTTTCGCTGCCGTTGCGGCTGCCCCTGTTTCAATAATTTTTCGAACCTCAAGAAGATGCATGACATCCTGTTGATTCATTAACATAGCGGTTGCGATTTGGAAATTAAGGTCCTCTGCTTGAAATTCCTTTACATACGTTCCTTCTCCTTGACGCATTTCAATTAAGCCCATCGCTTTTAATGCAGTTAATGCTTCGCGAATTGCAGAACGACCGACTTGAAAGCTTTCTGCTAACTGTTGAACGGACTCAAGCTTTGTTCCAGGTTTTAGCTTCCCTGAACGAATAGCTTCCTGTAATGCATCCGTAACCTCTTCATAGATTTTTTTCGGTTTGATTTTTTTGTATTCCATGGTTGTCCTCCGTAATGATGATATCAATTTGATTATACTTTGATTCACAATAAATTGAAAAATAAATTCTAAAAAAAAGAAAGCAAGCTAATCCGCTTTGCTTTCTTTACACTTTGTTTATCTCACTGTCTTCAACGCCTTCCCCCAAGAAACAACTTGATCTAACAGCATGTTCATATTATCATCGTGTATGTTTTGAGGCTTAAAATCAGTACCATTTTCAAAGTCTAGGAATAGCGATAGTGTTGGATGGGTGCGGACATCTGCTATGTTTAATTCAGCACAGATTCCACGGAGATGTTCCGCTGCGCGTGCACCGCCAGTTGAACCATAGCTGACGATTCCTGCTGATTTGTTGTACCAAGCTTCACGTGCTGAATCCATTGCATTTTTTAATGCTCCCGTGATGCTGTGATTGTATTCTGCCACAACAAATATAAATCCATCGAGACTTGCTAATTTCTCATTCCATTTCGCAATTCCAGGTGAATCCGCTGTACCTAAAAACGGTAAGTCGTAATCTTTGATATCAACGATTTCGTAATTTGCATTCCCCTTCTTGTCGCCATAGCCCTTCACCCATTCGCCAACCTGTGGGCTTACACGTCCTTCACGAGTACTACTTAAAATAATCCCAATGTTTAATTTTTCTTCAGCCATTTTTGTATCCTCCGTTGCTGTATTTTTGCCAAACAATTTGTCTAAAAATCCCATACTTACCACCACCTATGTAGTTAAGTAAAGCAATACACTATTAATTTCCTGCTATTCAACAAAATTTATACGCCTTATTAGGTTGGGTTCAAAATTCGTTGTAAAAATCGTTTCGTCCGCTCTTCTTTCGGATTTTTCAGTACTTCATCTGGGTTTCCTTGCTCGATTATGTACCCGCCGTCCATAAATAAGACTTTGTCGGATACCTCAGCCGCAAATTGAATTTCATGGGTCACAATAATCATGGTCCAATTTTCATTGGCTAAATCCTTCATCACCTTTAAAACGTCTCCAATCAGTTCAGGGTCTAATGCAGAGGTGGGCTCATCGAATAGGAGAAGTTCCGGTTTCAGTGCTAATGCTCTTGCAATCCCAACCCGCTGCTGCTGTCCACCTGAAAGTTGATGAGGGTATAAATCTATTTTTTCTTGCAGTCCGACTTTTTCAAGCAGCTCTACTGCTTCATTTCTAGCTTCGGTTTTATTTCGTCTTTGAACAATCACTGGTCCCTCCATTACATTTTGAAGGGCTGTTTTATGTGGAAAAAGGTTGTAGGATTGAAAGACCATCCCCGATTTTCTACTCAATCGAAGGATGTCCTGTTTCCTTACTTTTTCAGCAAAAGTAAGTGAAAACCCATCTTCAAACTGATAGATTCCTTTATCCGGTTGTTCCAATCCATTAAAACAGCGGAGCATGGTTGTTTTTCCAGAACCGGATGGACCAATTATAGAAACGACCTCACCTTTTTTTACATCAAAATCGATATTTTTTAACACTTCATTTTCACCAAAAGATTTCGCCAAACCCGATACTGATAAAAACATACTCTCACCTCTCTATCTTGCCACATATCGGCTTAATCTCCGTTCTAATCCTGCTTGAATGAGGGATAAAATGAAACAAATCACCCAGTAGATTAGGGCGGCTTCTATATATAATAGAAGGAAATCATATGTCCTTGCTGCGATTTCCTGTGCCTTGCGGAATAATTCAGCGACCAATACCAATGAAGCAAGGGAGGTATCTTTTACAAGACTAATAAAGGAATTGGACAACGGGGGTACGGAGACCCTTGCCGCCTGTGGAAGAATGATCCGCCTTAGTGCTGTCCTTCTTGTCATACCAATGGTAAATGCCGCCTCCCATTGTCCCTTTGGAATCGATAAAATGGACGCACGAATAATTTCAGATGCATAGGCCCCAACATTTAAAATAAACGCAATCGTTGCACTTGGAAAAGGATCAATATTTACCCCGATGTTGGGCAATCCATAGAATATAATAAATAATTGCACTAGCAGGGGGGTTCCGCGAATCGCTGAAACATAGAAAATAGCGGGAGCTTGAATGAGTCTTGATTTTGACAGTCGCATCATCGCTGTAAGCAACGCAAGAAAGAGTCCACCGATAAATGAAATAAGTGTCAGGGGAATCGTATACCGAATCGCCCCTGACAGCATCGAAGGAAGGGAGTTCATGAATAGCTCCCATCCCTCCATATTTGCAGTAATGGTTAATAATACTCTATTTTGTAGAAACATCTTCACCAAACCATTCCTGAGAGATTTTTGCTAACGTCCCATCCTCCCTCATTGCAGCCAATTGTTCATTAACAGCCTTTACTAAGTCTTCATTCCCTTTGTTAAAAGTAAATGCCATCTCTGAAACATCATCTGAACTAGCTGCAATTTTGATACTCTCGTCGCCTTGTGATTTTATATAATCGAGCACTGCAAGCTTATCGTTCACCGTAGCTTCGGCACGTCCTTGCTTGATTAATTCAATCGACTGTGCAAGCCCTTCTACACCTACGATTTCCGCACCATTCTCTTGAGCGATTGCACCGTAGTTACTGGTCAAGGATTGCGCAGCTTTTCTTCCTTTTAAATCCGCAAATGTTTTAATATCACTATTATCTTTTGGGACAACAAGGACAGCTGAGGAGTAGGTATACGGTTCAGAGAAATCATAATTGGCGAGACGATCCTCATTAATTCCCACTTGGTTCGCAATTAAATCAAAACGCTTTGAATTAAGACCAGCAAACATGGAGTCCCATTGGGTTTCCATAAACTCAACCTCAAGATCCATGCGCTTGGCGACCTCTTTAATCACTTCCACATCATAGCCAGTTAATTGATCCTCTTCGTTGTGGAAAGTATATGGAGCATATGTACCTTCTGTTCCAACCGTTATAACACCCTTTTCCTTAATGTCATCAAATAGGGAACCCGTTTGTTTCGTATCATTGTTTTCATCGTTACCTGCATTGTTATCTTCATCTGTTCCACCGCATCCTGTTAAGGTAAAAGCAATGGCAAATATAAATGAAAAAAGAAAAAGGAATTTCTTCATGATGAATACCCCCAGTTTAGTTTTTATTCTTAGTAGTAGATTTTACAAGTTAACCTATTCTCATTCACTGGGTTTACTTCATAAAAAATAAGCCAGCAACTATTTGCTGACTTTAGGCCTTCACACATTATTTTGTTAATTAAATTTTCAACTTTAAAACCAACACCTGTATGTAAGTCTTCCACACCCTTAGCTTTTTAAATACGGCGCCACCTTATTTAGTACAGCCTGAAGCTTTTCGCTATTCTTCTGATACATTTCTTTTGCGGATTGGTTATTTGTTTGTAAGGCGAACAATTCTAAATCCGCCTGGCATTTTTTTATCGTGGCGAGAAGTAATGGTTTTTCCTGTGGAGATGGGACCTTAATCTTATCATCAAATAGATCGACAGTTAGTTGTCCATAGGAATCAACCTGCCCTAAGAACACATTTTCAATGCTGACGCCCATTTTATCAAGTTCCGTTTCAAGCCAATTCTGACTGTGACCAGATGAAGATAAAGGTTCATGCATGATTTCTCCATCCATTATGACTGTTTGCGGTTCTTTTATTGGAGCAACAGCGAGATTTAGAACTTTTGCGGTTACTGGTTGATTTTCCTTTTTTAATAAGACACTTAAGCTTCCATCTGTTTCTAATACGGCGAACTCGACATCTGCTACCTGAAAGACATTCTTATTTCGTAGTTTAGCTAGTAATTCATCAATGGTATATTTTTCTTTTTTTAAATTATCTTCCATTACCTTTCCATCTTGAATAAAAACGGTTCCTTTTCCTTCCGCAAAGTCTCTTACTATTTTACTATTTAATGAAATGAAACCCATGATAAACGGAATAGCGAACCAGACACCCATGCCTATTAATCCATGACTGACATGTCGATCCAGTCCTGTTGAGATTTCAGCAGCAATACTACCTATTGTAATTCCATTAATATACTCGAAATAGGATAGCTGAGAAATTTGCTTCTTCCCTAACCATTTCGTAAAAAAAAACAAGGCAATAAGTAAGACTAGTGATCGTATGGCAATACTTAACCAATCTGGCATAATCGTAACTCCTTACCAATGATTTAAAAACCTTTGTATTGATCTTCCTCACGCTCTATTTCACTAACTCGTATTTTTAAGTCATTCTTTATTTCGTCCATGATCATCATGGTTTCGTGAAAATTTCGTTTCGCTTCTGTGTCTTGCGTACGTAATGCCAAACTTGAAAACATCGCCTCAATACTTTTTATACTAGAAAGGCACTGTTTCACCTGTGAACCAACTGTCATCCTTCATTCTCCTTTATCCTTTTGGTTTAAAAAGTAATGCTCCAATCATCCCGAAAATGATGGCAGCCGATATTCCTGCACTTGTCACTTCAAACATCCCAGTGACCACTCCAACCAGTCCATGTTTTTCCGCTTCGTTCATTGCACCATGAAAAAGGGAGTTACCGAAACTAGTAATCGGAACAGTTGCCCCAGCACCTGCAAAGTCAATGAACGGTTCATATAAACCAAACGCGTCCAAAAGTGCTCCAAGTACGACAAACGTACATAATGTATGAGCAGGAGTGAGTTTAAAAACGTCAAACATGATTTGACCGATCACACAAATAAGTCCGCCTATGACAAAAGCCCAAAAGAAAATCATGGCTGATCTTCACCTCCATTCTCTATTGATACCGCATGAGCAATACAAGGAATCGTTTCTTTCTGCTGAAAACTAAGTGGCGAAAGTAAGGCACCAGTTGCAACGACTAGGACCCGATTCAATTCCCCTTTTTTCATTCGGTTTAAAATATGTCCGTAAACAACTGTTGCTGAACAACCGGCTCCACTTGCACCTGAAAGTACCGGTTGTCCTTCCCGATAAATGATGAGACCACAATCCTGATAATTTTCTTCCTTAATTGGTGTGCCATGCTTTTTAAATAAATCAAGAGATACCTCTCGACCGATATGTCCTAGATCCCCTGTCACGATCAAATCATAATAAGATGGATCGACATTTCTTTCTTTTAAATGGGCCTCGATTGTATCAACGGCAGCTGGTGCCATCGCACCTCCCATATTAAATGGATCAGTTAACCCCATGTCCACAATTTTGCCGATAGTTGCTGAAGTTACTTGTGGACCAGATCCCGTTGAACTGACTAATGCTACACCCGCACCTGTAACAGTCCATTGTGCGGTTGGGGGCTTTTGGCCACCATACTCAGTTGGATAACGAAATTGCTTTTCAACAGCCGCATTATGACTGGACGCACCAGTTAATATGTATTTTGCACCGTTATAATTTACTAAAAATGCAGATAGCGCTAATCCCTCCATAGAAGTCGAACAAGCCCCGAACAAGCCTAAGTAAGGACTCCCTAATGTTCTAGTAGCAAAGCTTGTTGGAGTGATTTGATTGATGAGATCGCCGCCAAGAAAAAACTGTATCTGATCCTTTTGTAGATTGGCTTTTTCGATTGCCTTTTGGCAAGCTTCTTCTAGCATCACTTGATGTGCTTTTTCAAACGAATCTTGATTAAGCCATATTTCCCCATGAATCAAGTCAAAATCTTGTGGGATTTTACCCTTTGCTTCGAATGGTCCAACGACTGTTCCCGTTGAAATAATGACTGGCTTTTGATCAAATATCCATGTTCGATGACCAATCAGCATTACAGTCCCCCCCACGTAATAAGAATTGTCTTAATGGTAGCGAGAATGAAGGCGGAAAAAACACCAAATAAAATGACTGAACCTGCCAACTTAAACATATTCCCACCAACACCTAGTACAAATCACTCTGTCCGATGTTCAATCGCTGCAGAAATTACTGCATTTCCAAACCCAGTCACAGGAACGGCGGAACCAGCCCCACCAAATTGGGCAATTCTGTCATAAACTCCAAATCCCGTGAAGAGCATGGAAATAAAAATGAGTGTAGCAACCGTTGGGTTTCCGGCTGTTTGATCTGTAAAATCAAAAAAATATATGTAAAAGGTCTGTATCCCTTGTCCAATTAGACATATGATGCCACCCGTTAAAAATGCATTGATACAATTTTTAAATAAGGGGCGTTTTGTCTCCCTTTGTTTTTGAAAATCTTGATATTCCTGTTGTACTGGAGTTAATTTTTTCTTCTTTTTATTTGCCATAAGCTACCCTCACTCATTATCATGCTTCCTCTTTCATAAGACGTTTTATATTCCCAAATTCCTTTTTTAGCCCTTTTTCCCCAGCCTTCCCTTCTTCAAGCTTTCTCTCCAATATATCTAATTCTAAAAAGATTTTTTGATCGGTTGATACTTCAATTTTGTAATCGGGGTATTTCTTTTTTAACTCTTCTTTCACATTCTTTTCAATGGTTTTCAGTTGAAATCTATCTATTTGTGGTACTGTTATTGCGATAAGCAGTTCTTTATCGGTATTGACCCCACGAACTCCAGTGACGTCATCCCTTTTGATGACTAACTCTTTAGCTTGGTTCGCCGTTGATTGATTTGTTGACTTTTTTGCACTTATGTTGGTTATCGATGTGCTTTGATTTTTGACAGAATCAATATTTTCTTTGCACCCGGTTAATAACCCAAAGACTAAAAATATAAAAACACCATAACAAAAGAAGTACTTTTTCATTTATACCAATCCCATCCCATAGCATTCCAATTCAAGAAAAGGTTGGTTCCATTAACCAACCTTGATTTTAGACCTATTCTTGTTGATATTGTGGTTCTTCCGCATCTAATTCTTGTAAACGCGGGTTAAGACTATCCACAATCATTTGGGTTTGCTGTGCAGCAGTTTGATACATTTGTTTTGCTTGTTGGTTTTGAGTTTGAAGAGAAAATTGTTCAAGGCTTGCTTGTGCACTTTTCAAACCTGCGATTGTTTGTTTGACTTGACTTTTAACTGTCATATCCTTTCCTCCACATTTTCTGACGTTTCGTAAACACCTATAGAATTTGTAATATAAGGTCATTTTATATAAACCATTTTTTTACAATTTAACAGGGCGTTCATAATTTAAAATAATTGTGGGACACAGCAAGTCTCTGCATCTCTAGTAGGATTAAAATAAGACATCAATTTTTCCAAAGTGGATAATTGATGTCTTTTGATTTTTCTATTTCGTTGTCAGTGGAATATTTAAAATATCTTCTTTTGACCCATCTTTTGCGGAATAAACAAATAGTTCGATTCTCACTTCATTTTTAGGTTGAGCAATAGTTGTTTTATCAATCTTGATCTCAAAATCCCCCCAAGAAGGTGCTCCTACCGTCTGGTAGTGGTCTTCAAGTACCTTTTCTTCACCATCAAAAAGAGCATAGTCAAAAACACCCTCAAAAACTTGAGCTTTTCCGGTTATGACGATTTGGTTATCCGTCTCGGAAACCTTTACATCTTTGAAAATTTTGTTTTGGTATACCTTTTCTTCCGAATCCGGTGCTACATCATTTTCCGTATTTTGTTCAGTGTCATCTACATTATCCTCTTCTTGGGTTGTTTCTTCATTATTGTTTTCAGCAGGCTGTTCCGTTTCATTCACCTGCTCATTATCATCTGGCTGATTTGATTGGTCGTTTTGACTACATGAGGCTAAGATCGTGGCAATGCTAAACACAATAATATAGAATAGAATTTTTTTCATATAAAAACCCCTCCTCAATAAATTTTTATCTCTCTTTATTATTCTGTGTATTTGAAGGAAAAAAATACCTTGGAGAAGGAAGAAGTGAGAACTCCCTTTGAATTCGTTTTATCTTGAACTAAAAGTTGTCCAGATTGTTACGTTTTTTGCATATAAATAAAACACGT
Source organism: Bacillus timonensis (assembly GCF_004799755.1). Lineage (GTDB taxonomy): Bacteria > Bacillota > Bacilli > Bacillales > Bacillaceae_L > Ferdinandcohnia > Ferdinandcohnia timonensis_A. The sequence goes on along the minus strand of NZ_SLUB01000005.1, from coordinate 66,758 downwards.
TACTTAGACAGGAGAGTATTTTTTATATGACATTTTTTATGAAAGCAGTTGCTATACTAGTAGGTAGCATTACAATCGCAATGGGGATAAACCTTTTTTTAATCCCAAACAAAGTTTTAGACGGCGGGATTATTGGTTTAGGTTTGATTATTAGTTATCTATTTCATACAAATGCTGGGTTCTCGATTATGATGTTGAGCATTCCTATTTTTGCGATCTCATGGTTTAAATATCGTTCCTATTTTTTTAATAGCTTGCATGGTATGCTTTTGTCTTCATTATTCATTGACCTTTTTCACAATTTAAATCAAATGCGCATCCATATTTCACCGATTCTTAGCTCAATGACTGGTGGAATTTTGATTGGGTTTGGTATTGGGCTTATGCTTCGGTTTGAGACTAGTACTGGTGGGACTGATTTATTAGCTCAGTTCCTCTCAGAAATCGTAAAAATGAATGTAGGAATCATCATTCTTATTATAGATATTTTTGTTATTTGTCTAGGAGGTTTATTCGTTTCGAGTGAAACTTTCTTCCTTTCGGCAATCACTATTTTGGCTGGCGGCATAACCACAAGTGTTTGTACATGGAATTTGAAAGGCAATCATTAACAATAGATTTACAATAAAAAGCACAAGCTTTCCAAATGGAAAACTTATGCTTTTTCCTATAATGGTATTAAATTTTCAACTGTTTTAAAGCGATAATTCTTGTAGCAATGAGTGTACCCATGTCGGAAATTTACCTTTGTAGTCCCTTCAGTATATGTATCATTATAATTGTATACTTTCTCCTGCCACATATCGATTACGTCCCGCACCAACACCGGCTATTGTCATCAATATTGAAATCGCAATAAAAATGACTAATGGCATTAACCATGATTGTGTATAATCGAATAGAAATCCAACTAGTGTAGGGCCAATGGCAGCTAATAAATATCCGATGGACTGGGCCATACCAGATAAATTTGCGGCTTGTCTTGAGTCTTTTGTACGTAGTCCAATCATTGTGAGTGCTAAGCTAATACTTGCACCTTGGGCTGCTCCAATACAAATAATAAATATAATCAGAAGGATATTTGTTTGCGCAAACATAAGCCCCATTATCCCAGTAAGGTATACGATTCCAATTACACATACCATCATTTTTTGGCTTTTTAATCGGTTTGCAACGACAGGTGCTAGGAACGTAGTTGGTAGGCCAACTAGTTGCATTAATGAAACCATCCAACCCGCAATCGATAACTGCATTCCATGACTTTCTAAAATTTCCGGCAACCATGCAACTGTACAATAAAATAAAAAAGATTGTAATCCCATAAACAATGTTACTTGCCAAGCAATCGGTGAACGCCACATTACGCCATTTGAGGATGGACCACTATAAGAAGCTGATATTTTATGGTTGTTACGTAATTGAGGTAACCAAATAATCATAGCGATAACTGCAAGTACTGTCCAAAAGGCCAATGCCCATTTCCAACCTAGGGATTGACCCTTGGCTAAAGGGATACTGACTCCCGAACCGAAGGCAGCGAAGGTATTCATCGCTGTTGTGTAAATACTTGTAATGATTCCAACTTTTAATGGGAAATGAAGCTTTACAATACTTGGTATGAGGACATTGCCAATTGCGACACCAACTCCTACAAGTAACGTGCCTAAAAAGAGCGTCGGTGTAAAGCCTAAAGATCGCGTGATAATGCCAATGCACAAGACCATTAATCCTAGAAAAATAGTTCTCTCATTTCCTATCATTTGTCCAAGCTTAGGCGCAAGAATGGAAAGGATCGCAAAGGAGATTAATGGAAGTGTTGTGATGAAACCCGCTACCCCATTAGAAATACCTAAATCAGAACGAATTAATTCAATTATGGGCCCGACTGATGTAATTGCTGGGCGCAAATTAAAAGCTACGAAAATAATCCCTATTATAAGTAAAGCTTTAGAGATGTTTGCATTTTTAGAAACCATCTACACCACCACTCCGCTTCTACAACGATATCGGTCATTAAGGAAGACTGCTAGAAAAAGAATTTTTCGTGTGAGCAATTCCTAATAATCATAGCCTTTTTATTATAATATGAAAACTGTTTTTATTATAAAGCATGATTTGGCACAAGAACTTCTTACACAAACAATATGGAAATGGAACTGTAGTATTCGGGTTCTTGAAAACTATAATAATGTTACTCCACGAAATGGAAAATACAGTCCGGAAATATTAAAAAAGAAAATCAGATTTGAAGAATACTTTTTCAAAATGTAAAAACGGACTCACCATAATCGATGAGTCCGTGTCTATTGAGTATTTAACCACCAAGTATATGTATTTGGTGGAGACGGTGGGACGTGCTTTTCCATGCTTTCGTCATGGCACTGACTATATCTTGAACCTGAAAGTTTCAGGTCCTCCGGCGTCTTATACGAAATATATTTTGTACCTGTTCAGGTAGAATTTCGCATCCTAGTACTACCATGATTTCATGGCAGCCTATAAGTCGATACACGGCTGTTAGATTGCTCTACATACCGCTCGGCATTGCCTTATCGCATCAAGTACGACTTAGGTTTCACCGATAAAGCCGGATTATCACTTATGTGTTACCACATAAGGCGACTAATTACTAATCGAACCCACGTCCAAAGATATTGGCACTTAAGCATCTACGAGTGTAGTCGATATATTAGCGTTTCGCTCACCTCTAGGCCTATCGACAGGCTTCCAAGCAGCTAGTCTGGTTGTTCTCTTCCTTTGTCCTCAGACGGCGAACTCCGGCGTAGCCCACTTAAAGTGAGTCCCTGACCCTACCACATGGGCGATGGAGGGAGGAACCGCTATAGACTGTTATTAAGCAGCTAAAGCGAGGTTGTTGTTTTCTTTGCCAGTTATTGGCTTTGACGTTTTAACGAGGCCGATCCCCTCGACTCGCAACTTAAGCTCAAACTACCCCTGTCGAATCCGTAGCGTCCCCATTATAAAATGATAATGATGAACTTAATCATCAGTTATCTGGGTGTATCGGATGAAGTGTTCTTGCTTACGTTGACTATTCAATTGTCAACCACATGTCTTATTATAACACATGTCCTCACAATTTCAATTGTAAGTTATTGTAAGAAGTGGCAGATTACATTTTCTGTCTTTCTCTAAAGGCACGCTCGATGTCACGTTTTGCTTCTTTTTTCTTGAGGTCTTCACGTTTGTCATACTTTTTCTTACCTTTACCAAGACCTAATAAAAGCTTTGCATAGCCATTTTTTAAATAGATCTTAATTGGAACAAGTGCATAGCCTTCTTCTTTTGTCAGTCCAATCAATTTGTTGATTTCTTTTCGATGAAGTAGTAGCTTACGTGTCCGCAGTGGATCATGATTATATCGGTTACCTTGCTCATAAGGGCTAATATGCATGTTATACAGGTATACTTCACCATTATGAACGCGTGCGTATGAATCCTTTAAGTTTGCACGACCATTTCGCAGGGATTTGATTTCTGTCCCTTGAAGCACGATTCCTGTTTCATAGGTTTCTTCGATAAAATAATCATGATTTGCTTTTTTGTTTTGTGCGATTACCTTGCCTGCACCTTTTGGCATATTGATTTCCCCCTTAAGACGGTACCTTCTATTTTAGCAAATAATGGACAACATCTCAAGGAAAGGCTTATTGATTGCAAGGTAAACTTGCTTCTTGATCACTTTCAACAAACCAAGATATGATGGTCGTGCTGTCTCTTACGTTATGCGATTGGATTTTCTTTAATAATGCTTGAACCGCATATTCATTTGAGCGGTCTAAAAATTCTTTCTGTACCTTTTCAGGATGATTATAAGGTAAACCAGGACATTCAATTAATCCATCTGTCGTTAAAAATAAATGGTTATTGCCTTTCCTTAGTTCCTTTCGTCCTGAACTGTAGCATGGGACAGGCAGTTCGAAGGTGTTCACCTGGCCGATCCATTCAAAAAAACGTCGTTGATTCACTTGATATTGTCCGAGTTTCGCAAGCTCTGGATGGAACAAATACAAAATACAATCGCCAACTGAAAACCACCAAATGTATTTATCTTTTCTTAGGACAATTAGGCAGGAGGTGGATCCATTCACTTTCCTGCACGAAGCTAGGAATTCGGGATTTTGAAAAATTTGAAGGATCCTATCTTCAATATTCTTAAAGGCTTCTTTAGGTGACCCTGATAACAAAGATTTTAGTGAACCTTTTCGTTTCGAAAATTCCTGTACAATCAATTTTGCACTTTCAGCGGTGTGATGTGCATCAAGGAGAATCACGAACTCCCAATCTTCCTGTTCATTCTGCCAGATAAGGCACCCATCTTCATTTTTCACTTGACCGGCTAAAGAATTGCCACCGAATCGGCCTATGGTTATGTTCCCTTGTTTTTGAACCGATAATGTATCCATGAAATGATTCTCTGAACCAACCCAATAATATTCATTCATCGCTATCACTTCCCCCATAATTCATACAAGTATAAGTCATTCAGTTTAAAAATGGAATATTTTTCATATAAAAAGATCCAGTGCACGAAAGCAACTGGTGATTCCTACAAGGAAATTAAATTACTTGTTCGAAAGGCAATAATTACCCCAAACCCAATAATTTATAAGGACTCCAATTATTTGTTCCAGTACAAAAAAGTACTCCACCTTAGTGAAGTACTCTTACCTTATCTTTTCTTTTTCCGTTTCTTGCTTTTTTGTGGTGGTACATTATCATACTTTTTCTTTTTCTTTCGAGGCTTCCGCGTTGACCATTCGCCGTCTTTGTCACTTCCGCGTTTCTTGTCATCCTCATTTGGTTTGCGACGATTTCTGCCTTTTTCAGACTTAATGATTGTCGGCTGTTCCTTTGAAAACTTGCGGCGACTGCCTTTCATGCCGACAACCTCAAAGTCAACTGAGCGCTCGTCTTTATTGACATTGATCACTCGAACCGTAATTTCATCCCCAATTCGGAATATATTCCCGGTCCGTTCTCCAATCATTGCATAACTTCTCTCATCATATCGATAGTAATCATCGGTAAGATAGCTGACGTGAACAAGTCCTTCAATGGTGTTCGGTAGTTCAACAAACATGCCAAAGTTCGTCACTGAACTAATGATGCCATCGTATTCCTCACCGATTTTATCCATCATATACTCTGCCTTTTTCATGCTATCTGTTTCACGCTCAGCTTCAACCGCACGGCGTTCCATATTTGAAGAATGCTCTGCAATTTCCGGGAGTTTTTCTCTCCATTTATCCTGGGTCGCATTGTCGAGCTTTCCTTGAATCAAATAGGTACGAATTAATCGATGGACGATTAAGTCTGGATAACGTCTAATGGGTGACGTGAAATGCGTGTAAAAATCCGTTGAAAGCCCAAAGTGTCCGACACTTTCTGGATCGTACTTTGCTTGCTTCATTGAGCGCAGCATGACAGTTGAAACCACCATTTCCTCTGGCTTCCCTTGGACGGCTTCAATTACTTCCTGCAAGGCACGAGGGTGAATCGAATTTCCAGCACCCCTTACAATATAACCAAAGTTCGTGATAAACTCTAAGAATCGTCTGAGCTTTTCTTCATTCGGATCTTCGTGAATCCGATAAATAAACGGAACGTTCATCCAGTGGAAATGCTCCGCAACCGTTTCGTTGGCAAGCAACATGAATTCTTCAATTAAACGTTCACCAACTGAGCGCTCCCGTAAGACCACATCGTATGGTGCACCCTCATCATCGACAAGAACTTTTGCCTCTTTAAAATCAAAGTCAATTGCACCGCGCTTCATTCGTTTTTCGCGAAGGATCGCAGCTAGTCTTTCCATATCTTCAAACATTGGAACAAGTGGTTCGTAGCGCGTTCTGAGTTCTTCATCCTTATCGGCCAAAATGCTGTTTACATCCGCATATGTCATTCGTTCCGTTGTTTTTATCACACTTTGAAAAATATCATGCTTCACAACGGTACCGTTCCCATCAACTTCCATCTCACAGGACAGCGTTAAACGGTCCACTTTTGGATTTAAGGAACAAATGCCATTTGAAAGACGATGTGGAATCATCGGAATTACGCGGTCAACAAGATAAATACTTGTTCCACGGTCACTTGCTTCTTTATCGATAGGAGAACCTTCTGTCACATAATGTGTGACGTCCGCAATATGTACACCAAGCTTGTAATTCCCATTTTCAAGCTTCGTAACCGTTACGGCGTCATCCAAATCTTTTGCATCAGCGCCATCAATCGTCACGATAACTTCATTTCGTAAGTCGCGTCGATTTTCAAGCTCTTTTGGATCGATGGAGTCAGGCGTATTATTCGCTTGCTCCAATACTTCTCCCGGAAATTCCTCTGGGAGTCCGTGCTTATGAATGACAGAAAGAATATCAATTCCAGGGTCATTTTTATGACCTAAAATTTGAATAACTTCACCTTCTGCACTCATTCGTCCTTCAGGATAGGTTACAAGCTGTACAACTACTTTATGGCCTTCAATCGCACCATTTGACGCTTGCTTTGGAATAAAAATATCATTGGCAATTTTTTTATCATCTGGAATGACGAAGCCGAAGTTTTTACTCTCGGTGTATGTACCAACAATTGTTTTGATGCCATGTTCAATAATCCGGACAACCGTACCTTCTTTCCGTTGACCGGAAGATTCAGAGTTGATCCGAACAAGCACAGTATCGCCATGCATTGCATTTTTTAACTCATTTGGTGGAATGAATACGTCATCCATTGTTTTGTCATCCGGCACGACAAAGGCAAAGCCCTTTGCATGCCCTGTGAGTGTTCCACGGACAAGGTTCATTTTTTCCGGAAGACCGTAGCGATTACTACGTGTTCGGACGACTAACCCCTGTTCCTCCATTACGACAAGGGCTTTGACAAACTCTTTAAAATCCTCAGACCCTGAGATACCAAATGCCACCTCAAGCTCTTGGACGGTTAACGGTTTGTATGCTTCTTCCTTCATAAAGTCTAATAATTTATTAATATGCTCTTGGATTTCCTGTTCCATTTTTTATCCCTCCCGTTACCAATCTAACTGCTCTAAAAATGCATAGACATCTTCATGCAGCTGGTCACGTTCTTTATCTAGGGTGATGACATGTCCTGATTCCTCATACCATTTGATCTTTTTAAAATCATTTTCAATTGCTTCATATATAATATTCGCACTGTCAGGATTTATCATTTTATCATGACGTGCTTGCGCAACAAAGGTCGGAGAATAAATCATATCGACATTGTTACGTACTTCTGCAATTAGATTCTGTAGTGCTTTTAACGTATTCATTGGGGTCTTCTTGAATTCTTCGATTTCCTTGTCGATTTGCTCAGGAGATTTCCCCTCAAATCGTTTGTATTCACGTGCAAATTCAACAACACCCTCATACATAACTTCCTCACTTTTTAGATACATGGGAGCACACATTGTCACAATCCCTTTTATAGGTACAGTGTAACCCAATTTTAGGGAAAATACCCCGCCAAGTGACAATCCGGCTACTGCAATTTTTTCGTATCCTTTATTTTTTAAAAATTGGTAGGCGTTCGTGACATCTTCCCACCAATCCTCAGGACCGGTATGCACCAATTCTTCCGGTGGGACACCATGGCCTTTATAAATAGGTGCATGACACGTATAGCCTCTATTCTCAAGGAACCTCCCCAGCATCCTTACGTCTGCTGAATTTCCAGTGAAACCATGTAGTAATAAAACCGCTCTTTCTCCTCCTTCAAAAAAGAAAGGCTGAGGTAATTTGATCTTCATTATGTATAACTCCTTTATAATGACTTCCTTATTTTTATTTTGCGCTTTTTTCGGTATTCTACTATCGTACCGGAAAGTACGTTTTAAGCGCAATAAAAAAGGCTAGACATCACCTGTCTAACCCTCTTTTCAAAAAATTTTATAGTTCAAAGTAAGATACCGCAATTGTAAGAACAAAGAATAATACCGCTAGGACTACTGTGATACGCTGTAAAACCGCATCAAGGCCACGAGCCTTTTGTTTTCCAAATAATTGCTCAGCCCCACCAGAGATAGCCCCAGATAACCCTGCGCTTTTACCAGATTGTAATAACACCACTACGATTAACCCGATACATACGATTACGAGTAATGTAACAAAAATTCCATGCAACATATAAAACGACACCTCCTGAACAAGAACGCATATGACGTTAAAATAAATGTACCATAAAAGTCCCATGTGGACAATACTGCATTTTCTGACAGAATTCAAATAAATGAAAAAGGGATTATGGATTGATTTATCATCTGGCTTATGAAGTGCTTTTCTCTGTCCAAGTTCTTGGTTCGAGTTTTCATCTCGCTTATGATGACCTTTTCGTTTGCCTGAGCTCTCGGTTTGGGTCTTCATCTTGCTTGTGATAACCATTTCGTTAGCCCGAGCTCTCTATTTTTGTCTTCATCTTGCTTATGATAACCTTTTCGTTTGCCCGAGCTCTCTATTTTTGTCTTCATCTTGCTTATGATAACCTTTTCGTTTGCCCGGGCTCTCTATTTTGGTCTTCATCTTGCTTATGATAACCTTTTCGTTTGCCCGAGCTCTCTATTTTGGTCTTCATCTTGCTTATGATAACCATTTCATGCGTATGGGCTCTCGGTTCAGGTCTTCATCCCGTTTATGATGACCTTTTCGTCGATCCAGGATCTCATTTTGGTTCTTCATAAAGTTAAGGTTTTCCCCATCACCTAATTTCCAACGATTCACTTCATGATTTCCTTTAGAAACGTCCATATTAAAATTGACTATCTTGAAAGGAATGATGAGAAGTGATCAACTTGGATTTTGATGCGTTTATTAAAGAGCAGAAAAAGCACAAAACGAATTACTTAGGCGAGAATACGCAACAAGGTAAGCAAAAGAAGCAGCAGGTGAAGAAAGAGAAGTAGGTATTGCATTCAACCTAGTGGAATTGCGCTTTATTTTTCGGAATTGCGCTTTAATCTGCCGGAATTGCGTTTTAATGTAACTGAATTGCGCGTTAATCTGTATAATTGCGCTTTAGCCCACCGGAATTGCGTTTTAACCAAAGCCGAAAAAACCACTACCAACTAAAAAAACGACAAGCACCCACGCTTGTCGTTTTCCTGTTTATTAGATTAGCCTCTTAGGTTATAGAAAGATGCTAAGCCGTTGTATTGAGCTGTTTCACCAAGATTGTCTTCAATACGTAGTAATTGGTTATATTTTGCAACACGGTCAGTACGTGATGGAGCACCAGTCTTGATTTGGCCAGCGTTTGTTGCTACAGCGATGTCAGCGATTGTGCTGTCTTCTGTTTCGCCAGAACGGTGAGAGATAACTGCAGTATAGCCAGCGCGTTTTGCCATTTCGATTGCATCAAATGTTTCAGTTAATGTACCGATTTGGTTAACTTTAATAAGGATTGAGTTTCCGATGTTTCTTTCAATACCTTCAGCAAGTTTCTTTGTATTTGTAACGAATAGGTCGTCTCCAACTAGTTGAACTTTTTTACCAAGACGCTCAGTTAGAAGTTTGTGGCCTTCCCAGTCGTTTTCGTCTAAACCATCTTCAATTGAGATGATTGGGTATTTTGATACAAGATCTTCATAGAATGCAACCATTTCTTCAGAAGTAAGAACTTTGCCTTCTCCTTTAAGATGGTATTTACCGTCTTCTTTGTTGTAGAACTCAGAAGATGCAGCATCCATTGCAAGGCGTACTTGCTCACCAGGCTTGTAACCTGCTTTTTCGATTGCTTCTACGATTGTTTGTAGAGCTTCTTCATTTGAACCAAGGTTTGGAGCAAATCCACCTTCGTCACCTACAGCTGTGTTTAGGCCTTTTGCATGTAACACTGCTTTAAGGTTGTGGAAAATTTCAGCACCCATACGAAGTGCTTCTTTGAAGTTTTCTGCTCCAACAGGCATGATCATGAATTCTTGGATGTCCACGTTGTTGTCAGCATGCTCTCCACCGTTGATGATGTTCATCATTGGTACTGGAAGAGTTTTTGAGTTGAATCCACCAAGGTATTGGTATAAAGGAATTTCTAAGAAATCAGCTGCTGCACGAGCTACTGCCATTGAAACACCAAGAATTGCGTTAGCACCTAATTTACCTTTGTTTTCAGTTCCATCAAGCTCGATTAATGCGTGGTCGATTGCAACTTGGTCAGTTACATCGAAACCGATGATTTCTGCTGCAATGATTTCATTTACGTTGTTTACTGCTGTTTGAACACCTTTACCAAGGTAACGGCTCTTGTCGCCATCACGAAGCTCAACGGCTTCGTATTCACCAGTTGAAGCACCACTTGGTACTAAAGCGCGGCCGAATGCACCTGACTCAGTATAAACTTCAACCTCAACTGTAGGATTTCCACGAGAATCTAATACTTCACGAGCGTATACATCTACGATAATTGACATTAAAAATCTCTCCTTTTTCAAATGAGTTTTTATTTTATTAAGCTATTTCCAGTCATTTCTGCTGATTTTTGGATTCCTAGTAGGTCTAGCATAGTTGGCGCTAAATCTCCTAGAATTCCATCTTCGCGTAAGGTTAAACCTTCTTTTGTGACAATGACTGGTACTGGATTTGTTGTGTGAGCAGTCATTGGATTTCCTTCAAGAGTTACAACCTCGTCGGAGTTACCATGGTCAGCAGTGATGATCGCAGCTCCACCTTTTTTAAGGATCGCATCTACGATTTCACCTAAACACTCATCAACTGTTTCAATTGCTTTAATGGTTGGCTCAAGCATTCCTGAGTGACCAACCATATCTGGGTTTGCAAAGTTTAATAAAATCGCATCATGATTATCTTCAGCAATTTCTTTTAAAAGTGCATCTTTCACCTCGTAAGCACTCATTTCAGGCTTAAGGTCATAGGTAGCAACTTTTGGCGAATTGATTAAAATACGAGTTTCACCAGGGAACTCCTGTTCACGTCCACCACTCATAAAGAAGGTAACATGAGGATATTTTTCAGTTTCGGCAATCCGAAGCTGTTTTAATCCGTTTTGTGAAAGAACTTCTCCCAATGTGTTATCTAAGTTTGTTGGTTTGAAAGCCACATATCCATCGACGCTTTCACTGAAGTGTGTTAAGCACACAAAGAATAGATCTTTCGGATGCTTAGGTCCACGGTCAAATGAACGGAAATCGTCATTTGTGAATGTGTTCGAAATTTGGATGGCACGGTCTGGTCTGAAGTTATAAAAAATCACAGCATCATTGTCTTGGATGGTTGCAACAGGTGAACCGTCTTCTTTTACAATGACTGATGGTAATACGAATTCATCGTAAATGCCGTTTGCATAGGAGTCATCAACAAGTTCAAATGCATTTTTATATGTAGGACCTTCTCCGTAAACCATTGAACGATATGAATTTTCAACACGCTCCCAACGCTTGTCACGGTCCATTGAATAATAACGGCCAGACAAGGTTGCAATTTCACCAACACCGTATTCCTTGATTTTTTCATCGAGCTGTTCGAGATAGATTTTCGCGGTTTGAGGACCAACGTCTCTTCCATCTAAAAAGCCGTGGATGTACACTTTTTCAATACCTTCTGATGCTGCTAGCTTTAACAATGCAAAAAGATGATCGATGTGACTGTGTACTCCACCGTCAGATAATAATCCGAATAGGTGTAGAGCTGTACCATTTTCCTTTACATGCTTCATCGCTGCAAGGAAGGTTTCATTTCTTTCAAATTCGTGGTCGCGGATGGCAACATTTACGCGGGTTAAGCTTTGGTAGACGACACGACCTGCGCCGATGTTTAAGTGTCCTACCTCTGAATTCCCCATTTGGCCTTCTGGTAAACCAACAGCCTCACCGCTTGCCTGTAATGTAGCGTGCGGGTATTTGTTCCAATAGCGATCAAAATTTGGTTTGTTTGCTTGGGCTACTGCATTTCCTTTTACTTCATCGCGAAATGCAAATCCATCTAAGATGATTAGTGCAACTGGTGATTTACTCATTGCTACCTGCCTCCAAAAGCTTAACAAAAGAGGAAGCATCGAGACTTGCTCCACCAACTAGAGCACCATCGATATCTGGTTGTGCCATGTATTCCTTAATGTTTTCTGGTTTAACACTACCCCCGTATTGAATGCGAACAGCGTCTGCAACATCTTGTGAGAATTGTTCAGCAACTACTTTACGGATGTGTGCACAAACCTCATTCGCATCTTCAGCAGAAGAAGATTTACCTGTTCCAATCGCCCAGATTGGTTCATAGGCAATGACAACTTCTTTCGCTTGTTCTTCAGTAAGACCTGCTAATCCTTTTTCTATTTGAGTTCCAACAAGGTCGTTTGTTTGACCTGCTTCACGTTGCTCTAATGTCTCACCACAGCATACGATCGGAACTAATCCATGAGCAAATGCTGCAAGGGTTTTTTGATTAACCGTTTCATCTGTTTCTGCGAACATTTCACGACGCTCAGAGTGACCAAGGATTACATAGTCAACACCTAAGTCCTTTAATGCTAAAGGACTGATTTCACCAGTAAATGCTCCACTCTCTTTAAAATGCATGTTTTGAGCACCGATTTTAAGGTCATAGTTTCCTTCCTTTACGTTTGCAACCAGACGCTCTAAAAATAGTGCTGGCGCACAAACGACAGAATCAACCTTTTCTGGTGATGGAATTAGACCATTGATTTCTTCTACAAATTGAACTGCTTCTGAAAGAACCTTATTCATTTTCCAGTTTCCTGCAATGATTGGCTTTCTCATGTTTCACCATCCCTTTCGATGTTGAGCTTTATGGAAAGGTGCTTTGATAACACCCCAATATTATTTATCGTTAAGTAGTTCGACTCCAGGAAGCTCTTTACCTTCCATGAATTCTAATGATGCTCCGCCACCAGTTGAGATGTGGCTCATTTTATCAGCAAGACCGAACTTTTCTGCCGCTGCAGCAGAGTCGCCTCCACCGATAATAGAATACGTATCAGTTGCATCAGCAAGTGCTTGTGCAACAGCTTTTGTACCATTTGCGAATGCATCTAATTCGAATACTCCCATTGGACCATTCCAAATCACAAGCTTAGACTTTTGGATGACATCTTTGTAAATTTCTGCTGTCTTTGGACCGATATCGAGTGCTTCCCAATCGCTTGGAATTTCCGTGATTGGAACAATTTTAATGTTCGCATCATTTGAGAAATCATCTGCAACTCTTACATCAACAGGCATATAGAAGTTTACGCCTTTTTCTTTTGCTTTTTTGATGAACTCGTTAGCAAGATCCATTTTATCTTCTTCTAAAAGAGATTTACCGATTTCATGGCCTTGTGCTTTTACGAATGTATAAGCAAGACCTCCACCAATGATCAAGTTATCTACTTTTTCTAAGAGGTTCTCGATGACACCAATTTTATCCTTAACCTTTGCTCCACCGATAATCGCAGTGAAAGGACGTTCTGGATTTGATAGTGCTTTGCCTAGTACTTCGATTTCTTTTTCCATTAAGAAACCTGCAACGGCTGGAAGGTGTTCGGCAATACCAGCTGTAGAAGCGTGGGCACGGTGTGCAGCTCCGAACGCATCATTAACGTATACATCAGCTAATGCAGCAAATTGTTTTGCAAGTTCCGGATCATTCTTCTCTTCACCAGGATAAAAACGAACGTTTTCTAATAAAAGAACATCGCCTTCGTTCATTTCTGAAATGGCTTGTTCAACCTCTGGACCATATGCCTCATTGGTTTTACGGACCTCGATACCTAAGTGCTCGCCTAATCGTTTCGCAACTGGGTCTAAGCGAAGTTCGTCTACCGCTTTTCCTTTTGGTCGACCAAGGTGACTTGCTAAAATAACCTTGGCTCCTTCTTTACGAAGGTACTCGATTGTTGGTAATGCTGCACGAATACGAGTCTCGTCTGTAACCTGACCATCTTGCATTGGAACGTTAAAATCAACTCGACAGAATACTCGCTTGCCTTTCACATCAATATCTCTTACTGATTTCTTATTCACTGGGAAGGCCTCCGTTCTATGTAATATACAAAACTTGTTCTGTGGCACATTTTTCTAAATGACATTAAAAAGGGAAGGGAACACTCCCTTCCCCACACAAGTTCTATTATAGTTGTTGTTGTTTAGGTTTCCAAGATTAATATGTTTTACTGTTTGATAAATGTGACATACTAATCAAATGGTAAATCAAATGCGCCTTGGCGTATTTGCGCCCGATTTTTTTCGAGCAAGCTCGAAAAGTTTCCTCTGAAAAATCGTGGCATCCGCCGGAGGCTTAATTTTATTCAGTAGGGTTTACTCCCTGCTGAATAAAATTATAGTCCTTTTGATGCAAGGTAATCTACAAGGTCAACTACACGGTGTGAGTAACCAGTTTCGTTATCATACCAAGAGATCACTTTAACCATGTTGCCTTCCATTACCATTGTAGAAAGTGCATCAATAGTTGAAGAATTTGCATTACCGTTATAGTCACCAGATACTAGTGGCTCTTCGCTGTAACCCATAATTCCGTTTAACTCATTTTCAGCAGCTTTGCGAAGTGCTGCGTTCACTTCTTCTACAGTTACTTCTTTATCTAATTCAGCAACTAAGTCAACAAGTGACACGTTTGGAGTTGGAACACGAACAGCTCCACCATTTAATTTACCCTTTAACTCAGGTAATACTAGAGAAACAGCTTTTGCTGCACCAGTAGTTGTTGGAATGATGTTTTCAGCTGCCGCACGAGCACGACGATAATCTTTATGTGGTAAATCAAGAATTTGTTGGTCATTTGTGTATGAGTGAATTGTTGTCATCATACCACGCTTAATTCCAAAGTTTTCATGTAAAACTTTTGCAAATGGTGCTAAGCAGTTTGTTGTACAAGAAGCATTAGAAATAACGTTGTGGTTTGCTGCATCATATTTGTCTTCGTTAACACCCATAACGATTGTGATATCTTCATCAGTTGCAGGAGCAGAAATGATAACTTTCTTTGCACCAGCTTCTAAGTGTTTCGCAGCGTCTGCGCGCTTTGTGAAACGACCAGTTGATTCAACAACAACTTCAACACCTAGGTCGCCCCAAGCAAGTTGAGCTGGGTCGCGCTCAGCCTTAACAAGAATTTCTTTTCCATCTACAACAAGGTTGTTTCCATTAACAGATACTTCTGCATCAAGAACACCATGAACAGAGTCATACTTTAATAGATGAGCTAACATGTTTGCATCTGTTAAATCGTTTACTGCTACTACTTCTACATTAGGATTTTTTAGAGCCGCACGTAATACGTTACGACCAATACGTCCAAAACCATTAATACCAACTTTTACTGCCATTTTGATTTCCTCCTTTTGTATGTGAAACCTAAAGAAATTTTTATATAAGGGTTACCCCTTTATTAACTCTTTTGCAGCACCTTCATCTGTAATTAACAGAGTTCCAGGGGCTTGCTTTAAGTAAGCTTGGATGGCGATTGCCTTCGAAGCTCCACCAGCTACGGCAATCACATCATGGATTGCAGGAAGATCCTTAAGCTGGATTCCAATCGTTTGAACCCGATGTACAACATTCCCATCTTCGTCAAAATAATAGCCAAAGGCCTCTGCGACCGCATGAGATTCAAAGATTTTTTTCATATCCTCTTCATCTGTCTTGCGACGCTTTGCCATTGTAATAGCGTCTCCTATTCCGTGAACAACCATACTTGATGACTTTATCAAGCTCAAGACATCTCGGATCGATGGTTCTGCCACAAAAGAATGGTACGCTTCATTGCTCACAACATCAGGTACATGAAGGAGTCGATA
Source organism: Bacillus timonensis (assembly GCF_004799755.1). Taxonomy (GTDB): domain Bacteria; phylum Bacillota; class Bacilli; order Bacillales; family Bacillaceae_L; genus Ferdinandcohnia; species Ferdinandcohnia timonensis_A. Next base: position 50,954 of record NZ_SLUB01000005.1, on the reverse strand, counting down.
ATCACCCGAGGCTTTTTCGGCCATTTTCGCGCAAATTGTATTTGCTTGATTTTCCACTCGTTCTCCTAACCCACCTCTTGCCGGTACAAATAAAATGCTTCGCCCTTTCGAATCTGGGGTCATCATTTCTGCCACCTCAGCAAGTGTTGTACCACCTGTAACTGCGACGATATTTTCTCCAAAAAGCCTTTGTTTTATTCTTGAAACGCAAGCTCTTCCCATTTCTTTTTTCACCCAAGGAGTCGTGTCACTGTCGCCTGGGACGACAATCACTTCTTTTATCTTTAACTTCTCCTTAAGTTTGGATTCTAAAACCCTTAAACCTAAAACTTCCTTCATTACATCCTCAAGGTCTTTTAAAAGCTCCGCGCCCTCTTTCGTCAAGCTCATACCTGCAGTGCTAAAATCCACGAGATTTTGTTTCTTTAAAAACTCAACTTCTCCGCGGAGGACACGTTCGCTATGACCAAGACTCGTTGAAAGATTCCTTCTTCCAATTGGCTGCATTAGTCGTATGTATTTGAGGATCTCATGGCGCTTTTGCATAACCTCGAGTAAATCGGGTAATAACTTCTGTTGTACCTCAATGATTGAACTCATCTTTTCATTTCCCCTTTTTTACCATAAGGGACTCTTTTTGTCCCGGTGTGACATATTATGTCCCACTTACAGTAAAAAAAAACACATCAGTGATAATTGAATATCGTCGGTTACATTTATTATAGTAACAATACTTTTAAAAGAAAGCAATAAATAAAGTGAAACTTCCTTCAAAGGGGGATTTCTAAATCCTTCTTTGATGGTTAGTTGAGGTCCACATGATGTGGGTCACAAAGACGTTGCCACAGGACGTGGCGTTCTTAGTCTTTGTTCTTATTTTCGGGCTTTTACGGGCAGTTGATTCACACCTATCCTAGATTGATTTATACATAGTCTCTTAAAGTGCGATTCTTACTGTCCGTTAATGCGGGGAAAACTGCCTATTTTTTAGGCAGTTGGGATAAACCTTATTTTTTCAATAAATGATTCAAATACTCTTGGATTGTTTCTTTATGAATGATCCCATACTCCACTTCAGTTCTACCGATTTCGATAACTGGAATCATGATCTGATATTTTTCCAAAAGTTGGTCATCTTTATAAATGTCAATTTCGTGAAGTTCTATCGGGTACTCTTCGCTTAATTCCTCAATTACTTTTTTTGCTTTTGTACAAAGAGAGCAATTCTCCTTTGAATACATCGTTACCTGAATGCGATTCAATTTTTTACACTTCCAATCTACCTGCTGTACCGTTTTCGTTTCGTCGAAGATGGTATGTTTAATTGGTCACGGTATTTTGCGATGGTTCGTCTCGATACAAGAATACCATGCTCCTCCTCAAGTATACTGACAATTTCTTGGTCTGACAAAGGCTTTTCCTTATTTTCCACTTCAATCATCTGTTTCATAACATTTTTCACTTGGGTAGATGACGTATCAGTCTCACCCGTTGTCTGGATATTCCGACTAAAGAAATACTTCATCTCATAAATCCCAAATGGGGTTTGCACAAATTTATCCTTTACCGCACGGCTAACTGTTGATTCATGAATGTCTAAAGCATCGGCAACATCACTCATAATGAGCGGCTTTAAATGTGCTGGTCCCTTTATAAAAAAATCCATTTGGCGATTAATAATTTCACTCATGACATTTTGCAAGGTCATTTTTCGTTGCTCCAAACTTCTCATGATCCACTGACACTGATCCACTTTTTCCTGAAGATAGGATTTTGTTTTGCTATCCTTTTCCTCTAAAAAATGCTGATAATATTGGATGTTCAACGATACCTTTGGCAGGTACGAGTCTTGCATTTTCATTGTGACGACACCGTCTTCTACCAGGATATCGAAATCCGGTACAATATAATGTGCTTCCCCGCCATGAAAGGCTGCTCCTGGTCTTGGCTTTAGCGTTTGGATAAAATCAAACACTTGCTGAATATCAAAAAGCTTTACATTTAGGTCCTTGGCGATTTCCTTCCATGACTTTTCGGCGAATCGTTCAAAATGATCTTGTATAATGATCTCCGCTAAACTGTTTCGGTTTGGGAGTGCCTTCAATTGTAAGAGAATACATTCCTGTAGAGATCTCGCTCCTACCCCAATCGGATCCAAGCTTTGAACAATACGAATCGCATTTTCAATGGTTTCTGTGTCGGTATTGAGATCCCTCGCTATTTCCTCTGTAGGAAAATACAAATACCCATTGCTGTCGAGTAGCTGGATGATATATTCACCCATCCGTTTTTTCTTGTTATTAATTTTCATATATGACAGTTGTGTTAGCAAATGCTCATATAAAGTTGTTTCTTTTTTACCAATATAGTCGATTGGATTAGTGTACGTATCTTTAGTGACCTTCATTTTTTTGGGGCGATCAAAGTCCGATCGTTTTACATCAATGAGGGGATTTTCTAGTGTCTGCTCTTCTAGAAATTTAGTCAAATCCAAAGAAGAGTATTGTAAAAGAGTAATTGCCTGCGTTAATTCCTTTGTCATGACTAGCTTTATAGATTGCTGTTGAAAAAGTCCAGTTTGCATATTCACTCATGGTTCCCCCTTCCTTTGAGTTATTCATTAATTGGAAGCGTTTACTTTTTTGTTCGCAATTTAAATTACCTTTTTGACTAAAAGGATACTACGTTAATTTTATCTTACTTCTATCGTATCGAAAAAGTTAAATTTTAGCACGCATTTTTATTCATTTTTTGAAAGAATCTACCTTAAAGAGGTGATTATTGTTGAAAAAGAATGAAATCATATACACAGGCCCAGTCACAGGAACACTGGACGAAGCGAAGAACAAAGAAGAGTTTGCATCAGAGTTCGATCCCATTCAAACGATGTGGGCTGTGAATCCAGTTGATGAGGACGTGTATGATGGAACATTGGGGTATAAGGATAATTAGGTTGATTTGAAAGTAGTAAAAGATTGTGATGGAGATGGCGTTATTCGTGCTATCGTTTTTGGAATTTAGAATAGTGAGGGGACGATTATGCGGTTTGCGATCCCTTTTTGTTCGATTTTGGACCGGTGAGGGGACGATTACACCATTTGCGTTCCCTTTTTGTTCAATTTTGATCCGATGAGGGGACGATTACGCCTTTTGCGTTCCCTTTTCGTACAATTTTGAACCGGTGAGGGGACGATTACTCCTTTTGCGTTCCCTTTTCGTACAATTTTGAACCGGTGAGGGGACGATTACACCATTTGCGTTCCCTTTTTGTTCAATTTTGGACCGGTGAGGGGACGATTACACCATTTGCGTTCCCTCTTTGTTCGATTTTGGACCGGTGAGGGGACGATTACCTCATTTAACAAAAAATGACCTGGAGATTTTCTCTGGTCATTTTTCTTATAGCGCCCTCGGCAGGATTCGAACCCACGATAAGAGAACCGGAATCTCTTGTGCTATCCACTACACTACGAGGGCATATTTTAGATAAACTGCACTCATCATTATAGGATAGAAAGCTTTTGATTGCAAGATGTATGTTTAAATCTCCTCAAATCGGTTATGATGGAATACGTATGAAATTTTGATTTTTTCCGTGCTTAAAGAGGTATGGGATAATCGTTTGTAGAATAGTATAAGGTAGTAAAGCGAATTGTTTGACCTTTACTGACCTTAATTGTATGATGGGAATACATAACAAACCTTTTAATTTGTTTGAAGGAGGAAGTAAAATGAATTTAATACCTACAGTTATTGAGCAAACAAACCGTGGAGAGCGCGCATATGACATCTACTCACGTTTATTAAAAGACCGTATTATCATGCTTGGAAGTGCGATTGATGATAATGTTGCAAACTCAATCGTGTCTCAGTTATTGTTCTTAGCCGCTGAGGATCCTGAAAAAGATATTTCTTTATACATCAACAGCCCTGGTGGTTCAATCACAGCTGGTATGGCGATCTATGATACCATGCAGTTTATCAAGCCAAAAGTTTCTACTATTTGTATCGGTATGGCTGCATCAATGGGTGCTTTCTTACTTGCTGCTGGTGAAAAAGGCAAGCGATTTGCGCTTCCTAATAGTGAAGTTATGATTCACCAACCACTTGGTGGCGCACAAGGGCAAGCAACTGAAATTGAAATTGCAGCGAAACGCATTCTTTTCTTACGCGAAAAGCTAAACCAAATTTTATCAGAGCGTACTGGTCAACCTTTAGAGGTTTTACAAAGAGATACAGACCGTGACAACTTCATGACAGCTGAAAGAGCAATGGAGTATGGTCTCATCGACAAGGTTATGTATCCACAAGATAACAACAAATAAGAAAAAAATCCTCTCACATCGCATCGTGAGAGGATTTTTTTATGCTTCTTTTTGAACAAATTCAGTTAAGGCTTCAACCGCAGCTTCTTCATCATTTCCCTCTGCGATTAGGGTAATTGTTGCACCTGAGCCAATGGCTAAACTCATTAGTCCCATTATGCTTTTAGCATTTACCTTTTTCCCATCCTTTTCTAAAAAGATGTCCGCAGAAAATTTATTTGCTTCTTGGACAAACATTGCTGCAGGACGTGCTTGTAATCCCGTTCTTAATACAACCTCTACATGTTTTTCAACCATTTTTCTTCCTCCTCAAATTTGTGTGCAATTCTTAAGTTGTTTGTTTTTTCTAATTCGTCGTTTTCTATTCTTACGTAGAACAAACCAAAAAGGTTTCAAAATGACAGCGCTTTATTTCTTTCCAAGTGAGCAAGGCCCTCACTTGATAGATTGGCCTGCACGGAGCTTGTCGGCAATTTCATCAATTTTTCGAAGGCGATGGTTAATCCCTGATTTGCTGATCTTTCCGGATGTTACCATTTCTCCTAGCTCTTTTAGAGTGACATCCTGGTAGGCGACTCTGAGCTCAGCAATTTCTCTTAGCTTATCTGGTAAAATGCCAAGACCGACTGTTTCATCAATGTATCGGATATTTTCTACTTGACGAATGGAAGCGCCGATTGTCTTATTTAAGTTTGCCGTTTCACAGTTCACAAGCCGGTTCACTGAATTTCGCATGTCGCGAACAATGCGTACATCCTCAAAGCGAAGTAATGCTTGGTGGGCGCCAATGACATTGAGGAACTCGGTGATTTTTTCCGCTTCTTTTAAGTACGTAATATAACCTTTTTTACGCTCTAATGTTTTGGCGTTTAGATCAAAAACGTTCATTAATTCACAAAGGGAATCATTATGATCTTTATATAATGAAAAAATCTCAAGATGGTACGAGGATGTTTCAGGATTATTAACTGATCCCCCTGCTAAAAAAGCTCCGCGTAAATAGGAGCGTTTGCAGCATTTTTTCGCCACAAGTGCCGGAGAGATTTCTTGTTGTAAGGAAAAACCTTCAAAAATCTTTAAATCTTCTAAAATATCCTTTGCGTCCTCAATAAGCCGAACAATATATACATTGTTTTTCTTGAGTCTCATTTTTTTACGAACGAGAAGCTCAACACCCACATTATAGCATTTTTTTAGCAATGTATAAATTCTTCTCGCAATAGCGGCGTTTTCCGTTTGGATATCCACCACTACTTTTTGATTGGAGAAGGAAAGTGCGCCATTCATTCGAATCAAAGCGGAAAGCTCGGCTTTTGCGCAGCAATCTTTGATGTCTAGGTTTGTCAGTTCTTTTTTCGTCTCTGATGCAAATGACACAGGTTCCACCCTCCTTTTATCATGAGGGTGATTGATTCAATCACCCATTTTTATTTTCTATAACCATATTATATAAAAGATCTGCTACTTTTGTTGTATCATGTCTTATTACATCGTTATCATATGAAATGATTTTATCATTAATGATGGATAGACCTAAAGTAGAAAGTCTTTCTACGTCATACACAACAGGCTTTGCTAGTTCTTTTGCATACTTTTCCTTGATGTGTTCTGGGATATCACCATCATTGACCAAAATGGTATCAATAAACCTTAAGCCCATATGATCCATTAAAGCCTGAACGTGGTCGCTCGCTGAATAGTTCAAGGTTTCCCCTGCTTGTGTCATCACGTTACAAATATAGACCTTTTTTGCTTTGGCTTTAACGACCTCATCACCAATTTTGGGTACAAGCAAATTCGGCAAAATACTTGTATATAGGCTGCCAGGGCCGATGACAATCATATCAGCTTCACGAATTTTTTCAATTGATTCGTTTAGTGGCTCCACATCATCTGGTGTTAAAAAGACACGTTTGATCTTTTTACCGGAGTAAGGAATTTTTGACTCCCCTGTAACAACAGTACCGTCCTCCATTTCAGCATTTAAAACGACACTTTTATTCGCTGCTGGTAGGACTTTTCCTCTTACTTTTAGGACTTTACTCATTTCAGTTACTGCGTGAACAAAATCACCAGTTATCGTTGTCATTGCCGCAAGGATCAAGTTTCCAAGTGAATGACCAGATAAGCCATTTCCACCTGCAAACCGATGCTGGAACAAATCCTCAATCAAGGGCTCCACATCTGAAAGGGCTGCTAATACATTTCGAATATCACCAGGTGGTGGAATATCCATCTCATCACGAAGGCGACCAGAGGATCCCCCATCATCCGCTACTGTTACAATGGCTGTAATATCAACTGGCTGATATTTTAACCCTCGTAAAAGTACGGAAAGACCCGTTCCCCCACCAATGATGACAATCTTAGGCTGTTTTGGATTGGTCATTACTTTCTTTCCTTTCTCCTCTCAATATCGCGGTGAGAAACATGAGTTTGATAGTCATCCTTGAAATGATTTGCGATATATTCGGCAAGAGTAACGGAACGGTGCTGTCCGCCCGTACATCCAATTGCAATCACAAGCTGGCTTTTTCCTTCCCGCTTGTATTGTGGGAGCATAAATGCAAGTAGATCCGTTACTTTTTCGATAAACTTCTGGGTTTCTGTCCATTTTAGAACATAGCTTGATACATCATTGTCAAGCCCAGTCTTTGGTCTCATCGCCTCGATGTAATGAGGATTCGGGAGAAAACGCACATCAAACACGAGGTCAGCATCAATCGGGATACCATATTTAAAGCCAAATGACATCACGTTGACCGAAAAGGTAGGTCTTGATTGCGATGCGAACTGCTTTAGAATTTTTTCCCGCAGTTCCCTTGGTTTTAATTCTGAAGTATCATAAATATACTGAGCCCTTCCCTTCATCTCCTCTAGGATTTCCCGTTCAGCCTGAATACCTTCGAGTGGCGAACCAGTTGGAGCTAGTGGATGGGAACGCCTTGTTTCCTTATAACGTGTAACAAGCGTTGCATCCTTTGCATCTAAAAATAAAATTTGCGGCGCAATCCATGAAACCTCTGAAAGATCGTCAAGGGATGCGAATAAGCTATCGAAAAATTCGCGCCCACGTAAGTCCATAACAAGCGCAACTTTATCCATTTTCCCTCCAGATTCCTTCATCAGCTCAAGAAATTTCGGAAGTAAAGTTGGAGGGAGGTTATCTACACAAAAATACCCTAAATCCTCAAAGCTTTGAATCGCGACTGTCTTACCTGCACCTGACATTCCCGTTATGATCACTAATTGTATTTCACTAGTTGAACCAACACTCATCGTTTTGCCTCCCCATATCTAACTAGGATCTAATCTGTATGAAAGTAATTCAAAATCTGGTGTATATGTAAATGTTCCATATATTACCCCAGAACCTTTAAGTACGTAATCCAAAATATGATAATCGCCAGGGGCCATCGGCAAATTAGGTATATCCTTAATATCCTGCCATTTCAGGATGCCCTCTTCGGATTCATCGACATTTTCGCCTTCAAAATCATTGGCTAAAAAAGAAAACATCATCCATTCGGAGGTTACCTTATCGCCTTCTTTAATGATAAATGTAAAAATCCCTTTAATATCTGGATTTTTAAGATATAACCCTGTTTCCTCACGGTATTCCCGGATACAGGAGTCACGGACTGATTCACCTGGCTCCATCTTTCCTCCAGGTGCTACCCACCATCCGCGTCGTGGCTTTTGCAATAGCAATACTTTATTATCTTTGCGTACTACGCAATTTGTTACTCTTTGCACTCTCTTTCACCCCAAGTCGGTCCCGTGTCAAGGCAGACCGTTTGTAAGCAATCTTATCGTTATTATTATACTATTTCTAACAGGTACTCACAACGAACAAGATTTACATATTGATTTTGAGACAAAAAAAGGGGGCACAGGGATAAACCTGTGCCCAAAATAAATCTATTTTATAAAAAGGGGGTCAATTACTACTATTATCATACTCAAAATATATTTCATCCGTGTTACAGGAGAGTTAAAACATAATTACGAATTTAAGGTTGTCCTTTACAAAAAGAAATATTCACCCGAATTCTATACGTTCTATTCCATATTCATAGTTCAAAAGCTTGAACCTTACGCATATATTTTAAGAAATGTGTGAACTTGCGCCAAATGAACGAAGGAGGAATGTGAATGAACGAAAAATTGATGATACGTCAAGAATTGATAGAACTTGACCAGAAACATTTTTTACATCCAACCTCACCGATTCAGCAACAACAGGATTTCGGTCCCGCGTTTATTTTTACAAAAGGAGAAGGTGTGTTCCTTGAGGACGTGAATGGAAAACGGGTGCTTGATGGCATGTCCTCTTTATGGAATGTCAATATCGGGCATGGCCGGAAGGAATTGGGACAAGCGGCTCAAGAACAAATGAACAAACTCGCGTTTAGTTCATGTTTTGCGACGTTTAGTAATGAACCCGCGATTCGGTTGGCCGCAAAGCTTGCAGACATCTCACCAGGAAACTTATCAACCACATTCTTTACCTCAGGAGGATCAGAAGCAAATGATACGGCCTATAAATTAGCTCGCCATTATTGGATGTTACGTGAAATGCCTGAGAAAAAGAAAATCCTCTCTCGAAAAAGATCTTACCATGGAGTTGCCATGGGCTCGACCAGTGCCACAGGTTTGAAGCCATTTAGAGATTTTACCAATTCATTAGCCCCAGATTTTTATTATACCGATAATATGTCAGCCGAGGATTTGCGACGAACAATTGAAACAGAGGGACCGGAAACAATTGCGGCATTTGTTTCAGAGCCAGTTCAAGGTGCTGGTGGTGTCCATATCGCATCTGATGGCTATTTTAAAGAAGTAAGAGACATTTGCAAGGAAAACAATATTTTATGGATAACCGATGAAGTGATAACCGGATTTGGCCGTACTGGTAAATATTTCGGTGTCGATCATTATGGGGTAGCGCCAGACATGATGTGCTTTGCCAAAGGGGTAACAAGCGGATATGCCCAATTAGGTGGGGTCGTCTTATCTGAACCGATTTTTGAAGATTTCAAAGAGCTTTCTACGGGAACACTTTTGCATGGATATACGTACAGTGGCCATCCAATGGCATGCGCGGTTGCACTGAAGAACATTGAAATCATTGAAAATGAGGGGTTGATTGAAAACTCTGCAAAAATGGGAGCTAAAATGCTTGATGGTTTTTCTTGGATTCAAAGTGAATCAAGTCTTGTCAGTCATGTTCGTGCTTTAGGTCTCATGGGCGCAGTTGAAATCAATACGCCCCAGCATGTAAAAGGGCCACTTGCCCCAAGAATTGTAAATGAGGCTGCTAAAATAGGGCTTATCTGTAGATCTGTCGTATTTGATGGGATGGATACCCTCGTCTTTGCACCTCCACTTTGCATAAATAAAGATGAAGTAAACCTATTAATTGAAATGCTGCATCACGCAATTTTTAGGGTTGAACGAAGTGTCTAATTCATCAATTTCAACCACTTCATCCACACAAAAAAAACTGCCCGATTCTTAATTGAATGAGGCAGTTTTTTTGATAAAGTTAGAATGCGATTGAAATGTATTTGACTTCAATATATTCATCAATTCCAAAGTGTCCGCCTTCTCTTCCAAGTCCACTTTCTTTAAAGCCACCAAATGGAGCTTGAGCTACTGAAGGAAGTCCATCATTTAAACCAACAATTCCATATTCGAGCTGCTCACTTATGCGTATAGCCTTCCCAATATTTTCAGTAAAGACATAAGCGGCTAATCCATATGGTGAGTTGTTCGCACGTTCAATGGCCTCTTCTTCCGTTTTGAAAGTGGTGACAGGCGCTAACGGACCAAATGTCTCTTCCTTCATACAAATCATCTCATCTGACACGTTTGCTAGAACTGTCGGCTCATGATAATAACCATCGTTATCGTAAATTCTTTTTCCTCCATGAAGGATAGTTGCTCCCTTTGAAACGGCATCCTCTATATGTTCTGTTACCTTTTCAAGTGCAGCCTCATCAATTAATGGTCCAATATCCACACCTTCCTCAAGACCGTTCCCCACCTTGAGATCAGCAACAGCTTTTTGGAATTTTTCCTGAAAAGCATCTGCAATAGACTCATGGACGTATATTCGATTTGTACAAATGCAGGTTTGACCCGCATTTCTAAATTTAGATCCAATTACACCTTCAACTGCTTTCGTAAGGTCAGCATCATCCATAATAATAAAAGGAGCGTGGCCCCCAAGCTCAAGGGAAATTTTCTTAACTGTATCAGCAGCCCCCTTCATTAACACCTTTCCGATCTCAGTTGAGCCTGTAAATGTCAATTTTCGAACACGTTCATCCTCTAGCCAAGCATCACCAATGGCGCGTGCATTTCCAGTAACGACATTAATAACACCATGAGGGATACCTGCCTCTCCGGCAAGTTCAGCAAGCCTTATGGCTGTAAGAGGGGTTTGTGAAGCCGGCTTTACGACAGCTGTACAACCCGCAGCAAGTGCTGGTGCTACTTTCCGAGTAATCATGGCGGCCGGAAAATTCCAAGGGGTGATGGCCGCAATAACTCCTACTGGTTGTTTGTGTACTAAAATTCGTTTATTTGGATGGGATGATGGAATTGTTTCCCCGTAGATTCTTTTTCCCTCTTCCGCATACCAGGAAATAAAGCTGTTTGCATAAGCAATTTCACCAACCGCTTCCTTTAATGGCTTTCCTTGCTCTTCTGTCATTAATCGACCTAGCTCTTCTTTATGTTCATCAATTAAATAAAACCATTTCATCAGTAACTGTCCACGTTCCCCTGCCGTTTTTTTAGACCATTCTTTAAAAGCAGCATGAGCAGCATCTACTGCTCTTCTTGCTTCAGGCTTTCCTCCCTTTGGAACGGAAGCGATTACCTTATTAGTAGCAGGATTGATAACTTCAATGATATCCTTCGTGTCACTTTCGACCTGTTCCCCATTAATGTACATAAAATGTGTTGGCATCTACACTACCTCCCTTTGAATCTCCCATGTTAATTCGTAAAAATATGTCTTCGTTGTTCAACTGTTTCAATGGATTGTTCTAAAATCTTCAGTCCTTCGTCTAGCTGTTCGTCGGTGATAATAATTGGCATCAGAAGGCGAATGACATTTCCATAGACACCTGCACTTAATAACAGGAGCCCACGTTTATTTGCTTCCTGAATAATTTCATTTGTTAGTTTCTTAGATGGAGTTTTTGTGAGGCGATCTTCGACGATCTCCATGGCGCACATCGCACCAAGTCCACGTATATCACCGATACACTCATATTTATCATACAACTGTTCAAACTTTTCGATAACCCTAAATCCGATTTTTTGTGCTTTTTCATTAAGTTGTTCTTCTTCAATAATATCAAGAACAGCTAAGGCTGCCCTACATCCAAGCGGACTTCCACTATAAGTACCCCCTAGTTCACCCGGATCTGATTGATCCATCATTTCCTTGCGACCAATTACCCCGCTAATTGGGACACCTGCCCCCATAGATTTCGAAACCGTGATAATGTCAGGAACGACATCAAAATGATCAATCGCAAAATAGCGTCCCGTCCTCGCAAATCCTGTTTGTATTTCATCGGCTATAAAAAGAATTCCATATTCTTTGCAAGCTTCATAGACTCCTTGAACGAAACGTTTACCAGGTATGATAAAACCACCCTCCCCCTGGACTGGCTCCATGACTACCGCGGCAATTGTTTCTGGGGCTACTTCGGTTATGAGGAAGTTTCGGAATTCCTCTACCATATATTCCTCATATTGATCAATCGTTAATCCTTGCGGTCGACGAAAATGATATGGATATGGTGCTTTATAAATCTCAGGCGCAAACGGACCAAATTCATATTTATAAGGCTTTACCTTGCTCGTCATTGTCATCGTTAATAAGGTTCTACCATGGAAGCCCTTTGAAAACGAAACAATACCCTGTCTTTTCGTATATTTTCTAGCAATTTTTACGGCATTTTCAACGGCTTCTGCACCACTATTTTGAAACAACACTTTTTTATCATGGTTTCCTGGAGCAATACGAGCAAGCCTCTCAGCAAGTTCAATATATGCCTCATACATCATAATATTAAATCCAGTATGAATAAATTGATCGATCTGCTCATGAAGAGCCTGCTTCACTTTTGGATGACAATGCCCTACATTAATGGTTCCAATCGCTCCAACGAAATCAATAAATGTGTTTCCATCGACGTCCTGAATTAAGGCTCCTTCTGCCGACTGGGCAAAAAGTGGTGCTCCAAAGCTAACTCCCTTTGGAACCGCTTGCTGTCTTCGTTCTAATAATTCTCTTGATCTATTTCCAGGTAGACTTGTTTTAATTGATGCATACCCCATCCTCCATCATCCTTTCTGAACTATGTTATTTTAATTAATGCAAAAACTATGCCAATAATTAAAGAAAAAAACGATTGATTCCATATAAGAACCAATCGTTTTTTCTTAGTACACATTTTCTATATTGCCATGCTGCTCAGCTACTATTTTTTGATATTTCCTACTAACAGAGGATTGACTTATTCCTAGTACTTTTGCTGCTTTCGTTGTCGTTTTGTATTGTTTTATCGCTAGTAATATTAGCTGTTCCTCAACCGATTCTATGGCTTCCTGAAGTGGTAGGATTTTTGTTACAATCGGCTTAGAACTTTTTACGTCCTTCCCAAGAACAAGGAATCGATTCACAAATTCAGCATCAATGGCTTCATCATCAGCTGATACCACAAGCCGCTCAATCATATTTTGAAGTTCTCGAATATTTCCTGGCCATGAATGGACCTCTAATAGATTTAGAGCATCAGGAGTTAAATGATAGTTCTTATCATATCGCTCATTCATTTGTTGGACGAAGTGAAAGGCAAGTAACGGTATATCCTCAGGTCTTTCTCTTAATGGCGGAATATGGATTGGTATCACATTTAATCGATAATATAAATCCTCCCGAAATTCGCGTTTTTCCACCATTTTTTCAAGGTCTTTATTAGTAGCTGCAACAATCTGAACATCCACTTTAATGGGTTTTGTGCTCCCAATTGGAATTACCTCTTGCTCTTGAAGAACCCTTAGTAGTTTCACTTGTAAATGCAATGGCATTTCACCAATTTCATCAAGAAAGAGGACACCCCCATCGGCTTGTTTAAAGTAGCCTTCCTTTCCATTTTTGTCTGCCCCTGTAAACGCGCCCTTGCTATACCCAAACAACTCACTTTCCAGTAGGTTCTCTGGAATTGCTCCACAATTCAGCTTAAGAAAAGGTTTTTTCGAACGTCTTCCTAGCTGGTGAATCGCTTGAGCAATCACCTCTTTCCCAACACCTGATTCTCCGTTTATTAAGACAGTTGAGGAAAAATCGGCAATCTTTTTTACCTGTGTCATGATTTCTTCCATTTTCGGACTACAATAAATGAGCTTTTTATAAAACAAATCCTTTGTTTTCATATCATCGAGTTCACGTTTATACTGGTCTGAAATTTCCTTCATATGGCGAAGTTCGTTCTTCAATTTTGTCGTTTCTGTAATATCCCGGGAGGCAATTATTATTCGAATAAGTTCCCCATTTTCATTAAATACTGGCTTCCCAACGGCAAGAATCCTTTTTCCAGCTTTCGTCTCTTGAACCACAGAAACTTTTTTCTTTTGTTCTAGGACTAATCTCGTAACCGAGGGGGTAAATAAACCTTTTTGTTCAAGTTCGATAATGTTTTTTCCTAGCAGGCTTTTTAATTCAACACCCCAAAACTGTGAGATTTCTGTATCACTAAAACGAATCAATTCTCCCTTCGCATTCACTACTAGAATTTCGTCGTAAACACTAGAAAGGATTGCTTGCATATCATGATTTAAATCCTTGATATATTCAATTTCATTCGCCATTTCTTCAACCATTGGAAGGTCTTGTACGATGATGACCATTCCATCAACCTGTTTCTCAGGAGTATAGATTGGGCTGTAATCAACTAAAACACTCATAGATGATGTAATGTGAAGCTGATTTAAAACTGTGGATCCTGTTTGAAATACGCTATTGATGTGTTCTTTTGCGAAGATTTTCTCTGCGGGTGTATGTAGTACATGTTCTGGAGACAATTTTATCATTTCTAAAGCTGATTCATTGTAGGACACGATATTTCTATCACGATCCACAACAAATATCCCCATTGGAATCGAGGTTAATATAACCTTCAATAAATCAATATTCTGGTTCCCTTGACGGAACATTTCAGCTAATAGTTCTTCTCTCGGTATGTATCCACTAATTTCTCCAGCATCGTCCCTTACCAAAGCAAAGGGCTCACCAATAATTTGGAAGACGATAGGTAGGGAAATCTTTTTACTTAACTGCGAGATTTTCTCGATAGGAATTAGTTGCTTCATAATCTTTTCTTCTGTGATTTCCTTCTCCTCTCCCCCATCCCTTGAAAATAATTTCATAGGGATATACCCAATGGTTCTTTGATTCTTTTTAATAAAAAGGTAGGGTTCTTGAGTTTTTCCAATACGAAACGCATCATGATCTCTTTCAAGTGATTCGATGTCCATTACAACTAAGGGTTTAATATTTTTTGGATCAACTGAAAACATGAACGACTATCCCCCTTTTTCCATATAGTCTATTATATCACTGATTATATAGAATTTTTGAATAAATCTAAAAATAAAAAAGAGAGAAGACATGATCTCCTCAAAATGTTCGCTACTCAATGATAAATGATTCATCTTTTACATAAGTGAGTACCATTCCTGGTATTACTTCATCCCCTATTTGTACCTCTATTGATTGAACACTCCCTCTAATTCCAACCTTGATAGCCTTATTTTCACCAGTCAGAGTTTGGATAATAAACAAGGGCTCCCCCTCATCTATTTTGGAATTTTCTTTTATGACAATCTCTTTAATAATTCCATGGTAGGGGCTAGTAATGATTTCGTCATGCTCCACTTATTCACCTCCTCATGTCTATGATGTAATTAGAAATGATGTTGCAAATAATGTGCCAAATCGAAGGTCGTTTAATATGCTTACTCGTAAGCATTCCACACTCAATAAATAGAATGATTATTCATTTATGCATAGGTTATTCATTCCTTCATAGCTTCTTCTTTTTTCTTTCATCTTCCTGATTGATACAAATTGGTATGATTTTTGCATCATTTTTAAATGACGACTTCGATTGGAGGAGATTCTTTGAAAAAAGCAAGCAACCAAACGATTACTGGAGGACATAGAATGGTGGAAAAATTAACAGGCACTCCTCGCCGAGATGGCTTTAGAATGCCTGGAGAATTCGAACCCCATCTGGGCACATGGATGCTTTGGCCCGAGAGAACGGACACCTGGAGATTAGGAGCCAAGCCCGCACAAAAAGCATTTGCCGAGGTTGCAATGGCAATTTCGAAATTTGAACCTGTCACAATAGGCGTTTCTGCAAATCAATATGAACATGTACGAGAAATACTTCCAGGCTCTATCCGTGTTGTTGAGATTTCCTCAAATGATGCTTGGATGAGGGATATCGGACCAACCTATGTAAAAAATGATGAAGGTGAAATCCGTGGAATTGATTGGGGATTTAATGCCTGGGGCGGGCTTGAACACGGTCTTTATTTTCCGTGGAACTTAGACAACTTAGTCAAACAAAAAGTGTTGGAAATTGACCGATTCAATCGTTATGATGCACAGGATTTTATCCTCGAGGGTGGCTCGATTACTGTTGACGGGGAAGGCACGCTTATAACAACTGAACAATGCCTATTAAATAAAAATCGAAATCCTCATTTATCCAAAGAGGAAATCGAACATCGCTTAAAAGAATATTTACATGTGGATACGATTATTTGGCTTAAAAACGGGATGCTTTTTGATGAAACAGATGGACATGTCGATGAAGTGGTCTTTTTCGTACGCCCGGGTGAAGTTGCCATGAGCTGGACTGATGATAAGTCCGATTCACAATACGACGTTTTATCTGAATGTTATAACCAACTAAAAGAGGCCAAAGATTCAAACGGAAGAAGGTTAAAGATCCATAAAATTCAAATCCCTACTCAAATTGAAATATCAGATAAGGAAAGTGAGGGTATTGACATCGCACGACACAGTTATGGTCGTATGCCAGGAACGAAACTTGCCTGTACGTATGTAAATAGCTATTTATGTAATGGCGGTGTTATAATCCCAGGGTTTGGAGATCCGTATGATTCAATCGCCCTACATCAATTTGAAAGACTTTTTCCCGAGAGAAAAGTTGTTCAAGTCAATACGAGGGAAATTGCGCTAGGCGGCGGAAATATTCATTGTATTACTCAGCAAATACCAATCTAGTACGAAATGATGAAAGGTTGTGTAAACATGAAGCGAGATAAAATGAAGATCGCATTGATACAGCATAGCTGTTCGGATGATCGACATGCTAATTTAGAAAAAACAATAGCCATGATCCGAAAAGCTGCAAATCAGGGGGCTCAGATCGTTTGTACACAAGAGCTTTTTACAGGTACGTATTTCCCGCAAACAATTGATGTCCATAAATATAAGTGGGCAGAACCCATTCCAGGTCCGGTAAGCACCCAAATGCAAGACCTGGCAAAAGAGCTTAAGGTTGTCCTGATTACCTCTTTGTACGAGTATGTAATGGATGGGCTTTATTTTAATACAGTGGTCGTTTTTGATGCAGATGGAACCAATCTTGGGAAATACCGTAAACATCATATCCCGGAAGGTCCTCAATATATTGAGAAATACTATTTCACAGAAGGGGATTCTGGTTATCCCGTTTTTGAAACAAAATACGGAACGATCGGTGTTCTCATCTGTTGGGATGAATGGTTTCCTGAGCCATCACGTATCCTTGCGTTAAAAGGAGCAGATATTATTTTCTATCCTTCAGCAATAGGTTCTGAGCCAGATAATCCTGAACTCGATACGTCTCAAACTTGGATGGATGCCATTCGAGCCCATGGTATTCACAATAATATTTTCATAGCTGCTGTGAATCGGGTGGGTCGAGAATATAGCAAGGAAGGGCAGATGGATTTCTACGGACGAAGTTTTATCAGTAATCCTTGGGGTACTGTTTTAAAAGAAGCGGAAACAAAGGGGGATGAAATTATCATGTCTGAAATTGATTTACATGAAATCACTAAGGCCCGAAATATTCTTCAATTCCATCGAGATCGAAGACCTGACAGCTATGGTGAATTATTAAAGAAGGTGTTGAAATGATGGAAGGGCCAAACCCGATAAGGCGCAAAGACCTTATCGGGTTTTTAGGTACCTCAATGAAAAAAGTGCCCAAGGATGCATCTCCAAGGGCAGCACAACCTATTTTTCACTTAACGTTTCTAATACCTGTTTAAAAGTGGCGATGACTTTGTCGACTTCTTCAATGCTGATGGTTAATGGCGGCTCAATACGGAAGGTTTTGGAATTAACCAAGGTTCCTGCTACTAATACTCCATGATCAAAGAGTCCTTTTGAAACCTCATAGCCAATTTCATCTGTATGGAACTCAACACCAATTAGTAAACCTTTACCACGAATTTCTAGTACTAATTCAGGGAATTCATTCCCAACTTCACGTAGCTTTCCGAGCATATATTCTCCGACCTCGGCTGCCCGCTGTGGAAGTTTTTCCTCAATCAAAACATCGATTGTAGCAATTGCTGCTGCACAGGCCAGTGGATTTCCACCAAATGTGGTTGTATGCATGAATGGATTAGGGAATAAGCATTTAAATACTTCTTCTTTTGCAACTACCGCACCCGCTGGCATTACACCCCCACCAAATGCCTTTGCTAAACAAAGAATATCAGGAACAACGCCATAGCCTTCTGCCGCGAACATTGTACCTGTACGTCCCATCCCTGTTTGTACCTCATCAAAAATAAGAAGCGCCCCAAATTCATCGCAAAGTTCACGAACCTGCTGCAGGTAGCCTTCCGGTGGAAGAATGACTCCGCCTTCCCCTTGAATAGGCTCAAGAATCACAGCATTTACATCTTCGCCCACTAGGGCACATGACTCAAATGTTCTCCTCATCGTTTCAATGTCACCAAATGGTACATGTCGGAAACCTTGTATCATGGGAAGGAATGGTTTCCTGAAGACTCCCTTTGCTGTCGCAGAAAGGGAACCAAGGCTTTTTCCATGGAATGCTCTTGTAGTGGCAATGAAGGTCGTTCTGTCACTATGCATTTTAGCTAGCTTAATAGCCGCTTCGACACTTTCCGTTCCACTGTTCACAAAGAAAGAGTATTTTAAGTCACCAGGTGTAATCTCAGCGAGTATTTTTGCAAGCATCGCCCGTAGTGGATCAAGTAAATCCTGGCTATGAAGTGCCTGACGATTTAGTTGGTCCGTAACGGCTTTGACTACCTTTGGATTTCTGTGACCCACATTATAGATCCCAAAACCACCCAAGCAATCAATATATTCCTTGCCATTTACATCCTGAAAGCAGGAACCCGAATCAGACCATTCAACAGCTGCAAATTGTTTATCCTTTGTGACCGTTTTTCGGTAGTCTAAAAATCCTGGGTTCACATTTTCTCTAAAACCATCAACTGTTTCTCGTGTCACCCATTCCGCTTCTTCCTTCGTAATTTGGTCCTTTTCAATGATGGACAATACCTTCTTGATATAATCGGTAACCCCAGAATAATCCTTTTTTTCAAGCTCTTTGTTCGTTGTATTGATAGTCATTTTTTCTCTCCCTCGTTTAGTTTTCGAACCAACCCGATGGTTCAACCTGTAAATTAATATTGATTTGCTTAACTTCTGTGAATTCCTCAAATCCAAAGGTTCCTAACCCTCGACCAATTCCACTTTGCTTATAACCACCCCAAGGTGCTTCATTGTAGGTTGGATGATATGTGTTGATCCATGTAATCCCCGCCCGAATTTTTTTAATTACACGGAGTGCTTTTGCACCATCCTGTGTAAATACCCCTGCTGCAAGTCCATAATCTGTGTTATTTGCTAGTTCGATTGCCTCTGCTTCATCTTTAAACTTTTGAACAACTAAAACCGGTCCAAAAATTTCCTCTTGAACTATTCTCATATCAGGTGTTGTATCTATAAATATAGTCGGCTCCACAAAATAGCCATTTTCTAAGCCGTTCTGAGTGATTCTGTTACCACCACAAACAAGCTTTGCCCCTTCCTGTTTGCCGATTTCGATATAGGATAATACCTTTTCCATATGCTGCTGGCTTACAAGTGAACCCATTTCAGTATTTGGATCATCTCCAGGACCCACCCGGATTTTTTTAGCTCTTTCTACTAATCTCTCAATAAACTTGTCATGAATGCTTTCCTCTAGCAGTAATCGCGATCCTGCAGAACATACCTGTCCCGCATTAGAGAAAATGCCAAATAAAGCATAGTCAACGGCTGTTTCAAAATCAGCATCTGCAAAAACAATATTCGGTGACTTTCCACCTAATTCTAGGGAAATCTTCTTAATATTGCCGGTAGCCGCCTTCATAATACTTCGACCTGTTGCTGTTCCTCCTGTAAAAGAAACCTTATCTACCTTATGGCTTTCGGCAATTTCATTTCCAACTGTTGCTCCAGGCCCCATTACCATATTCGCTACTCCTGCAGGGATACCGACCTCTTGAATGATTTCAAACAGCTTAATTGAGGTGACTGGGGTTACCTCAGAAGGTTTGAACACAATCGTATTTCCTGCAGCAAGGGCAGGTGCAATTTTCCATACCCCCATTAAAAGTGGGTAGTTCCATGGGACAATTAAGCCACATACACCAACCGGTTCACGGACCACCATTGCCTGCATTGGATCTGCTACATGATAGGTTTGACCGTCTGGCTTTGTTGCTAACCCGGCATAATAGCGAAAACAGGCCACGGCATCGCCCACATCAAATTCCGTTTCTCTAAGTGGTTTTCCATTATCTTCTGTTTCGAGTTTACTTATCTCATCAGCACGTTCCTCAAGTTTATCTGCAATTTTTAACAGGTAGGATGCCCGTTCCGCAGCAGATAAATCGGACCAAACTCCTGAATCAAATGCATGACGGGCTACGTCAATTGCAATTCCTGCGTCTTCAACATCTCCTTCTGCTGCTTCCGCAATGATTTTTCCATTCGCTGGATTTACGATAGAACGGGTCTTTTTACTTTGGGCATCGACCCATTCCCCATTTATAAACATCTTTAGCTTCTGCATTTCCATCCTCCCCTTTGGTTTTTCTCAATCAAGTATTAATGCAAAATGTGTGCCAAGTTTATTGTTCACCTTTTCATCTGCCTCCACGACTTTTTATATCCTGGAATGCAAAAATGAATAAGTTATTCATTTTTGCATAAGTTTGGAGTTGTAAAGTGGCTGAGTATAAAAAAATCCCCCATCCGAAAATGGATAGGGAATATGAAAATTAGTTTTTAATTTCGGACCAAATTCGGTCGTAAAGCTGAGTAGCCTCACCAACATCAATGTTGTATTCTCCTTTTGCCAGATCTTCTTCAGGAACCTCAAGCGATTCTCTAATGTCATCTGGTAAAAGCTTAAGAGCTTCTTCGTTTGGATTTCCGTATGGGTATTCCATAGAGATTTCCTTACTGACTTCTGGTCGTAAAATGAAATCAATGAACTTCTCAGCATTTTCTTTATGCGGAGCATCCTTAGGAATAACAAAGTTATCCTGCCATAGATTCATCCCTTCTTCAGGGAATACAGTCTTAATTGCAGGATTTTCTCTAGCCGCTAGGGTAGCCTCTGCTCCCCATACAATCCCCGCTTTTACTTCACCACTGACAAGTAGTGTCTTTGGACTATCACTATCAAATGCCTTAATATTTGGCTTAAACTCAAGTAGTTTCTCCTTTGCTTCCTCGAGTTCTTTTTCGTCTGTACTATTTTGCGAGTATCCTAGTAATGCAAGCATATTTCCAATAATAACCCGTACATCATCTAGAACAACAAGATTATCCTTAAATTCTGGGTCAAACAAATCAGCGTAACCTTTTATCTCTTTATCAACTAAATCCTCATTATAGGCAATAACCGCCTTTCCCCACATATATGGAACGGAATATTCATCATTCGGATCTGCCTGTGTACCAAGAAAACTATCACCAATATTCTTGATGTTTGGGATGTTTTCCTTATTTAGTTTTGCTAGCATATCTTGGTTTCTCATAATCTCAATAAAGTAAGTAGAGGCAACCGCAATATCATAGCCAGTATTCCCCGCTTGAAGCTTAGCTAGCATTTCCTCATTTGAAGAATAGGTGTCATAGTTTACCTTTATACCCGTTTCATCTTCAAATTGCTTAATTACACTGGTCGGCAAATATTCTGACCAGTTAAAAACATTTAGAACCTTTTCATCAGAGGATCCACCCGTTTTATCTCCACCACACGCTGTCAGCAACATGGAAGCGAGAAACAGAATCACAAAAACAGACAAACCAAATTTCCTTTTAAATGGCATATAACACTCTCCCCTTTTTAATAAAATAGAAGAACTTCTATTAATAAGGCTTGCAAGTTATATGCCAATCCTCTTTTTCAATCGACAGGTATTACCTTTTTCTGGGGCTTAGGATGTTTTGTAATGATTTGATAGTAGTCAGTACGGCGATCCTTAAGTGGTGTTTCGGTACCATTGTTGCGGTTTCGGCGTAGGCTTTCAAGGTCTACCTCACCAACAACGATTGTCTCGATATTTGGATTACATTCGCCTACAATTCCATTACTAGAGAATGTAAAATCTGACGGCGAAAAAATACCAGACTGTGCATATTGAACATCCATATGCGGAACATGAGATAGGTTCCCAACCGTTCCAGCTATCACAGTATACACCTGGTTTTCAACAGCACGCGCTTGGGAACAATACCGCACTCTTAAATAACCTTGCTGGTCCTCTGTGCTAAACGGGGTAAAAATAATTTGAGCTCCCTTATCGACAGCAATCCGCGCAAGTTCGGGAAATTGAATGTCATAGCTGATTAGAATTGAGATTTTCCCACAATCTGTATCAAATACGTGAATACCATTTCCAGGCTGAACCCCCCACCATCTTCGTTCATCAGGGGTAATATGAAGTTTATATTGTTTATCAATCGTTCCATCGCGTCTAAATAAATAGGCAACATTATAAATACAATTACCTTCTTCTACAAAATGAGAACCACCCACAATATTGATATTGTATTTTACTGCAAGCATCGAGAATAGGTTGATATACTTCTCCGTATACTCTGCAACCTTTTTAATCTGTTTACTTGGAACCTGTTCTTTTATAAAGGATAAAAGCTGCATTGTAAATGTTTCCGGGAATACCGCAAAATCCGAATGGAAATTAGAGCTTGCATCGATAAAGTATTCACATTGCGTTTCAAATTCTTCGAAGGATTTAATTTTCTTCATCATGTATTGAATAACTGAGATACGTACAGGAAGGGCCCTTGTATAGATCCGTCTCGTTTTTCTTGGTAGATAATCTGGATTGTTCCATTCCATTAATGTTGCATAGCCTAGAGAATCTTTGTCTGTTAAATAATTGGAATTGACACGTTTTAAGACAAACCCGTTCATCATTTGAAATGTAAGTGCAGGATCATATAGGTTTTGCTGCATAACCTGTTCTACATATTCTCTAGCAGACATTTTATCTGCATACTTGTGATAGTTTGAGATTCTCCCACCAATAATGATACTCTCTAAATTAAGTGCTTGAGTAAGCTTCCTACGCGCCTCATAAAGACGACGTCCTATTTTCATCCTCCGGTAGTCTGGATGAACCATCACATCAATACCATATAGATTTTTCCCATCAGGATCATGGTTACGAATATAGGAATTACCGCTAATTTCATTAAAGGTATGCTTATCGTCATATTCATCAAAATCAACAATTAAGCTTGAGCAGGAACCAATGATCTTCCCATCAAACTCTACGCAAAACTGACCTTCAGGAAAAATTGTGAGATGACTTTCTAATTCATCACGTTCCCAATGCTCCATATTGGGGAAACAAATTTTTGACAGTCTAATAATTTCATCAATATCTTCATGCTTAATATTTCGTAAAATGATCTTCTTCTCAAATTTCGAAAGATCGATGGTTGACACAAATATCTACCCTTTCTTAATGATACAGATTTTATTTTTAGCCAAAGTTCACGATTACTGTCCTGTTGTCGTTAGTGGTTCCTCATATTTGTATGGAAACAAATTTTTCCTCTAAATACTCTTCTAATCCGTATTTACCACCTTCCCTACCAATTCCACTTTCCTTCATTCCGCCAAAAGGAGCCTGTGCCACAACAGGGGTTGGGTCATTGATACCAACAATTCCATAGTCTAGTTCTCGCATAACCCTCATTGCGCGACTTAAATCTTTTGTATAGCAGTACGAAGCCAAGCCATATTGCTTATGGTTTACCTTCCCAATTACTTCTTCCTCCGTTACAAAAGGAATAATCGGGGCTACTGGTCCAAATGTTTCTTCCGTTAAGATTTTCATATTTTCATTGGCGCCAGCAATGACTGTGGGTTCATAAAAACTACCTTTTAATCCCTCCTTAGCAACTTGTTTGCCTCCACAAAGAAGTTTTCCATTATGTGAAAGTGCATCTTGCACATGCTCCTCCACCTTTTCTAATGCTTTCCTATCAATAAGTGGACCGACGTCTATGCCTTCCTCCAGACCATTTCCAATTGAAAGTGTACTTACTCGTTCTGCAAGTTTTTGACCAAACTGTTCTGCAATCTTTTCTGCAACATAAATACGATTTGTACTGATACATGTTTGCCCACAGTTTTTAAATTTGGTTAGCATAATCCCTTCCACAGCTAAATCCAAATCTGCATCTTCAAATACGATAAATGGCGCATGACCCCCTAACTCCATTGATACCTTTTTCAGTTGTGCTGCAGAGTCTTGAATCAATTTTTTTCCAACTTCTGTTGAACCTGTAAAGGTGATTTTTTTCACGTCGGGATTGCTTGTCATTTCACCCGCAATTTCGGAAGCAGACCCAATGACTAAATTTACAACTCCTTTGGGCAACTCTGCTTCATGGAAACATTCAAAGACCTTAATTGCCGTAAGTGGTGTGGCTGAAGCCGGTTTTAAGATCACTGTACAGCCTGCTGCTAATGCAGGTGCTAACTTACGAGTAATCATCGCAATTGGAAAATTCCAAGGTGTAATTGCTGCTGTTACACCCACAGGTTCACGTAGTACCATTAAATGTTTATCTGAGTGGGATGGAGTAAGGGTTTCGCCATAAATTCGTTTTGCCTCTTCGGCATACCAATCCACATAGTCAATCGCAATGCCAATTTCACGGATTGCTTCTGGAATTGGCTTACCCATTTCTGATGTCATTACGCCTGCAATTTCTTCTGTTTTTTCTCGTAGTAAAGCTGCAACTTTTTCAAGGTACTGTCCTCGTTCTTTCCCAGTTTTCTTTTTCCAAGTAGGAAAGGCTTCAGTAGCAGCGTCGATTGCTTCTTTTGTTTCTTCAGATCCTCCGAAAGCAACATCCTGTATTCGCTCAGAAGTGGCAGGATTGATTACCTCAAGCGTTTTTCCTGAATTTGATTCCTTCCATTCTCCGTTTATATATAGCATTGTTTCACTCCTTTTTATTTTTGTATTACACCTCGATATACCCATCCAACGATGGTTTCCCAATACATACTTCCATCGTTCGTTTTGATAGATTCATAATGACAGAGAAGACTGTCTCCATTTGACGATGCTCTGGGGCACTTGTATTCACATAATGGTTAATGGAGTTTGGGTAGTTGAAAGTATCAGAAAACCATTCCTTAAAGCGATTTTCATTCATTTCAGTTCCCGTTCTCATGCACGATAATATCAGTTGTTCTGCTCTATTTTTTCGAATCATTGAATCCTCAAATTTGTATTCATTCATATCTGTAAGATGTTCTTGAACCTCGGGTGAACAAATATGATTCGTGTGAACAACCATTCCTTCGGTGTTAGGTATCATATCCATTCCAAATGGGGAGACCTCAAAATTGGCTGCCATTGCCCGCCCGCTATCATCAACACGTGCAATTAGGAAATTAGCTGCAGAAGCCATTTGAGAGTGTTTAATTTTAGAGATTGCTTCATGAAGGGTATGGGAATTAAGGACACTGCGCAGTCCTAAATGAATCGGAACTTGCTCAGACTTTTTGTTTGTATGTAGTGCATTTAAGCAGACAGCAATTCCGCTACTATTGAAGCCAATTTTCCCAATTAACCCCCCCTCGGTAATCATTTTTATGGTGGGCATATTCCTTTGCTCAATTTCAAGCAAGAGTAAGCTCTTTTCTTGCTCGGATTTCCAGTCCCAGTTTTGACCAATGATTGTTTCCTTAGTTAGGGGTGGAGTTAGGGCAATAGCGGTACAACCATCTGAAAATGTTTTTCTTCCTGCTAAGGCGATTTCACTACGAGTGTTTAATACTAAAATATCCTCAAATCTAACTCCAGCCCCTTTCGCCACACCTTCCATTTCCTCAATAAAGTCACTATTATAAGCATGTATCGCTGGTAAATGTACCAAAGCTACTTGAATGGCCTGCTTCCAACTCATTTTGCTATACCCATAAAAGAGAGATTCATAGGTTTCAAGACTTTGATGGACCTCATTTTTCCCTTCGCTACCATGTTTTTCACCAATTTGCCTAGGTGTTCCTGACAACTGGAGTTTTTTTATCATGTCAACATTCCTTTCTTTTAGAGGATGTTCAAAAAGTCCGGTGAAAATGACACATCGAATTTCTGCGTTGGCTTGCTTCTCCATTCCTCACGTATTAACTACATACGCTCCGGTACTCAAAGCTGCGCCGCCTTGAACTTCTCGGTCCTTTTCATCCTCCTTTTTGAACACATATTTAAAGGCTTTCCCCTTTTTACTTCAAATTTTCTTTTTTTAGTATTGTATGCTGACATCTGTTTATCTTATGAGATGGCGTCTTTAACCTTAAAATAGTACTTCATTAGCCCGACAACTTTTCCATGTTGACTATAAAAGGGAATGGGGCGTAAATCATTTTTTTCGAATGGATTTTTGCCATTGTTTTCAGAAAGGATATTTCCAGCAAGTAGCTTCCCCATTAAGGTTGACATCGCAGCACCATGCCCAGCATATCCGAAAGCAAAATGGGTACCATCCTCTAACTGACCAATGTATGGGAGCATTTCCTTTGTAAACCCTACCTTCCCGCTCCAGCAAAACTCAGCCATATATTTTTTTAACTCTGGAAAAACGTTGTTCATTCCCTCTTTTAACTTTAAATAGAGTGGAGCTGTATCACTACTTAACGACCTACCTGATCCTCCAAAAGCAATTCGATTGTCAGGTGTTCTTCTGAAGTAATAAAGCATATGCTTTGTATCAAAAACCGCTCTATCATTTGGGATTAACTCAGAAACTAATTCTTCCGGTAATTGTTCCGTAGCAATCATAATGCTTTCAACTGGTATGACACTTCGAGAAATCGTTTTATGTAAATTTCCTGAATATGCGTTTGTAACAATGACTAAATGATCCGCTGTCACCCTTCCATCTTCAGTCATAACGGTGACTTTCCCATTTGAGGATTTTATGATTTCATGTGCCTCTGAATTTTCATAGATTGTACCTCCGAGTTTTTCTACCGTCTCTGCCAACCCCAGCACATAATTAAAAGGATGATAGGTTGCACTATTTTCATCAATACACCCACCATGATAAAAATCTGTTTTTAACTCTGCTTGTAAATCCTGTTTATCAAGTACCCGAACCCTGTAGTTAAAGTCCTTTTCCAGGATCTCTTGCTCCTCCTTTAACCAGTCGATATGTGCGGGCTTATAAGCCGCGTAGAGATGACCAGAGCGTTTGAAAGAACAGGAAATTTGATTTTCCTTACTAATCCTTTCAATTAAATCAATGGAATCCAGAGACATTTGAAGCATTTGCCTTGCCGTTTGCAAGCCTTTTTTCTTCGCAAGTGAGCTCATCGAGTCAATAAATCCTGTTAAAATTTGACCGCCATTTCGACCACTTGCGCCGCTACCGAGATAGCTTTTTTCAAGTACAATTGTTTTGACGTTTTTCTTTTGCAAATGATAAGCCGTTGATAGCCCGGTAAAGCCTCCTCCAATAATGACTACATCACACTCTTCGTTACCGGACAAAGATGAACGCTGTTCTTTCTTATTTGATGTTGCTTCCCACATTGAAAGTTGTTTCAATAAGTCCACTCTCCTACAATTTCCGTTTGTATCTAAAATAGATTGATGCAAGTAACGTACCAAATTTACGTTTTCGCAAATATTTACAGGAGTATTTAGATTGTCATACATATTGTTGTGGATAGCTATTATGCAAAAATGAATAAGTTATTCACATGTGCATAACAATTCTCTTAGGTTTTCCTACTCTATTTTTATTTCAAAACTTTTAGAATTGGAATGAATCTTGCATATATAAAAGGTAATCGCTTTAATGCAGGAGGGGTCAGAGATGAATAAAGAGGAACTATCTACAAATCAACCGGTCACATTGCTCGATAAACGACCGAAAAAGAGGAGGATAAAGAGTGCCGGTCCCATTTGGATGTTATCCCCAGTCACATTCTGGATGATTGCATTTTTATTTATCCCGATTGTTCTAATTCTTGTTGTAAGTTTTATGACTAGGGGTACGTATGGTGGAATTGAATATATTTTCACATGGCAGAATTACGCCCGATTCTTTGATTCTTTATATTTGAATATATTACTCATGTCTATTTTGATGGCAACAGTCACTACCGTCATCTGCATTATATTTGGATATCCCTTTGCATATATAATTGCTCGTTCTTCCCCTAAGTATCGAACATTCTTATTGTTTTTGGTTATCATTCCCTTTTGGACGAACTCACTTATCCGTACATATGCTTGGATTATTTTGCTTCGCACCGAAGGAGTAATCAACCATCTGTTAATGAGTATTGGAATGATATCAGAACCACTTGCGTTGCTTTATAACAATGGCGCCATATTAGTCGGACTTGTGTATACTCTATTTCCTTTTATGGTCCTTCCGTTGTATGCTTCAATCGAAAAGCTTGATAAATCCTATCTGGAGGCTGCTAGTGATCTAGGAGCAAAAGGCTGGCAAACCTTTATGAAAATTACACTTCCTTTAACGATGCCCGGTATCGTCGCTGGCTCTTTACTTGTATTTATTCCAACCCTTGGACTGTTTTTCATTCCTGATTTAATGGGCGGAGCAAAAACAATGATGATTGGTAATCTGATTAAAAATCAGTTCCTTACAGCAAGGGATTGGCCATTTGGAGCGGCATCATCGGTTATTTTAGTTATTTTAACCATGATCTTAATCTTCGTTTATCTACGAATTTCTAAAGGTAATAAAGATGACTTGGGGGTGATGTAGGGTGAGTTCGAGGTTTACAAAATGGTCGTCTATCATATATGGCGCTCTTATTTATTCTTTTTTGTATTTACCAATACTCATTTTAATTCTGTTTTCATTTAATAAATCAAAACTTAACGCTGTGTGGACGGGATTTACGTTTGAATGGTATGCAAAGCTTTGGTCGAATACAGAAGTATTAGAGGCAGCTAAAATTACGATTATAGTGGCAATTGTCTCTACGATTGCATCAACGATTTTAGGAACACTCGTATCTGTTGGGATGTACAAATATCATTTCAAGGGAAAATCGCTGCTTGATGGAATGCTTTATATTCCCCTTGTCATGTCAGAGATTGTCATGGGGATTTCATTACTAGCCTTCTTCTCAATGGTAAAAATGCCTTTAGGTATTTGGACACTTATTATTTCTCACATTACATTTTGTATTCCATATGTTGTCGTCGTTGTAAGGGCTCGTTTGAAAGGTTTTGATCGTTCTGTAGAAGAGGCAGCCATGGATTTAGGAGCTAGTGAGTGGCAAACGTTCCGACTGATTACCTTACCCATTATAGGACCTGCGATTGTAGCAAGTGCATTGCTTTCATTTACCATTTCTTTGGATGACGTAATCGTAAGCTTCTTCGTAGCAGGACCTGGAAGTACAACACTTCCATTACAAATATTCTCAATGGTTCGGTATGGGGTGACCCCGGAAATTAACGCATTATCAACATTAATGCTCCTTGTTACGCTTGGTGCTGTCATTGTTGGCGAACGGTTGTTGATGAGGAAAAATGGATAGACATTGAAGGGGCAAGAAGGGCTTTTGCCTTCATCTGAAAAACAAAACCCAAGAACGCTGTTTTTCCGCATTCTTGGGTTTTATTTGTACAATACTCATCCAAAATAGACTTTGGCGATCGTCCCTTTTCTATTCCTTCATCACAACCCCATGGTCGACTCCCCATGTTAAATAAATATCCTTATTGATGAAGTCGATTGGTTGGGAGCCTGCTGCTTGTTCATTCACAACAACTTCTTTCCCATTATCGAGTAGAACGACCATTTTTGAAACGGACCCCACATAAATAAGTTCCTTAAATCTTCCCTTTAATGTTACAGAATTCGTTTTAGGGGATTGTTCCTCAACGATTTTAATACGTTCCGGGCGAATGGTAACAAATACTTTTTCTCCAACCCTTAGTCCTTCGTTCTTTACTTCAATTTCTTTACCACCGAAATCTAAATACGCATAGCGGTTATCCAACCTTGAGATATTCCCTTCAAATAGATTCGTTTCACCGATAAAGTCGGCAACAAACTTGGTTTGTGGTTTTTCATAGATTTCAATTGGAGTACCTAGCTGTTCGATGAATCCATTATTCATAACGGCAATCCGGTCAGACATTGTAAGTGCCTCTTCCTGATCATGTGTAACATAAATAAAAGTGATTTTAAGCTGTTGTTGAAGATGTTTCAATTCGACTTGCATTTGTTTTCGAAGCTTTAAATCTAGGGCTCCGAGGGGTTCATCTAATAAAATCACCTTTGGATTGTTAATCAAAGCTCGTGCGATTGCAATCCGTTGCTTTTGACCACCACTTAGCTGCCCAGGAGTTCTTTTTTCGTAGCCTTTTAATCGAACAAGTTCTAACATTTTCATGACTTTTTCTTTAATGACGCTTCTATCAACGCCTTTCATTTTCAATCCGAATGCCACATTATCAAAAATATTCATATGAGGAAAAAGGGCATAGCTTTGAAAGACTGTATTCACATTTCGTCTATTTGCTGGTATTCCTTCAACATGCTTACCATCTAAAAGAATGCTGCCTGAGGTAGGCTGTTCGAAACCAGCAATCATACGGAGAGTCGTTGTTTTCCCACATCCACTTGGTCCTAGTAGTGTTAAAAACTCTCCCTCTTTTACATTCAATGATACATTCTGGACAACCTTCGTTTCCCCAAATTGTTTGTTAATATTTTGTAATTCGACCATGTTTACTGACATGCCATTATCTTCCCCCTTGTTAGAAACCTTTGCAAAACTTAAATGCAAAAAACATGCCAATTCGCTAGCATTTGAAGGATTTATAAAAAAATGGTAGACCCAGAGATGGAATCTACCATTTATCCATTAATTTCCTGCTTTTAGTTCACTGTAAATCCGATCATATAGTTGTGTTGCCTCTCCAATATCAAGCGCTTGTTGTACATTTGTAACTTGGTCAAGATCTGGATACACAACTTTATTATTCTTCAAGTCCTCGGGAAGCAATTTATAGGCCTCCACATTTGGATTTCCGTAGGGATATGTTGTCGAAATTAATTTACTGATTTCAGGTCGTAACAGGAAGTCTATAAATTTTTCTGCATTTGCTAGATGCGGTGCGTCCTTTGGAATAACAAAATTGTCATGGAAAACCATTAAGCCTTCTTCAGGAATAATTGGAACAATGGCCGGATTTTCTTTTTGCGCATTAAATACTTCAGCTGTCCATGCCATTCCTGCCGCAACATCCCCAGCAATCATCATCGTTTTGGGTTCAGTGTTAAATGCCCTAATATTTGGACGAAGCTCTAAAAGTTTTTCTTTAGCTTCCTCTAATTCTTTTTCGTCAGTTGTATTCATCGAATATCCTAGCATTTGAAGAGCTAGCCCAATTACACCTCGTTGGTCATCTGGTAAAACGACCTTATCCTTAAGTTCTGGCCGAAATAGATCTTCATACCCTTTAATTTCAAAGTCAACAAGTTCTGTATTCTGAAATAAAACCCCCGAACCCCAAAGATAAGGAATGAAATAGTCACCCTCTTTATCAAATTCAGCTGTCGTAAACGTTGAATCTAAGTTTTTGACATTTGGGATATTTTCTTTATTGATTTTTTGGATTAAATCTTGTTTCAATAGAATATCAACGAAAAATGTTGTGGCTACAGCGATGTCATACTGTGTATTTCCAGCTTGTAATTTTGCCATCATTTCCTCGTTGCTTGAGTACGCATCATAATTTACCTTTATTCCTGTTTCCTTTTCAAATTGCTGGATCACTTCTTGTGGCAAATATTCCGCCCAGTTGAATAAATTTAATACCTTTTCATCCGATTGCTTAGCTCCACCAGCTTCACTTCCTCCGCAAGCAGATAAAAATGTCAATGCTATTAAAATAAAAGAAATTACGACTATTTTCGTTTTCTTATACATCCACATGGCCCCTTCCAGCTTTTTTTGTTTGTCCTCGTATATACACAATTTTCCCATCCATTATTGTCATTTCAACCTTTGCTTCTAAAATCTCTTTCACATCTACTGAAAAAAGATTTCTATCTAAGATGATTACATCTGCCTTTTTTCCAGCCTCGAGCGTTCCTAAATCATCCTCTCGGAAATTTCCATAGGCAGGAGCTTTCGTGTAAAACTTTAGTGCTTCTGCAAGAGATATTTTTTCTTGTGGATTCCACCCATCTTCTGGTGTTCCATCAGCGTTCCTTCTTGTTACAGCACGGTAGATTTCAATCATTGGATTCAGATCAACAACCGGATAGTCACTACTAAAAGCAATGGGTGCGCCACTTCTTTTTAGTGATCCAATTGGCCATGTATACCGAGATCGTTCCGGGCCTAATCGATCAAGGTATGTATGCCCCTCCATTGATTCTGCACTCATATGCTCAGGTTGTATCGACGCAATGACCTGAAGCTCTTCAAAACGCTCTATATCATCCGGGTGAATAACCTCAATATGCTCAATCGTATGTCGTGAGTCTCGCATTCCATTTTGCTTCTGTGCTGCTTCATAGCAATCAAGTCCAAACCTAACTGCTCCATCGCCACAGGCATGTAGCCGAATACGGAAGCCTTCCTTGTCAGCTTCCTTAATCCATCTTATATAGGTATCTTCTTCAAATAAAATGCCGCCTTTTGTTTCAGGTCGGTCTGAATACGGCTCAATTAAATACCCTGTGTACGTATTTGGAACGCCGTCAATAAATTGTTTTAATCCGGAAAACTGTAATTTATCAGATTGGTATAGTTCACGGTAGGATTTCGCCTTTGATAAGTCCCCATTGAGAGATGATAAGAAGTGTATTCTTGTTGTTAATTTCCCTTCTTTTTCATAGGTCGCATAAAAGGATGGAGATCCCAATTCAAAGCCTGGCAATGGAAGCATATCACTTACCGATGTAATTCCATGGGAAGCAGCTTTTTTCAAAAAGACATCCATTAATTTTCGCTGTTTTTCATCTGAGAATTGATAGGCTTTTTCTGCAACAAGCTTTACGGCGGTTTCATACAAAAAACCAGTAGGTTCTCCATTTTGATCTTTTTCAATCAAACCAAATGGAGGATCTTTTGTATCTTTTGTTATATTTAAAACGTTAAGAGCTTCTGAGTTTACCCATGCACTATGTGCTTCTTCATTCAACAGGAACACTGGACGATTCGGGATAAGTTGATCAAGGGAATGGCGGGTTGGTGTTTTTTTCCCTGGCCAACGCACATGATGCCAGCCAAATCCTAATACCCAAGGTTCATTAGGATTCTCCTTTGCATAATGATAGATTTTTTGAACAGCTTCTGATTCTGATGAGCAATCTGTTAGTGTGGTGAACTCGCTAAACATACTCCCTAATACAAGGTGAAGATGAAAATCATGAAATCCAGGTAAAACAAGCTTATCTTCTGCATGAATAACCTTTGTCTGTGGTCCTATATAATCGTTTGCGTTTTCACTCTCATCCACACACTGGATTTGATCGTTTTTGATAACGACTGCTCCCATTATTGGATTAGACTCATTCCCGGTAAAAATGGCATTACCTTTAATAATGATATCTGCGTACAAGCCGCAATCCCCCCTCAAAAAAATAACAAGTGGCGTGTAATCTTCTATCTGCGGTTTTAGCACTCTCCTCCTTTAAAAGACTAAACTCATCGTCAATTAAATATGCAAATACCGTGCCAATTGGCTAAAAAACACAAAAAAACCGCCATCCATAGGGATGACGATTTCTTTATATTATGCTTTTATTTTTTCCATTAATTCTTCGATATAGTGCTGTGCTGCTTGGGCAGCGATGCTTCCGTCACCCGTTGCGGTTACGATTTGGCGAAGTTGTTTCTCACGGATGTCGCCTGCTGCGAAAATGCCAGGCACTTTTGTTTCCATGTTTTCGTTTGTTTCAATATAGCCATTTTCGTTTGTGATTCCAAGGCTTTCAAATGGTTTTGAAAGTGGTAGCATTCCAACGTAGATAAATACGCCATCTGCACCAAATTCGGATTCCTCACCGGTTTGTGTATTGACAAGTGTTAAGCTACCAACCTTGCCATCTTTTTCGTGAATTTCTTTAACAGTATGATTCCAGATAAACTCCACTTTTGGATTATCAAATGCACGTTGTTGAAGGATCTTTTGAGCACGTAGCTCATCACGGCGGTGAATGATTGTTACTTTAGAAGCGAAACGTGTTAAGTACACGCCTTCTTCTACTGCTGAATCCCCGCCTCCTACTACAACAAGCTCTCTGTTTTTAAAAAATGCCCCATCACATACTGCACAATAAGAAACGCCACGGCCACCAAGTTCTTGCTCACCCGGTACACCAATTTTCTTATATTCCGCACCAGTTGAGATGATCACAGCGCGAGTTTTATATTCTTTACTACCTGCAATTACTGTTTTATATTCTTCACCATCGATGACCTCTTTAATATCCCCATATGCATACTCTGCACCGAATTTTTTCGCGTGCTCAAACATTTTTGTGGATAACTCAGGTCCTAATATATGGTCAAAGCCTGGATAGTTTTCAACTTCCTCTGTGTTTGCCATTTGACCACCAGGAATCCCGCGCTCTAGCATTAATGTTGATAGGTTTGCACGAGAAGTATAAACGGCAGCCGTCATGCCTGCAGGTCCAGCACCGATAATAATGACATCATAAATTTTTTCTTCCGTCATTTTTTCGTCTCTCCTAACTTCATGAGTAAAATTTGATATATCGTTTAGTATCTCCTACCCCTATCCTATAAAATCCTGACAAAATCCGCTATTAATATGCTCAATGTAGGAGTTCTTTAACAAATTTTACATACTTCATGACAGTTGCCTTCGAAATTTTATACTTTTCCGCAACCTGTTGTTGAGTAATGGTTCGGGACACGTGATTACGCCAAATGTATTCTGTTGCAGCAGCCCATGCCTGCCAATTTGACACATTAAACTGACGCTTAACTGCCTCATCGTAAATCATTAACCATGTTAAGTACAGTTCTTCATTTGCAGAATCATCA
The DNA here is from genome assembly GCF_004799755.1 of Bacillus timonensis. GTDB lineage: Bacteria > Bacillota > Bacilli > Bacillales > Bacillaceae_L > Ferdinandcohnia > Ferdinandcohnia timonensis_A. Next base: position 15,904 of record NZ_SLUB01000005.1, on the reverse strand, counting down.
TGTTTATTTTGTGTAAATAAGGTGTCTGCAATATTATATCCATCAATAATGTAAGACGGTATTTTTTCCGATTTTTTCTTCTTAGCCAAAACGTAATTTGCAAATTCCTGTTCAAGCGTCGCATGAAATTGAATATGCTTTAGATCTTTACGTGCCAAGGCTGAGTTTGTTTTGCTTGCTAAAAATAAGCCATATAAGCGTTCCTCAATAAAATCACCGGTCAACCAACGATCGAGCACGTCACTTATTGGCTTTGTGGAGTCAGATTCCCAAGGTGCTGAACCCTTTTTACTTGGATTTTCCTCGAGTACTCGCTTCCACGCATTTTTAGCAACATCAAAATGCTTTGTAAAATAAGCAGAATAGGAAAGCCAATAATAAAAGGTTTCATCGCCTTCAAAACCGCTCCGCTGTAAATTACGTAACCATTTATAGGCAAGATCATGTCTGCCGATAAGCCCAAAGGTCGCCCCTAGTTTATAACGGTGTTCAAACAACATAGGTTGAATGAATGATAATCGTCTCGTTAACTCTTTTACCTGTTGATTTTTACGTTGGTAATATAAAAACACAAGAGAATTACAAAGCGCATGTAGATTTCCAGGGTTCTTACTTAAAACCTCATCTAAGATCTCAGAGGCATTTTCCACATCACCTGAATAAAAATAAGCAAGTGCCAAATTATTATAAGCAGACCAAAATTCAGGATACTCACGAATGATTTCTTTTAAAAGGGTCACCGCCTCGTCCAATCTCCCTGTTTCAAGGAATTCACGTGCATGTTCCTGTTTCACAATAAGTTCATCCTGATGGTTTGCGGAAACCTCATCGTCATCTTCTTCAAGACGTAATAGGTCAAGCAAATCTTCGGCATCTTCAACAAAATCACCGTCAGGTTCCCGCTCTAAATACCATTCTGCATGTTTTGCTGCCTCTTGGAACAAGCCTAAATGCGCATAATTGTTAGCCTTGAAATAATAGCACTCAGGCATATCGAATTTGGGCTCATCTATGATTTTAGTAAGATATTGATTTGATAGGACATAGTCACCGATTTCAGTCAGTGCAACCGATAGTTGGCATAAAAACATCGGCTCGTTCGGTTCAAGCTCAATCGCACGTTTAAAATGCTTTATCGACTTATATATATCATGCTGTCGATACGTCTTTAATCCTTTTTTAAAATAATATTCTCCCGTCTGGATAAACGGAATAATCTTTGTTGCATGTTGTCTATCTTTTACGTTTTGTTTTTCCATCGGGGTCCTCCATAAATAAATCCGAATAAAATTATTTCCCAACGTAGTATAACATATATAAGTGCTTTAAATATAGGGGGTGCTTGGTTAAAAACAAAACCTCTGCAATGGTATTTTGTGGACAATGTGAATAATGTGGACAACCTTTCATTTTATGTGAATAATCTGAAGTGTTTACTGTATTCAGATAAGATATGCACTGAAATTCGGTTCGGATGGTAGGTATTGTGGATGTAGGGGATAAGTTATTCACATTACAGTAAAATAGAGTCTTAGAAAAGGATACTTATTGTGGATAAGTACCCTATGAAATCATCATCTTCTTTTTTGTAAAACAGACAATACTTCATCAAGTGGAAGCTTTTGTTCACGAAGTAAGACAAGTAAGTGATAAATGAGGTCTGAAGCTTCCCATTTTAATTCTTCATGACTGCGATTCTTGGCTGCAATGATCACCTCGGAAGCTTCCTCACCTACTTTTTTCAGGATCTTGTCGACTCCTTTATCAAACAGGTATGTCGTATATGCTCCCTCTGGCATTTCTGCTTCGCGCTCTGCAATTACTTTTTCAAGTTCATTCAAGATAGCGAAACGGTCAGAAGCTACTCCTTTTGCTTCTCCTAATAAAGATTCACTAAAACATGTGTAGCTGCCTGTGTGACAAGCAGGTCCTGCTGGCTCAACTAATACAAGAATGGCATCCTTGTCACAATCATATTTTAAATCGATAATCTTTTGGGTATTTCCGGAGGTTTCTCCTTTGTGCCAAAGCTCTTGACGTGAACGGCTATAAAACCATGTTTCGCGTGTTTCAATGGATTTACGTAGTGATTCCTCATTCATATAGGCAAGCGTTAAAACCTCTTTGCTAACAGCATCCTGGACAATCGCTGGAGCAAGTCCCTTTTCATCGAATTTAATGTCTGGTGTGTTCATCGGACATTGACCCCTTTCTCTTTTAAAACGTTTTTAACCTCTTTTACAGATGTTTCTTTATAGTGAAAAATACTTGCCGCTAATGCCGCATCCGCTTTACCTTCATTAAAGGCACGGACAAAATGCTCGGCATTTCCAGCACCACCTGAAGCAATGACTGGTACGGAAACAGCTTCACTGACTCGTCGTGTTACTTTTAGATTGAAGCCATCCTTGCTGCCATCATCGTCCATGCTCGTTAATAAGATCTCACCAGCACCACGTTTTACTGCTTCCTGTGCCCAAGCGACGACCTCCCATTCGGTTGCGTTACGGCCACCATGTGTGTATACTCGCCAGCTGCCAAGTCCCTCATCATATTTTGCATCGATTGCAACAACGATACATTGAGAGCCGAAAAATTCTGCTCCTTCTTTAATTAGGTCTGGGTTTGTGACAGCTGCGGTATTCAGTGAAACCTTGTCAGCGCCTGCACGAAGGATTTTTTTCATATCCTCTAAGGAATTAATTCCTCCTCCTACTGTAAAAGGAATCGCAAGCTCTGCAGCGACTTTTTCAACAACCTCAACCATCGTTTTTCGCCCCTCATGAGAAGCTGAAATATCTAAGAAAACCAATTCATCTGCACCTTCGGAATCATAGAACTTTGCCAGTTCAACAGGATCACCTGCATCTCGAAGCCCAACAAATTGGATGCCTTTTACTACTCGACCATCCTTTACATCTAAGCATGGAATAATACGTTTTGTGATCATTAGCCATTCACCTCTTCGAGTGCCTCTTGGACGGTAAATTGGTTGGTGTAAATCGCTTTTCCAACAATTGCGCCAGCAACACCTTGCTCCACAAGCTTACTAAGTGCTTTAAGGTCTTCGATAGAACTAACCCCACCTGAAGCTATGACTTTTTTACCTGTTGCAGCTGCAAGTGTTGCAACCGCATCGATGTTAGGCCCACTGAGCATGCCGTCGGTTGCAATATCTGTAAAAATAAACACTTCGGCCCCCGCATTCGCGAGCTCGATACCTAAATCAGTCGCTTTTACGGAAGAAGTGTTTAGCCATCCTTCCGTTGCAACATAACCGTCTTTTGCATCAATGCCGATTGCAATTTTTTCTTTGTATTTCTTAAGCATATCCTTTACAAATTCAGGATTAGAAATGGCAGCACTTCCTAAAATCACACGGTCAACGCCATTTTCAATATAATAGGCAACATCCTCTTCCGTTCGAATGCCACCCCCGATTTGAACCTTTGCGTCCAGCTTGTTTGCAACCTCAAGCACATATTGGTCATTCACGCGCTTTCCGGCTTTTGCTCCGTCTAAGTCCACCATATGAATCCACTCTGCACCTGCATCAGCAAAAGCTTTTGCCATATCGAATGGAGAATCACCATACACGGTCTCCTTATTATAATCCCCTTGAAGCAAGCGAACGCATTTGCCGCCGCGCATGTCGATTGCAGGATAAACAGTAAAAGTACTCATATTGACACCTTCTTTTCCACGATTGCAGCGTAGTTTTGGAGAATTTCCAAACCTAGTTCGCTGCTTTTTTCCGGATGAAACTGGGTTCCAAACACATTCCCTTTTCCAACAACAGCTGGAACCTCTACATCATAGGTACTACTTGCGAGCACATTTTCATTGTCTGTTTTCGCATAATAGGAGTGAACGAAATAGACATGTCCGCCCTCAATATTTTGTAAAAGCGATGAAGGATTGATCAGATTAAGATCATTCCAGCCCATATGTGGCACCTTGTAGGTTTCTCCACTTGCTGTTACTCCAGGAAATTTTGTAATTCTCCCTTTTAATAAGCCAAGTCCCTGTGTGAGTCCATTTTCTTCGCTTTCTTCAAACAATAGCTGCATACCAAGACAAATTCCCAGAAGAGGTATCCCTTTTGCTACGGATTCTTTTATAAAGTTCACTAACCCTTTTTCATGTAAAATTCCCATCGCATCCTTGAAGGAACCCACACCTGGTAAAATCAAGCCGTCAGCTTTTCTGAGCTCTTCTGGTGAACTAGAAATAAAGTATTCATGGTTCATCCGTTCAAGCGCCTTAGAAACGCTGTATAAATTTCCCATTCCGTAATCAATTATGCCGATCATCTACAACATCCCTTTCGTTGACGGGACCCCCTTAACGCGTGGGTCAACTATAGTTGCTTCATCTAACGCACGACCTAATGCTTTAAAAATCGCCTCGATCATGTGATGTGTGTTGTGACCATAGTGAACAATGACATGAAGGTTGATTCTTGCCTCTAATGCAAACTTCCATAAAAATTCATGTACGAGTTCGGTATCAAATGTACCAACACGAGAGCTTGGAAATTCCGCTTTTAATTCGAAATGTGGGCGATTTCCAAGATCAATGACAACCTGTGCAAGTGCTTCATCCATTGGAACAAATGCATTTCCGTAGCGCTTGATTCCTTTTTTATCACCTAGCGCTTCGCGTAAGGCCTGTCCTAAACATATTCCAATATCCTCCGTAGTATGGTGGTCATCAATTTCTGTATCACCGTTTGCATCAACTGTCAGATTAAAATGTCCGTGCTTTGTAAAAAGGTCAAGCATATGGGACATGAACGGAACTCCTGTATCTAGCTTCGAAATTCCTTCCCCATCTACTGTAAAATCTAGTCTTATATCTGTTTCATTCGTTTTACGTTCAACTTTTGCTTGTCTTGTCATGATTACACCTACCGTTATCCACAATTTTATAATCCTTAATAAATGCTTATTATTACTTGTTTTGGTGGAATATTACCCACACAATCCACAGGTAAATCTTCAATTTTGTGAATTATTTTAATCGTTCCTCAACTGCTCTCGCGTGTGCTTCCAACCCTTCTAGTCTTGCGAAAGCCGCAATCTTTGGAGCGTTATCTTTAATTGCTTGTTTGCTATATGAAATGATGGTGGATTTTTTCGTAAAATCATCCACACTTAAAGGGCTTGAAAAACGTGCTGTTCCGTTAGTCGGAAGGACATGGTTTGGACCAGCGAAATAATCACCAACAGGCTCTGAGCTATAACGACCGATAAAAATAGCACCAGCGTGCTTGATTTTTCCGACTTTCTCCATAGGATCCTTCGTCATGATTTCTAGATGCTCTGGTGCAAGCTCATTTACAACCCTAATGGCTTCCTCTACATCATTAGTGACATATATCGCACCAAAGTCATTGATAGAAGCTCTTGCAATCGCCTCACGAGGTAGGAGCAATAATTGTCTTTCAACTTCTACTGCAACAGATTCAGCTAGCTCCATTGAAGGCGTTACAAGAATACTTGATGCCCGCTCATCATGTTCAGCTTGGGATAAAAGGTCAGCTGCAACTTCGTTTGGAAGAGCTGTTTCATCTGCTAACACGACGATCTCGCTTGGTCCTGCAATCATGTCGATATCCACATTCCCATAAACCTCACGCTTTGCTAACGCGACAAATATATTTCCAGGGCCGACAATTTTATCAACAGGCTGGATCGTTTCAGTTCCAAATGCCAAGGCGCCAACAGCCTGAGCACCGCCAACCTTATAGATTTCTTTAACACCTAAGATATCCGCTGCAACAAGTACTCCTGCAGGAATAGTACCGTCCTTACCTGGTGGTGATACCATCACGATTCGCTCCACACCTGCAACCTGTGCTGGGATGACATTCATTAGCACGGATGATGGATAGGCCGCTTTCCCACCTGGTACATACACACCAACCGCATCAAGTGGAGTTATTTTTTGACCAAGAATCGTGCCATTATCCTTCATCGTCATCCATGATTGCCTGGTCTGGCGACTGTGATAATCTCGAATATTTTCCGCTGCTTCTTTAATAATTTGCACCATATTCTCGTCTAATTTGGCATAGGCGTCTTTGAAGTCTGAATCTGTGACTTTAAACTCATTAAGAAAAACACCATCAAATTTTTCCGTATAAGATCGAAGGGCGTTGTCCCCTTCCTTTTGTACTTGAGCAAGTATCTCTAAAACTGCTTTTCTCTGTTCCTCAGTCCCACTATCAATGGTCCGCTTCAGTGAAACAGTGTTGGTTACACGTTCTATTCGCATGCTGTGTCGGTCCTTTCTACTTATTGTGATACGACTTTGGATAGACGCTCCACAATTTCGTCGATTTGCTGATCCTTTAAGCGATAGCTCACTGGATTCACGATAAGGCGTGAAGTGATGTCCGCAATATGTTCAAGCTCAACCAATCCATTTTCCTTCAAGGTGCGTCCAGTTGATACAATATCCACAATTCGGTCCGCCAATCCGATTAAAGGAGCAAGTTCAATGGAACCGTTCAATTTAATGATTTCCACCTGTTCCCCATTTTCACGAAAGTAACTAGAGGCGACGTTTGGATATTTAGTCGCAATTTTAGGTGCAACACCTTTCACTTTCACATCAGTTAACCCTGCAACCGCGAGATAACATTGACTAATTTGTAAATCAAGCACTTCATATACATCGCGCTCTTCTTCAAGCATAACGTCTTTACCGGCAATTCCAAGGTCTGCCACACCATGCTCCACATATGTGGTGACATCCATTGGCTTGGCAAGCATGAATCGAAATGGCTCGTCAGGCACGTCGATAATTAATTTTCTTGAATCCTCAAACTCAGGAGGAAGCTTGTAGCCTGCTTTTAGTAAAAGCTGTGCCGCTTCTTCAAAAATTCGTCCCTTCGGCATCGCTATCGTTAGTTTGTCGGTCATTTATTCTTCCTCCTTCCTTGTCTTCCCTAAGAAAAAGGTGTTTTTCGCAAATGCGCTTGTGCATGCATCCACATCCTTGATTCCTGCGATATCTTGAAGGATGACGCGCTCACCTTGTTCTCTTTTATTCATCGCAAAGCGAATGGCTTCGTCACGTTGTTCTGCACTAAATATGACACAATGAATTTCTGGCTCATCCTGTGGCAGATCAAGTGCTTCCAGAAGTCGATCAATCCGAATGCCAAAGCCTGTTGCCGGTGCAGGACGATCAAATTTTTCAAATAAATGATCATAGCGACCACCGTTTCCAACTAAAAAGCCAACATTCTCTGCATACACTTCAAAAAGGATTCCTGTATAGTAGCTCATATGACTGACAAGATTAAAATCAATTTTAATATGCTCTGTCACACCGAATGCATCTAGCTTTTTCCAAAGCATTTCAAGTTCTTCGGCTGCCTTTTTCCCTTCTTCACATTCAACTAATTCTTTCGCTTTAGCAATTTTTGCGTCATTTCCTCTTAATTGTAAAAGGGAGAGCAAACGTTGTTTATCAATAGAAGAGAGCGGCAAGTTTTTTACATGCTCTCTATAACCAACATAATTTTTTTCATATAAATAACGTTGAAGAACATCAGCTCTTGCTTCGTTTCCGACAATCTCCATGAACAATGATTTTACATAGCCAATATGTCCAATTGGTACGGTAAAATTGGTAAGTCCCGCTTGCTTAAGTGCCGCAATCATTAGGGAAATAACCTCAGCATCTGCACTGGTTGTCGTATCTCCAATATACTCAACCCCGATTTGTTCGAATTCGGCAGGTCTCCCACCTTCATGCTGTTGGGCGCGGAACACATTTGCTGAGTATGCGATACGTAATGGGTACTCACCTTTATATAAACGCGATGCTGCCACTCTGGCAATTGGCGCTGTCATGTCAGGTCGAAGGACGAGCGTATGTCCCTGTGAATCCAATAATTTAAATAGTTGACGGTCGAGGATTGCTGATGCCTCACCGATTGTTTCATAATATTCAAGTGTTGGAGTTTCAATAAATTGATAGCCCCAGCTTTCAATTTGAGACGACATGGCATTGCGTATTTTCTTTTTTGCTTCATATAAAGCTGGCAATGTATCTCTCATACCTAAGGGTTTTTCAAACATAAACACGATTTTCGTCACCACCAAAGTTTGTATTTATTTAGGTTTCCATATTTTTTCTATATTATTTTACTTTAGTTCGCTAATATACTACCAAGATAAAGTATATAATACACCTATCCCTACCAAACGTCAACGAAAAAGTCAGAATTTAGTTGGTTTGGATTTGGACGAACGGAATGTTGTGGATTGTGGATAAAGTGTAACTGTGGATATTGTGGGTATTGTTGATAACTATCAAAGTTGATTGTGGATTTTGTGAATATTGTTGATAAGTAGGATGAGGTTTGTAAGCAAGAGAGGAAGAAAGGAGACAGATGTTGGAAAAAGAGATCAGAAAGGAATTGGGAGTGAGGAATGGGAGATAGGATGGGTACAACAAAAAAAGGAACCAAACCATTATCAATGGTCAGATTCCTTTTTCTCGCGCTGTTCGAGCTGTTCTTTTGTATAAATCACCTGCATCGGATTTCCCCCGACAAAGCTTCCAGCAGGAACGTCCCTGTGGACTAAAGTTCCAGCCGAGACGATTGCCCCGTCTCCAATTTCGACCCCTGGTAAGATTGTCGAGTTGGCTCCGATCATCACTTCGCTTCCAATTTTAACGTCACCAAGCCTGTATTCTTTAATCAAGTATTCGTGGGCTAAGATCGTTGTATTAAATCCAATGACCGTATTGCTTCCGACACTGATTTTTTCCGGGAACATAGTATCCGGCACTACCATGAGGGCAAATGCTGTTTTCTCGCCAACCTTCATTTTTAAAAAGGTGCGATATAGCCAATTTTTCACGCCTAAAAATGGTGTGTATCGTGCTATCTGTATGATAATAAAGTTTTTGACTACCTTCCAAAACGAAACGGTTTTATAGATTTGCCAAAGCGAATTGGGACCTGAAACATAATAACGCGTGGTTCGTCGTTTCACTATCTTTTCATCCTTTTACTATCAAATGCGCCTTGGCGTATTTGCGCCCGATTTTTTTCGAGCAAGCTCGAAAAATTACCTTTGGAAAATCGTGGCATCCGCCGGAGGCTATATTGTTATTTAGTAGAAGAAGGCTTTTACTGAATAACAATATCCAGTAAGTCACTCATCTTCTCAAGCATAAAATCAGGTTTGTATTCTAATAAGAAGTCTTTTCCTTTATGAGACCAAGCGACTCCGGCAGTCTTTGTTCCTGCTTTTTGACCAGCTACGATGTCCTGATAATTGTCACCAACCATGATTGCTTCTTCAGGTGTCGAATCTAACAGTTTTAGTGCCAGCAATACGGGTTCTGGGTCTGGTTTTGGATTTTTAACATCATCCAATGTCACCACAACATCAAAGAATTGATCAAGCTTTGTTAGTTTTAATCCCATCTTAACCGTATTTTTTATCTTTGTCGTGACAACACCAATTTTATAACCTTGTTCCTTTAGGGTTTTGATAGTGTCGAAAACACCAGGAAATTCGGTTACTAGTTCGTCATGCTTTTCATGGTTGAATTTACGATATTCTGCAATCATTTCTTCTGCGCGGTCCGGATCTACTGATGAAAAAGATTCATGCAAGGTTGGACCATTGAATGGCAGGATCTCCTCCCGAGTAAATTGACGGTCGGGAAAGTAAGTTTCAAAAGTGTGTAAAAAAGATTGTAAAATCAGTTCGTTTGTATCAATTAACGTTCCATCTAAATCAAATAAAAATGTTTTAATTGCCATAAATAATTTCCTTTCTATTATTTTGCTCAACACGCTTCCAGATAAAAGCGACGACCATTGTTAAAATCGTTGCTGTAATAAGACGGATGAACAATAGCGGTAAAACCGGAATTCCAAGTGGGACAAAAATAAGCGTATCCTCTACAACTGCGTGGCAGGACACAAGGAAAATAAACGCTAATGTTAAATCCTTCTTATCTACATTATCCTCTTTTACCGCCTGAATCATTACACCTGCTCCGAAAGCCAAGCCGAACAAAATACCTGATGCCAAGGTTGTTGATGTATTTTCCTTCATCCCCAATGCTTTTGTGACTGGTTTCATCCATCTGGAGAACACATCTAACCATTTTAATTCTTTTAAGAATTGAACCACAACCATAAGTGGGATCACTATGATAGCTAATTGCAGAATCCCAAATGATGCTTTTTCAATTCCATTTAAAAGGATACTGCCCCAGCCTGAAATTTGTTCTTCTGTACCTGACACAAGTCCATATTTTGCTAGTTCACTACCGCCATTCCAAACTAGATTGATAACAAAGGCAGAGATAAACGCAAGTCCAAGTCTCACGAGTACAATGATCCAAATCTTCATTCCTACCTTTGCTGCCACGGTAGACTCAATAATCATATTATGTGAGAATGATAGCATAACCGCTAAAATAAACACTTCTTTTACAGTCAAATCAAGTGTTAAAATCGCGCCAATTCCAGCATAGAGGTTCAAAAAGTTTCCTAATACAAGCGGAATTGCCGCATCACCTGATAGACCAAACCAACCCATAATAGGTGCAATCCACGTAATCACCCAATCTAGCACAGGTGTGTGCTGAAGCAAGGTAACGAGAAGGGTAACAGGAAAAATTACTTTCCCTAATGTCCAAGTAGTTTTTAATCCTACTAAGAAGCCTCTCTTTATCATGTCTAGCAAGTTTTCCCTCTCCCTTTTAATGAATTAGTTCTGTAAATAACGTTCGTTTGAATAGCCTTTTTTTCTACGATAAACAAGTACGAGTAGGGCTCCGATAATCGATACAACTGAAACCAACTGCGCTACTCGAATATCCCCAAGCATTAAGCTATCTGTGCGTAGCCCTTCGACAAAGTAACGACCAATTGAATACCAAATCACGTAGGTGAGGAACATTTCTCCGCGTCTTAAATTGACCTTTCGAAGCATAAGCAATATAACAAAACCAACGATACTCCAAATGGACTCATATAAGAAGGTTGGGTGATAGTACACACCTTTTATAAACATTTGATCCATAATAAAGTCTGGCAAAACATTATAGAAGGTTTGGATGTTTTCTTCCGCAATTGGACCACCATGTGCTTCTTGGTTCATAAAGTTTCCCCAACGACCAATCGCTTGACCCAAAATAATACTTGGTGCCGCAATGTCGGCAAGTTTCCAGAAAGATATGCCTTTTACTCTAGCGAACACAACCGCTGTTACAACGGCTCCGATTAGGGCACCATGAATCGCAATTCCACCTTCCCAAATCGCAATAATTTTAGAAGGATTTTGTGAATAATAGTCCCATTTAAAAATGACATAGTAGATTCTTGCACAAATAATGGCAATTGGTACTGCAAACAGCATAAGATCCATAAATGTATCCTTATGCATACCTCTACGTTCTGATTCCTTGATGGCAAGATACAGGGCAAGCATGGTTCCTAGCCCGATAATCAGTCCGTACCATTGAATCCGTAGTGCTCCCAGTTCTAAAAATGTTGGGTCTAACGGTTGTATATTTCGATCCACTTTCTCCACTCCCTTATTTCCTTTAATCAAATGCGCCTTGGCGTATTTGCGCCCAGATTTTTTAGACCCACACGATGTGGGTCACAAAGACGTTGCCACAGGAAGTGGCGTTCTTAGTCTTTGATCTTCTGGTCGAAAAGTTTCCGCTGAAAATCTGAGGCATCCGCCGGAGGCAATAACTTTCTTCAGCCAAGGTTTGACCTCATAATTAATTTGGTAAACAAATTGTATTACTCACCACTCATAAAAGTAGGACCTTCTTCTGAATAAAGTTATTGTTAGATGTCATCATGTTCCCCATATTCAATCGCGCTTGAGAGACGATTTGTAAAATCTTCTGCAGCGTTTAAGCCCATTCGTTTTAGACGATAATTCATTGCTGCCACCTCGATAATAACAGCTAGGTTTCGCCCTGGTCGAACCGGGATGGTGTATTTTGTTAATTCAGTATCAATGATTTTCATTTTTTCTTCTTCAAGCCCAAGTCGATCATATTGTTTCGTTTGATCCCAGAGCTCAAGGTTAACGACCAACGTAATTCGTTTGAAGTTACGGATGGCTCCTGCACCAAATAGGGTCATTACGTTGATAATTCCTAGACCACGGATTTCAAGGAGGTGCTCAATTAGTTCCGGTGCACTCCCAATAAGTGTATCATCATCTTCCTGACGAATTTCGACACAGTCATCCGCAACAAGACGGTGCCCACGTTTCACGAGCTCCAACGCCGTTTCACTTTTACCAACACCGCTTTTACCGATGATTAGAACCCCAACCCCGTAAATGTCCACAAGAACACCATGTACTGCAGTTGTTGGTGCAAGCTTGCTTTCTAAGAAGTTCGTAATTCTACTCGATAGTCTTGTCGTTTTTATAGGAGACTTAATGACCGGAACAGATTCACGCTCGGAAGCCTCAATTAACTCTGGAGGCACTTCCATATCACGCGAGATAATGATCGCAGGAGTTATATCTGTACAAAGCTTCTCCATTCGATACATTTTTTCGTCATGTGATAATTTTTCAAAAAAAGTGAGCTCTGTTTTTCCTAAAAGCTGAATCCTCTCTGCTGGATAATAATCAAAAAATCCAGCAAGCTCGATACCTGGTCTTGATATATCACTTGTGGTGATTGGACGATTGATCCCCTCTTCCCCACTTACCAACTCTAACTTAAATTTCTCAATTAAATCCTTTGTACTAACTTTTGGCACATTCGTACCTCCTCGATTGTAATTCGTGTAGATTTATGTTTGATTAGATTTCTGCATCTTTTATAAGGCCCGGTAATTGTTATGATTCGGCCAAGTTAAACTCATTCTCCATTTTAGCATTTTTCTGTGTAACGCCAAAACTTTTCTGATTAAAATTGGTGAAGAATGTGAGGAAATGGTTTTAGGTGAGGTGGTTAGGAGCATATCACCGATAAACGTTATAAAGACATTCCACCATGGAATGCCTCTGAGCTACTTTATTTTAATAGCGAGTAGACATTCGTATCATGTGGAATGCCGTTTTGGTACATATAATTTCTTAAGACACCCTCTTTTTCAAAGCCGAGTTTTGCTAATAAATCGTTAGATGCTTCATTCTCAAGAAACACAACCGCCCCAATACGTGTTAATCCAAGTTCGTTAAACCCATATCTTATCACTTCTGAAGCAGCCTCAGATACATAGCCTTTTCGCCAGTATTGAGGATGAAGTTCATAGCCTATTTCTGCGCGCTTATGCTTAGGTGACCAGGCATTAAACCCAATAGTGCCTATGAGCCCCTCTCTTTCCTTTAATTCAATGCCCCATCTAATTCCACGCTTTTCTTTATAACTATTTGCAAAGAATTCAACGAACTGCTCTGCTTGTTTTAATTCGGTTATTGGGTCCTGTCCGTAATAGCGTGTTACCTCATGGTTTGAAAAGCAGTCAAAAATCCCTTGAGCATCAATATGTACAATTTCTCTTAATCTAAGTCTTTCGGTTTCTAGTGTTGGGAACATGGCTAGGCTCCTTATGTATTTTAGTATAAATTCAATAAAAAACAGCGTTATCCTTCTGGACAACGCTGTTTTGTGAAATTATTTCTTTTTCTCCTGAAGTGGTTCGACGATTACTTTTTGAATCAGCAGGTTCAGGATCGAAATGACAACTGCTGCTAGTAACGCCGTTCCAAACCCTTCGATAACGAAGGAATCTCCCATTAGGGACTGTGTCAACATTAAGGTAATAGCATTGATAACGAATAGAAATAGACCTAATGATAGAACCGTGACAGGCAAGGTTAAGAGTATGAGAATAGGTTTAACGATTACATTTAAAATCGACAGGATAATGCTTGCCGTGATTGCTGCGCCGACACCCTCTAAGTGAAAGGTATCGACGTAGCCTGCGACAACCATGAGTACGATGCTGTTGACAATTATGCTAGCAATCCATTTCATTATCTATAGACATCTCCTTCATTTGGTACAATAAATATCCAAATGAGATAAATGAGACCTAGTGATCCCACACCTAAAATAAATCCAACTACCGCAAGAATACGTAATAGTGACGCGTCGATTCCCGTGTAATCCGCTAGGCCTCCGAGCACCCCTCCGAGCATTCTATTTTGGGTAGAGCGATATAATTTCTTTTTCATATTTAACACCTCAAAGTGGTTTGATAGTTATCGAGCCTGTTTTCGTTTCGGCAAACAGATGAAGTTTTTGCGCTTTTTCTTCATTTGCCTTAAAGCGAAGTGACTTCTGAACAACTTCGTTTTTCTCTTCAATGATCGACATCATTGGAAGCTCAGATTTAAAATTCCCAAGGTTTGATTTTAATTCTCCATCAACCTGGTATTCATTTGCAATAAACATATCAATGCCGCCCGTTGTCGTTTTTACAAATGCAGTATGGCAGACATCTCCTTGAAGATCGCACGTAATATTTCCATTAAAGCTTTGAAGGTCTACTTTTTCAAAAAGACCTGTTGCTGTTACTGTACCATTAATTGTTTCAGCTTCAAAGTCCTTACTTGTGATTTGATTCGCTTTTATATGACCATTTGCTGTTTCTACTTCAACTGAGTCGGTATCAAAGTTTGAAATCGTAATGGCGCCATTTGCTGTTTTTGCACGGAATTCCTTTACTCGTAAATTTTCCCCTGTAATCGGTCCATTAAACATGCGAGCCTTAATACTTTCATAGTTTTCCTGTGGTACATAGATTTTCGCGTGAACCTTCATTTGCTTTTTCTGAATCGATAAACGAAGTGCACCATTTTCAATGGAGAAAAGGACATCTTCTAAAAATGCCTTTCGAGCTCGTTCCTGGTTTTCAATGTTGTATACTTTTGCTTCACATTCAACGCGAACATCCCGCTCTTCCCATGGAATAATCGTGATACTCCCGTTTGATACATCTAGGTCAAGCTTTGTAATGTATACATCCTTATGTTGAAAAATATGTTTCACGTCTACTGAGCTACCAAAATTAAAGTCAAGGTCAAGATCCTTAATTTTTTTCAGTGCGGTATCGATAAAATCCATAAATTTGTGCTTCGCCGACCCCTTATTTTCATAGGTGTTCTGGTTTTGCTGTTGCTGCTGGGATTGCTCGTACTGAACCTGAGTTGAAAGCTCCGTCTTGATTTCCTGTGCCGGGTCACTAGTTTCCTCAGCCGAATGAAGTTTTTCAATAAGAATGATCGCTTCTTCTGCTGTAAGTTTTCCTTCTTCCACAAGCTTTAAAATACGTTTTTGTTCCTCTTTCATGAGAAAATTCCTCCTTTAAAATTCATCGTGAGCTAATACTTGAATTCCTTTTACAATGTTCCAAATGACGATACCAATATTAATGATGGCTAACAGAACGAAAACTAGCACCATCGCTGCTGCAAATGCCTCCACCGACCACATAAAGAAAAACGGAATGATGACAAAAATAACAGTAGCTGCTGGAATAATATGTGAAATTAACGCATGGAGGGCATGCTTTTTAACCTCTGGATTTTGTACAAGCAGATAAACAACAATAGGTAAAATAAACCCTGCAAAGAAAATACTAAAGTAACACAACGCTGCAATTAATTTATCCGTATTCACTCAACATCTCCCCTTCACACCTCTATATACGAAACCTGCACAACAATGGTTTCAACATTTTACAAAAAATACGCCTCGAGGATTAGGGACCATAGGGACGGTTCGAGGTCACTGAAAAATGTTTCCAAATAACTGGAAAACCGTAGGTTTTCATAAAAAAATACAAAAAACCCCCGATTTTGGTAAAATAGAGTTGTCGAAAAACTATCACCAAAAAGGGGGATTTTTTATGCTTAAAAGCAGAAAA
>NZ_SLUB01000045.1 GCF_004799755.1 Bacillus timonensis | reverse complement strand
AGATGTGTATAAGAGACAGATTTTAATTAACTCGACGATGGAAAGGAATTTTTTAATGAATTCAATACATGAACAGTACATTCCAGTAGCAGAGGTGATCGCTAAAACATTTGGGCACGATTGCGAAGTTGTTTTGCATGATTTAACTGTTCCTCAAAGCTCTGTTGTATACACTGTCAACAATCATGTAACCGGAAGGCAAGTGGGCCAAAGCTTTAACCATCTCATTACAGATGTGTTGCTCTCTCAAAACTTTACAAACGATTATTCAGCAAATTACTATTTTCATACTGAGGATGGCAGATTAATAAAATCTTCTACCTTGTTAATTAGAAATCCTGACAAAAAAGTAATTGGCGCACTATGTATAAATATTGATACGACTCGAATTACAGAAAGTATCAATTGGCTAAGCAGCTTGCTTCCTCAAAATCCTGACTTGCCACCAAATCAACATTACCAGCGTGACCAAACGAATGAAACGGAGCATATACAGGAGATTGCCCATGATTTAATCGACAAAATCATTGGTAATAAGCCGGTAGAAAAGCTCAGACGCGATGAAAAAGTAGAGATGGTTCGGTTTATGGAGCAAAAAGGAATCTTTTTAATCCGTGGAACGATCGACAGAGTTGCGGAGAAATTAAATATCTCCAAAGTCACAGTTTACAGCTATATCGAGGAAATTAAAGAAAAGAATAATAAAGGATAAGTTACATACATGTCCATTTATTGTATAAAAATTCTAGCTCAAGGAGGCATTCGTATGAAATATATTTCAATTAAGGGTGCAAAGCCAAATCCGGGTCATTATTCCGCTGCAGCACAAAAAGGAAACTTCCTCTTCATTTCAGGACAACTTCCGGTTGATCCTTTTACTGGTGAAGGAACGAGTGGTGATATTACTGCCGAAACAAAACAGGTGTTGTCAAATTTAGAACATGTACTAGAGGCAGCAGGTGCAAAAAAAGAGGATATCATGAAGGTCACCATTTATATTTCCGATATTTCATTATGGGATACTGTCAATTCTATTTATAAACAGTACTTTGGTGAGCATAAGCCTGCACGGGCTGTAGTTCCTACTAATCAATTACACTATGGATATTCAATTGAACTTGAGGCAGTTGCCTATATTGATTAAGAAAAGGAAGAGTGAAGATGAACTATATTTGTGTGGAATGTCATACAACATATCCGTTGGAAAGTAATAAATGGAAATGTGAATGTGGGGGTCTACTAAACCTCGAATATGAGAAAAAGGCCGTTGATTTTACGGAAACAGCCACTTCTCGAAATCATTCTCTTTGGAAATATGTCGATGCACTCCCCTTTGAAAAGGACGATGTATGGCAGGAGATTACGCTTGGAGAAGGAGATACTCCAATTATTAAAATAGCTGAAAATGTCTACGCAAAGGCTGACTATTATATGCCTACGCTATCTTTCAAAGATCGTGGCGCTGTTCTTCTCATTGCCATGGCTAAAAAGTTGGGTATTAAGAGAGTCGTTGCAGATAGTAGTGGTAATGCTGGAACTGCGATTACTGCGATTGCGGCTTATGGAGCAAGGGCTGGAATCCAATGTGATATCTTTGTTCCTGCATCGACCTCGAGCAAAAAAATAGCACAGATCGAAGCGCATGGCGCGGCCATTCATAAGGTTCCGGGAACGAGAGAAGATACAGCAAGTGCAGCGATTGCCATGGTGAAAAGCACAGAATCATTTTATGCAAGTCATATATATAACCCGATTTTCTGGGAAGGTACGAAAACGTATGTATATGAAGTGTTCGAGCAAATGAATAACAATATGCCTGACGCGTTCATTGTTCCGGTAGGGAATGGAACCTTGTTAATGGGAGCGTATATTGCTTTTCAAGAGTTAGTGGCAAATGGGCAAATTGAGAAAATGCCTAGAATCCTTGCCGTCCAAGCAGAAGCCTGTGCTCCAATAATGAAAGCCTTTGCGGGAGGTCAGGATACGGTTGAGCCTATTGAACATACAGGAACCTTGGCCGAGGGCATTGCCATTGCTGCACCGGCAAGGGGAACAGAAATTTTACAAGCGATACGAGCAACAGAAGGAGATATAATCGGTGTGTCCGAGGAAAGTATCATAGAAGCCAGAAAGCAGCTTGCATTAAAAGGAATTTATGTAGAAATCACTTCCGCTGCTAATTACGCTGGATACTTACAATATATGGAGAAATACCCCGAATTAAAAGATCAACAAATCGTTTTTCCTTTATGTGGGGCAGGTCTTAAAAGTAACTAGACTTTTAAATTGAGAGAATCGATTTTTTAAGGAGAGATAATGATGAAAAAGAATCAATTAGATACGCCATCTTTACTTATAGACCGTGAAATCATGATGGATAACATTGAAAGAATGCAATCCTACGCTAACAAATATGGTGTCACCCTTCGTCCACACACAAAGACGCATAAAATGCCTGCTCTTGCAAAATTACAAGTAGATGCAGGTGCCAAAGGCATTACCGTTGCAAAGGTTGGCGAAGCAGAAGTCATGGCTGAAAATGGATTAAACGATATTTTTATTGCGAATGAAATCGTCGGTGAAGTTAAATTAAATCGCATCAAGAAGCTCGCAGAGACCATCGATATTTCCTTTGGCGTGGACAGTATTGAACAATGTGAAACGATAGAAAAGGTGTTCAGTGACAGTCAAAAGCAAGCGCAGGTTCTGATTGAGATTGAAGTGGGGGAAAACCGCTCTGGAGTGATTGAAGAAAGCGATTATATACGTATAGTAGAATATATTAAAAATTGCTCCCATGTGAATTTAAAAGGAATCTTTTCGCATGATGGCCACACATATAAAGCAAAAGACCTAGAAGAATGTCGCGAACTTTACAACGCAGCGCAAAAACGCACCCTTCATTTTGCCCATCTTGCGCAGGAATTAGGCTGCCCATTGGAAACAGTCAGCATTGGTTCTACACCACCGCTCATGCATGATTTTGGAGTCATGGAGGGAGTAACCGAACTTCGTATCGGAACGTATATCCTCATGGATGTCTCACAAGGAAATGCAATTGGTACATATGATAGATGTGCAGCGAGTGTCCTAACAACAGTTATCAGTAAACCAACAAGTGAACGAGTCATTACCGACGTTGGGGCAAAAGGAATTACCATGCAGTCTCGTAGTCAAGGAATTTGTGCAACTACTGGTTTAGGCTATATCAAAAACTACGGTGTACATATTGACCAAGTGTATGATGAACATGCGATTATCTATAATGAAGAATTCAGAAATCAAGTTACAGTTGGTGAAAAGCTTGAAATCATCCCAAATCATATTTGCCCAGTCTGCAACCTCTATGATCACGCCTATCTAGTTTCTGGTGATGAGGTAGTAGAAGAAGTTCCAATCTTGTGTAGAGGGAAATTGCAGTAGTGAAGGTATATAAAAGAACATATTCTATTGAAGACACTCTTTAAAATAGGGGTGTCTTTTTTCATGCTAATTCTAATTTTCCTATGAAGAATAAATAATACAATTTGTTGAAGATTATTAAAAGTATTGAAAAAATTCGAAAAATGATTTAAAATCGCAATTGAAGGTTCCAATATATGAAACCGAGTTCCATTTTAATTAGAATTTTCATTCATTACTACAAAATTAGGAGGTTATACTATTGTCGGTTAATGTTACTAAGGAAAAGGCTCTT
Organism: Bacillus timonensis; assembly: GCF_004799755.1. GTDB lineage: Bacteria > Bacillota > Bacilli > Bacillales > Bacillaceae_L > Ferdinandcohnia > Ferdinandcohnia timonensis_A. Next base: position 33,362 of record NZ_SLUB01000045.1, on the reverse strand, counting down.
ACAGAGGAGCAGCAGAAAGAACTTGATTCCGCATTAGAAAAGGCTAGAAATGCATTAGCGATTATTGAAACATATGATCAGGAAAAGGTGGATCGCTTATGTCAGGCGGTTGCGTGGGCAGTATCAAACAAAAAAACATTTACTCGTTTAACCGAGATGGGTATTGAGGAAAGTAAGCTTGGTGACTATGAAAGTCGTATGAATAAACGGTTTAAAATTAGAGGGATATTACGAGATGCTTTACGCCAGAAGAGTGTGGGTATTATTGAAGAAATTCCGGAAAAAGGAATTGTTAAATATGCAAAACCTGTTGGAGTTATTGCTTCGATCGTTCCAACAACAAACCCAGATTTAACACCTGCAGGTTCCGCTATTTACGCAATAAAGGCAAGGGATGTCGTTATTTTCTCTCCACATCCACGTGCCAAAAATACTTCTTTTGAAACAGTTCAGTTAATGCGTGATGCCCTAGAGAGAGAAGGCGCACCTGCAGACATTCTACAGTGTTTAACAAATGTCAATATCCCAATGACGAAAGCACTAATGGAACGCGCTGATCTTGTACTTGCAACAGGCGGTAAAGATATGGTAAAAAGTGCATATAGTTCTGGAACACCTGCCTATGGTGTCGGTGCAGGTAACTCCACCATGATCATTGATGAAACAGCTGATATTGAAGAAGCTGCCCGCAACTCTATGTTAAGTAAGACGTCGGATTTTGGATCGGGTTGTTCCGCCGATGGAAATTTAATCATTAGTGATCAGATTTTTGATCAGTTTCTTGACCAACTCGTTAAAGAGGGTGGTTATATTGCGGATGAAGAAGAAAAAGAAAAACTTCGTAATGTAATGTGGGATAATGAAGGTAAGCGTCTGCCAACGACTGTTGCGATCTCACCTCAAGAGTTAGCGGAAATTGCTGGTTTTACCATTCCAACTGACCGAAAGTTTATCATCGTTCATGGAGATGGAATTGGTAAAGAATACCCGTTTTCGGGTGAAAAGTTAACGACATTAATGGCAGTCTATAAATATGAAGGTGAATTTGAAAACGCTCTCGATATGATGCGTGCTATTTATGAAGTAGGTGGTAAAGGTCATTCTTGTGGCATTTATTCTTTCAACGATGAGCATATTCACCGTCTAGCTCTTGCTGCACCAGTTAGTAGAATCATGGTACGTCAACCACAGTCCAAGGCAAATGCTGGTGCGTTTGATAATGGTATGCCTATGACATCTAGCCTTGGCTGCGGTACCTGGGGAGGCAATATTGTCTCTGAAAATGTTAATCTTAAACATTATATGAATACGACATGGGTTTCTCGAAAAATCCCTCTAGATCGCCCTTCGGACGAGGAATTATTCGGAGATTTTTATGATGCAGATTTAGAAAATTAAAAGTTCTCACAGCAGCATAAAGATGTTAGGGGATGACTAAAAGCATGAACATTTACAAAACCGGGTAAGATATTTTCCCCGGTTTGTTTTTCTTTACTAATCAAGTCATATTGAAGGAGACTGTTGAAATGGATTTAATTTTAATTGTATTACCTGCATTTCTTATCTTTGGTGCAGGTTTTATTGGACAAAAGATGCTGCATTTAAATGTTAAATCGATTTCAACAATGGCTCTTTATTTAATGACTCCATTTTTAACGTTTGAAACATTTTATTCGAATAAACTTAATATCGATTATTTCTATATGTTTTCTTTTTCTGTTTTGCTAATTATCATTCTCCTAGGGGTAACATTGTTTACTGGATGGCTCATGAAAATGGATAAAGCTCATATGTCGGCCATGCTATTAGGAACTCTTTTTCCTAACAGTGGAAATTATGGTGCTCCTGTTGTATTATTTGCTTATGGGACACAAGCTTTTAACTATGCTGTTATCCTTATGGTCATTCATGGACTTTTAATTAATTCAATTGGGATTTTTATTGCATCCTATGGTGGTCAAAAATCTGCTACTATAAAAAATGCTGTAACGAGTGTTGTTAAAATGCCAAATCTTTACGGTGTGATTCTTGGTGTAAGCTTTCAACTTCTCCATCTGAAACTTCCGTCAACAATTGTTGATAGTGTTAGTTTAGTTGGTTCTGCAGCGATACCAACAATCATGCTCATTCTTGGTATGCAATTAGCTGAGATTAAACCGCAAAAGCTTGAATATAGGTATTTCGGCACTGTAACACTGACACGTATGGTAGCGTCACCGCTTATTGCTACAATTCTAGTAATCTTCATGCCTGTAAGCGATACCATAAAAAATGTTTTTATTTTATTAGCTGCCATGCCGGTTGCAGCCAATGTAACAATGTTAGCTGTTCAATTCGATGCAAAACCAAATTTAGTTTCGTTAACTACGTTAATAACGACAATCATAAGTCTACTTACAATTCCATTAACACTCTTTTTTTTAGGATAATATAGTCAGGTATAAGCTAAATAATGGGTTGGGGTATAAATAGCTATTAAGCCAATATAAATGTAAGCTGGTGAATGAAATTTGAAACCAAAAAAACGTGTAACCTTATTAGATGTTGCAAAACACGCAGGTGTATCACGGGCTACCGCATCGCTTATTGTCCGTGGAAGTCCAGACATTACTGAAAAGACTCGAAATAAGGTATTAAAATCCATGCAAGAACTCGGGTATGTTTATGACCGTGTTGCCGCAAATATGCGATCCAATAAGACCTCAACTGTTGGATTAATTATTACCGATATTGCTAATCCATTTTATTCCGAGTTGCTTAGGGGGGTACACAATTCATTAGACGAGGCTGGATATAGTGTATTTTTGGGTACTACTTTTGATTTAGATGCAAAACAACAGAAACTTCTTTCTACAATGCTTGAACATAGGGTAGGTGGACTGATCCTTTGTCCTGTCTCCGATAGCTCAAATGAAACCATTGAGCGGATTAAACAATTAGATATACCACTAGTTCTTTCGGTAAGGGAACTTGAGAACGTGGATGCTGACTATGTAGGAATCGATTACGAGGTTGGGGCACAGATGGCGGTCAATCACTTGATTCAGAAAGGGCATCAAAGGATTGCTTTCTTGGGTGGATTTTCTGGTTCAACTGCGTGGAAGAAAAGAAAACAAGGGTATTGCAATGCGTTGACCCAAGCTGGAATCGAACTAGATAATTCCCTCATCATTGAAAGTGAAGTCTCACGAGATGGAGGAAAAGATGCAGTTCGAAAAGCGCTTCTTCATCAGGACCCACCTACAGCTGCTATTTGTTTTAATGACTTTGTTGCACATGGTGTTATCTTAGGATTGAACGATGCTGGGCTAAATCCTGGGAAGGATATGGCGGTCGTGGGATTTGACAATGTTCCTGAAGCTGCCCTGTATAATCCGCCATTAACAACCGTGTCTTCATATGCGCGTCTTATAGGTTCCCAAGCAGCAAGCCTTTTACATCAACGAATCTTAAATCCGGATCGCGAGCAACAACGAATTATTTTACATCCGGAACTTGTCGTTAGAAGTTCTTCTTAAAAAAAGGTAGAAGGTTGGACCTAATGGGTCTGCCCTTCTACCGCTTTAATCATATAATTCCCAAGCTAATTTTAATGACTCAATAATATAATCTGCAATTTCTTCAACATCATGGTTGTCTGTATTTAATTTGGAATGGTGTAATGAATATATATCTTGTCTTTCACTAAATAGTTCTTCAATTTGCTCTAAAGAACGTCCTTGTAAAACTGGGCGGCTATCTATCAAGATGTTTATTCTTTCCTTCCAAGACTTCCAAGAAGCATCTAAATGAAATACAATACAGTTCTTTAAGCAAATGTCTCTAGTTTCCTTTTGTAAAAAGGCACCCCCACCTAGAGAAATAATCTTCAACTTTTGGGTGCAATAATGTGAAATAACTTCTTTTTCTTTTTCTCGGAAAGCTTTTTCTCCGATTAATTTGAAAATTTGTGATGTGGGCATATTGTATTCTTTTTCAATCACTTGATCAATATCTATAAAACTTCGAAAAAGTTTTTTTGCAACAAGTTGACCAACAGTTGTTTTTCCAACACCCATAAAGCCGATGAAGACGATACTTTTTTCTTTTAATGAAATATGATTATTAATCATTTGAAGCACTTCCTATTGTTGGTTTCATATAATGATTGCATATTAATAAATACTACCATATCTTGTTTACTTTTCAAAAGGAAATATCTATAAACTTTAGTTATTTTTCGAAAATTCATAAAAATGTATTGATGTCATTTGGATTGTATTGTAACATGTGATTATGGGTTTCTAATTAACATTTTTTTCTATGGTGTATGAAAGAAAAGAGGTGGGAAACTTTCATATTCAGGTCAGTTTTTAGTAAAATTAGATCCATCTAATTAATGTGATACGAAGATCCATCTTAAACTAGTATATCAATTTTCCGAAGATGTTAATAAAGTATGGACAAAAAATGGTATGTTTTATTTTGGTAACGATTACAAGTTTAAAAATTTATGTTATTTTATTAGATCGATCTAATTAATTTGTAAACTTTGAAGGTAGGTGAAATTGTTATGCAAGCCCAGCCTTATATAAATGGCCAATGGTTCTTTGCAGACAGAGAACTTGTAGACGTGAAAAGTCCTTATTCTGGAGAGGTAATCGGTCAACAAATATTGTCGACATCAGATGACGTAGAAAAAGCTCTAGCTTCAGCATATAAAGCTAAAAAAGATGTTGCAAAACTGACATCCTTGGAAAGAGCGAAAATATTAAAAAAGGCAGCGGCTCTTTTAGAAGTGCATAAGGAGAAGTTCGCTAAGCTTATCTCCCTTGAATTGGGGAAACCATTAAAAAATACAAGAGATGAAGTATCTCGATCAATTGAAACATTAGAACGATCGGGGGAAGAAGCCAAACGATTAACGGGTGAAACGATGTCAGGTGATTCTTCTGAGCGAGGGGAAAACGCTTTGGCGATTACATTCCGCGTACCGGTTGGTGTAGTGGCAGCCATAACTCCTTTTAATGCACCACTAAATCTTGTTTGTCATAAGATTGGTCCAGCATTTGCTGCCGGAAATAGTGTTGTTTTCAAGCCGGCGCCACAAACAGCACTTATTGCTACAGAATTCTTAAAGTTATTACTTGAGGCGGGTATACCTGAAAATGCTGTAAATATGGTGCTCGGTGGGGTTGATGTTGGACAGCAAATCGTAAAGGACGATCGGGTTAATGCTATTTCTTTTACTGGTGGAATTGTTGCCAGCAAAAACATAAGTAAACTTGCAGGAATCAAAAAGGTCCTGTTTGAATTAGGCGGGAATGCAGCAACTATCGTTTATGAGGATGCAGATATTGCAAAAGCAGCAAAAATGTGTGCTGCATCAGGATTTAGTAATTCCGGTCAAAGCTGTATCTCTGTACAGCGTATTTATGTTCACCAATCAGTGGTTGAACCGTTTGTCGACCTTTTAAGAGAAGAAGTGTCGAAGTTAAAAGTTGGCGACCCCTTGTTGCCAGATACAGATGTAGGGACATTAGTGGATGAACATGCGGCCAAAAGAATTATTGATTGGCTCGACGAAGCCGTTAGCCTTGGAGCTACATTATTATGTGGAGGGGAAAGAATCGGTGCCACAGTAACACCTGCTGTATTAGTAAACCCGCCAAAAGAAAGTAAAGTTATTTGCCAAGAAGTGTTCGGGCCTATTGTAAGTGTCATTCCTTTTGAAAAGATTGAAGAAGCGGTCGATTGGACCAATGATTCTTCCTTCGGCCTACAAGCTGGTCTTTTCACAAACAAAATGGATATCATTTATCAGGTAGCACGTGCGTTGGAGGTCGGCGGGGTCGTTATAAATGGAACATCTAACTTTCGATTGGACCATTGGCCATACGGCGGTGTGAAAAATAGTGGAATCGGTAGGGAAGGTCCACGATTTGCAATTGAGGATATGACTGAGACAAAAATGATCGTCCTCAGAGTCCCTGAATAGTACATAAATCTTTTACAAAAAGGCTAGAAGGTGAAGAAGATGTTGGGGCTGTTAATAAATAAACCAGGAGAACTAGAATTAAAGGAAATTCCTTCAACCACAATTTTGCAAGACAATGAGGTGAAAATTAGATTAATCTACGGCGGGATTTGTGGATCAGACCTAAGTGTTTTTAAAGGACGATTGGCACATGCCACCTATCCGATTTGTCCCGGACATGAATTGATTGGTACCATCTTCGAAGTTGGGCGTAATTCGACTTTTGAAATTGGTCAAAGAGTTGTTGTCATGCCGAATTCTTATTGTGATGAATGTGAAAATTGTCGAAATGGTAGAAGAAATATTTGTATAAACAAAAAATCATTAGGTGTGAATATAGATGGAGGTTTCTCAGAAGAATTTATCATATCTGAAAAATATGTAATGCGTATTCCAGATGAACTTCCGAATGAAAAGGCAGTGCTGATTGAACCATTTGCTGTTATTGTTCACGCATTGGAAAAAGTGTCGATTACAAAAGATACAACGGTAGCCATTATTGGTTGTGGAACAGAAGGTTTGCTTGCTATAACGTTGGCCAATCATTTAGGTGCAACCATTACTGGCGTCGACATTAAACATGAAAAGCTTGAAAAGATAAAAGGTATTTTTCCGAACATCGAAACGGCATTACCGGAAGGTGTAAAAGGTAAAGTATTTGATGTTGTCATTGAAACAGCGGGTGCTAGATCGTCTTTTGAACAGGGAGTTGAAATAGTTAAGCCTGGTGGTGCAATGGTTTTAGTAGGAATTACACCAGAAGCGACAATTCCTGTTGTTCAGGTAGTAAGAAAAGAAATTACGCTATATGGTTCAATTATTTACAACATACCTAATGACTTTCAGAAAAGTATTGATTATTTAAAGAAAGAGAGTTTCAAAGTTGATCAGATTGTTTCAAAAATCTATCATTTTACGGATTACGCAAAAGCGTATGAGGATGCTACTTCAGGTAATTATGGAAAAATCTTATTGAATTTCAGGGAGGTATAAAGGATGGGAAAACTAATTTCAAATTTATTGGTAAAGTATTTGGAAGATCGCGGTGTTGAACATATTTTCGGACTTTGTGGGCATACAAATATTGCATTTCTTTCAGAATTAGAAAAAAGTAGCACGATAAAATTTGTAAATGTCCGCCATGAACAAATTGCGGCTCATGCGGCAGATGGCTATGCCCGTGCGAAAAAACAAACAGCAGTGCTGTTAACTCATGTTGGTCCTGGAATGACGAATGCAGCTACAGGTGTTGCAAACGCAGCTTTGGATTGCATACCGATGGTGGTAATTGCTGGTGATATTCCAAGACATTACTATGGCAAACACCCTCATCAAGAAGTAAACCTTCATGCGGATGCAACACAATATGAAATTTATCGTCCGTTTGTAAAAAGGGCATGGAGAGTAGACAGCGCCCATCTGTTCCCGGAAATTTTAGAAAAGGCGTTCCAATTAGCTGAAAGTGGAACACCAGGTCCAGTTCTTATTTCGGTTCCTATGGACATTTTTTCAACTGAAATAGAAGAAGATTGGTTTGAAAGACAAAAACATCATACAAAATCGCTGCAAAAGCCGTCAATTGACGATGCAACAGCTGAAAAAATTATTTATACATTGCTTGATGCAAAAAGTCCTGTCGTATATGCAGGTGGTGGTGTCATCTTAGCAGACGCTGCAGAGGAACTTACGGAGTTCGTTAATCATTTTGATTTACCAGTTGCACATTCCTTAATGGGTAAAGGGGCAGTAGCAGATGACAATCCACTTGTTTTAGGTATGACAGGCTTTTGGGGAACAGAATTTATTAATAGGAAGACGCGTGAAGCGGATTATATTTTTGGTCTAGGTACGCGCTTTGCTGAAGCAGACTCCAGCTCATGGGAAAATGAATATACTTTTGATTTTCCTAAAACAAAATTGATACAAATCGATATTGAAGCGAGTGAAATTGGCCGTAACTATCCAGTTGAAATAGGAGTAGTAGCAGATTTAAAACAAGCACTTACTGTTCTGAATCGTGTTGCGAAGAGGATTGCTCCAAGTGGGCGTCAAAATGAAGCATTAAAACAAGAAATTACAATTAATAAAAAGGCGTTTAAAGATAGCAACAAAAAATTTGAAGAGGATAATTGTTTCCCGATGCAGCCACAGCGCATTTTGGCAGAAGTGCGTGAGGTGTTGCCGCATGATGCGTTTATTACTACGGATGTGGGCTGGAACAAAAATGGTGTTGGTCAGCAATTCGATATTTACACACCTGGTACAATCTTTACTCCAGGTGGATTCGCAACAATGGGATTCGGTGCACCAGCTGCACTTGGAGTAAAAGTCGCACATCCTGATCGTGTTGTTGTATCACTTGTTGGGGATGGCGGGTTCGGTCAAAACCCTGCTCTCCTTGCAACGGCAGCTGAAGAAAATATACCTGTTATTTGGGTTATTATGAATAACTTTGCCTTTGGTACAATTGCTGGTTTGCAAAAAGCCCATTACGATACTACGCTTGGAACATTATTCGTGAAAGATGGAGATCCATACTCACCAGACTTCGCAGGGATTGCACGTGCATTTGGTATCGAAGGCATAAAAATTGAAAAAGCAGAAGAATTTAAGCCTGCACTTGAGAAGGCCATTGCCTCCAATAAACCAGTCGTAATCGATGTGGCAATGCTAAACAATCCTGTTCCAACAGCGGGCCACTGGAACATTATGGACATTTATTCACCAGATCGAAAAATTCACCATGTTTCTACAAACTAATAATCTATGAATCTAAAGAACAAGTCCTATTCTCTATTTATGTAAAAATAGGACTTGTTTTTTACGGAAGGTGATTACACATGACACAGCCGAACCACGGACCATTGACAGGTGTGAAAATACTAGATATTTCAACGATGATTGCTGCACCTTTTGGAGCAACATTGCTTGCGGATTTAGGTGCTGATGTAACGAAGGTTGAGTTGCCAGGAAGAGGGGATACATTACGCAATGTCGGACCTTGGAAAGGTACTGAGCCTTTACGATGGCCCGGTCTGGCACGAAATAAAAAATCTCTTACCCTAGATATCCGCACAGAGGAAGGAAAAGAAATATTTACTAAATTGATTGAACGGGTAGACGTGCTGATTGAAAATTTTCGTCCGGGAACATTAGAAAAATGGGGTTTAGGGTATGAAGAATTAAAAAAATCGAACCCGAAATTAATCATGATGAGATTATCGGGGTATGGGCAAACAGGTCCGTACAAAGACAAGGCCGGATTTGGTACACCTAGTACAGCATTTAGTGGTCACACCGCCATACAAGGGTTTAAGGACCGTCCACCTGTCAGCCCATCTTATTCTTTATTAGATTATATAACCGGCATATTCGTTGCTTTTTCTACGGTAAGTGCTTTATTCCATCTCGTGAAAAATAACGAGGTTGAAGGTCAAGTTGTGGAAATGGGTCTCTATGAGTCGATGTTCCGGATGCTAGAGTTTTTAATTGCTGAGTATGATAAAAATGAAGTCATCCGAGAAAGGAGTCCAGGGCTAGCGAATCATTCAAGCCCAGCTGGTACGTATGAAACGATCGACGGCAAATTTGTCGTATTAGTATGTAGTACTGATTCCACATTTGATCGTTTAGCTAAGGCAATGGGTAGAGAGGATATGTTAAAAGACCCGCGTTTTTACACGAATAAGCAACGTTTGAAAAATGATACAGACGTACAAGTCATCGTAACTGAGTGGATAAAGAGCTTTACTCAAAAGCAGTTACTTGAAAAAGCAGATACATTTGGTGTTCCGATTAGCCCTATTTATACGATAGAAGACATTTTCAATGATCCACATTATCAAGCCCGGGAAAATATAGTAGAAGTGGAGCATCCTCGACTAGGTAAAATCAAAATTCCAGGAGTTGTTCCGAAATTCTCTAAAACACCAGGAGCGATTCGCCATCGTGCACCAGAACTAGGTGAACATAATGATGTTATTTTAGAAGAATTAGGATTTTCGACAGAAAAAATAAATGATCTGAGAGAGAAAGGAGTTATTTAAATGCCAGAATTACGATTGCCTTCAAAGGTAGTGATATGTGAAGTGGCGCCGCGTGATGGATTTCAAGCTGAGCCTAAGTGGATTCCAACTGATCAGAAGCTCCATATCATCAGGGAACTCGCAAAAATTGGTATTCAATCGATGGAAATCACATCGTTTGTTCACCCTAAAGCGATACCAAATTTAAAAGATGCGAGTGAAGTAGTAAGAAATTCACAAGAGTTAACTGGTATCAAGTTTCGTGCCCTAGTTCCAAATGTAAAGGGAGCAGAAAGGGCGATTGAGGCAGGTATTACTAAATTGAAATTAATGTTGTCTGCAACAGATTCACATAGTATTTCGAATGCAAACAGTACTACCGAGGAAGCTCTTAATAAATTGGAACCGATCATTGAATTTGCAGAAAAAAAAGGGGTTGGTGTGGGCGGTTCAATTTCCGTTGCTTTTGGATGTCCTTATGAAGGAAAAGTGCCAATCAGTCGGATTGCATACGTATTGGATCGATACAGCCAGATGGGAATTAATGAAGTATCATTAGCGGATACAACGGGGATGGCTAATCCTCGACAGGTTTACAAGATGCTAGGTGAATTGAAACAGAGGTTTCCGAAAATGACATTTTCGATGCACTTGCACAATACCCGTGGAATGGCGATAGCAAATGCATTTGCAGCTTTGCAGCAAGGTGTTATTCATTTTGATAGTTCGATTGCTGGATTGGGAGGGTGTCCGTATGCGCCAGGTGCATCAGGGAATATTGCAACCGAAGATCTCGTGCATTCATTCCATGAAATGAATATAGATACTGGAATAGATTTAGATTTAGCCATTAATGTTGCAAAAGAAGTGAAGCAAATGCTTGGTCATGATGGTGGAAGCTATATGCTCCAAGCAGGTCCGAATTCAAATCTGCATATCACACCAGAATCCCAGAAAAAGTTAGGTTAATCGGTAGAACATTATTTAGATTCACTTGAGGCTGAATCGAGTAGTAAGCATCAAGAAAAAATGAAAGCGATTACCCATCAGAGAAACCCCCAAATAATAAGAGGAGGTTTATAAAAAATGGCAAACCAATTTTCTTTAGCGCATTTAACAGTTTTAGATTCACCGCCACCCGAAATGGTCTATTTAGCAGCACGAGCTGGTTACGATTTTGTTAGTTTACGCCCCATCTATATGGGGTTACCTGGCGAGCCTAATTATGAGTTAGCTAAGAATAAAAAAATGATGCATGAAACAAAACAGGCCCTTGCTGATACGGGGTTAAAGCTTCTTGACATTGAATTAGCTCGTATTTACGATGGAGTTGATCCAAATCACTATTTACCAGCTATGGAAGTTGCTGCTGAACTAGGTGGTAGACATATTCTCAGCAGCATTTGGACAGATGATCGAAATTATGCGATTGAACGTTTTGCCGAGATTTGTGATCTCGCAAAACCTTTCGGTCTGACGGTAGAATTAGAGTTTGTACCAATAGCAAGTGTAAATAATCTTGCTGGAACACTTGATATTCTTCATACTGCTAATCGGGAAAATGCTGGTTTAATGATCGATATCCATCATTTTCATCGCTCGAGGGACAGGGTTGAGGACTTGGACTCGGTGCCAAGAGAATGGTTTCGATATCTCCATCTATGTGATGCACCGGCAGTTATTCCGGACTCTATGGAAGAAATGACTCGTGTTCTTCGTGAGGAGAGGTCATATGTAGGTGAAGGTGGCATTGATATTGCAAGTATCATTAATAGAATTCCAGAGATTCCATATTCGATTGAATTACCCAATCTGAAAAGATCAAGAGAACTTGGAAATGAAGAATTTGCCCGTCGCTGTCTGCAATCTGCAAAGGAATATCTCAATAATTATTCTCATACGAGTTAACCTAATTTTGAAACACAGAATTCATTTAGCTGAAAATTCTAAATTAAGTTATACTTAAAAGGGTTATAATAAACTTAATGGTAAGGGGAAGAGAGAATGAAGAAAATATTGATGCTACATGGAATTAATCATAACATGTTTGGTAAAAGAGATCCTGTTCAATATGGTACTGTAACTTTAGAGGTAATTGATGCAGGACTTAAAGAACTAGCAAAAGAGCTTGGTGTCGAGATTGAAAGCTTTCAGACCAATCATGAAGGAGAAATGTGCGAAAGAATTCATAGGGCATATTCTGAAAAGAAGGATGCTGTGCTTATAAATGCAGGTGCTTGGACACATTATAGTTATGGATTGAGAGATGCTCTAGCAATTCTTGAAGTACCAATCATTGAGATTCATATGTCTAATATTCATGCAAGAGAAGAGTTCAGACATAAATCTGTTTTTGCGGAAATTGCAAATGGTCAAATTTGTGGGTTTGGAGTCGACAGCTACTATCTTGGTTTACGTGCGGCTGTATCTCTAATTAAAGAAAAATGATTTAAACATAAGGGTTTTATTTTAAATAGCGTTGAATAAAAAGATTAAAGTCGATAAAACCATTTTCAATAAATATTTACCAACCAAAAAGGAGTGGCACAAATCTATTGAATTTGTGCCACTCCTTTTTAGATTATGCAGCAGTTCCCCTGGAAAATTTCACCTTTAGAGAATGGTACACTTTTGTTTGTGAAAATAATGTGAAAATGACAATGAGAGATAATACTAAACTAATCGGATGGGTAAATAAACTAATAAGGAAGTTAAATACATTTCCTTCCTCGGAAATTAGAGCTCTTCGTAAGTGGTTATCCATCATCGGTCCAAGAATAATACCCAAAACTAATGGACCTGCAGGAAAGTTAAAGATTCGCATGAAATATCCAATTATACCGAAAGCAATCATCCAATAAACATCGGAAACACTGTTCTGGATTCCATAAGAACCAATAACAGTAAAAAATGTAACAATAGGTAATAGTATATATTTTGGTACTGATATGATACGTGCAAAAAGTCGAATTCCAGATAGACCCCAAACCCCTACAAAAACAAGGGAAATTGCACTTGTACTAACAATGATCCAAAATATATCTGGTGTATTTATTAAAAGCATAGGTCCTGGGTTCATACCATGAATTAAAAGCCCACCAATTAAAACAGCTGTTACCGCATCTCCAGGGATCCCTAATGTCAGCATCGGAATCAATGCACCACCAACACAAGACATAACTGCAGTTTCAGGAGCAATTAATCCTTCATATGCTCCTTTTCCAAATGGTCTTGTAGGATTTTTAGTTGTACGCTTTGCATGGTCATAGGCTAATAGTGATGCAATTTCCCCACCAGCTCCAGGCAATGCACCTACTACCACTCCAATCACTGCGGTTCGAAGGGTTAATGGTAAGTATTTTAATATTGTTACTAATGGTGGTATGACATTTTTAATGATTACATCAGCCTTACTCCTACCTAAGTTATGAAGTTGGACTAATACCTCAGCTAAACCAAATAAACCAAGTAAACAGGCAATATAGTTAATTCCACCCATCAATTGTAAATTACCAAACGTAAAACGCCCTACACCTGACATTGGATCAATACCTACTAAACCAATAAATATTCCAATGCCAGCAACAAATATGGCTTTTGGTAGATAATCTGATGCTAAACTACCCACTAATAGAATCCCTAATAACATAATTAAGAAATAATCTCTTGGGGCAAATCCGAGTGCAAGATTTGTTAAAAGTGGAGATGCAATAATTAAAACAATAAGACCTATTAGACCTCCTATTATAGAGACAATAGTAGAAATACCAATTGCTCTTCCCGCTTCTCCTCTTTTGGTGAGCGGATAACCATCAAATGTTTGGACAAAGGATGAGGCAGTTCCAGGAATATTTAATAAAATCGCGGTTCTTGATCCCCCATATACTCCTCCAAAAAATACGGAAATCATGACAACAATCGCTGCCGTCGAATCCCATGTAAACGTTAAAGATACTAAAAGAGTAACTGCCATTGTCACTGATAAGCCGGGCAAAGCCCCTATAATAAAGCCAAACAACGTTCCAAAAACCACTAGTAACAATAGCTTGATATCTAATAATGGGATTAATAATGCTTCTAACATGTCAATCACTCCTTACGACGGAAAAACAATCTTGAAAACGAAACTGAAAAGGAAATAAAAAACTACGGATATAACAATTGAATTTATCAAACTTATAACAATGCGTTTACGCTCTAACATAAACATAGCTACAATTAAATAAATAAAAGATAGAATCATAAAGTTAAGGTAATTCATCAGATAAGCAAATAATAAAACTACAACTACAAACAAAACTAAACGAATAATTAGTTGTTTTCTTGTTATTTTTTCAACCTCTACTAAGGTTTTTCCGTCGTCATCAATTTCTACTGCATCAGAAGGGTCAGAAGCTGATACTCCTTTTTTAGCAATAAGGAAAGAACAAATGATCATCAAGACTGCTGTTACACCTGGTAGAAAAACTGCGGAAGTTGGATCAGTGATCTTATGTCCCTCCACAGTGAAACATAAAGCGAAGAAACCAAAGGCTAAAAGAATAAGAAATGGTGGAATTATTCGATTCATTGTCATTTTCATTCAACTCTTTCAATATATAAATTTCTTATAGATTTCCTTTAGTCATCATGCAATAACCATATTGATGGTTACAATTTTTAGGAAAAATAGAATATTATGCCTCTGTTTGTAATAACAACCCCAAACCTCTGCTTTAATATCAAATATAAGAAGGGAAATGGATGAAAACGGCAGAGGCTATATTCTGATCATCAACTTTTATTCATTCTATCTATCTAATAAAAGGTTTAATGCATTTTTTCGATATTGAATTCTTCTGGACTTGTTTTTGTTACTCCAGCATCATGTAATAACCACGCTGTTTTAGATTGCCACTCTTTCCAGAATTTAACCGCATCATCACCAGAAAGACCAAGGGAAACGCCATTTGTACGTTTAACGAAGTCTTGGAAATCTTTTTCTTGTTGAGCTTTACCAAATGCATCAATTAATTCTTGCTTGATATTATCTGGAGTATCATTTTTAACCCATGCACCGTAAAAAGGACCCCATGGTAAAAATTTATCCATTTCAGGAATATCATCTGTAATTGGTACAACAGATCCTAAGCCTTCCACTTCAAGTGGTTCATTGTGGATAAGAGCTAAGATTTTAATTTCCCCCGCTTTAGCGCTTTCAAGTGCAGCTGTTAATCCTACTGCAGAGGCATCAAGATGTTTTCCTAAAACAGCAGTTACCAATGGACCGTCACCATCATATGGTACGAGGTTAAATTCAGCACCTGTCACTTCGGATAACATGGTAGAAACAACGAATGGTTGTCCTCCTGGTCCAGTAGAACCCATTTGGATTTTTCCAGGGTTAGCCTTAGCATCATCGATTAGATCCGCTGGTGTTTGATACTTAGAATCCTTTGGAACAATCAAAGCGGACATTGCACCTGAGAAAATATTGATTGGATATAAATCTTCAAAACCTTTGTGAGAAATATCTAATACTCCGTATAATGCAGGATTTTCTGCAGCAAATAAAATAGTTCTTCCGTCTGACTTTTGGTCAAGTACATATTGTAAAGCAATCGCACCTGTAGCACCTGGTTTGTTCGTTACTACGATTGATTGACCTAATTCTTTTTCAACCAGAGGGGCAATAGCACGTGAAACTGTGTCAGCAGCTCCACCTGCAGCCCATTGAACAACACCAGTAACTGTGCCGCCAATTCCATTAGAAGTTTCCTCTTGTTTTTGTGGTTCCTTTTCTGCTCCACTATTGCCGGATCCTACATTAGAGCACGCCGCAAGCATAACCATGACTAAAACGGCTAGAAGTGAAAAAAGTGCACGTAATTTCATTATCAATTACCCCCTATTAATTTACACAAATCATTTGTTCTTTAAATGCCTTTTCCGTCCGCTATTACGACATAACTAAAAGATCAAATCATAATCACTTCCGGTGTATCATTATCACCTCCTTTTTTAGATCGATCTAGTGAACATTAAAGCAAATTTATTAGTATGTAGCAGACAAAACACTTATTATGTAGACCTACTTTACTATTTAAATAGCGGGAAATTGGGATATAGACGTATATACCAAATTATGTTATTTTAAAAATCAATTACTCCTACTAATTCAATCTATTAAAAATTATGTTGTAAACGTTGACATAAGTTTATAACATTTAGACTTTTTTTACAATACTGAATCATTGATTTTTTAGACCTTAAAATACTATGAATACTATATCCAAGAGGTGGATCACATGAGTAAAGGGAAAAAAAGAAGAGTTATATAACAACATGATACTAATTTTTCTGTAGTATTAATCCAGGGGGCCTGATAGAAACTTGTTTTTTGAATACTCCTATGAAAGGAAGGTAGCATCCATGCGCGTTTTTGCTTATTCACTATTAATTTTTTTTTACATCCTATCTCGTTTTATCGAACATCCACTACTTTCCTTTTCAATGGGAATTTGTGCAACCATTGCGTTAATCATTTCTTTATTTTACGCGAGGGGTTTGTATTTAAAATCTGGCCTTATATTTACTATAATTGGCTTTTTTTTATTTTTCCAAAGTCAATTGGAGTGGGAAGAGCTTTTCCTTAACTTTGAGGCTATGTTAGGCATGCTGTCATTATTTCTATTTCTGCCGTTTATTAATTCTCTTATTCGAGTTGGTCGCTATGATCAAAGTTTAAGTTTATTTTTGCAACAAGGAATCACCCATTTAAGTAAGCTATACACGCGAAGTTTTCTTGTAACGCATTTACTTGGACTATTTTTAAATATTGCAACAATCCCTTTATTAAGTAATTCTTTAAATAATTCAATGAAGCAATTACCTAAAAAGACCATAGATAAATTTAAAGCTCAGAGTTTATTACGAAGTTATGCTTTATGTCTTTCATGGAGCCCTATGGAAGTTATGGTTAGTATTTCATTGGATATTACACGGGCAAATTATATCCATATATTACCTCTAATGCTTATAATCGTTTTAATCGCAACCACTGTTGATTTAACCTTTGCGCATTTTAAATATAAACAAGAGTTAAATATAAATACGGTTGTCAAGGAGATTTCTCCACAAAAGTTCCGTAAAAATGTTACTGAAATGCTTATCTTACTTGTTATCTTTATTATTGGGGTTAATTTACTACAACTTATATTAAATAAAGGTTATTTATTTTCTATTATTCTTTTAATTTTACCTATTTCAATAGTCTGGGCGTTTGTTATTCGCAGACCTAAACGATATTTAAAAATGACTGTGCCCCACTGGATTGAAAGAACAAATAATTTATCTAATTACTTTTTTATGTTTTTAACAGCAGGATTTTTTGTAGGCATGCTTTCAGCTGCAGGGCATCTGGAATTCTTGCAAACGATATTTAGTGCCAACACTGAAAATACTTTACTTTTTTTCTTAATGATTGGCGTTTACTTCTTAATTACAGCCTTAATAGGATTTCATCCATTAGTTTCAATTACTCTTATTGCAGAATTATTAGCTCCAATCATACCTTCAATACCTAGTATTTCATTAACACTTGTATTTATTTCTTGTAGTTTAGCAACAATTATCTACAGTCCATACAACGTATCATTATCGATTTTGGCCGATATCATTAAAGTAAATCCATACAAAGTAGGATTAATGAATATCCCATATGCGTTATTCTATATGTTGTTAACGATAGGTGTGGCATACTTGATTACCTTGCTTTAAAATATTGGAGGAAAACAAATTGTTTTTCTTCTCCCCCGTTTTTTGTACTATTTAGGTACGATGTAGTAAAAGCTGGCTACAGGGTGAAAATACATATAATTTATCATATAAATTATTGTAAATACTTATTAAAAAGTCACTTGGTATATTAATTTTATAATTCTTAAACTGCATAGAAGATAGAGAGAATAGGTAGAATTAATGCTAGAAAATATTATTTAGAGGCGATGATTATTGATGAACTCAGCAGAACAAGAAAAGGGAATTCGTTCATTGCAAAGAGCTATAGATATCTTAAATTGTTTTACAATAGAGGAAAATGAACTTTCACTTACCGAAATATCGAAAAAAATTAATCTGGCAAAATCAACAGTTATCCGATTACTATATACATTAGAGTTGAATAACTTTGTTGAGAGAGACCCTTCAACATTTAAGTATAAACTAGGAAAGCAGTTGTATTTTATTGGTAACCTTGCTGGACGATCGATTGAAATTCGCTCAGTTGCAAAAGCAACGATGGAAAAACTTCGCGATCAAACAAGAGAAACGGTTAACCTGTATGTGTTGGAAAATGATAGTAGAATATGCATTCAGCAGTTTGAAAGCTTACAGTCTGTTAGACATGCTGTAAGAATTGGTGAAAAACTTCCACTCACATTAGGGGCAACTGGAAAAGTCTTACTAGCATATCAAGCTAATGATTATATTGAAAACATATATAATCGCGAGAGTCCGAAAAGAAGCAAAGAAGATTTAAAAGAAGAACTCCAACAAATTGTAGACGAACGCTTTGCAAAGAGTATAGATGAACGAGAAGTGGGGTCATCAGCAATTGCTACCCCAATATTTGATGTCAATGGCAATGTAATTGCCGCATTATCAATTTCAGGACCAACTGTAAGATTTAAGGAAGAAGCTATTTCCAAATTAAAAAAACAACTAATCGATGGTGGAATTGAGATTTCTGCCAATCTTGGATTTATGAAGACGAAAGGTTAAACTTACTTACCGGCTGTCGAGAGGGGGATTCAAGGTGGATTTTCAACAACTTACTAATTTTCTGGTTTTATCAAAAGTACAAAATATAACAAAGGCTGCAAAAATACTATCACTCACCCAATCAGCGTTAAGTAAGTCTATTGCCCGATTGGAACAAGATATTGGGGTCACGTTGTTTGAACGAAACTCACGAGGAGTGAGCCTAAATACTTATGGCAACATTTTTCTTGAACATGCAAATCGAGCGGTACAAGAAATGACTGATGCCCAGGAAAAGATACATAGTATAGTTGATTCCACTTCAGGGATCATTTCATTTGGTTTTATCCCTTCATTACGTCCGAGTTTTGTTCCTAATTTAATTCGACATTATTTACAAGAATCACCTGGTGTAAGGTTTCAATTATCTCAAGGGGTTACTGGGGAAATTATCCGCAAATTAGAAACAACCGAAGTGGATCTTGTCTTTTGCTCACCTCAAGACAAGGTTGAAAATATAAGTGCAATTTCAATTATTAACGAAGAGCTTTTTTTGGTAGTTCCGAAAAATCATTCGTTATCCAATAGGAATTTTGTTGACTTATCTGAGGTAGCCAACGATCCATTCGTACACTATCATAAAGACTTGCCGTTACGTCATGTCATTGATAAATTTTGTCAAGATGCTGGGTTTTTTCCAAAGGTGGAGATCGAAGGTTCTGAGGATGAAATCATTTGTGGCCTTGTTGCTGCAAACTGTGGAGTTGCGCTTATCCCGTATACACCTAGCATTGATATGACGAAAGTTTCTCTGCTTCGTGTTCGAAAACCACAGTGTAGCAGAGTAATAGTAATGGCATGGCGAACTAATAGCTATATGTCACCGGTAGTTGAACAATTCAAGAATTTCGTTATTAAAAACATATCTCATTTCAATAATAAAAAATCCATTTACTTTCAATAGAGCAAGACAATTAATTAACATGATCTAGATATTTAAAATCCGAAGAGACAAAACTCTTCGGATTTTTTGCTTTGGAAAGTAGGAACTATTTTTTAAAAAGCTAGTTATTCCAAATGTTCATAGATCCCAGTAATTATATTCATTTTTCATTTTCAGATATCCAAGATAAACTAATATTAATGGAAGTCTGAATATTCAAGCTAAAAAACGCTAATTACAGGGGGAGTATGATGAAACGAACTACTAGGCTAAAGAGCAATGTGAACATATTGACTCCGGAAGAAGCTGTAAATATGATCCCTTCTGGAGTGACGATCGCATTCCTTGGGGCGGGTGGGGGAATTACAGAACCAACTGCAGTTATTGAAGCACTGGCAAAGAGGTACCGCGATACACAAGAACCTCGGGATTTAACATATTATTTTTCGACTGGCCTTGGAAATCGTGATGACCGAGGACTATCCCCGCTTGCCCAGCATGGAATGGTTAAAAGAGCAATAGGTGGACATTGGGATCAATCCCCTCGCCTTGCAGAAATGGTCGCCGCGAATGAAATCGAGGGTTACAATTTTCCAATGGGTGTCATGAGTCAATTATTGCGGGCGGCAGCGGCGGGACAGCCTGGGATTCTTACACATGTCGGCTTAGGTACATATATCGATCCAAGGCAAAGTGGTGGGAGATTAAATGAACGTACAACGGAAGAATTAATTAAGTTGATGAAAATAGATGGGCGTGACTGGTTATTTTATCAGACCATTTGTCCTGATGTGGCTATTATTCGCGGTACAACAGCGGATACTGATGGGTATATTACGATGGAAGATGAAATTACATTTCTGGATATTTTACCAATGGCACAAGCGGTTAAAAATAATGGAGGAATCGTTATTGCACAAGTACAAAGATTGGCGAAGGCACGCACACTTCATCCTAAGAATGTTAAAGTACCCGGATTCCTTGTAGATGCGGTAGTTGTGGTTCCTGAACAACCCCAATTATACGTTGGTGGAGTTAATCGTTTTATGTCTGGAGATTTTATAGCTGAAACGGGAGAAATTACGATACCTCCTCTTGATCAACGAAAGGTCATTGCACGCCGGGCGCTTTTTGAAATAACGCCAGGAGATATAGGAAATGTGGGGGTTGGTATTTCAGATGGAATTGGAGTCATTGCCCAAGAAGAAGGAGTAAGTGAGGATTTTACCCTAACAGTCGAGACGGGACCTATCGGTGGGGTAACTGCGCAAGGTATCTTTTTTGGGGCCAGTGTCAATAACAGGGCAGTCATAGACATGGCATCGCAGTTTGATTTCTATGATGGTGGGGGACTAGACGTTTGTTTCCTTAGTTTTGCTGAAGTTGACGAGTTTGGGAATGTTAATGTATCCAGATTCAATGGTAAAATCGTTGGCACAGGCGGTTTTATCAACATTACATCTAAAAGTAAGAAGATCATATTTAGTGGCACTCTTACTGCTGGTGGATTGAAAACGGAGATTAGTAATGGTAGCGTGCAGATCGAGAAAGAAGGTCGTTTTCAGAAGTTCGTCTCACTAGTAGATGAAATTACTTTCAACGGAAAAGTGGCAGTAGAAGAAGGAAAAGAAGTTCTTTATATTACAGAACGTGCAGTATTTAGACTTCGACCTCAGGGTGGATTGGAATTATCCGAAATTGCTCCTGGAATAGATATTGAACGTGATATTTTTGCTCAGATGGGTTTCAGACCACACGTCGCCAAAGATCTTAAAGAAATGGATTCGCGTCTGTTTTTGCCAGAACCAATGGGTATTCGGAATGAATGGTTAGAGAAGTATTAAGTTGCAGAAAATGTTTTTCAGGGTATTGCTATAAATATTAAACAGGGGAGAGATACGATGAATATTCAATTACCATTTCAAGTTGGTGACACAATTTCATACACAAAAACGATTAGCGAATCAGATGTATATTTGTTTGCAGGAATAACGGGAGACTTTAGTCAAATGCATATGAATGAGGAATTCATGAAAAATACACCATATAAAACTAGAATTGCGCACGGAGTTCTTGTATTCGCATTAGGTTCAACGGCCTCAACACTTATTCAAGTTCAGGCTCGATCAGAAATGCCTAGCGTTTCCTATGGCTATGATCGGCTTCGATTTACAAATCCAGTGTTCTTTGGTGATACGTTGACAGCTCACTATACAATCATACAAATAGATGAAGAAAATTTAAAATCATACGCAAAAGTTGAGGTATACAATCAAAAAGGTGAACTATGTGTAGTGGCACAACACATTTTAAAATTCTTTACTGTTGATAAATGAAGACCAATTATCCAATAAGACGAGGTGATGATAGATATGAAGATTTGTATAGTAGGAGCTGGTTCGTTAGGTAGCGCAATTGGCGGGACATTGGCTGAAGCTGGGATGCAGGTGTTTTTAATCAACCATCGCCAAAAATATGTAGATGTTATTAACACCAAAGGTCTTATACTTACGGATGGAATGACTGAAAAGCGGGTAAAGGTACAGGCTAGACAAAATTGTGAAGGAATTGGTCCAGTAGACTTGCTTATTGTACTTGTAAAATCATTCAATACTAAGGAAGCTATTGAAAATGCAAGGGGTCTCATCGGTGATCATACGATAGTTATGTCATTACAAAACGGTCTGGGTAATGAGGAAATCATTGCTGAAGTTGTAGGGAAAGATCGAATACTAGCAGGAAAAACATATGTAGGTGGTGTAATGTTAAGAACGGGATGTGTTCTTGCTGGAACAAAGAATAAATACACATATATTGGGGAGCTAGATGGTAGGATTACAGATAGAGTGACTCAAGTTGCAAAATTGTTTTCAAAAGCGGGATTGTTAACAGTAGTAAGTCATAACATTAAGGGGATTCTTTGGGACAAGTTATTAATCAATACTGCCACGGGTGCTTTGTCAGGTATTACAGGGCTAACATATGGTAGCTTGTATAAGGTACCAGAAATTAAGGAATGTGCATTCGAAGCTATCGCAGAGGGAATTACTGTTGCAAAAGCGAACGGAATAGTCCTAGCAACGGAAGATCCTGAAGAAATTTGGTTAAAAGCTGCTGAAGGATTACCTACAGATTTCAAGACTTCTACTCTACAAAGTCTAGAAAAAGGGTCTGTAACTGAAATTGATTATATTAATGGTGCGATAGTAAGATTGGGGAAAATGAGTAATATTCCAACACCAGTTAATCAATCATTAGTAGCTTCTATTAAGGGAATTGAATACAAGCTTATGAACGTTAAAGAACTAGTAAATTAGAAGTTACAAGAAATATACAATGTGCATGGAAGAGAGTGAGCAGGTTATGGGTTATCAAAAAAAATCGTATATTGAGCATACTGCATTTTGCGTAAAAGACATCCATTGGCATATTCGTTTCTTCAGGGAGGCACTTGGAATGGAAGTCGTTAATATGGAAGGATCTGAAACAAACCCTAACCAGGTGTGGCTACAGGGTGGTCTCCAGATAATCTCTAACCCCAGGTATGAAAAATCAGAGGGGCAACTACTTCATATTGCTATCACTACAGAAAATTTGGAAACCGCACTCCAAGAGGTGTATTCCTGGTGCGTGACAGAGTTACCTAAAGGACGTAATTGGGTTCAATTACCTGAAGGGCTCGTACTTGAGTTGATCCAAGCGAAAAATAATTCAGTTACAAAGTTACTAGATATAGATGTCAGTTATATGTAATAGTCAAACCAACTCCCATCTCGTGAAATCGGTGAAAATGAGTAAAAGAGTTTCCTTTTAGGGAGAATTAAGTGAGGGAGGATGTCGAAATGAGCAAAATTCGTTGGGGTGTTTTAAGTACTGCAAATATAGGACGAACACAATTCATTCCGGCTCTCTTGCGGGCAAAGAATTCCGAAATCATTGCAATCGCAAGTCGCGGAAGTAAAGCCCATGAAGTCGCTAAAGAATTCAATATTCCAAGAGCATATGAGGACTATAATGCTCTCCTTCATGACAAGGATGTTGATGCTGTATATATCCCACTTCCAAACCATTTACATAAAAAATGGGTGATTGAGGCTTCGAAACAAGGAAAGCATGTTCTATGTGAAAAACCAGCAACCTTAACGTCTGACGAAGTCATTGAAATGGTTCAAATATGTAGAGAACAAAATGTGAAGTTCATGGAAGGATTTATGTATCAATTTCATCCACAGCATGATCGAGTCAAAGAAATAATCACTTCAGGGGAAATTGGCGAGGTAAAACTGATTAGAGCAAGTCATTCTTATTATATGGAAAATCGAGATACGAACATTCGGATGAGAAAAGAAATGGGTGGAGGTAGTTTATATGATGTTGGTTGCTATGCGATCCACGCCATCAGAAATATCTCCCATTCAGAACCTATTGAAGTTCGGGCTCATTCACAAATTGACTTAGTATCAGGAATTGACCTATCGACACACGGATATTTTGATCTAGCAAATGGAATACCTGCATTCTTTGATTGTAGCTTTGATATGGTGCGCAGGCAAGAATATGAAGTGATCGGTACAAAAGGTACAATAAGAGTCCCTTTTGCTTTTCGTCCTGATTTTAATGGTCATGTAGGTCTAGTAATTGTACAAACTACAGGATCGACCCGCGAAGAAAAAATCCATGGTGATATTTTTCTCCTAGAAGTAGAACATTTTTCTAATGCAATTTTGAATGATACACACCCTATTAACTCAGGAAATTCTGCAATTTACAATGTGCGTGCACTTGAAGCATGCTATGAATCTATTCAAGCTGGAGCTCTTGTAAAAGTATAAATAAAAATTATAAAAATTTACTGACAATTAAAAAGGTTTGTGGTATTCTAATTTTAGTTGAGTTCCGTTGTAGGGATGTTGAGTTTCATTGAGTGGAATTCATGAACTTTAAACTAAATGATTTCTTATATTTGGGGTCTTTTGAAGAAATAGATTAGTATTTAGAAAGATATTAAGAGAACTATCACTAATTAATTTTTTTAGATCGATCTAAAATGTAAGCGTTATCCTAATGGGTGCTCATCAGAAAGGAAGTCATACTTGTTAAAACATTCAATACGCAGCATAACGGTTTAGGGGTGATGAATTGAAAATATTTGTATTAGTAATGGATAAGATTAATCTACTGCTTAAGTTTCTAATTGGATTTTTGCTAGCAGCGTCATTAGTTATATTAACTTGGCAAATTATTTCTCGCGAACTCTTAAACACTCCACTTAGTTGGTCATCGGAATTATTAAGGTATTTTTTAGTCTGGATCACATTTGTTGGGGCTGGTTTAGCAATTAGATATGCAAAGTTAATTCGTCTTGAATTTTTATTTACACTAGTTAAATTTCCACCCAAAGTCGAAAAAGGGCTAAGGGGGCTTGCAGCACTCATTACAATAGGTTTTTGTATCATTATATTAATGTATAGTATTCAAATACTTGAAATTGTCCATGTCCAAAAATCTGCAGCGATGCATTTACCTATGTCCATCTCTTATATTGCAATACCATTAGGAAGTTTAATTATGCTATTAAATACTGTGGTAGCTTGGGTTGAAGGAGTATGGGATATGGACGGGGGGGAACAAGTGTAATGGGTCCGATTTTATTATTCGTATCGTTTTTCTTATTCTTGCTTTTAAGTGTTCCGGTAGCAATCTCTATCGGTTTATCGTCGGCTTTCATGGTTTTTATGGACGGTACCCCACCTACTGTTATTATACAAAGGCTATTTACAACTATTGACTCATTTACATTATTAGCTGTTCCTTTCTTTATTCTAGCTGGTGGATTGATGGAAAAAGGGGGTATATCGAAAAGAATAGTAGATTTTTCATACTCACTCGTTTCATCCATGACAGGCGGATTAGGGATGGTATCGGTTTTGGCTTGTATGTTTTTCGCTTCAATCTCTGGATCAGGTGTTGCAACAGTAGCTGCCATTGGAACAATCATGATACCTGCAATGGTAGCCAAAGGTTATGATAAGGGCTTTGCATCATCAACTGTGGCTGCCTCTGGAGAGTTGGGAGTTGTAATTCCACCAAGTATACCACTCATATTATTTGGTGTTGCAACAGGAGTATCGATTAAGGATTTATTTTTTGCAGGTATTATTCCAGGTGTCATGATTGGATTTACTTTTATGATTCTTGTATATGTTGTTTCGAAAATAAACAATTACTCTGGTGAAAGAAGCTATTCATGGAAAGAAAAGCTCGTTTCCTTTAAGGATGCAATATTGGCATTATTAATGCCATTTATCATATTAGGTGGTATTTATAGCGGGTATTTTACACCGACTGAATCTGCAGTTGTGGCTTGTGTATATGCTTTAATTATTGGTTTATTTGTATACAAAGAATTAAAGTGGAAGGAACTTCCGAAAGTCTTTTATGAAGCAGCTTTAACAAGTTCAGTCATCTTAGTCATTATTGCTATGGCTGGTCTTTTTGGATGGATCCTTACAAGTGACGGTGTACCGCAAGCTGTTGCTACTTGGTTTAGTGGGATTTCTAATAACCCTATTATTTTCTTACTTATCATAAATTTACTGTTATTTATTGTTGGGATGTTCTTCGATTCAGGAGCAGCTATTTTAATACTTGCACCGATCTTAGTTCCAGTGGCCATTTCATATGGGATCGATCCGGTTCATTTTGGAATTGTGATGATTGTTAACCTAGCAATGGGAATGATTACACCACCATTTGGGGTTAATCTTTTCATGGTAAGCCAAGTTGCAAATATTAGAATGGAGCAATTATTAAAATACTCAGCCCTTTTTATAGGTGTGATGATTGCGAATATCTTAATTTTGAGTTATATTCCAAGCATTTCAATGTGGCTACCTGAATTATTTTCGAAATAGCTTCTGAGATTGTTGAAAGAGATTTTAAAGGTAGTAACCTTTAAATCTTTCAAATATTAAAAAGGGGTGTCAAATTATGAAGAAAGTTATTTACGCAATTTGTTTTCTGCTTGTGTTAGTCTTAGCCGCATGTAGCACGGATTCATCAGCTCCCAATACTGAAAAACCTAGTGAAGGGAAAAAAGAAGAGGCACCAGGGAAAGTAACAGTTATGAAAATTGGCTCTACTGACAAACCAGACGTTGCAATGGGTAAAGCAATGTTCAAATTTAAGGAAATTGTAGAAGCCGAAACAAATGGCTCCATCTCTGTAGAAGTGTTTCCAGACAGTCAACTTGGTGGAGAACGTGACATTATTGAAGGAATTCAGCTGGGAACGATTCAAGGTGGACCTGTAGGAGCAGCGGTAACTGCTAACTTCTCACCTCGTTTTAACCTTTGGTCATTACCATTTGTGTTCCCAGATAGAGAAACATCTCATGAAATTCTTGATGGCCCTATCGGTCAAGAAGTATTAGCTGACCTTGAGGATATTGGTATTGTTGGTTTCAATTTCTGGGAAAGTGGTATCCGAAATCTTACAAACAACTCACAGGAGATAAAGAAGCCATCGGAGCTTGATGGTTTAAAAATCAGAACATTGGAAAACCAAATACAATTAGATGTTTGGACAGAACTTGGTGCGGTTCCAACACCTATGGCATTTCCTGAATTATTTACAGCACTGCAACAAGGTGTTGTTGATGGACAGGAAAATCCATTTAGTGTTATCGCCGAGGCAAACTTCAACGAGGTACAAAAGTATATAACAGAAACCCAACATTTGATAGGTGTAAATCCATTCATGGTTAACAAACAGTGGTTTGAAGGCTTAACAGAGGATCAACAGGCTGCCATTAAAAAAGCAGCCGATGAGGCTAGAGATTTCCAACGTGAGGAAAAAGCGAAAGAAGATGCAAAATACAAAGAAGAACTCAAGAACAGAGGTATGGTCATTACTGAGTTAACTCCAGAAGAAAGACAGGTTTGGGCAGAAAAAGTAAAACCTGTATATGAAAAACATAAAAAAGATATTGGAGAAGAATTAGTAGATAAACTGCTTGAAGCGGCTAAAAACTAAATTTATTACGGGTCCAGTTTTTACTAGGGCCCGTTTTTGTTAAAAAAGTATGGACAATTATTCAATGGTAACAAATTCATGCTAGACCATACCTAGGGAAGTGGAGGGGAAGATTGGAAAACGGTAGAGTTAAATGGGGAATCATAGGAACTGCCTGGATAGCAAAAGAACGATTGATACCTGCAATTAATGCCGCAGAAAATTCGGAGTTACTTGCGATTGCGAGTAGAAGTGAAGAGAAAGCTAAAGATTTTGCAAAAACTTATTCAATTCCACGCACATATACCAGCTATGAAGGGCTACTACAGGATCCTAATGTAGATGCCGTCTATATTCCCTTACCCAATCATTTACATAAAGAATGGACGATAAGGGCTGCAGAGGCAGGCAAGCATATCTTATGTGAAAAACCCGCAGCACTCTCTGTAAAAGAAATCGAAGAGATGGTGTTTTCCTGTTGTCAGAATAAAGTTGTATTTATGGAAGCATTCGCATTCCGCTTCCATCCGGAGTGGCGCCGATTGAGGCAGATTGTTGATTCGGGCCAAATTGGAGATCTTCGAACCGTTCAAATTCGATTTTCAATCTCAGTCGAAAATTCAGATGATATTCGGTTGAACCCTTCACTTGGAGGCGGTGTGCTATACGATATTGGTTCCTATTGTATCAATGGAATCAGATACATTATGGGGAATGAGCCTTTAGAAGTTCAAGCATTTGCAGATTTTGATGACAATAATGTCGATGTATCTGTAGTTTCTTCAATGAGATTTCCTGGAGGAAGGCTTGCTCAATTTGCTTGCACATTTCAAAGTGATTATAACCAGTCATTAGAGATATCAGGGACTGAGGGAATAATTAGAGTTAATTTCCCTTTTCGCCATCCACAAATAATGATTCAAAAGAACGGAAAAGAGGAGAAAAAGGTTTTTCAAGATCCAGTAAATGCCTACGTTTCCCAAGTTGAACATATTTCAAATTGTATTCTCATGGGGAAATCCCCTTCCTATAGTCCGGAAGAATCCATTGCTAATCTAAAGGTGATTCAGTCAGTTTATAACTATTTAAAACAGCAGTAAACTTAAAAGTGATATCGGAGGGGAATTTGATGTTAGAATTATATGTAAAAAAGCCATTTGAACTTGAATTAAGAGAAGTAGAATCAATAGAATCTCCGAAAAAAGGTGAAGTGAAAATTCGAGTTAGCTATGGCGGGATTTGCGGGTCCGATCTTAGCCTATTACAAGGGAAATTTGCACACGGAAAGTATCCAATCAGACCTGGACATGAGCTAGTCGGAACAATTATTGAATGTGGCGAGGCATCCGATTATGAAGTGGGAACCCGAGTTGTTATTTTACCCAACACATACTGCGAAGAGTGTGAGATGTGCAGAAGCGGGCGGACCAATATTTGCCGCAATAAAAAGTCATTAGGAATTAATATGGACGGTGGATTTTCTGAGGAATATGTTATTTCTACTAAGCTGATCCTGCCAATCCCTGATGATTTGTCGGACGAAAAAGCAGTGTTAATTGAGCCGTTTGCCGTGGTTGTTAGCGGATTTAATAAAGTTACGATTAAAAAGGGACACGATGTTGCGGTTGTTGGCAGTGGAAGTATAGGTATGCTTGCTGCAGCATTGGCAAGACATTTGGGAGCGAATGTGACCGCTATCGATATAAATCCCAAAAAGCTTGAGATGGTCAAAAAAATAGGCGATATTCGAACCCTCAATCCTCAGGAAATTACAGAAGATGATAGGTTTGATATTGTCATTGAAGCGGCGGGAGTAAAAGCATCTGTTGAACATTCTTTCCAAATATTAAAACCTGGTGGTTCTATGTTAGCCCTTGGTATTGCACCAGAGGTAACGATTCCTTTTACACAGCTTGTCCGAAACGATCAATCGATCCATGGGTCCATAATTTACAATTTTCCAGATGATTATTTGAAAACGATTGAGTATTTAAGGAGCCCCGATTTAAATGTTGCCCCGATCGTGTCAAAGGTTGTTCCATTAGCTGATTATCAACAAGCATATGATAATGCATTATCGGAAGACTTTGGGAAAATTCTTATAAAGTTTTAATAACTTGGGTTTGTTAAGTCTTGACCAATTGCAGGTAGGAGGGAAAAAATGAAAACTGTAACAGTAGCTTTAGTTGGTGCAGGTTATGCAGCACATTTACATGGGAGAGGATATTCAAAAATAAGCGGTGTAAATGTTAGGCTAAAAACAATCGTTGATTTGGATACAAAAAGGGCTGAAGAAGTAGCGAACACTTATGGTTTCGAGAAGATTTCTACTGACTTTATGGAAGTAATAAAAGATGAAGAAATTGATGTCATTGATATTGTAACTCCTCCTCATCTACATCTAAAGTTTGCATTAGAAGCATTAAAAGCTGGAAAGCACGTCATTTGTGAAAAACCGTTAACGGGCTATTTCGGAGAAGAGGGAGACGAAAAGCCGATTGGTCTTACTGTTTCCAAGGCAAAAATGTATGAAACTATCATAAATGAAATCGAGGAAGCAAAAGAGATTATTGCTTCAAGCGATAAATTGTTTATGTATGCTGAAAACTATATTTATTCACCTAATGTTTTAAAAGCGGCTGAAATCATCAGAAGCAAAAAGAGTAAATTGTTATTTATGAAAGGTGAAGAAAGTGTCAGAGGTTCTAGTTCAGCATTAGCAGGGATGTGGGATAAATCAGGTGGTGGAGCATTGATGCGGCTAGGTTGTCATCCTGTATCGGGGGTGCTTTGGTTAAAACAAGTCGAGGCGGAAGCGCGAAGTGAAAAAATTTCAGTAGCAAGCGTAACAGCAGATACTGGTAATATCATTACATCTTTATCCGATTATGATAAACGACATCTTACTAGTAAGCCATTTGACGTAGAAGACTTCGCCAATATCACCGTTACGTTTTCAGATGGTACTAAAGCTGTAGTCATGTCAAGTGATCATGTATTAGGCGGGACAAAGAATTACATTGAGATATACGCTAATGATGGAGTATTAATGTGCAATATTACCCCAACCAATAATATGCAAACTTATTTTCCTGATCAGGAAGGTCTCGAAAATGTCTACATTTCGGAGATGTTAGAACTGAAAATGGGATGGAATAACGTGTTTATCGCAGAGGAAATTCTAAGAGGCTACACGAATGAACTGCAAGACTTTATGGAGTGCATTGTCACAAACAGACAACCTCTGTCAGGCATTGATATAGCTGAAGAAACAATTCGAGTTATTTATGCAGCCTATCAATCTGCGAGTGAGGGAAAAAGGATTCACTTGAAGTAGAAGGGGGGCGTGATTGGTGAAAACAATTATTGTAGGAGCAGGGGCAATTTCATATTGTCACGCAGAGGCTTTAACGAAGCTAGGTATCAAAATTATTGGAATCTATGATATTAACAGAGAGAGCGCAACTAAGCTAGCAACTCTATATAGCACGTTTGTTATTGATGATTTTGAGTTGGCTGTAAAAGAAGCGGATATTGTCCATATTTGCACGCCACCATCGTTTCGTATTCAATATGCGAAAATAGCGATGGAAGCTGGATGTCATGTTGTTATGGAAAAACCGATGGCAATTACGCTTAAAGATGCAGAGATACTTAATGCTCTTATGAAAAAGAATAACCGTAAATTAATGATTGATTTTAATCACCGGTTTAGATACGGTTTTCAAAGATTACTAGATATAGTTAAATCTGGTGTAATTGGTGATGTCATTAACGTATATGTGAACAGAATGGGGATGCTCGGTGAAAATGCAGGTACAAAAAAAGATACTTGGCGTCGAAATCTTACAACTGTTTGTGGAATGAGTATTGAGTCACTCTCTCATGATATTGATATGATTATCCAATTGGCTGGTCCGATTGCTAGTGTCAAAGCGGATATTAGAGGTACATATGAAGATATACCTCAGTTTGATAACAACGTAAATGTTTGTTTCAACCTAAAAAATGGAGCGATGGGTTTAATTAATGCGAGTTGGAGTTCATATTTGAAAAGTAGTTCAAGAGGAATTATAGGGACTGAGGGTAGCGTAGTTTTAGACGGTGATGACCTTTTTGATTTTTCGAGATTAAGACTTCGGACAAAGGATATGGCGCACGAAGAGATCTATATGTTAAATGACATATATAACTTTGCAACCTGTCCTTCCTATTATAATGCAAATAAATATTTTATCGAATGTATTTTAAATGATTTAAACCCATCAACATCAGGAGAATATGCCCTTTCCACTCTAAAGGTTTCCCATGCCATTTTAGAGTCTGCTAAAAGCCAGCAAACTATCCAGCTATAAGTCTAGTTCAATGCGATGAAAGGGAGGGATATCTGAATGAAGAATATTGGTATAATTGGACTTGGAAATATGGGGATGGGAATGGCGAAAAATTTACTGACTGCTGGCTATCATGTTTATGGCTTTAACCGGAGTAAAGAAAAACTTGAAACCTTTTCTAGACTTGGGGGACAAGCGACGGAAAATTGCGCAATGGTGGGGAAGCATGCAGACCTTGTATTTATTATGGTAGTGAATGAAGAGCAAGTTTTCGATGTAGTATTTGGTGAAAATGGGTTAATAGAATCAATGAAGCCCGGATCAATATTAGTTGTATCAGCAACGATAAACAGCTCAGCTGTTCGGAGAATTGAAGAGAGGATAAAAACGACTGGGATTTGTTTGATTGATTCACCTGTATCAGGAGGTAAGAAAGGTGCTGATGCAGGGGAATTGACATTAATGGTGTCAGGAGATAGAAATACCTACTATAAAGTTCAAGAAGTCTTCCAGACTATAGGAAAAAATATTTTCTATGTTGGTGAGCAACCTGGAATGGGGCAAATAACAAAAGCCTGCTTGCAAGGATTGGTAGGATGTATCTATACAGGTATTTTTGAGTCACTTGTTTTAGGTGTAAAGGCTGGTGTAAGTGCAGAGACTCTTTATTCAGTAATTGGCGCTAGTGTTGCTAATAACCCTCTATTCCAAGGTACTGTTCCTGCCATTTTGGACCGCAAATTTGAAGGAACTGGTTCAAATATAGGTAATACCTACAAAGATCTTTCTATAACAATGGATTTAGCCGAAGAATGTGGAGTCCCAATGATGACTACTAGCGTTGCAAAACAGATTTTTCAAGCGGGTATGACGAAATTTCCCAAAAACGATAACCAAGGTTTGATAAAATTGCTAGAAGATATTGTTGGGATTGAGGTGAAACGTTAGGAAATGGAAATAAGTTACGTAGAAGATCTTGATTATTGAAAGAAGGCAGAGTGAAAAAGACAAACTGCACTAAATTAAAATTATATTACCTATTTTTGAGTCATAATTAAAAGTTACATAAAGAACAAATAAATTTGTAAGTGAACAATCAGATTTAATTAATATTAATATACTCTGTTTTATCAATCAGGAGTTTCTAGTTTGCATTTCTTAAACTAAGAAGGGGCTGTCCAAAAAGTCATTGAAAAGTGACTTTTGAGGACAGCCCCTCATTTTTTATATTTATTGGGTCAACTAAAACTAGGTTGTTGATTTCCGCTGCAGGTACTCGCTTTCCGCGGGCG
>NZ_SLUB01000044.1 GCF_004799755.1 Bacillus timonensis | reverse complement strand
GGCTATGATGACAGTTTCGCGCGTGGGGCAGGTACATTCCGGTCTTCATTCGGGTTATGATGACAGTTTCGCGCGTGGGGCTGGTTCGTTCGGGACTTCATTCGGGTTATGATGACATTTTCGCTTGTGGGGCTGGTTCGTTCGGGACTTTCATACACAATTGAACGGGATTACATGTCGGACCACTCACAGTTTTTCTCTTCATCCACCCCATGAACAGGATTTCCCCCATGCCACCCTCACCCTTTTCCCCTTCATCAACCCCATGAACAGGATTTCCTCCATGACGCCCTCACCCCTTTCCCTTTCATCACGAAATCATAATGACTCCTTACCAAACAAAAACCCCAAGATTGCTATTTTCATAACAAACTTGGGGTTCTCGCTTTTTCATACTTTATTCAATTAACTTTGACCGCCATTTACATAGACAATCGGATCCTGATTTTGTTTCGTAATCCGTCCCTCACGCTCTAAATAGTTTAAGTGAGCAATTGTTTCTGCGATTGCGAAGCGCCATTGGTGAGGGTTGAGCTCCCTATGGGAAAACAACACCTTCGCAATCTCATACGTCGTTTTGTAGTCTGCCAAGCTTTCAATATAAGCAAGGCGCTCGTCATGATGCTGGATTAGCTCGTCAATGCGTTCATGTACATTAAGAACCGGTGAATGATGAGCCGAGTAAATCTTCTTTACCGGGTATTTCCTAACTTTACGTAATGACTCGATATATTCATGCAATGGATGCTGGCTCGCACCGGGCCAAACACTAATATTCGGAGTAATTTTTTCAAGAATATGATCGCCACCAAGTAGGATGCCTTCTTCTTCTTGAAAAAAACAAACATGCCCCTCACTATGACCAGGGGTATGGATAACGGACCATTGTTTACCGCCAAACTCAATCGTATCACCAATTGGTTTTGCGACAGGCAGTGGAAGCACACTTTGACCAAGTTTTTCCATATGTTCGGAGATACCCTCCGCTAACTCTTCTGGGACTCCATGCTGCAACACCATCTCTTTCATTCGTGCAACCTGATTGCTGCCTTCCCCCCAAACGCGGTCTATCATCCGAGCATCTACTTCATTCATATACAGCTCAGCACCTGTTTGCTCTTGCATCCAGCCGGAAAGTCCGGAGTGGTCTGGATGAAAATGGGTTAAATATATCGTATGAATATCACGAAGAGTGATTCCAAGATGCGCAAAAACCTCATGCCATGCTTCTCTTGCGGCTCGATAATTTAGTCCTACATCAATCATGACATACCCATCATACTGTTTAAAAAGATAACAATACACATACTTCATCGGAAATGGAACTGGGATTCCAATCCGATAGCCACCAAACTCAATTTTTTCAATATTCATGGCTCACCTCGGTTAGATGTAGATCTCTCCAAATGGATTGAGTGCTTTATCACGTTCGATATGAATTTCACGATCCGGTACTCCCTCAAAAACGGACTCAAAGTAACGAATGGATGGGATGGATAGAAGCTGATGAATATTCCAGAATAGTTCTCGCGCCTTTATGCCAATCCATCCCTCAGGAAGCAAATCCCTTGGAAAGCCTGGATCTTGGAAAAGAAATTTCCGGTACTCATGCACAAGTACAGTTCGTTCAATAAAACATTCCTCATCCTTCAATGTGTTATTTAACGCTCTTTCTCGCAGTTCTTCAAATTTTGGTGTGAACTTATCTATGAATGTTTGATATTCATCCCTTACCATATTTAAGTCCCAGCCGATATCGATAATGCTTTGGTTGTCGTGCGTTACAATTGAAGACGATGTAAATAAAAACGCGTATTCTTCAATTCCGTACACTCTGATCATTTCTTTCACTTGATCCTCAACAGGATTAGGCGTTACAAGTGTGCTATTTGTGAGGTTTCCAAATCCGGTCCAAATCAGTTCTTTACGAATTTTATTACGGATTTCGCGCTTTTCTTCCGGAAACGAATAGGTTAGGATTCTCCACTTCTGGTCCCACATGTGATTTTGAGTGGCATATACCCTGCTAACCCCTTCGTCCACTCTCCCTTGAGACGTAGCGGAGTAATAGCTCTTCTTCCCTACTTTTCTTACCTCTAGCAGGTTATTTTGGACCATCCGAAATATCGCCCCCCTCACAGACGATTCAGATACCCCAAACTGCTTCATGAGTTCAATCAAACTACCAACCCAAATTTCTCCCCCATAATATTTAATATATTCACCATATAAGGTGAACATTAAGGATCTAGGTTTCATCAAAGTCACCACGCTTACTATTTTTTGTTATATTTCAATATTGTTAGTTTTTATTATAGAGGATTTTGAAAATTATGCATTAAAAAGCGGTCTTTTTCCTGATTCATTTGTGTGGAGGTCCTCTTGTAGAATCGAGCGTATGTCTTCAGGTATTGGTACCGCTTTAATTTCTGTTGGCGTTTGTTTTACCCATCCACGTATCTCATACCCATTCCCCGTTCTCGTTTCTCCTCTATACACCTCATGCCGTAGCTTAATTGTTTTTGTTTTAATTTCTTCAACCTTTGTTCGAATCGTAATAATATCATCATATAACAAAGTTTTTTCAAAGCTACATCTTGCATCAAGCATAGGCAAGATAATTTGCCGTTCTTCTTCTAATGTGTTTGGGGATAATCCACAACTTCTAAAAAATTGGTGTCCCGCAATATCGAACCATTTGAAGTAATTAGGATAATACACTATCCCTGCCTTGTCGGTATCTCCCCAATTTACGATTACTTGAAATTCATTTGATCTCACACTATATCCTCCTATTGTTAAAAAAGACTCGCGGAAGTTCGCCGAGGCTTGGCTATTTTAAAATAGCGATATCGGAATTCCCGATATCGCCTTTGATTTAGGTAGATTTATTTTCCACTCCAGTTTGCTTCGCGCTTTTCAATAAATGCACTTAAGCCTTCCTGCGCATCCTGTGAACGGAATAATAGATTTTGAAGCTCCCCTTCATAACGGATCGCTACATTTAGTGGCATTTCTTTTCCATTCATAATTGAAAGCTTAATGTTAGATGTTGCGTAAGTAGCGCTGCTCGCAATCTTTTGTGCATATTCTAACGTTTTTGCTCTTGTTTCTTCCTGAGGGAATACACGGTCTACTAGTTTAATATCTAATGCTTCTTGTGGTGATAGCGTTTCACCTGTGATATTTAGGTCAAGAGCTTTAGAGTGCCCCACTTGGCGAGCAAGGCGCTGAGTTCCACCCGTTCCCGCTAATACACCTAGTGAAACTTCTGGAAGTCCAATTTTTCCTGCTTGGTCTCCCATAAAGCGTAAATCACATGCAAGAGCCATTTCTAATCCGCCACCAACCGTATGACCCTCTAAGCAGGCAATCCAAATTTGTGGAGAACGCGCAATTTTATCTAACGTTTCATTACAGAATAAACAAAATTGTGTTTTAAAGCGTGGCTCAGCTGATTTTAGGAAATTGATGTTAGCACCCGCTGAGAAAAACTTCGGCATATCACTCATTAGTACAGCAACTTTAATATCATTGTCAAAACGGATGTCATCAATTGCCGCATTTAATTCTTTGTAATAGTCAAGGTCATAGGAATTTGTTTTGTTTACATGGATGTGGACTTCAGCAATCCCATTTGCTTTTTTTACTGTTAATGTTTTTGTTTCGTTTACTGTTGTTGTCATTCTTATTACCTCCCGGATTATGTATTACGTTTTTAAATCTTTCGTAATTAATTACAAATATACTGAATCTTTTTTAAATTATCAAATCTGTCTTTTTCTTATTTTCAAGAGAAAATAACCTTCTTTCTCTTGTATGCTCTTTCTTTCTACCTTTTTGGAGGTTTTTTAGACGCCCGTAAAAAATACGTAATTTTTAATTCTAATCTGTGTTATTATGGAACTACTTACATCTTAAAGAATGAATATTATGAATATTCGAGGAGGGTTCTATGAAGGGCAATAGGAGATTCAAAGATCTATATGAACATCTAACTATCAACACCATAAGTTCAGGGGTTGTCGCAGCTATTTTCGGTTGTACAGGTCCTGCACTCATTATAATTGGAGGTGCATCAAGTGGCGGTTTAACCCATGAGCAAACAATCAGTTGGTTATTTGCCGTGTATTTCTTCGGGGGATTATTGGGATTCTTTTTATCCTTGAAATATAAGCAACCCATTGCTGGAGCTTATTCCATCGCCGGTGCCGTCTTAGTTGCAGGCGCTTTGTCGCATTTTTCCTTACCAGAAGCAATTGGTGCCTATCTTGTCGCCAATCTACTCGTTTTTATACTAGGTGCTACCGGATTAATTGATAAAGTCATGAATTGGTTACCTGTTCCCATCGTGATGGGGATGATTGTAGGTGTCATGATGAGGTTTGCAATTGAGATGATCACATCGGTTGAAGTTTCTCCCTTATTAGCAGGCGCGGCCATCATCGTCTATCTATTTTCCTCCCGTTATGTAAAAAAGGTACCACCTGTATTATCAGCATTAGTTGTATCTGTCCTTCTCGCCATTGTCATAAATGAATTTCATATTTCAAATGTTCAAAGTTCGTTTGTGCTACCCCAACTAGAAATGCCAACATTCAGTGTAAATGCTATTATTTCCCTTTCTATACCGCTCGCTATTTTAATTATCTGTACAGAGAATGCACAAACGACTGGCATTCTGATGGCGAAGGGATTTAAGCCGCCAAGTAGTGAGATGGCAGTTTTCGGGTCTATTTTAGGTTTTTTTGCTTCATTTTTCGGAGCTCATGCCATTAATACAGCGGGACCGATGACAGCCATTTGTGCGTCTGATGAGTCAGGTGAAAAAGAAGGTCGATATGCCGCATCGGCTTTAAATGGTCTGTTATTTGCGAGTTTTGGTGTATTTGCAGCGTTGGTGGTTCCATTTGTGATTGCGATGCCAGGTGTGATCGTCAGTACAATTGCCGGTTTGGCGATGATTGGTGTACTTTTAAGTTCATTGAAGATTGCATTTTCAGATAGCAAATTTCAAATGGGCGCCTTTTTCGCGTTCATTATTGGCATGTCAGGTGTAAACTTCTTTAACATCGGTGCACCATTATGGGCCATTGTTGGTAGTATTTTAGTCTCCCTTTTAATCGAACGACATGATTTTGAAAAGAAGATTAAAACTGAAAACAACCTGAAACCAGGGGTGTAAGAACTTTGGATGGGTTGTAAATAGATGGACATACTAATTCACAACCGAAAATTTCATGAGAGGTGAATCAGCATGAATATCGATATACCATCTATTTATGAAAACATGCCAGATTTTTCGAATCATATGGAAGCGAGAGAATGGTTTAAAAGTGAGTTTCAAGACCGTTTTTTCTTAAGGACGCATAGTGATAATGATGGAAAAATGACGTATTATTACCACATCGTAAAGGATCCTGAAACGTATCAACGATATATGGAGAGTTTTGCAAGTAATGAAAAGCATGACATTACCGAAATGTCGACATTTGAAAGCTACACGACTGTTGAAATCAGTGAAGATGGCGACGTAAATATTACATTATAGCAAAAAGGAGGTTCCAATCGGAGCCTCCTTTTCTTGATCTATCCTGGAATTTTTTCATGAATAAATTCAACCATATCTTCTTTGCTAATTGGTCGGCTGAATAAATAGCCTTGAATTTCGTCACAGCCCATATCCACAAGCATTCTACATTCATCCCAGGTTTCTACACCTTCTGCAACCACATTTAACTTAAGCCCATGTGCAATATCAAAAATGGACTTGACCAATAAAGCTTTTTTCTCATCTTTATCGATATTATGAATAAACTTTCGATCAATTTTAATTTCATCGAGTGGAAGCTTTAATAATTGATACAAGGAGGAGTATCCTTTTCCAAAATCATCAATAGAAATCTGAACCCCCAGCTCTTTCAGCTTTTGAATTTGTTCGGCTACTTGTAATTGGTCTGAAATAAACACACTTTCGGTAATTTCAAGTTTTAAATATTTTGGATCTAATCCGGAAGTCTCCAAAGCCTTCGAAATCATAGACACAAGATAATCTTGTTGGAAGTGCTTTGCTGAGAGGTTTACAGAAATCGGAACATGTAAAAGATCTTCAAGCTGCCATTGTTTATTCTGCTTGCATGCCTGTACTAGGGACCATTCGTCAATTTGTGAAATCAGTCCGATTTCTTCGGCCACTTCAATAAAGACCCCAGGAGAAATGGGACCTAAAACAGGATCATTCCAACGAAGTAAGGCTTCGATGCTTGTAATTTTACCAGCAAATGTTTTTGGCTGATAAAACTGTTCAAATCCTTCTGTATCGACTGCTGTTCTCAAGGAATTCTCAATGGTGAGACGCTCCTGGAATTTATATTTCATAGATTCATCGAAAAACTGAACAGTGTTGCCACCCTTTTCCTTCGATATATACATCGCAATGTCAGCATATTTGACTAATGTATCCAAGTCTTCCCCGTTCTCGGGGTACATGCTTACTCCTACGCTTGCAGTAATGTAGTGATCTTGGCCGGCTATTGTAAAATAGGAAGAAAATTCTTTAACAATCATGTCTAATGTTTCATTTACTTCAAATTTATTTTCAACCGAGTGGACGACCACAAATTCATCACCACCAAGACGGAACACTTGTCTGTTATCAGATTGTAGTTTTTTTAACTTGTTCCCCGTTGCTATTAGGAGCATATCACCTGCATCATGCCCTAATGTATCATTAATTTGCTTAAATTGGTTAAGATCTATAAAGATAATTGCAATTTTATTATCCACGCTATTCCGTATTTCCTCGCGAACGTAGTTTTGGAAGAAATAGCGATTTGGTAAATATGTCAAACTATCATAAAAGGCAAGCTTATGGAGCTTGTCCTCTGATTCCTTCAGCCTAGTCGTTTGTTCTCGTAGAAT
The DNA here is from genome assembly GCF_004799755.1 of Bacillus timonensis. Taxonomy (GTDB): domain Bacteria; phylum Bacillota; class Bacilli; order Bacillales; family Bacillaceae_L; genus Ferdinandcohnia; species Ferdinandcohnia timonensis_A. Next base: position 31,121 of record NZ_SLUB01000044.1, on the reverse strand, counting down.
CAGGTTCATTTCGATACTTTCTTGGAAGAGCTCCTTTAGCTTATCCACCATCATCTTAAGGTTTTTACTTAGAACACGAAGTTCTGAAATTGTACTTTGAGGCCATTCAATATTTTCAAAACTGCGAAGCTTCTGTGGTAAGCCCGTCGTGATGGTTGTAAGCTGCCTTAAGTTCTTCGTAAGAAGTCGGCTTATGAACATCACAAATAGGATAGCTGACAATGCAAGAATGAGCAAGTACAGTAGCTGGTCAATTGATGTATTAAAAATTTGCTGTTGATATTGTGCAATAGGGAACAGTAACATAATTCGAAATGAATCTGTATCCCTTGTATAAAAATAGAACGCATCATTCCATCTTGTAATCGGCTGTACATCATTCTTTGCAATTGGCAAGGCCTCATAAAGCCTTGGTGAAATCTCCCGTATCTCATACTTTTTAGACTCAAAATTCATCAAAGCCGTCGATGCAATGATTTGATCCGAATGATCAAAGATGATAATATCGCTCTCTTTATTCGTATTGCGCCATAAAATATCTTCAATTTGTTTCTTATCAATAATTCCATTGCTTTTTTCTAACCGAAGAAATTCATTTTCAATCCGATTCACTCTCGTTTCGCCTACAACACCTAAGTCTTTTTTTATGAGATCAAACGTATTTATTGTATTTGTAATGACACTTATAAAAAACGGAACGAGTATGGTAAAAATGGTGATCTGGGATAAAAACTGATGAATGGACACATTATTTTTACTAAGTCGGTTCTTTGTAACCAATTTATAAAATGGAAAATAAGCTAATAACACGTCTGCTACTAATACATTGAATAGTCCATTGGTAATATCTTTACTTACTAAAAAATAAAGAGCAGTACCTGCCAATGTTTCCCGACCGAAAAAAAATAGCAACACAATTCCAATTACCAGCCAAAAAAGCACATCAACGAAGAACATTTTTGCTTTTCGGCCACGCCAGAAAAATGCACCTACAAAAATAATTTCAACAAGCATTATGATTGCATAATAAGAACTAGTTGAAAAAAAGATAGTAAAGAAGATTGCAATCAGCCCGGTTACGATCGCAGCGGTATATCCAAATATGCGAAGGATTAAAAATAAAAAAATACTCGCAAAAGAAAATGTAATTCCATACAAAAGGGATATTCTGAAATGTGAGGCTAACAGCACAAATCCCATCAAGGCTACTAATAGGATTATGTCGCTATTCAGTTTGCCTTTTAAATGCGTAAATCCTATCATAAGGTCTCCTTACGTTCATCTTAAATATGTAAAACGACATTTTTCACTGTGATTATCATAATAATATCATAATTTCGACTGATAATTCCTATATTTTCTCTCAAAAATTGGTATCGCCTCCATAAAATATGGCTTTTCTTCCTTTTTATCCAATAATTTCAAACCTTTCGTATCGTTGGCGAAAAAATATAAACTTAGTTTCCCTAAAAAGAGCTAATTTTTTTTGAGAGTGGGAAAGATAGTGAATACATAAGCACAATAAAGAAAGGATTTTATGATGAAAAAAATATCTAATGTTTTTTGGATTTCAGTTGCCATTACACTTGCAGCTGTCATCTTTGGTGTTGCTGCACCAAAAAGTTTCGAAGAAGTAACAGGTAATATTCAAGAATTTATCACTTCCGCCTTTGGGTGGTATTACCTTATTTTAGTGACGATTATAGTGATTTTCTGTACTTTTCTTATATTTAGCCCTGTTGGTGCGATTCGGCTCGGAAAACCTGATGAAAAACCCGAGTATTCAAACGTCTCTTGGTTTGCGATGTTGTTTAGTGCTGGGATGGGAATTGGACTTGTCTTTTGGGGCGCTGCAGAACCACTTTCCCATTATATGACTCCTCCATTAGCAGAAGGTGCTACAAATGCTGCTCAAAAAGAAGCGATGCGCTATACATTTTTCCATTGGGGAATTCATGCATGGGGAGTATACGCCCTTGTGGCTCTTGCCTTAGCCTATTTTAATTTCCGAAAAGGCGAACCTGGTCTCATTTCAGCAACGCTAAAGCCTGTTTTAGGAAAAAAGGCAATGGAAGGAAAACTAGGTATACTGGTTGATGTGTTAGCCGTGTTTGCAACGGTTGTTGGTGTTGCAACAACATTAGGATTTGGAGCTGCCCAGATCAATGGAGGTCTTTCTTTTCTACTGGGAATACCTAATAATTTCTTCGTTCAATTTATCATTATTGCGATTGTTACCGTCTTATTTATGATGTCTGCATGGTTAGGATTAAGTAAAGGTATAAAATATTTGAGTAATACAAACATGATTTTAGCAACTGCCCTGCTCATTTTAATGTTTGTAGCAGGTCCAACAGTTCTAATTCTTGACATGTTCACAGATTCGATTGGTGGTTATATACAAAATATTGTACAAATGAGCTTCCGAATTGCTCCTTTAAATGAGGAACATCGTTCTTGGATTAACGGATGGACGATCTTCTACTGGGCTTGGTGGATCTCATGGTCTCCATTTGTAGGTATTTTTATTGCACGTGTCTCTAGAGGAAGAACAATTCGCCAATTTATTATAGGGGTTTTATTGCTCCCTGCTCTAGTAAGCTTTTTATGGTTTGCCGTATTTGGGACTTCCGCAATCGAAGTTCAAAAGGAAGGTATTGTTGACCTTTCACATTTTGCTACAGAAGAGGTTCTCTTTGCCATCTTTAATCAATCTTCACTATCCGTTATTTTATCGGTGGTTGCCATTATCCTTGTAGCGACATTCTTTATTACGTCTGCTGACTCTGCAACTTTTGTTCTAGGAATGCAAACTACATACGGATCACTGACACCACCTAACAATGTAAAACTAACATGGGGCATTTTACAATCAACCGTGGCTTTAATTTTATTATACAGCGGTGGTTTACAAGCCTTACAAAATGCTCTTATAGCAGCAGCTTTTCCATTCTCTATTATTATGGTACTGATGATGATTTCACTGTACCGCTCGTTAACAAAAGACAAAAAGGAACTTGGTTTGTATTTGAAACCAAAACATAAGAAAAAGACAACTACTCCACAGGAGCATTAGAAAAAAACCGGAATCTCTATCGATTCCGGTTTTTAGTTTGAAACCAGACCTTGTGACCATGTCTTTACTCCGTCGTCTTCCACGAATTCGATGATAACGTCGGTCACGCCTTTAATTGATTGGATTTCCTTTTCAATGCGGTCTTTTATTTGAAATGCTTCTTTTACCGTTAAATTCGGTTCAATTTCTAATTTCATCTCGATATGGAAATCCTCCCCTTCTTTCATTGCAAATAAGGTTTTGATATCTTTAATTTCAGGATTTGTAAAAATAAACTCAGCAATTTTGTTTTCAAGGTCTTCGTCTGCTTCACCCAGCACCCCTTTTGCATTGTCTAGGAATACCTTACCCACAACATAAAACATCATGATACCAATAATAATAGAAGCAATCCCTTCCGCAGCATGAAATCCTCCATAATAAGAGAGTAAAATCCCAATGATCGCTATAAGTCCGCCAAGAGTTGCTACTAAATCCTCCATGAATACAAGCTTTGTTGCGGGCGTCGCTTTTCCTAAATGACTAAAGCTTTTGCCTACAGCTGCAAATCCGCTTGCCTCCACATGAGCTTCATGTAGTACTTCCTTCATTGCCTTAAAAAGAACGTATGACTCTAAGATAGCGGCCAACCCTAATACAGAAAGATTAATGGCAATACCTTTTGATTCAGTTGGGTGTTGAATATGAAGAAATCCTTCTTTGATTGTTTCATAACTCATAATGCCAACAATAAGAACAGCGCCCAGTAAAACCAGATTGACAAGACGACCAAAACCATTCGGATAGTTTTCAGTCGGCATTTTTTTACTTAATGCGCTTCCTATAAACACGAAAAATTGATTGGCTGCATCCCCTAACGAGTGCATCGTTTCGGCAAACATCGCAACATTCCCCGTGAAGAAAAATGCAACCCCTTTAATAATCGCAATAATCGTGTTCACAATTGTCGCAATCAAAGATGACTTGTTTCCATTTTTTAATAAACTTTGTTTTTTCGACATAGTGACCTCCAGTCGGTGATTCTTAGTAATAATCGTAGTATTTATTACTTTTGAAAAATTTATTAGCGGAAGTGCAGGAGAGAAGTGTCCTTCATCATTTTATTGTAAAAAAAAATGCCTCCCCCAGTAAGTAATATTTTTAACCTACTGGGAGAATGCACTTAATTTTCTTCTCTTACAAGCAATGCCACCGCTTCTACGTGAACTGTATGTGGGAATAGGTCCACTGGCTGCACAACTTTTAGTGTATATCCAAATGGTTCGAGTTCTTTAATATCCGTTGCGAACGTTTCTGGGTTACATGAAACATAGACGATTCTTTCTGGCTGTGAACGTCCGATTCTTCTCATTACTTTCCCACCAGCACCTGAACGTGGTGGATCAAGCAAGAGGAGTTCAGGTCTTCCGAAGCTTTCAAGCACATCATCGATTCCTTTTCTTGCGTCTTTTGCTAAGAAATATGTGTTTGATAAGCCATTGTCACTTGCATTCCGCTTTGCAGATTCTATTGAACTTTCCACAATTTCAATTCCTGCAAGCTTTTCAACTCGACTTGCGAACGGGAGAGAGAATGTTCCAACTCCACAGAATAGATCAATCATTTTTTCTGTTTTCTTTGGCTCACCCATTTCAATCGCAAGGTCGACCAATTTTTGGGCTTGGGTTGGGTTTGTTTGGAAGAATGTATCAAACCAGACACGGAATCGATACCCATCCATTTCATCATAAATAAAATCACGACCCGCTAATACATGTGTTTTTTCAGATTGGGTACGGTCAGCCCAGTCTGTGTTTTCAAGCCATAATAAGCTTTTTACCTCTGGAAATTTATTTTCAATGCGTTCTACTAGATCATCCGCAGCTCCTTGAAGATGTCCCTCTGGTGCTTCGGTTACAAAAAGGGCTAACATGATTTCACCAGTAGCAAAGGATTGTCTCACCATAAGATGGCGAAGAAGTCCTTCATGCTGATCTTTGTTATACCCTGAGAGCTGATGATCCTTTGCCCACTCCGCAACTTCCATTGCACCTTCTACCATTTTTTCGCCTGCAATTAAACAGGTTTCAAGTGAAATAATCTTTCGGAAATTTCCTTGTTCATGTAAGCCAAGCGCCCCTTCAGGTGAGAAGGTAAATTCCATTTTATTGCGGTAATGCCAAGGCTCGTCCATTCCAATGGTGTCTTTGACAAGATCAGGATTGAAACCTTGTGATTCCACTTGTCGCTTTACATAATCTGTCTTGTACTGGAGCTGACCTTGGTAATCCCAGTGCTGCCACACACAGCCACCACATTTTTCAAAATGAGGACAAGGTGGTGCAAGTCTTTGTTCATTTGATGTGAGGATTTCCTCAGCCGGTGTTCTCCAGCGCTTGCGATCTGGCTGGTCAACGGTCACACGTACTTGCTCGCCAATTAAAGTTTGTGGGATTGTGAGCTTTAGCTTCTTTTTATTGCCGTGCTCATTTTCTCGCCATGCCGTTGCTCGACCCGAACCCTTTTCATCTAAACTTTTAATTTCAACAATCATCGTTTCTGGTTTTGTTACTGCCAATTGCTGTTCCTCCTCTAAAATCTACCTATCTATATAGAAGTGTCGGTTTTTACATGTCATTTTGTTATTAAAAATATAGGCTTAGTTCATTTCTATCCTATTTTACAACATACTAACCAAGTATAAAGCACAAACTTCAAATTTGGAATTCCTACAACCCTAGAAAGTATTAACATTCACATCACCAAGATGCAAATTGCTGCATCTGGGTCGAACACTCTTACCAACAGACAAGATTTAATTGGTGAATATTCCCTTCTTTGTTGTTAAATACTATTTAGAAAGAATCTGGAACTATGCGTATAGGGTTGGGTGGAGGTATGTTTCGTAAAAAGAAAGAAAGTAAACAGTCCGAGAAAAGTTATGAAACTGTTGAGAGAACGATAGCAGAAGTTTTGGAGAAGGCAAAAAAATCGAGTGACTTTTCAACAATCACACCTTTTGAGAATAACGATCAGATTGTCTTACGTTTTTTTAAAACATTGGTTGATAGCAGTATTCTGCAACAATCCATATTACCATTTTTAAAGGAGAAGGCTGTAGACTTAAAAACTCTCTCTGATTTGAAAAATAGTATCCCAATAGAGGAAGTGACCTTCTCAAAAGACCCTAAGGAAATCGAAATAGCTTTTCATCAAGGAGCGGTTGCCCTATCCTTTAAAAATCAAATGGATGAATTCATTCTAGTTGGCATCGGTAATGCGAGATTAGGACAACGTGAAACAAATGATACACAAAATGAATTTAGCGTAATTGGACCGAAAGTTGGGTTCATTGAAGATATTAGAACAAATCTTCATATGCTGAGAGAACATCTTGATTCGCCAGATCTTATATTTGAAGAAATGGTTATTGGAACAAGATCCAGAATAAAGGTTGTGATTGCATACCTAGATGGCGTTACGAATCCAGAGTATGTAAACACTGCGAAACAAAGGATACTTGATCTTGACGTTGATACGGTATTTGATAATACTCAGTTGGAACAAATGATATCTGATAATTCGACCTCTCCATTTCCTTTATTTATTTCTACTGAGAGAGTAGATCGAACCGTTGGAGCACTTTTAGTAGGGCAGGTTGTCCTGATTAGTGATAAGTCCTCCTACGCTGTGATTGGTCCTGTAAATCTAATGGATTTCTTTTCAAATCCAGAAGATTTTTATCTTCCAACCTTGATTGCATCCTTTTTTAAATTAATACGGATCTTTGGAATGATCTTTTCTATCTTTGCGACCTCCTTTTATGTAGCAATCTTAACATACCATTTTGAGGTTATTCCTAAGGATCTACTAGGCCCTATTATCAATTCAAGAGCCAATGTTCCGTTCCCTCCCGTTATTGAAGTTTTATTTTTAGAAGTAACTATTGATCTTCTTAGGGAAGCTGGGGCACGACTCCCCACTAAAATTGGACAAACACTAGGGATTGTTGGAGGCATTGTAATTGGCCAGGCTACTGTTGAAGCAGCATTAACCAGTAATATTTTATTAATTATTGTGGCTCTTTCAGCCTTAGCGTCCTTTACAACCCCCATTTATAAAATGTCTTCTGCCGTGAGAATGTTGCGATATCCGTTTATTATATGTGCTGCCATTTGGGGAGGCTTAGGTATCTATGTGGGAATTCTTTTTCTAATCGGTCATTTAACTCGACTAAAATCGTTTGGGGTTCCATATATGGTTCCACTTTATCCTTATCGAAAAGGGTGGGCACTTGGCTCCTTTATAAGACCTGATTTTACAAAACAAAATTCACGTCCGAAGTACTTTAGACCTTTGAGCAAGGAACGTTTTGCTCCCGCTAATGACCAAGATCCTAATGATGGATTGAATTCAGAATAAATTTTTATAAGGAAGCAGAGATAAAATGGGTAAATGGAGAAAAATTTTCATATTTGTCTTAGTTTTTGTTTGTTTAGCTGGTCTAGTAGGTTGTTCAAGAACGAAAATTGTCGATAAATTGAGCATTGTCCATGTATTTGGGTTTGATTTAGGTGATAACGATGAAATAATTGGATCTGCCTTGTTTCCTGAATACACCCATAGTAAGAGTAGCACTAAAATTCATTATTTACAGGAGAAATCTGACGCAATTGCTCTGTTATCTCCTAAGATGGGGACTCATACGAGTACCCCGGTTGAGTTAGCCAAAATTAGGGTTATCGTGATTGGAAATGATTTTGCCAAAGCTGGCATTCGTGATGTGGTAGATCGACTTCTTGTCCAACCACAAATAGCTACCAATATTCAAATTGCCGTTTCTACACATAGTGCTGAAGAAACTCTTAAGACCCTAAAAAAACAAAGTGACCTAACATTAGCTGATCAGATCAAACAAAATATGACAGGACAACTGATCCCACGCATGAACCTTCATGTCTTCTTAAACCACTTTTACGGAGAAGGAGAGGACCCGTATGTACCTATGCTAACGATTGATGAGGAAGATAAGGTTCAGGTAGATCAGGTTGGTATTTTCAAAGATGATAAGCTTAAACTTCACTTAAATGTAAGAGAAACATTTATTTTCTCCATTCTAGAGGATTTTCGAACACAGGCAAATTACGAAGTAGACTACGATCATGAAAATCGGAAGGAAAACATTATAATTCAGGGTTTCAGAAGTAAAAAGTCGTGGGAGTGGATTAAAAATAAGCAGCAATTAAATCTTAAATTAAATCTCATTTGGAGTATCACTGATCGTCCTGAACGATTTGATTTAGAAAATCCAGATGATATTAAGGTTATCAAAGAATTAATTGAAAAAAATGTAAAAAATGACTTAAAGAACCTATTGGATACACTTAAAGAAAAAGAAGTTGATCCGCTAGGTATTGGAAATATCGTTCGATCTCAGGATAAAAACTGGGATGAAAAATCTTTTTATGAGCAATACCCTTCATTACCCATCAATGTTGACGTGCATTTAGAGATAATACATTCAGGCCTTCAAGGCTAGCTAGACTAGGATGGTTAAAAATGAACAGTAAAATGAACGAAAATAAACTGGTCTCACCCTATTTCCTATTCTTTTTAATTCATGCCTCTCAAACTGGAATAACTGTTCTAAAATATCAAGGAAATGTGATTAACGGAGCCGGTCATGATGCATGGATATCGATACTTGTTCTAGGTTTAAGTCTTCATCTATTGTTTTTTATGACGCTATTTATCCTAAAACAATCCACCGCCGGGGATATTCTTTCGTTTCATAAAGATATTTTTGGTAAGTATGTAGGGGGAGCATTAAACATTGTTTTAGCTGTTTATTTTTCCATAGCTGGATTAGGAGTTTTGTATTCCTATATTGATGCCCTCCAAATTTGGGTATTCAATGGAATTGCTAGCTGGGAGTATTCTATTCTTCTTTGTTGCCTTGTTTACTATCTCGTCTCAGGGGGATTTCGAGTCATAACTGGAATTGCATTTTGGGGAGTGATTATACCTGGTTTCTTAATCTTAACCTTTTTATATTTAATAGGCTATGCCGAAGTATCATACCTTTTCCCACTCCTCCAATATAAGGTAAAAGACTATTTGATATCTGCTTCTGAATCTGTTCCATTATTCTTAGGTTTTGAAACAGCACTAGTTTATTTTCCTTTTATTAAAAATGGGAAAAAAGCGAGTAAATGGGGGCATATTGCTTTATTTTGGACAACCTTACTATATGTTGTAATAACCATTCTTACGTTTATGTTCTTTTCTCAAGGTAAATTGCATCACCTAACATGGCCAACTTTAACCATGATTAAAATCATTCAACTTCCATTTTTGGAGCGATTTGAATTTATTTTTATATTTACATGGCTCTTAGTTGTTATACCCGTCATCTGCATTTACCTTTGGTCTGCTGTAAGGGCCATCAAACTTTCAATTCCAAAGATAAAACCGACTTACACCCTACTCTTTTTTCTAGCTGCTTATTTATTCACCAATAGCTTCCTGATCGATATGTATTACACACAGTTAATTTCAAAAATGATTAAATATAATGGAATGTTATTTCTATTCGTTTACATCCCGTTGCTATTCATCATTAGTCTCATTCGTCATTTCATAAAAAAACAAAAAAAAGCTTGAGAGATTCAATACATCTGTTGCTCCGAGCGTTTTTAATTGATCTTCTTTCAGTACTTCAGTCGTAAAATTTCTGGTTATATTCACTCAATAAACACGATATAATGAAGTCGGAGCAAAACGTTAGATGAAGGGGGAGTTTTCATGTTAAAAAAATTTGCAGCTGATGCATTAGGTTTATCTGACATTGGAAAAATTATTGGCCCTGAGGATTATGACAAGACGGACGCAGATGATTACATACGTCATGAGGATCATGAGAAGATTTACTTTTTAATTAAAACAAAGGCAGATGAATATTGCTTTACAAACATCGCATTTATCCATGTTGACGGTGCGAATGCCGTTTCTTCTAAAAGGGTATTAAAGCGCTATCCTTATTCTCAGCATAAAATTACAAATGTGTTCCTTGAAACAGCTGGTAGAGTCGACTTAGATATCGAGATAAAATTCAATCTAGGCAATCAAGCCTTTAGTATAGACGTAGATAAAAGACAGCTAGAAAAATTAAATGATTTATATAAAGCCCTCGTATATATATCCGAGATCAACCATGAGAATAGCGTGATGTACGATATGGCGGTCAATAGCTTAGATAAAGCAGTCACGGTATTGCATAATTCAAGAACTTCGGATGTCGGTCTTTCTGAGGAATACAAACAATTGACAGAATATGGCTTCTCTTGGCTTTCCTCAGCACGTGATCAATACCACAGAAAAGACTTTGGTGAAGTATTCGAAAAGTATATTAATAACTAATAGATTGGATTATTTTGACGGCATTCGAAAAGTTTATTTTAGTTGACTTCGGATGTCGTTTTGTCATTTTTACTGGGTGTGGTGGGGTTGAGGGAAGGTGAATTATTTTTCCATTGGAAACTAGATTAGATTGTGGTTCAGTTACTGTATGAAGTGGATTTCGATTAGGATTTTGATTGGTTTTCCTCTTCATCTCGCGATTGAAGAGGGTTTCGCTCTAGTTTTCGATTCCTTTTCCTCTTCATCTCACGTATGAAGGGGATTTCACTCTAGTTTTCAATTCCTTTTCCTCTTCATCTCGCGTATGAAGGGGATTTCGCTCTAGTTTTTAATTCCTTTTCCTCTTCATCCAACCTATCCCCCAGCAGGTTAAATCCAAAGCAAAATCAGTGCCTGATTCCCAACGAAAACGCCTGGGTTCCAGGCACCGATTCCGTTTTACCGCAAAATGCGGGTACTACCCTCAACTGATTTATTTAGTAAACCGGTTTGCGTAGCATGAAGCCACAAATGCATTTGGTTTTATTTTAGGTTCCACGCCAATTGATTCCATTCGTGTAACCATCTCATTGACAAATTCACGTGTTTTGTTCCTCTTCCCTGCCCCAATATCGATATGCCCTTCCATTGTAAATGAAGCGCCATCGTAAACATGTGGCAGTACAATATCGATTAGTTGATTTTTCTTTTCCTCGGTAAATAATGAAACAATTTCCTCCGATAAGGATAATTCATAGGAAATTCGCTCATGCAAATGTTCCATTTTTCTTGGAACAACCACTTTTCGAATACATGCCCACACACCTTTTCCTTCATTAAGTATCACAACACCGGTTATAAAGGTGGTTTGTCTTGGATGCACTTGGGAGTCTGTACCAATGATGAGCCTATATTTTCCACTAGGTTCGGATCGCATGAACTCTTTTATGTGCTCAAAAACTCGCTCAAATGACATTCGTTTTTCCTTTAGATTTTTAAATAAGAAGTGATGGTTTGAATTGTTTTTCATAAATTCATATCACAACTTTCCCGTCTTTTGTCGACCTGCTTTTATACATTTTATGAGCGGAATCCAATAATGTGTGATTAATATTATTCAGCTTACTGAATAATATTAACTCCTCCGGAGGATGCCACAGATTTTCAAAGGATTCTTTTCGTGCATAAGATCAAAGACTAATAACGCCACATCCTGTGGCAACGTCTTTGTGACCCACATCGTGTGGGCCTAAAAAATCTGGGCGCAAATACGCTAAGGCGTATTTGATTAATTAGATTTAGTACAAAAATTGGATGTCCACGATGAAGAAATATGCCATTTTACCCAGTTCTTTATTCCCTATTTTTACCTCTAATTGGATTGTATACTATTACCATAAACCTAAATTGGAGCGTGTATGTTCAAAAAATGAAAAAACAATCCATTGACCCATTTGATACCATTCTGTCAGAAGCCATTACGAATCCGATGAAGCGTTATTCTTTTTATAAAGCTTTTATGGATTTAGAGATTGTTGTAATCGGCACAGTGTCTTCAGATAAAAAAACTTCAGAGCCTATTCTCCAGTTGAAACATATCGAAATGAACAATGAGCTTGTGCTGCCTGTTTACTCTAGTATCGAGAAGTTCAACCAGATTTATAGAGGAAAATATAAATATATAAAAATTACAACACGTCATCTCTTACAGTTAGTTGAACCTGATACACCTTGGGTACTCAATCCTGGATTTGATATCAGTAAAAAGATTATCCAAGAGGAACTAGAAACGTTACGTGACGGAAGAATTTTTCATTACTTTTTTGAGGAGTTAAATCTTGAAGAAAAACAGAATTTCCTAACTAACCGGATGACAGAGTTCCCACAACAATTCCTTGAGATTATTTCTAGCAAACTTAAAAACTTCCCAACTATCAAAAATGCTTATTTTACACATATTTATAATCCTTCTAGATCAAGTAATCCAATCCCTTTGATTGGCCTTACCCTGGATCAAAAAGAGGAAAGTGCCGAGGAACTATTATTGCATGTATATAATGCGGCTAATGAAAATGCTCAGCAACGAATTGAAATTCTTATCCTGGCTGAAGATCTTCCACTAACAAATTCTATCATTACCGGGACCGAGCCCTTTTATATTCGAACAACCATAGATGATTTAAACTCCATGTTCCGATAAGGATTTACGAAAGGAGGTAAAGAAATGGCTCAAATTGACATTAAAGTGAATAGTGTCCGCTCCTCAAACAGTCGGTTAAAAGGAATCACTTCCGATTTGACAGATACACAGAGTCGCCTCTCTAGTCTACGCCATGCGATCGACAGCCAAATCACGAGTAGGCAAGGTATTGGTGCAAATTTAAGTAGTATGGCATCCTCCATCCATGATTTGGAAAAGCGCCTCAACCAACTACATAGTTTCGTGGATAATAGTGTAGCTCGGTATGAACAAGCGGATAAACAAGTAAACTCCCATTCACAAAAATTAACCGAGCCCCCAAAAAAATCATTTTGGGAATCGGTTGGGGATTTCTTTGGGGTCGTGGGCAACTCCGTAAAAGGATTGGCAACTGGTCTTTGGGACGTCGGTGTAGACACAGTTAAAGGAATTTGGAACATCATCACTCATCCTGTTGAAACCTTTAAAGGGCTCGTACATGTCATCCAACACCCGGTCGAAACCGCAAAAGGAATATGGGATGCAATCAAAACATCATGGAACGAAGATGTGGTCAACGGTGATGCCGAAAGCCGAGGACACTGGTTTGGGCGTGCTTTTGGAGAAATTGCCCTCGCAATTGTAGGTACAAAAGGTGTAGATAAAGCGGTAAAATTAACGAAAGGGGCAAAAGTGGTTGATGAGGTCGGTGGGGTAAGGGTTGTTACTGGTGTTGATGATCTATTAAAAAAATCCACCTGTCCTCCTGATGTATTAAACACCTATTTACAAAAAATTGATAAAGAACTTGCTGATGAATATACAATAACAGGAATATGGCCCGAACATATTCAAATACCGAAAGATCCTAGTGTATTAAAGCCAGATGGTTCTATTAAATGGGAAGAGGTTCCTAAGGGAGGGTATGTACTTGATCAAAAAGGAAGCCCTATTAAAGAAGTACATACACCTGCCCCTGGAGAAGTAATTGACCGATATGGACCACCGAATGGTCGATATACTTCGCCTGTTATCGATGGAAAGCCATTTGATTATGATCAAAGATCCTTACCGTATGTGGAGGATCCTAAAATGTACCATCAATATCAAGTAGTTGGAGGATTCGATGATCTTAAATCGATCGTTACTAGTAGTGATAGCATAACAAAAATAAAAGTAGAAGCTTATATGAGGAAATATGGTTTATCATACGATGATTTACAAGTACAAATTGGAGAAATTGCCAGCGGCTTTGGGTCAAAAGGAGGTGGGATTCAGTATGAGTTACCATTACCAGTTGATATGCTCGAAAGCTTAGGAATTCTAGAGAAGATAAAATAGGAGATGAGAATATGATTAGAGAAGAAGCTATGAAAATTATTCAGACTGAAGACCTTCAAAATTATAATTGGTTTTCCGATAGAGGTATTTATCCGGATGAAGTTGGAATTATTATGAAAGATAATACGTGGATAGTATACTCAGCTGACGAACGTGCCAGCATAAGAAATCAAGTCGAATTTCAAAATGAAAGTGATGCTCTGACCGAATTTATTGAACGTTTAAGAGCTGATAAGATTTTAAGGAGTCTATAAAAACCTCTTTCATTAATCGCTTTGTTAAATAGCCCGTTCACCAATAACACCTTACTTTTTATTCTTTTATAACAACATATAGGGGACAATTTGGATGATTGAATATTGTATTTACAAAGGCAAAGTTTACAAGGTTACAATAAACGGTGATCTGTTAAACTTAACTAGTTATGATGTAAACGACAAACAAACGAATGGATTTAAGGACTACGTAGACGTCTTAGGAAGGCACCATATGGATATTTTTATAAAAGAACTTGCAATCTCAGATGCTGATTTAGTTTACCGTAAAACAGTATACGCAATATATAAAGGTAAGGAATTTGAAACATATGGCGTTGATTCCTCTACTTTAGAAAAGAATTACATTCTACTATTTAGCATGGATTATGAGGACGTATATGACTATGGTTTTTTAAAACACGAGCAGTTTGTCTACCAAAAGGAAGTTTTACTTAATGATATTGATGCATTAGTTGAAATTAAAAAGCCGATTTTAAAATGGGAGAACCAGCCTGAGTTACGGAAAACAATTCCCACCAACATGATTGGAGCATATTTAAGTCAAATTTAAAAATTGCCTAACCTGAATTGTAGGTTAGGCAATTTTGGAAACAAGGTAAGACATGTCACTTCGTCTATATGAAGGACATTTCGGCATTGATTTCGATTCGTTTAGTCCTTCATCGGGCTTATGAAGGACGTTCCGACCCAATTTCGATTCGTTTTGTCCTTCATCAAACACAGTCCCGAAACTATCACTGGAACCACAAGAACCGTCCCTCTGGCCCCGAACCGTCCCATGCCTTACTGTTCCCTCTCGCCTTCGATTTCGATGATTCCCTTCAGGTCGTCCTGGACACTTTGTGGGGCGAGGGGTACTTTGGAGCGGTAGGCGGAGCGGACGATGACGTGCGCTGCGACTGGGGCGGTTAGGAATACAAAGAAGATTCCTAGAAATAGACGAATGCTGAATGTTCCTTCCATGATAAAAAATAGAAATGTCCCTACTAAGGTAAATAGAACACCCATCGTCGAGCTCTTTGAGGCTGCATGAGCACGTGAGTATAAATCTGGTAACCGGATCAGCCCAACTGCACTAAAAAAACTAAAGATGGTCCCGACTAAAATTGATATTGCCGCAATGACTTCTAATACCTCAATCGGATTGTTTACGTCGCTCAATGACCACACCTCTTTCAATAAATCTCGCAAAAGCAATTGTTCCGATGAAGGAAAGGATCCCGATTAATAAAATCACCTCAAAAAATCCGGTATTCCTTAAAAACACCGAAAAAATAGCAACCCCTGAAATGATATTTATTCCTAATACATCTAGTGCCTGAATTCGGTCAGAGGCAGACGGTCCTTTAACTAAGCGGTATATCGTAGCAAAAATAGCAAATGTCAGAAATGCCATTGATATGATTAAAATTGTTTTGATCATTAGCGTGTCACCCTCTTTATTGCCTCTTCGAATTTAGCTGTTGAGCGTATCACAGCATCACTTGATTCCGGGATATCCATTGCATGAATATAAAACTTTTTCTCATCGTGTGAAACTTCCACAACGACTGAACCTGGAGTTAAGGTTAATAACATGGCGAGCAAGGTTATTTCCAGGTCTCCTTCCAATTCTGTCTCTAGGGTAAAAATGCCCGGAGTAATATTTATCTTAGGCCGCATAACCTGCTTTACCACTAACACGCTTGAGGTGAATAACTCATGAATAAAGACGAGAAATAACTTAACAATGGCAAGTAAAGTCACCAAATAAAATTGATGTAGAAAGTATCTCCGTAAGATAAAAAGCACGATTAAACCAAACAAATAACCACTAAAGAAGGTGAGAATGGTCCAACTATCTTGAAGAAACATCCAAATAAAACCGATAAACAAATTGATTAATACTTGCATGGGCATTGATACCACCCCTTTCTTATAAACAAACCGTGTAAAACGATACTTTCATTCTTCTATTCCACAAAAGCTCCACCCAATACTGCTTCAATATAGATGTTTGGATTCATAATAGTTTCCACCGCAAGATCAACGTACTCGCTAATCCCTTCTGCCCCTACGCCAAGTGCAATCGTTAAAGCTGTAAGAATGCCCATTGGAAGTAGCATACCTTTTAATGATTTGGTTTCACTTTCTTCAGGTACGTCCGTGTATCCCCAAAATCCGACCATAAAGATTTTCATAATGGAGTATAGAACCATTAAACTACTGAGTAATCCAATTCCACCTAGCCAAAAATAACCGGAGGCAAACGTTCCCTCTGTGATAAAGATTTTCCCTAAAAATCCACTAAGGGGTGGTATACCCGAAAGAGATAATGCTGCGATAAAAAACATCCAGCCGAATTTCGGTTGTAACCGCATGATTCCACTAAATTCTTTTAAATGACTAGTCCCCGTGAAATAAATAATGGTTCCCCCTAATAAAAAGATGAGCGCCTTCACGATCATATCGTGGATTAGATAATAGATAGAACCCGTGATTCCTTCTGCTGTAAGCGAAGCGACTCCCGCTAATATAAAGCCAACACCCACGACTACATTGTAGGTAATTATTTTTTTAACATCCCAATAGGCGACTGCGCCAAATGCTCCTAGTAGCATCGTAATGGCCGCCAAAATTCCGATTAATAAATGGGTCACCTCTGGCTCATGATAGAACACAAGCGTAAACACCCTCATAATCGAATAAATCCCTACCTTTGTTAACAGTGCTGCAAAGATAGCTGCAATCGCCGTTGGTGGGGCACTGTATGATCCTGGTAGCCAAAAGAATAAAAACAAACCTGCTTTTAGACTAAATACAATTAAAAATAAAATCGCTACCGTTGTCATGACGCCATCTTGACCAACCTCAGCAATACGAACAGATAAATGAGCCATATTCAATGTCCCTGTCATCGCATATAAATAAGCAACTGCCACTAAAAATAAAAATGACGATATTAAGTTCACTAAAATATATTTGATAGATTCGCGAAGTTGGATTTTCATGCCACCTAAAGAAATCAAGACATATGAAGAAACAAGCATGACTTCAAAACAAACGAATAAGTTAAAAATATCCCCTGTCAAAAAGGAACCATTTACACCAGTGATCAAAAACAAAAAGAGCGGATAAAAATAAAATAATTCTCTTTTCTCCCCGATTGTTTTAAACGCATAAATTAGACAACAGAACGTCACAATACTCGTGACCATGACAAGGATTACAGCTAACATGTCGGCAACCATACTTACTCCAAACGGGGCTTCCCAACCACCTAATTGGAGAACCTGAATTCCTTCTATTTTAATCCGATGCATTAGCACCAGAGAAATGATGAAAACACTGATTACTGCAACAAGACTAAGTACCCTGTGCAGCCGTATATTTTTTCGAAATATAACCATAATCATCCCAACAATAATTGGAATGATAATTGGAAAAATAACTAAATTACCCATCGTTTTTACCTCTCAAGCTTCTTGTATCGTCCGTGCCTAGGACCTTATATGCACGGTAACTTAGCACTAAAAATAATGCTGTTGTTGCAAAGTTGATAACTATCGCTGTTAAAAGTAGTGCCTGTGGCAAAGAATCTACATAGGATAACCCCTTTATTCCCAGCAAAGGAGGTCCGCCTTTTTCAAGCCCTCCCATTGTAATAATGAGTAAGTTCACACTATGACCGAGTATAGAGGTTCCTAAAATGATTCGTAATAGAGTTTTCGTTAAGATCAGATAAATCCCGATCGTAAATAAGATTCCTACTAAAATTGACATTAAAGTTTCCATTACCTGTCATCACCTATACTCATAATAATTGTGAGCGATGTTCCTATAACTGCCAAGGCGACACCTACATCAAATAAAACAGCTGAAGCGATTTCCGTCTTTCCGAAAACAGGAAGTTCAAAATATCCAAAAGTTTGTGTTAAAAATGGAGCATCAAACAAGATGCTGCCAAGTCCTGTACCAACTGCGATTAAGACCCCTATCGCTGCAACCACTTTAAAATCGAGAGGCAGATTTTTTCGAACCGTTTCAATATCATAAGTGAGGAACAGAAGAACCAATCCCGCCGAAAATGTTAAACCTCCAATGAATCCACCGCCGGGATGGTGGTGACCCGAAATAAACAAGTTGATGGCAAAAGTAAAAATGATAATTACTGCAACCTTCGTTACGCTACGTATAATGACATCATTTGGCTCTTTCATCTGATCCCTCCTTCGCTAAACGTAGTTTGATTAATGAATACACACCGAGACCTGCAATACTTAAAACAAGAATTTCTAACATCGTATCAATCCCACGGAAATCAACGAGTATGGCATTAACGATATTTTTTGCGCCTGCAAGCTCGTATGCATTTTCATAGTAGCTTGAAATAGAATCAAAAAGTCGATTTCCATTCACAGATAAAGCCACGATTGTTACGACTGCTCCTGCCCCAATAGAAATAAGCGCATTCGTTAACTTAAATGGAATTTGACTAATTTCCTTGCGCAATTGCGGTAAGTGATAAAAACAAAGCAAGAAAAGTGCTGTTGTTACAGTCTCCACAACAAGTTGTGTTAACGCTAAATCAGGCGCTCTGAATAATACAAAGAAGAATGCAACTAAAAATCCTAGAGCCCCCACCGAAACAATGGACGTAATTCTTGATTTTGAGAATAACACTGTACCGGCTGAAACAACCGCAACAATCATGACGGCTATTTCGAAAAACGTAACCGGTGCGTCATTTGAAGAATCAAAGGATACTCCGTCCAATAACCAAATAGATCCTCCGACAACTAAAATCAAAAAGCCAATGATATAAACGAGATAGTCCCGTATATAACCGGTCATGTAAAAATTTGTGATTGAACCAGAAATCTGCTCCATTTTATTTAAAGCCAGATTGTAAAGATTGTTGATCGTTAAGGACTGTGGATAAAAATTATAAACTTTGTACCACTTTCTAAGATTGAGATAAAGAACCGCCCCCAGAACAACAACCCCGATTGTCATCCATAACTCCAGGCTGAAAAAGCCATGCCAAGCTTTTATTTTAAGATCTACTACCTCTGCCTCTGAAAGCACAGGTAATACGGAAGTTAATGCTGGCTTTAATAAATAGTTTGAAAGGAGATTAGGGAAAAAGAAGCCAACAATCACAAGCGAACCTAGAATAATTGGTGAAATCAGCATGCCTAGTGGTGCTTCATGGACAACACGATCATTGTCGAGTTTATATTTCCCTCTAAACGTTTTAAATACAAGGATCATACAATAAATGAAAGTAAAGACACTTGCTATCCATGCAATAATCGGAATAAGTATCCCAATTGTCCCCATGTGGAAAAACTCCATGTTTGCAGCGTTATTTACCGCTGCAAAAAACATTTCTTTACTTAAGAAACCATTAAATGGAGGCAATCCTGCCATTGAAAAACCACCGATTACGGTAAGTGTGAAAGATATTGGCATTAGATGGATGAGTCCACCCAGTCTTCGAATATCACGAGTCCCCGTTTCATGGTCAATAATCCCTACTACCATAAAGAGACTTCCCTTAAAGGTTGAGTGATTAACTAAATGAAAAATAGCTGCAAAGATGGCAGTACCATAAATGACAGTTTCGTCTCCTAATCCGAAATACATGGCAGCAGAACCAAGACCCAAAAGGCTCATAATTAAACCTAATTGACTGATGGTTGAATAAGCTAATAGTGCTTTTAAATCCGTCTGCCTCACCGCATTGACGGAGCCATAAAGCAGCGTAATTAATCCCACACCTGTAACCAACCAAAACCAAACGTTTGAGCCACCAAAAATAGGCGTGAGTCGTGCGAC
This sequence comes from Bacillus timonensis, assembly GCF_004799755.1. GTDB lineage: Bacteria > Bacillota > Bacilli > Bacillales > Bacillaceae_L > Ferdinandcohnia > Ferdinandcohnia timonensis_A. The sequence goes on along the minus strand of NZ_SLUB01000044.1, from coordinate 11,050 downwards.
TAAATAGATCCCCGCTTTTACCATTGTGGCTGAGTGCAAGTATGCACTGATAGGTGTTGGAGCTTCCATCGCATCTGGTAGCCAAATGCTAAACGGAAACTGAGCTGATTTTGTAAAGGCTCCGAGAAGAATTAATACCATTGCCGGAATGAATAAAGCACTTGATGTAATTGTATCAACATTTATCAGCATTTCACGAATACTATACGTTCCAGAACTACTCGAAATCATAACAAGACCAGCAAGCATCGCTAAACCACCAAAAATCGTAATCAACATTGATTTTTGTGCACCATAGCGTGATTTTTCACGTTCATACCAGTACGCAATTAATAAGAAGGAAGACACACTTGTCATTTCCCAAAATACATATAACACAAAAACATTATCGGAAAATACTAGCCCGAGCATCGCTCCCATAAACATCAGTAAATACACATAGAAGTTATGGAGTGCTTCACGTTCTTTCGATAAATAAAAAATGGAATATAAAATGACCAATGCACCTATACCCGTTATTAACAAACCAAAAATTAGACCTAAACCATCGATATAGGCAGTAAAGTTGATATCATAGGATGGCATCCAAGGAATGCTTGAGATGATGGTATTCCCGTTTGCAATAGTGGGAATAAATGTTATAAGATAAGAAAATATCAGAAGTGGCACGAAGAGAACGAACCAGCCTGTGTGAATTCTTGGGGTAAATGTTTTATATAATATAGGAACAAACACGGCAAAAATAAATGGTAACATGATTAAAAATTGGAACCAATGCAATGGAATCCCCTCCTTAAATACGGATATTTTTTACAAATCACGTTAATGGATTGACTCATTTTGTAGCATGCGATATAGTCATACATAGTTTATAAATATATAGACATTTTTTTATTTTTTTAGGTGGTGTGTTAAATGTATGCCCAGCTAAATTAAGGGGCTTCTCTCTATAAGAGTTCCTTATTTCTAGGTATTTATGAAACGGAAATTGGCTAGGCCAATGATTTCACATCAACTCTGAGGTGAGTACTAATGAAATTGATAAAAGAAAGAATGGACGAGAGTATTCTTGTCTGTGTATATTATGGACCAAATGGTGAACGTCTCATCCAACGTGGATGCAAGATTGCAAAAATGCTAGATTGCCCACTCTATATCCTAACCGTAGACCCAAAGCCTTTCGATGACCTTGATCCTGAAAAGGTAAGCTACATTGAGAGATGGAAAGAACTAGCTGACCAACATAGTGCGGATGCGTTTATTATAAAAGACAATGAAAAAAGACCCATCTCAAAAGTGATTGCAGATGTTGCAAGAGAGAAAAACGTTACTCAAATCATCCTTGGGCAAACCGCGCAAAGTCGTTGGGAGCAAATTGCAAAAGGGTCAATTATTAACTCACTTTTAAAAGAAATCCCTTTTGTTGACCTCCATATCATTTCAGTTGCACGTTACCTTAAATATACGGAAGGTCAATTTGAAAAAGGAGTTCGTGCATATCTAGTCCAAGACGATGAGCAATATCGTCTTATCTTTAAACATACAAAAGATGTGATCTATGAAGGAATCTTCTTCAAAGAATTTGGCACTGACTTTAATAATGGAATTTTTAAATTTATGAAGGATCAGAAGACGTTACAGGTCCAAGTAAATGATGATATCGTAACTGATTTTACAAATGTTGATATGAATCCAAATATAGATGATGATAACTTCTTATAAAACCTCCACCTCTTTGGTGGAGGTTTTTTTAGGTCCAGACGATGTGAGTCATAAAGACGAATAGATCAAGGACGTGGCGCTTTTAATCTTCGATCCGCTGATTATAGGTTTACATCCACTTTTACTAAATTCTTTTCTTCCTTATTGATTCCGATATACTTGAATGTCTCTGATGGGGAGTGATGATTATAAATATCCATTAAGATGGATATTGCAATACCTTTTAGGTAGGCATGATAACCAAATGTTTTCCGAAGCGTATGTGTCCCAATCTTTCCAGGTATCCCAACTTCTCTAGCAGCATGGTTGATAATTCGATAAGCCTGTTGCCTAGAAATTGGTTGGTTATCCTTCTTTGATTTAAATAAAAAATCACTGCCTTTACACTCAATCGTGCGTAAATACTCACTCAGTTCATTCTTGATCATATTGTTTAGGTAGTAGGCTTTTAGTTCTCCACTATCCTTCACATATAGAAATTCCTTCATACCTGAATCATCCCATACGTCCTCAATACGTAATGAGAGCAAATCACTTATCTTAATTCCTGTATTTATCCCGAATACAAAAAGCAAAAGGTCTCGTTGTGACTGCTTTTTTAACACAGATTTGATTTCATTAATTTTGGTTACATCCCTAATTGGATCGACAAACTCCATCGGTTTATCCTCCCGCTAATGTTACATAACTTAAAATTAACATAGCTTAAGTAACATGACAAGATAATTGCTTACAAATTTACTCAAGAAAGTTTTCCCTGTTTCGTTTGGAATATTAGTAAGACAGCGAAAATTCCCCCTCAAAATCTATCACAAAGAAGGATTATTTTATTTAAAGCCGGGCAAATTATAAAAAGTTATTTTAGCAATTATCACCATTATCACTATGGAAAGGAGTTTTTAGGCATGAGAAAGTTTGTATGGATTATCATCGCCTTACTGCTTGTGATTGCCATCGGAGCCGGTGTAATTATTTCAAATAATATCGGGGACGAAGAGCAGGCGGAACAAGGCGTTGAAAACCAAAAGAAAGAAAATCAAAAGGTAGACAAGAGTAAGCATTTTTCAGTACAGCACAAGGATTATCCAGGGAAATTAGCTCCAAAATTTTCGGCTGATGATTTAACAGCTGCACCAGCAGGTGACTGGATCACTCACGGTGGAAGTATCTTTAATGGAAGGTACTCTCCATTGGAAAAAATCAATAAATCAAATGTAAAAGGTTTAAAAGCTGAATGGGTCACAAGTTTAGGTTCAGGTTATGAATTTAAGTACTCTGGTGAAGCTACGCCAATCGTTTATGATGGAGTCATGTTCACCATTACCGGAGCAGATGACGTTCAAGCAATTGACGCAAAAACAGGTGAATTAATATGGGAATACCGTCCTGAATTAGCTGCAAATCTAGATACTGTCTGCTGTGGTTGGACAAGTAGAGGTGTTGGTTTAGGAGATGGAAAGGTTTATGTTGGACTGTTAGATGCTAGGTTAATTGCCTTGGATCAAAAAACAGGCGAAATTATCTGGGAAACAAAAGTAGAGGATTGGGAAAAAGGATACAATATTACAAGTGCCCCCCTTTATTATAACGGAATGGTATATACGGGAGTTGCTGGTGGCGAATATGGGATTCGTGGATTTGTTGCTGCCTTCGATGCCGAGAAGGGAGAACAAGTTTGGAAAACTCATACTGTCCCAGGACCTGATGAAGTTGGACATGACACTTGGCCACAGGATAATGATTCCTGGAAGAGAGGTGGAGCAGCTGTATGGCAAACACCTGCTATTGACCCGGAGCTAGGCCTCCTCTATCTCTCTACTGGTAATCCATCACCAGACCTTGATGGAAGCAAACGTGAAGGAGACAATTTGTTTGCTGATTCTGTACTCGCCTTAGACGCAAAAACAGGTGAATACAAATGGCACTTCCAGGAAGTTCATCATGATATATGGGATATGGATGCGCCAAACCCTGTTGTTCTTTTTGACGTTGAAATGGATGGTAAGCAGAGAAAAGGGATTGCACAAGCTGGGAAAACGGGCTGGCTTTACATTTTAGATCGAACAAATGGGAAGCCGCTTGTCGGAATTGAAGAGAAGCCCGTTCCACAGGATGAAAGACAAAAAACAGCTGCAACTCAGCCGTTCCCAGTCGGGGATGCTTTTATCCCTCAGGGAGTGACAGAGGAAGATGTCAAAAAGGATTTTCCTAGCGATTGGAAAGGCAAAATCGGAGACATCTTCACACCTTTCTGGGACGAATTCGTCACCCTAAAACCGTCCCCACAAGGTGGGGCAAACTGGCCACCTTCGGCATATAATCCAAATACTGAGCTTTTCTACTTATTAGCAAACGATACGTATTTCTCATTCTCACATCGTGAAGAGGATGAGGCGAACAATTACAAAGAAGGCGAAGTATGGCTTGGAAGTGTATGGCAACCGGTAAATGGTGCTCCTGGTCGTGGTGTTGTAACAGCCATGGATATTAAAACAAATAAAATTGTATGGCAAAAACATTGGGATCAAATTGCCTATAGTGGACTATTGACGACAAAAGGAGATCTTCTATTTGCAGGACACAACGACGGAAGAATCATTGCATTCGATGCCACTAATGGGGATGAATTATGGGAATTTAAAATGGATGCAGGAGCAAACGCACCTCCTATCACTTATGAAATTGATGGAAAACAATATATCTCTATTTTTGCTGCGGGTAACTCACTTGCAGGGACTACACATGGTGACAAGATTTACACCTTCTCACTAGAAGGCGCTTATGCATCCCTAGAAGATATACCTGAAGACAAAATCAACATTTCACCAACTGCCAACGACCCTGCTGCAACCGATAAGAAGCAGGATGCAGAAGAAGGAGACAAATCATCTGTACATGAGGGCGCAGATATATATAAAAACAACTGTTTAGCATGTCACGGTGACAATGGTGAAGGCGGTCATAATGGACCAAATTTACAGAAGAGCGACATGCTGAAAGATAAGGACCAATTGCTCAATCAAATTCAAAATGGTAGCGCCGGTATGCCTCCATTTAAGGACACACTAGATGATAATCAAATAAATGCGTTAGTTGAGTATTTACAAAGCCTTGGTAAATAACAGGAAAGGGAATCGTTATTGAACGATTCCCTTTTTCCTTTTTATTAAGACCCAACGTCCAAAACGTTATATAAATATAATAAATTGCCACTCCGATAAAAAATCCTCCTACTTTACCGCTTTCACGAAAAAAATTATCAAAAAACATAAAATATTGTAGAAAAATGAAAAAAAGGTGTTATAATGTTCAATATCATATAAAATTTTCTGACAATAAGGGGGCTTTATCGTGAAAGGAAGAAAACTTTCATGGATGGTACTTTTTCTAGTGTTTGCATTAGTTTTAGCAGCATGTGGAGGGACTGAATCCAGCAAAGAAAGCGACTCATCAGCATCTGAGGGCGCTAAAGACGATGGAAAAACATACACATTTAAGGCGGGGCATTCTCAAACAGAAGAGCACCCTTATCACCTTGCATTACTTGATTTAGCGAAAAACGTGAAAGAACGTACAGATGGAAAAGTGAACATTGAAATTTTCCCACTAAACCAATTAGGTGCAGAGAGAGAATTAACAGAAGCACTTACACTTGGAACTGCTGATATGTCCATTTCATCAACAGCACCAATTGCAAACTTCTATCCACAAATCGGAATTGTTGATTTACCATTCTTATTTGAATCAAGAGAGCATGCATACAGTGTTCTTGATAGACAAGTTGGTCAAGATCTCTTAGCTGGTATGGAAGATGTAGGACTTGTAGGTCTTGCTTGGGCTGAAAATGGTTTCCGCCATATCACAAACAGCAAGCATCCTATTACAAAACCTGAAGACTTAAAAGGTTTAAAAATCCGTACTCAAGAAAACCAAATTCACCTTGATGCATTCAATGCACTAGGCGCACAACCAACTCCAATGGCTTGGAATGAAGCATTAACTGCCCTTCAACAAGGCGTAGTTGACGCACAGGAAAATCCATTAATTATTGCTGACACGTATAAGCTTTATGATTCAAACCAAAAATACATGACGTTAACAGGACATATTTATTCACCTGCCGTTGTAATGTTTAGTAAATCTGTTTGGGATACACTTCCTGCTGAATACCAAGACATTCTTAAGGAAGAAGCAAAAATTGCTGGTGATAAAGTACGCGAACTAAGTACACAAGCCGACACAGATTCTTTACAAGTTGTTAAAGACGCGGGCATGGAAGTAATCGAAGATGTTGATGTACAACCATTCCGTGATGCCATTCAGTCTGTATATGAAAAATACGAAAAAGACTTTGGTAAAGAAAACATCGAAGCCATCTTAAACGGAAATTAATCTAAATAAAAAAACTTGGTGAGTGCTAAGCACACCAAGTTTTTAACTTTATTCAGGCGGGGTTTGAACCCCGACTGAATAAAGTTAAAAGCCTCCGGCGGATGCCACAGATTTTCAAAGGAAACTTTTCGAGCATAAGATCAAAGACTAAAAACGCCACTTCCTGTGGCAACGTCTTTGTGACCCACCTCGTGTGGGCCTAAAAAATCTGGGCGCAAATACACCAAGGCGTATTTGATTTGAATATAAGGGGAAATACAGGTGATTAAAAAGATAGTAGATTTTATAAATGGAATTTTTAAGTGGATACTGATCGTTCTGTTTTTTGTTTTAGTAGTTGTTGTCTTTTTACAGGTTATCTTCCGATTCGTGCTTGAGCAGCCATTAGCATGGACTGAGGAATTAGGACGTTATTTACTCGTGTGGACCACGTTCCTTGGGGCAGGCTATGGAATGAGTGTAAAAGCACACCCCGGGGTCGAAATTCTCTATGAAGCATTTGGACCAACCGTAAAGAAAATACTAAATGTGGTTATTTCAATTCTTGTTATCTTTTTCTTTTGGCAGGTTATCGTTCACAGCTTTGACTTTATCGGACGTAGCATGATTCAGAAGTCTCCTGTCCTCCAGATACCAATGGGATATATCTATACAGTCATTCCGATATCTAGCATCCTGTTCATTATCAATCTGCTTTATGTCGTCATTTCCGAATGGAATAAGGAGGCGAAGAACTAATGGCTTGGTTACTTTTTGGGATCTTACTCGTTCTTTTCTTTATTAATATACCAATCGCAGTTGCTCTTGGTCTCGCTTCTATGATTGTATTGATGATTCAAGATAATGTACCATTAATGGTTATTGTCCAAAAAATGTTCACAGCAACAGACTCTTTTACATTAATGGCTGTCCCTTTCTTCATCCTTGCTGGTAAGCTAATGGAGGTTGGCGGAATTTCGAAAAGGCTAGTTGACTTTGCGATGACGATTGTTGGTAGAATGCACGGTGGTCTAGCAATTGTTTCCGTTGTAACATGTATGTTCTTTGCTGCTATTTCAGGATCTGGTGCGGCAACAACAGCAGCCGTTGGGGCCATCATGATTCCAGCCATGGTTCAAAAAGGTTATGATAAGAGCTTCTCTACTGCTATTCAAGCAGCTGGTGGTACAATCGGTGTTATGATTCCACCAAGTGTTCCAATGATTTTATTTGGTGTAATCGCTGGTGCATCGATTAGTGATTTATTTATCGCTGGAATATTACCTGGTATTTTTGTTGGGATTTCTTTAATTGCAGTTGCTTACATTATTTCTAAAAAACGTGGTTATGGGAAAGAAGAAAAGAGCTCTATGGGGGATGTCTTCACATCCTTTAATCGAGCAATCCTAGCGATTTTAATGCCTGTTATCATTCTTGGTGGAATCTACGGCGGCGTCTTCACTCCAACTGAAGCTTCTGTTGTAGCTGTTGTTTATGGATTAATTGTTGGTCTATTTATTTATCGTGAAATTAAGTGGAAGGATTTACCGGAGGTCTTTATCCAATCAGCTGTTACATCGGCGGTTATTATGTTTATTATTGCCTGTGCATCGATTTTTGGATTTATTTTAACAAGGGAACAAATTCCACTTCAAATTACAAATGCGCTACTTGAAATTTCATCAAATCCGATTATCGTACTGATTATTATTAATATCATTCTATTAATTGTAGGTACATTTTTAGAAACATCGGCTGCGATTATCATCATGGCACCAATCTTGCTTCCAGTTACAACAGCTGTTGGTATCGACCCAGTTCACTTTGGAGTTATCATGGTCGTAAACCTTGCAATTGGTTTCATCACACCACCAGTTGGGATTAACTTATTCGTAGCTTCCAATATTGCTAACCTACGATTAGAAAAAGTGGTTCGGGCGATCATTCCGTTCCTCCTTATGTTAATTGTAGACATCATCATTATTAGTTTTGTACCGGAAATTAGTTTGTTTTTCTTAGATAAATAACGTAAAAGTGCTTCTTCCATGAACCTATGGAATGCAAGCACTTTTTTTTCGTATATATCCCCCTCTTCTAAAAAATTCGATAATTCATCGTTATCATTTATAATAATAGGTATGAGTTTAATAACTTTGAATCGGAACACTAGGAGGACAACGATGCAACAAGATATTTTATCAACCATGATCATTAAGAATGTAAAATCCATTGCCGATTTGCAGCAGGTTCACAAATTAGAATCGATGGTTTGGAGCCCTGAGGACACGGTTCCAATCAGTCATACAGCTGCAACCATAAAAAACGGCGGATTTATATTAGGTGCATTTTACAAAGAAGAACTCATTGGTTTTCAATATAGTTTTCCTGGCTTCAACGGCAAAAAGCCTTACCTAGTCTCTCATAGTCTAGGAATTCACTCTGATTATCGCAAGCAAGGAATCGGTGAAAAATTAAAACATGAACAAAGGAAATTGGCAGCCGAAATGGGATATGATTTAATCTCTTGGACCTATGACCCTCTTGAAACAGTGAACGGTAATTTGAACCTACATAAATTAGGTGCAGTCTGTACCTCTTATATCGAAAATGCCTATGGAGAAATGACGGACGGCATGAATGACGGGATTTCCACGGATCGTTTTGTAGTAGAATGGTCTGTTACTGAAACGAATAGCGAGAACAGAAATTGCGATATAAGTGCGTCCACCGTCTTAATCCAAACTAAATTTATAGATGGGTGTTTAACGCCTGGAGAAATAGAGTTGGAAGAATCCAGCGAGGCTTTGTTCGTTCCGGTGCCAGGTAATTTTCAAGAAATAAAGAAAATGAACTTTGATACTGCGTTACAGTGGAGAGAAAAAACAAAAAAGGTGTTTACTCATTATTTGGAACACGGTTGGGTTGTCACAGATTTAGTGAAGGACCCTGAAAATAACGGGCACTACATGTATCTTCTAGAAAAATAATGTGTACGAGGAGATTCAAGCATGGAAATTAAAAGTATTGTTTTGCGATATATGAGAATGCGATTGCTCTATCCTTTTAAAACGAGTGTTGGAACATTAGCAGATAAAGACTTTATCTTAGTAGAAGTGAAATCCAAAAGTGGCCTCTCTGGTTGGGCGGAAACCGTCTCTGATGCCATTCCAATTTATCATGAAGAAACGGTTAAAACCAATTGGCATATGCTGAAGGATATTTTAATACCGAAGCTTATGAATACTGAGATTCAACATCCTGACGATGTGTCAAATGCATTCAAGGATTTACGCGGAAACTATAATGCCAAGGCTGCCTTAGATGGCGCGATTTGGGACCTCTTCGCAAAGGAACAGGGAATCTCATTGGCTAAAGCCATTGGCGGTGTAAAAGACAAAATTGAAGTCGGAGTAAGTGTTGGCATCCAAAAGTCTGAAAAAGAACTCCTTCAAAAAATTGAAGGCTTTGTTTCTAAAGGCTACAAGCGCATTAAAGTCAAAATTATGCCTGGTTGGGACATGAATATTTTAAAAGCAATTCGCCGGGAGTTTCCTGATATTCCGCTAATGGCAGATGCAAATTGTGCGTATACCATTGATGATATTCCCTACCTTACACAATTGGATGAGTTCAATCTGATGATGGTTGAGCAGCCATTCGGCTTTGATGATTTAATTGATCATGCAAGACTGCAAAAAGAATTAAAGATCCCTATCTGCCTAGATGAATCGATCCACACGGCAGAAGATGTTCGAAAAGCAATTGAAATTGGAAGTGGAAAAATCATGAATCTTAAAATTGGTCGGGTTGGCGGAATCACTGAATCCTTAAGGATTCATGACTTGTGTATAAAAAACAATATTCCGATGTGGTGTGGAGGAATGCTTGAAGCAGGAATCGGGCGAGCACATAATATCGCGATTACGAGTCTAGCAAACTTCATTTTACCCGGAGATACCGCCCCATCTGCCCATTATTGGCAAGATGACATTATTACCCCGGAAGTCACAATGAAGGATGGGTATATTGAGGTTCCAAACGGTCCCGGTATTGGCTATGAACCGAACAGGGATAAAATTGAGGATTTTATGTTGTATAGTGAGACGTTTCATAATCATAGTTGATGGTAACAGAAAAGGGAAGGTTCACTTCTGAAATATGAAGAATCCTTCCCTTTCGTTTTTGAGCATATCGCAGTATTTCATTTTTAATGATGCTCTTGTTGTTCAGCTTCCATTTTCGTTCTATGAACCGTACCGAATGGATGATTTGGTGGTGCATAGATGGAATAAAGTTTTAATGGAATGTTTCCTGTATTCGTGACATTGTGCCACGTTCCTGCAGGTATGAAAATGGCTGAGTCCTCATTGACTTCACGTACAAAGTTCAAATGATCTTTACTTTTCCCCATTTGAACAATGCCATGCCCTTGTTCAAGACGCAAGAATTGGTCGACATTTGGATGCACTTCCAAACCAATATCTTCCCCAACATGAAGACTCATTAAGGTCACTTGCAAATGGTTTCCCGTCCAAATCGCTGTACGATACGTATTGTTAAGTTTTGAAGCTTCATTGATATTGATTACATATGGCCTTTTTCCATGATCCTTGAAATCAATTGGTTCTCTGTGCATCGGTGTATGATGATATCCCCATTGGTTCCAGTAATGCATCGGTACATTCATATAGTACGGGTGATGATGGTAATGATGATACATATTCGGTACATAATACATTTTTTCATGATCCCTCCACGATTTGATAAATTATCCTATGCATATATAACCGTGAAGGTAACCTATTTTTTAGAGGGAGACAGAGGCTCGTCCCCACTAGCTTTGCATAATTGCATTTATTTTGATAAAAAGTAATATATTTACAGTTAGTTTTTTTGCTTGGGAGCTAAAACAACAATCATGAATAAAATTGTTGTTTGTTCCCATTTTTTGGTATTT
>NZ_SLUB01000043.1 GCF_004799755.1 Bacillus timonensis | reverse complement strand
AGATGTGTATAAGAGACAGGTGACAGGTTGTGCTCTATGGTGTTAGTTATAGCTTCTTGATTAAACAAATATACTTTCTTACCAATTCTAATCCTTAAATTAATTCCAGATAGCAAATTTTTTAATGTAATCTCACTAGAAAATTTATTTGTAACATCATTACATTGGTTGTTGTTGTTATTTATTTTATGCAAGTTCACTATTCTACCCCCAATACCAATTTTGTTACTATCTCTTATTTTCATTTAAAAATAATGAGATGTATATCAACTACTATTCTTATTTTTTAGATAAATAATAGGAGGGTTTTCCCAATTTAAAAATATTTATAACGGAAAATGACAATATTCAACATTTTATTGTATAAACAACTAATAAACAATAGGAAAAATATTTCAATCCAGGAGATATAGAATGAGAAAATGAATTCAACAAAGTTTGCCAAATCAGCCCTTTGATAAAAGAAAATAAGTAAATCAACGAAAAACTCATATTTGGTCATAGAAAGTAAGTCAAATTGGCTATGCTTTTTATTCAAGTTGATATGAATTTCCTATCTACTTCCCTCTAACAATTAAATTTCTTCCAGATTTAGCCCCTTTCACCCTAAAAATAGGAAGACATTCCTAGTCCATTCTGAAAAAATAGGAATACCTGGTGATATTAAAAATTGACAAAATTCGTCAAAATGATAGTATAAAAGACGTTGTATTTTAATTTGTACTACATAAGTACTATTCGTTTTTTTATTCGAATACTAAATAGGTTATATTCGTCATTTTATTTACATACTACACAGGTACTATTTACCATTCCAACATACGAGATAACATGCCGATATATTAAATAAGAGAATACCTTCGATAATGGCAAATCTGTTGAAAGATAGGGACGCAAAGCTACGGGTCTAAGGCTATATTAGCTATGATCGCCGGGTTACCGAAAAGGGATTGGATCAGAATTTGATGCGCAGGTTAACTAGTTACTTTGAACTACAACTATTTACCTATTAAGCGTGCCCGCCAATATCCTTTTGGCGGGCTATTTTTATTGCAATTAAACACCATTCTTCGAAATGGTTTAGGGGGATGAGGATTAATGACATTTAAGGATTTTACTAAAGTAATGTTTGATTTACTTGATTTAGAGGAAGTGGAAATAACCGAGACATCTAGTTTAAGAGACGATCTAAATATAGATTCACTTCAAATGGTTAATTTAACTACGAGTCTAGCGGAGCATTACAAAATTCCGTTTCGTGTGTTTATTGAAAACGGCAATAAGATTGATATTGTAGGAGAATTATACACCATTGTAACGGAGGAATCGCTGTGAGTTTTTATACTAGTGTAATAGAAGGGTTAGGTAACGATCATTTATCTTTATCTAACTTGGATAGCGGATACTCTGTAAAAGATATTAAAGAATCAGTTGCCTTTTATCAATCTATGTTTGGTATAGAGAGTTTAAAGGGTAAAAAGGTAGCAATATTAGTTGAATCTGTAAAAGAAAATATTTCATTATTCTACGCGATTCGTAATCTCCAAGGAACAGTAATACCTTTAAGTACACAGTCCAAAAAAGATGATTTAATCGGTGTTTTAGATTCACTAGACCCTCATATTATTTTCACAGAACACAACATTAAGGGTTTTAACTGTTCTGAAGTAATAAATGAATGGGCAAAAGGGAATATAACAAAAACACTCGTACTATCTACAGATGATTATAAGAGTTTCAGCACTACTTCCTTGGGTGGTAAAGAAGAATCTTCGCTTTATAATAGCGGGGATTTTATCACATTTTCATCAGGAAGTACTGGAACACCTAAAGGCATTGTTTTCAAAGATAGTGTATTTGATTACACTTTCAGATGTTTACACAATAGTTGGGAGTTAAAACCCTCCGATAATATGTTTTTCTTTGCACCTACAAGTTCTCTATTCGGGGTAACAGGAATGAATACAATTATAAAAAGTGGGGCAAATTTTATTCATTCGGATGATTTCGACTTGTTGAAAATCGTAAATATATTGGATAAATGGAAATGCAATAAAATTTCTACGACACCATCTATTTTTAAGGCCATTTACAAATTTGCAAGTAATTTAAAACCAGAAGTTTTAGATAGATTGGAATTGGTATGTGTGGTAGGCGAGAAGGTATCACCAAGCTATATAAGTCATTTTCCAATCATGAAAAATTGTAAATTCCTTTCTCATTTAGGTAGTTCAGAAGCTGGTTCAATTGCTGATGGGTATATAACGGATAAGGATGCTAAAGATATTGACTTCGTTATGGCAAATGAAGCCGAACATAGAGTAGTTGATGGTGAGTTACTCCTAAAAACAGGAGGGTTGTTCACTGAATACTATAATAGTAAATCTTTAACGGATGAAGCTTTTGATAACGGATGGTTTAAAACAGGAGATTTAGTAGAGTTTGATGATGACGGAACTTTTAAGATTGTAGGTAGAAAGAAAGACGTGATAAAAAAGGGTGGGCGTCACGTAGTCACCAGTGAAATAGAGAGTGTGATTCAAAAAATTGAAGGGGTAAACAATGTTGCGGTAGTTGGAGCACCGCATGATGTCTATGGAGAGCAGATAGTAGCCTTTGTAGTAGCAAAAGATTTGACTTCAAAAAATATTCGTTCGTATTGTGCACGTCGCGTATCATCCTACAAAATTCCTGATAAGGTCATTTTTTTAGAAGAAATTCCTTTGAAAAATAATAAAGTAGATAAACAAAAGTTAAAAGCGTTAATTGCGGAGGCAAAATAGTATGTCTGAGAGATGACGGGTTATTCAACAAAGAAGTCACTTGGGAAAGGGGTTCACATTGAAGTTGGCATCTCGACTCTATTAAAAAACCATAAAGTAATTTTACGAAAGTTTTAATTTTTGAAGAGGGAGAAGAAAATGGGAAAGTTAAAAACGAAGTTACAGGAAATGTCCACCGATACAATTATTGAAAAAACCATTCTTGCAAGTCTGATGGATAATGGTTTTTGGAGTCGTTGGTATGTACACGGTATTGATGAAGACTTTGTCAAAGCACATCGATCAAAAATGATTACAGCTGAAGGTTGGGTTACAGAACTTTCTAATAAAGCTAATGAGTACAAAGAAAGAGCAGACACCTTCAAATCTAGTAATGATTTCGCTAAGGCAGAAGAAAACTACCGTAAAGCAGGCATTTATCTAAACCTTGCACAGTGGGTGTACCCTGAACCCCACGGTATAAGAGCCGACTGGTATAAAAAGTGTCTAGATATGTTCGAGCTTGCTGATGAGGTATCTACTGGTGAAATCATTCGTCATACCCTAACAATTAACGGTAAAAATTATGGTGGTCGTATTCACATACCAGAGTCTGAACCTCAAGGTGTGGTTATCCTTGTCACTCCTACTGACTCTACAAAGGAAGAATTCTATCTGTACGAACAAGACTTCGTGAATGAGGGGTTAGCAGTTGTAAGTTTTGATGGAACTGGTCAAGGGGAAACCCTTATGGTTCATGGTCATAAGGCTGACTACCAATCATGGAAAGAATTTACGAAAGGGGTAGTGGAATTTGCTCACTTAAAGTTTCCTCACCTATCTATCAATCTATTCGGAACAAGTTCAGGTGGTGCTTGGGCCATCGAATCTAGTAGACATCCACTAGTAGATAAGATCGTAGCGGTAAGTCCACCTACTAGGTATGCATCTAATATTAGACTTCCTGATTATTTCCGAAGTCGTATGAGTAATATGCTAGTAGATTTTGATACAGGGTATTTACCTACATTTGAGGAAGATAGTGTTTCTGATATTGGTAATATCGTTATCGTGCATGGTGAGAAAGACCTCTTAATAGATGGTAAAGAATTAAAGCAAGTGTATAACAACCTTGATGAAGAAAAACGTTTCATAACATACGAAAATGAGGCTCACTGTTGTGATAATAAGTTAGGCGAAATAAGACACCGTTCCGCTGAATGGTTCAAGGGAGTGAATATCAATGACATTTAATAATTTTACAGCTACAATGTTCGACTTGCTTGAGCAAGAACAAGTCGAAGTATCTGAAGAAACAAATTTAAGGGATGAATTAGATGTTGATTCACTTCAAATGGTAAATTTGACAACTATGTTAGCTGACCATTATAAAGTTTCTTTCAGTAACTTTATAGAAAATGCGGATAAAACGGCTACTGTTGGCGGTCTTTATTCCATAGTAAAAGAGGGGTTATCTAAATGAATTTCTATGAAAATATACTAGCAGGGTTGGATGATGGCAATGTAACCTTATCATCTCTATCAAAAAGCCTTACTGCAGGAGAATTAAAAACTGAGATTGCTAGATATGAGGCTTTGTTAGACTCTAAGGATTTAAAGGGTAAAGCAGTAGCCGTATTAGTAAATGTAGTAGAGGAGTATATTCCTTTATTCTTTGCAATCAACAAGTTAAACGCAACACTAGTACCTATTAGTTTACAGTCGAGAACAGACGACTTATTAGGGGTATTAAATTCCCTTGACCCTCATATTATTTTCACTGTTCATGAGGTATCAGGTTTCTCCTTCTCAACAGCTATAAAAGACTGGGCAACGGGAAGGGAAACAAAAACGACAATCTTCACTTCTGATGATTGTATTACTTGGGATAAAACGAATTATGGTCATATTGAAAAGAGTAATACTACAGCGAAAGGAGAGTTTGTAACTTTCTCATCAGGAAGTACAGGTCAACCTAAAGGGATCGTATTTGGAAACAGTATTTTCGATTTTACTTATGATTGTCTTTTCAAATGTTGGGATTTAAAACCTACGGATAATATGTTTATATATGCAGCTATAAGTACTTTCAGTGCAGTTGTAGCTATGAAATCCGTCATGAAGGCAGGTTCAAACTTAGTTGTAGCAAGTGAGTTTGATCTAGTAAAAATGATAGAAACGATTGAAAAAACAAATACAAATAAAGTAATGACTACACCTTCAATCTTTAAATCACTTTATAATTTTGCTAGCAGACTAAGACCCGAAGTCTTAAAGAAATTAGAACTTGTATGTTTTATTGGTGAAAAAGTAACACCTAGTATTTTAAAAGCCTTCCCTCTAATGGAAGATTGTAAATTCATAACCCTTTTAGGTAGCTCTGAAGCAGGAGCCATAGGTGATGGGGTAATCACCGATAATAGTGATGAGGAGATCGTGTTAACCCTGTTCGATGAAGTCGAGTATAAAGTAGTAGATGATGAATTGTGGTTAAAAACAGGGAGTATGTTCACGGAATACTACAATAATCCTGTTATTACACAAGAAGCCTTTGAAGATGGATGGTTTAAAACGGGAGACTTAGTTGAGTTTCCTTCTGATAGATCTTTCAAGTTAGTTGGTCGTAAGAAGGATGTTATCAAAAAAGGTGGTCGACAAGTCATTTCGAATGAGATAGAAACCTTTCTCCAACAGATAGAAGGAATAAAAAATGTTGCAGTTGTAGGTTTACCTCATGATATTTATGGAGAGCAAATTGTGGCTTTTGTAGTTGCTGACGGGGTAACAACTAAAGATATTCGTTCTTATTGTTCAGGCCGAATTTCACCTTATAAAATTCCTGACAAGGTGATATTTATAGATGAAATGCCTTTGATATCAAATAAGGTTGATAAAGTCAAACTAAAATCACTGATTTAATATGGAGGACAGTTTATGCCAGACGCTTTAAAGAAAACCAGTAGTACCTTAAAAAGACAATTCACTACTACAATGTTAATCGTTCTATTAATTATATTAGTCTGCTCAGGTGCAATTCAATATACGTACCTGAGTCAGAAAATTGAGTCTGATGTAGCAGTAGAGGCTCTAAAAGTAAGTGAAAGTATAAAACAAGGAATGAATGAAACTCAGATGGCGACTAAGGCCATTGAACTCCAGTTAGACTTAAAATTAAAGCTAGTTGCAGAACGTATCGATGACAGACTAGGGGATAAGCCTTTAGAAGAAATTACTAATGAAGAGTTATTGGCTCTACAAGATGAATTTGATATTGCAGGTATAACTCTACTTACTGAACAAGGTGATCAAGGGGTAATGGGAGTAAAGTCTACAACTCCAACAGATATAGGATTTAGCTTTAAACACTACTTAGGTGAAGAATCACCAGTATATCAAACCATTCATGCTTTATATTATGAGGAAGAACTTCCTGATTTCTTTGGAGCATATAAAGAAAAAAATACAATGATACTTCCTATTGCGCCATCAGGTTCTAACACTGATAAACCTACTTTCTTCAAATATGGATACTACAAACCTGAAGGAAAAGATTATATTATCAATCCATATATTGAAGCAAACGAGGTTTATAACTTTACTCAAGAAGTTGGACCAGATATGTGGATTAAAACTGTTCTAAATTCCAATAAAAGTGTTTTAGAACTTGCAGTTTTAACCCCACAAGTATATGCAGATCCTTCACTATTAGAAATTGAAATCTCTGATTGGAAGAAAGTTAATTATGGGACTTTCGAGTCTGAAACCGAAAAGGATGTAGCTACACTTGTAAATTTAGTCAAAACGCCTAAACAAGTTTCATACAAAGAAGAATTAGGAGGCAATACTTACTATAAAGTCTTTATTCCTACTTCTGATGGAAAAGCAATCTACATTGGTTTAGATTATGACCATTTAAGTCAACCTTTAAAAAATATGGCAACATTGCTGATTATATTCAGCTTAATATCGTTAGTGGCATTATTTATTCTATCTACTAGATTTTTCGGTAGAATTTATAAGGATATTCAAGTGATTATAACTCAAATAAAAACGCTTGAGTCAGGTGATTTTTCTACTACTAGCACAATTAAAGGTAAAGGTGAGTTAGCAGACCTTTCTAACAGTACGAATCGAATGACGAGTACCTTAAATAAGGTGTTAAAAAATACAACGAAAGAAGCTAATAAAGTACAAAATTTATCTTTAGAGTTAAAGACAGCTGCTGATGAGTCTGTTGAGAAGGCGTATGCCCTATCTGTTGATTTAACTTCTAGGGCTAGAGAAGACAATTATGAAATTATAGATTTCTTAGATGCTCTTGAGGAAAAAATAGATTCATTGACCAATAAAGAAGAGTTAGAGGATATCAAGTCTAGAATCCAAGCAGTTCGTGAAATTTCTAATAATAATACATCCTCTACTACAGATATGACCATTACGCTATCTGATTTATTTAAATCATTACAAGCACAGTCAGTTGAGCTATCTAATATTTCTAAAACATTATTCGAGAATATGTACAAATTTAAACTCTAATCAATATACGAATTGCACGCGCAATTAGTAGGTAAATAGTATTGTTGTAAAAATCCTGTTTTAAGGTGCGTTTTTTTGAACCTTCTATTAGGATTAAAAATTCATCAAAGGGGAAATCAAGCATGACAGTTGAACTTAAAAATAGTCTAATAGAGGATCATATCCGCTCTATTTTAGCAATAATTGGCGAGGATCCAACAAGAGAGGGTTTACTAGACACACCAAAGCGAGTCGCAAAAATGTTTGGTGAAGTATTTGAAGGTGTAGGAATTGATCCAGAAACAGCACTTACCACAACATTTGAGGAAAACTATGATGGAATTGTAATTGTAAAGGACATTACCTATTACACTTTTTGTGAACACCATCTTATTCCTTTCTTCGGCAAGGCACATATTGGCTATATTCCGAATGGCAGAGTTGTTGGATTAAGTAAGTTTGCAAGACTTGTGGAACTTGTTGCAAAGCGTCCGCAGGTACAGGAACGAATGACCCAGCAAATTGCAAGTGCAGTTATGAACGTATTACAGCCAGAAGGTGTAATTGTAAGTGTCGAGGGGCAGCATCTTTGTATGTGTGCAAGAGGAATTAAGAAACCAGGTAGCTCAACTGTTACTACAGTTAAAAAGGGAGCATTTAAAGAGAATGAAGCTCTAGTCGAAGAATTCGAAAGAGCTCTTTTACGAGATTGATAGGAGGTTTACAACATGCTTTATCTTTCACGAAAGATGTACTTTTCAGCAGCCCATTATTATCGGATTGAAGAGTGGAGTGAGGAAGAGAATCAAAAAGTTTTTGGACTTTGTAGTAATCCACACGGACATGGACACGATTATACGTTAGAAGTAATGGTGAAAGGGCAATTAGACCGAGAATCAGGGATCGTCGTCAATATTACCGATATTGATAAAGTTGTAAAATCCTTTATTTATAGAGAAGTAGATGGAAAATTTCTGAATAAAGAGAATCCATATTTTACAAGTCATTTGCCAACTACCGAAAATATGGTTTCGTATATATGGAGTTCGCTTGATGGAAAGATTGACAATTGTCAACTTCATAAAATTCGTTTGAGGGAAAATGATTTTTTATTTGCGGAGAAGGAGGACCAAGAAATGGTTCGTTTAACTAGAAAGTACCACTTTTCAACGGCACACCGTTTGCATAGTTATCAATTGAGTCACGAGGAAAACCTTGCAATCTTTGGAAAATGCAATAATCCATATGGGCACGGTCATAACTACTACCTGGAGGTAACGGTAAGTGGAAAGCCAGACCCAGTTACCGGGATGATTGCAAATCTTTCAGAAATGGATGAAATCGTTGAACGGGAAATAATGAAGAAATTTGATCATAAACATTTGAATTTAGACACGGAGGAATTTAAGGAACTAAACCCAACTTCCGAAAATGTAGCAGTGGTCGTTTGGGACCTGTTAGCTCCTAAGCTAAAGAATCTCTTTAAAATTGGGTTATATGAAACAGAGAAAAATTATTTTGAATATTATGGTCCGGAAATGGAGTAAAAAATATGCCGAGTCAATCGTTTAAGGGAAGAACAATTGTCATTACGGGTTCAAGTAAAGGAATTGGTAAAGAAACAGCAGACCAACTTAGAAAACTAGGTGCAAACCTCGTTCTTGGAAGCAGAAGCAATTCCTATAAGTTAGAAGGAAATGTATTAGAGTTACCGTTAGATGTAACAAGTGAGGAATCCGTTAAAGAGTTTTTTAAAAATGCAATTAATCACTTTGGCACAGTAGATACCTTATTGAATTGTGCTGGTGTAGGAGTATTTGGAAGTGTAATCGATACAACATTAGGGGAATTTGATAAGATGCTTGCAACAAATGTACGAGGGACTTTTCTGTCCTGTAAGTACTTTGGGAAGCATATGGCTGAAAGAGGTAAAGGTCATATTTTAAATCTTGTATCAATCGCGGGCACTACAGCATTAGCAGGCTGTGGCGGGTATTCCGCATCTAAATTTGGGGTTATGGGATTTACAAAAGTATTACAGACGGAACTGCGGGAGAAAGGTGTTCAAGTTACAGCAGTTATTCCAGGTTCCGTGAGCAGTAGCTTTTGGGACAACATGGAGACAAGTCTTGATATGTCAAAAATGATTCCAACAGAAACGGTTGCCAAACATTTGCTTTACCTACTTGATCAGCCACAAGGGGCATTTATCGATGAAATCACAATTATGCCTCCTCTAGGCATTCTTTAAGGAGGGGGAACTGTGAGACGGCTCTTTGATAAATTATTTAAGGATTCCTCAGTCGAAAAAGAAGAACCTTTTGCCTTGTCTCTCCCTTCTGAAACAGCATTTAATGACTTAAATCAAATGAGTAAAAAAGGATTTCTCGCAAAAAAGTTATGTGAATACTCAGGAGGAGATAAGGCTCAAGGAGATTTCATATTTTATTTGTCATTTACCAAAAAGTCATTTCATGAACCTAGTAGTGATAAAGAAGTTTTTATCCATTTAAGTGAGAGAATGGTCCATTGGAATGAACAAAATTTGGATATCCCACATGAAATTAGACAGTTAGATATAAAGAATGATGTTCAAAACGCTATGCTTAAGGCGTACGAAATGTTTAAAAATGAGCTATTTGTTTCACTCAATACAGTGAAACAAACTTCTTCAAAACAAGCTGATGACGGTAAGTGGGAAGTCTACCGTGATGTCATTTTAGCAGCAACACAGGGCAAGTTCTTGCTTATTAAAGAAGATGAGGTTGAAGGATTCAAAGAAGGAATCGTATTTTGCGAGAATACGATCAAGGAGCGTTCAGATATCCCGAATTGTCGTAATCAAGTAAAAGAAATTCTTGAATCAAAACACATAAACAAAACCCAGGTCATGAGCTGGTTGCTCGTTCTCTCAGAGGCAATTACTAACACGATTAAACATGCAGAAGAGGGTAAAATGACCTTCATTGAAGACACTGCAAAAAAAGAAGTAAGGTTTATTATTGAAGATAAGGGGCCAGGGTTCAATTTACAAGAACTGCCTAAGATGGCTCTACTAGAAGGATACTCTACAAAAAAATCAATGGGGCAAGGTTTTACTCTGATGATGAAAATGACGAAGCAGGTTACATTATCTACCTCTCCACATGGCTCAACCATTATCTTGCATTTTGATTTGAGTAATGAAAAGGAGAGAAAGTTTAATGCTACAGGTTGAAAAGGCTAAAACGAATATGAGTACGATTGAGAAAACACTTTTAACAGCTAATATGTTTGATGGTTTTTGGGATAGATGGATTGTTCATGGTGTTGATAAGGAAGACCTAGCGATCATTCGTTCAACCATCTCTACAAAAGATGAGTGGATACAATCTTGGGTAAGCTTAGCAGAACAAAAAATTAGAGAAGCGAATGTGTTTGCTGAAAACCAACAAACACAGGAAGCGGAAATGAAATATCGTACCGCGGGCCTTTACTATCAATTAGTTCAATGGCTGATTCCGGAAGCAAGTAGAGAAAAAGTATATTGGCTTAATATGTCCATGAAAAATTTTCATGAAGCAGATCGACTTTATCCTAGGAAAACAACGTATGACATGATCCATATAGGGGATGAAATTTATTTTGGACGAGTAAGGGTTCCTTCAAATCCAAAAGGAGTTGTGGTTATCATTAATCCACTTGATTCCACGAAAGAAGAACTTTTTACTTATGAGTTAGATTTTTTAGAAAAGGGATTTGTTACAGTGAGTTTTGATGGCCCAGGTCAAGGGCAGACATACTCTTATATGGGAATCATGGGTACGAAAAAAAGGTGGGAGAAATTTATCGATTTACTCATTGACTATTCTGCACTCCATTTTTCAAATCTACCCATTTATTTATTTGGAACAAGCTCTGGTGCGGCTTGGGCATTATATGGTAGTTGCAACCCAAAAGTTAGTAAGGTTGTAGCTGTATCACCTGTCTTTCCTTCTAGTAAAATTACTCTTCCTGATTATTTTATGGAAAGAACTCGTTATGTTTTGGAGGAATCAAATGCACTCCCAACTTTTGATTCTCTAGGCTTTGAAAAACCAGTATTACTAGTTCACGGAAAACAAGATGTGATGGTTTCAGACGAAGATATTCATCACCTTTATCATCAATTACCTAATGGAAAATGCTACTTAGAATACGAGGATGAAGGGCATTGTTGTAATTTTAAACTTCCAGAAGTTAGACAATATGCAACTGAATGGTTTTCGGAAATCTAGAAAACTGTAAAAGGAGGCAATGACATGGAATTAACGATCAGAAAAGAATATGAAAATTTGACCCTTATACTCTATTTAGAGGGAATATTAGATATCTCAACAGCAAATATAATAGATCCCTATTTGGAAGAAATAAATGACATTAAGACATTAATCATTGATTTTTCAAAATTAGAATTTATTGATTCAACAGGTATTGGTTCGATTATGAATGCCATTTACTTAACGAAGGAAAAGGGGTTTAAGCTGAGATTACAAGGAGAAGATGAGTTAACGCGACAAGTGCTTGAAACAGTTGGTTTGTATGAAATGTTATACGCACTCCAAGAGGAGGTTGAGTAATGTATATGGATCATTTGTCATATAACATTTCAAAAAGTAAGCAAGATGAAATGGATAAAACGTTAGAAAGAGAAATTAATTTAGCAAGAAATATCCAGACCTCTCTCTTAAATGGTAAAACTCCTTGTATTGAAGGGGGAGAGGTCTCAGGCTCTTCTGTACCTGCACGATTAATTGGTGGTGATTATTTTGATTTTTATCCCCTTGTAAATGGGAATCTACGGATTGTGATTGGGGATGTTATGGGAAAGGGTATCCCAGCAGCGATGTTAATGATTTTAACTAGAGGTGCATTTCGGAGTGCTGCAGAAAGTACACAAAGTCCTGGTGAAACATTAACAGCTATGAATCAAGCCATCTATGAAGACTTACGGACATTGAAGTCTTTTGTCACTCTTTTTTGTGCAGATTGGAACCCAAAAACGTCCGTTTTGACCTATGCAAACGCAGGCCATAATCCTCCCTTACTTATCAAATCAATGAAAAATAAAATAGAGGAGCTTCCAAAGGCGAAAGGAATTATGGTTGGTGGTTTACCAAATCAGGTCTACCAAGAGCTATCCATAAAATTGGAGGAAGACGATACAGTATTCTTTTATACAGATGGGATTGTGGAGGCTCAAAATAAGGATGGAGAGCAATATAAGCTAGAGCGTCTTTCTCAAATATTATTGCAAAACAAGGATCAAGGTGTTGGAGAAATTGAAAAAAGAGTCATGAATTCAGTGAAGGAATTCACACAGGGAGTCCCACAAAAAGATGATATTACAATGGTTTTGCTAAAGATAAGTGAGAAAAAAGCGGATGTAACAAGTTTAAATTCTCCAGTATTGAGTTAGGAGGATGGTTATGGAAAGTATTGTTGCAAAAGGAAAAGATATTAGGGAAGCAATAGCGATAGGACTAAATTTGTTAGAAACAACAAAAGATCATGTAGCCATTGAAATTATTCAAAATGAAACCAAAGGATTTTTAGGAATCGGTTCGAAGGAAGGAATTGTAAAACTGACGAAAGTCAAAAATGAAAAGCTAGAGCAGTCAAAAGTAAACGAATTGAACGAATCGGTTATTGATGAGATGGAATTAATTGCGGACAATGTATCTAATCAAAAAGAAACGCCAGTGGAGAAATTAGGTGAAACCGAATCTGTTATACAGGAGCCTCAAATGAATCCTGCATCATCATACGATGGCAAAGTATGGGTCAAGGATGGTCACCTATATTGTAAGTCATCACCTACTCATTTTCCTATGGTCACGGTACAACCTGGCATTTCTCTTTATAAAAATGGTCTTAGAGTAAAGGATACGACAACAATTATCTCCGAACAGGATTCATACGAAATTCGAGTGGAAGATGAGGTCAAGGATACAAAATGGTCGGTTTCCATGGACAATCATCGATTAAAAGTAGTATTAGAGGTGGAGCCAGGTTTTAAAATTACGAAAAAAGTGCCAGATATAGGAGCTAACCACCATATTGAATTGATTGCTGAAGAAGTGAAGGAGATACAAAATACACTTTCCTACGAGGATGTTTTATTTAAATTAGAGACGTTGAATGTAAGACACGGTTTTAATCACACAGAAATAAGTAAAGCGCTGGAAGCAGTAGAACCTGGCACATTTGAAATTGTGACAGGAATCCTACCTAAGCCTGGTAAAGATGGTTGGGTTGAAATAAAAGTGGCTATTGAAACAACCGAAGGACTTCAGGAAAAAGAGGATGGCAGTGTAGACTTTAGAGAAATAAAAACGATTCCATCTGTGGAGAGGGGGCAGCTTCTTGCAGTTGTTCATCCTCCTATACCCGGCCAAATTGGATATACAGTCACAAATGAGCCATTGCCAGCAAAACAGGTACATCCTGTTGTTTTAAGAACAGGTAATGGGGTAATGGTTGTTGATGATAAAGTTGTTGCAACAGAATCAGGTCGTCCTTTTCTTGAGAAAAGGGGACAGCTTGTAAAAATATCACTTATGCAAAAACTAACACATTTAGGTGATGTTGACTTAGCATCAGGGAATCTTCGATTTTCTGGAGATATAGAAATTGTCGGTGAAGTAAAACATGGGATGATGGTTGAGGCAGAAGGCGATATTATGGTCCATAAAGCGGTTGACCATGCAACTTTAAATGCAAGCGGTGCTGTAATTGGATACGGTACGATTATTGGTTCAGAAATTTCAGCGGGAAAAAACAATATGCTGGTTGCGGAATTAGGGCATCTTCTTGGGATAATAGAACAACATATGACAAATATTGTTGAAGTAATTGGGCAGTTGTCACAATCAGCAGCTTTTAAATCAAGTGACTTAACAAGGGCAGGCATTCAGCCGTTATTAAAAATTTTATTGGAAAGAAAGTTCAAAAACTTTCCTCCGATTGCCAAAAAGTACGTCGATGTTGTGAACAGGAGTGAGGGCTATCTCCAAGATGATGAATGGAGAGAAATAGCGGTTCTGCTGAACAAACTCTTTCTCTCATTAACCAATCAGATTACCTCTTTAGAATCAATCAAGCTATTATCTCGGAAGGTAAAGGATTTGCATGAACTTAGTAAGACGCCTGTGGAGCCTGATTCCTATATAACTATTTCAAGCTCGGTAAATAGTAAACTGTATTGTAGTGGAAATATACTGATCCTTGGAAATGGATGTATTAATACAAAGATACATGCTGGAGGAACATTGAAAATTTATGGAGTCCTTCGTGGTGGAGAGGTGTATGGTCGCTTAGGTGTAGATATCAATGAGGTCGGGGCTGAGAGTGGTACTTCAACCTTAATAGCAGTCCCTGAAGACCAAAAAATAGTTATGAAAAAGGTTATGGAAGGATGTACGATCAAAATTGGTCATCGTAAATATACATTTACGGAAGCTAGATATCATGTAACAGCATACCTAAACGATAATGGCACAATTGAGATTCAATGACAGGATAGGTGATTTTATAATGATTCGTTTTTTATTAATAAAGGAAGAGGAAACGGTAGAAGTTAAATTAGAAGGTGATTTAGACATTGATGGGACGGAAGTAGTAGAAGAGGAAATACTCCCGGCTATCGAAAAATACTCTTCTGTTACCCTGAACTTAAGAGATGTCCCGTTTGTTGATTCTTCGGGGATTGGTTTATTGCTTAATTTGGTTAAAACGATGGAGGAAAATGGGATTACTATTGTAATTTCAAATGTCAGAGAAGAAGTAATGGAGGTATTCAATCTATTACAAATTCCCGATATTCTCGGGGAAGGAGTTTTTGTATAATTCTTTTACAATTTTTTACCTTGGGACGCCAATGGATAAAAATTAGTTTTGAATGTTTGATAGGAACAACACATGTAGAATTATTTGAAATAAAGGTGATTCAATGGATGCTATTTATACAGAATTTGAAGTAAATAATTTGATTTCCTTTTTAAAAAAAACAGGTCAAGAGAATGTAGATTTTTTAGGGGAAGATATAGATATTTTCTTTTGGTCATATGATTACCAAACAAATGAAATGCTATTTACGAATGGCATTAAGAAAGTATCTGGATATACGCACCAAGAATTCACTGAATTAGAGTTATGGAACAAATATATTTACCAAGAGGATAAATACGTAGAGGATGTTTTTATAGATGCATTTCTTAATAAGACTCCTTTTAATATCGAATATCGGATTGTAAGAAAGGATGGGTCTATCGGTTGGGTCAGATCCAAGGGAAAACCCGTTTTTACTCATCACAATGAACCTATTCGTTTCAATGGTCTTACTCGTGATATTACGGAAAAAAAGAAAACTGAAGAGCAAATACACTTTCTTGCCTACTATGATCCATTGACAGGTGTTCCAAACAAACATCTTTTTCATAAAATGCTTGAAAAAGAGGTAAAGGTGGCAAAGTCCCAAAACAAAAAGCTTGCGCTTCTATACATGGACTTTGTTCAATTAAGTATCATAAACGACACATACGGTCAAAATGTTGGCGATGAGGTACTAAAATCAGTTGTAAATCAAATAAGTGAATTAGTTGATAAATATGGGTTTATCACAAGGTATAATGGTTGTGAATTTTTCATCCTGTTGCGCGAATTAAGCATTTCTGAAGTGGAAGAAATGGTTGAAAAAATCATAAGTATAGTGCCCACATCTCTTAATTTGGGTCTAGAATCGAACCTGAGAATAGGAATAAGCTTATTTCCAAAACATACAGTAGATGTTGACTCATTAATAAAGTATGCCAATATTGCCCTACATCATATTAAAGATAATGTAACGAATGGGAAGGGTTACGAATTTTATGATGACTTCATGATGAGGCAAGTGGAAAGGATAGCAAAGCTAACAGGTGATTTTCAAAAAGGGTTGGCACAAAGTGAATTTTATTTGGAATTTCAGCCGAAAATTGAAATTGTTACGAAAGAAATAAGAGGGATCGAAGCGCTTATTAGATGGAAACATCCAGAGTTTGGTTTCATTTCCCCTATGGAATTCATTCCGCTTGCAGAGAATAATGGATTTATTAATCAATTAGGCGACTGGGTCTTGGAAGAAGCTATTCACCATGTCATGAGGTTACCTAAACCTCTCATGTTAAGTGTCAATCTATCTGTCATCCAATTATTCCAAGAAAATATTGTGGAAAAGCTTAAAAAGATTTTAATGCAAACACACTTTCCGCCATACTTATTGAATCTGGAAGTAACAGAAGGCATTGCCATTTTTGATATCAATAAAACAGTTAAAATACTTGAACGGATTAAGAGCTTAGGTATTCACTTATCATTAGATGACTTTGGAACAGGGTACTCCTCTTTAAGCTATTTATCTCGACTTCCATTTGATTATATTAAAATAGATAAGTCATTCTTTGATAAGTCTGAACATGAACAATCAAATCAGAAAATCATTCAAACCATTATAAATGTATCCCATAGCTTGAAATTAAAGGTTGTGGCTGAAGGGATTGAAACAAAGGAACAGGCAGAAGCTATGGCCAAGTTTGGTTGTGATTTGGGACAAGGCTATTATTTTTCCAAGCCTGTAGCAGTTGAAAAAATAAAAGAATATATGATGAATAACAAGTAGAAAATGTCATCTTCCAAGATGGCATTTTTTCGGCATATTTCATAAATCGACACGTCTACCTAAACCGCAACTCCTCAAACTTCAATCACACACCCATCCTGAATCCCAAACTTCCGAATCGACCCAACGGGCATTTCAATAGTTTTGTATGCATGTTTTACTGGAAAGATGACAGTCCAAGGTTTTACATTATCTATCGTTTTCACCACTCGATTTTCTTTATCAAGAAATACAACATCAATTGGAAAAAACATGAAGAACATATGGATGGAATTACAAGGCTCTAGAATAATGGCTTCGTTTTTGATCGGTTTAAGTTGAAACATCAAGCCTTTAAACCGTTTCAGGAAGGTGTTGTAGGTCTTTAGTTTTATTGGCAAGTTAAGAACTTCATCCTTTTTTCTCATATTTCTTTCCTTCCTTTCCATTATCTACAGATTGTTTGATTCCATAGTCACATGATATATTCTAACTCGTAAGGCAAACAACAATGACAAATTCGATAAGGGCAAACCTGGGGAAACCTAGCGACGCAAAGCTATAGGGGCTTCATTGTGAAAACAATATGCTTGCCAGCTACCGAAAAATAAATCGAACCCATAAGGGGCGATATTATTCTTTCGGATAATATTGCCCCTTTTTTGTACCGAATCGAATGTCAAAAAAATACAAACGAAAATTTCGAGGGGGAACTATATATCATGCAAAAAATCAAACAATTTTTCACAGAAGAAAAAGGTCAAGGAATGACTGAGTACGGTTTAATTCTTGGACTTATCGCTCTTGCAGCTGTTGGAGTTATGGGATTCTTCGGTGATGAAATAAAAGCAAAGTTTGAAATTGTAGCTGAAAAACTTAATGGCACTGATTTTGTAGAATAATTACCAATAATAAGTGAACTAATTGTATTAACCAACTTCCCCTACTATCCAAACTAACGTGAGAGTAGGGGATTTTTAAATGAACTTTAAAATGAGGTGGATAAATGCTAAATGTATGTTTATTCTTAGCACTTCTCATTTCTTTTATTACGGATATAAAAGAAAGAAAAATATATAACCTTATTACATTTCCGACTATGATTATCGGTTTAATCTTTCATACAGTGACCAATGGTTTGGATGGCCTTCAGTTTAGCTTTTTAGGCATTCTTACGGGATTTGGTTTACTTATGATTCCTTACCTTCTTGGGGGAATGGGAGCGGGCGATGTAAAGCTGCTTGGTGCGATTGGCGCTTTGAAGGGTAGTTATTTTGTGTTTCAATCCTTCTTCGTGATCGCCATTATCGGTGGAATTATTGCACTTGCCATCTTAATTTCGAAAAAGGAAGTAGGTTTCTTTTTCAAAAAAGTATTCTTTGCGATGCGTTTCCGGACACTTGATGGAATCGATAAAGAGGATATGCATCATGCCTTTCCTTATGGAGTTGCGATCGTCATTGGGACTCTTCTTTATAGTGGAGTTGAGGTAATGTGATACGGAAGCAGAATGGGCAGGGAATTGTAGAGATGGCATTGTCCATCACACTTCTCTTGTTTATAGTATTCGGAATCATTGACTTTGGACGGATATTTTCAGCGTATTTAACACTCAATCATGCGAGTAGAGAAGCCGCTAGAGTTGCAAGTGTAGGCGGAAGCAATGAGGACATCCGTCGGATTGCAGTTGAGGCAACAGAACTAATGACAAGCGAATTGGTTAAAGTAAACATTTCACCAGAAAGTGGTCGCTCAAGAGGTGAATTTGTAACCATTGCGATTTCTTATCCAGTTTCGCTTACAACCCCACTTCTCGATCGTATCGTACCGAATCCTTTTCAGCTAAAAAATGAAACAACGATGAGGGTCGAATAATGAAGCTTTTTAAAAAGGAAGATGGGGCAACAATTGTACTAGTGGCACTCATGATGAGTGTATTTTTAGGATTGCTTGCATTGGTCGTTGATGTGGGGAATCTATACTTAGAAAAGGCAAAAATTCAAAAGGTAGCGGATGCTGCTGCTTTGGCAGGAGCGGGGGAACTGCCTCGTAATCAGACGCAAGCTCAAATGATGGCAACCAAAACGGTCGAACTGAATAAAGAGAACCCAAATGATTTTTCGACCTTTATTCAAAATAACTCAACAACGATTGAGGTCATTGCAAATAAGGAAGTCGAGTTATTTTTCGCTCGTACGCTTGGTTTTGAAAATCCAGTGATTCGGGCAACTGCTTCTGTCGATTTAATGCCGATTACATCTGGAGTTGGGGCTGTCCCACTTGGGGTAGAATATTCGTCCTCATTACAATTTGGCAGTGAAGTAAAACTAAAGGTTGCAGATGCAACGTATGGGAACTTTGGGGCCCTTGCTTTAACTGGACCAGGTGCGAAAAATTACGAAACAGATTTAGAAAATGGCTATGGTTTTGAAATAAAAGTTGGAGATGTGTTAAACACTGAAACAGGTGCCATGGCCGGGAAGACATATACGGCTGTTACAAAGCGGATTCAGGCATGCCCAAATCAGACCTATTTAGATTATAGCGAGGATTGCAAGCGACTTATTTTAGTACCAGTTTTTAAGCCAATTTTAATTGATAATGCAAAACAGGTGAAGCAAGTTGAGGTTGTTGGCTTTGCCACTTTCTTTATAAAAAATGTGACATCAACAAGCAGTAACGCCGAAGTCATTGGAACTTTTATTCAAACAACTTACCCAGGAAGCATATCATCCACACAAAAAAGTTATGGCACATATGGGTATAAATTAACAAAATAGGTGGGGTACTATGAACGGAAAAAAGCTTTGGATATTTGCAATCACCTTTGGATTGTTTTCAGCGACTTTATTCTATTTTATTACAGAATCAAAGAATACAGAGTCTGTAAAAGCTGCTGAATCAGAAAGCATGGCTCCAAGTGAACAAGTAGAAGCAACTGAACAAGTAAAACAGCTGCTGCCGATAGAAAATGGGAAGAGAGCCATCACGATTTCGGTTAATGAGACTCAAGGTGTTTCGGGGTTTATTGTTCCTGGCTCCTATGTAGATGTGATTGCTATTTCTCCAGAGAATAACAGTCAGCTTTTGGTAGAAAATAGTAAGGTCCTTGCTGTAGGGAGAACAACGGCTGTAGCCGAGGATGCAAGTGCGAATAACTATCAAACCATCACATTAGAGGTAGCGCCTGAACACGGGATTGCCATTACGAATGCAACGAGTAAAGGTGCAATTAACCTGATGCTAAAAGGGAGTCCTGATACAGAGGCAACATCAGGATCTTAAGTGGAAAAAGGTGATATAGCGTGATTCACTATTATATTTTGATGGATAAAAATGTCCATATCGAAAGAATGAAGGGCTTTATTGGTAAAAATAGTGTAGTTTCAAGTTTCCATATCGTTACGGAACTCCATTCAGCATTGAAAGAAACTGAAGGGGAGTCAATCATTTTACTTGGTGAACTCTCGATCACTGATACGTACTCAGTTTGTCAGGAGATTACGTATCACTATCCTCAAACCGCGGTCGTCTTAATGTTACCGGATGAAAGCATTGATTTAAAAAAGGCTATGTATTCTGGTGCCGTTGATGCAGTGAGTATTTACAGTGATCAAGAGTGTATAAAAGCGATTGAAAAGGCAAGAGAAATTGCTGACCTGAAGAGTCAACGACTCCCACAGGAAGAAACGATAGAAGGTAAGGTTATTACAGTGTGTAGTACAAAGGGTGGAGTGGGCAAGACAACGATAAGTGTCAACCTAGCAGTCGCGTGTATGAAGAAAAATTTGAAAGTAGCGGTTATCGACCTAGATTTACAATTTGGCGATGTTTCGCTTTTATTTGATCTAAAGCCCAAAAAGACGATCTATGAGTGGATGAAAGAAGGATATGAAGAAGGGGCGACTTCTCTTGAAGGTTACCTTACAAAGGACGAGACTGGCATTGAAATACTCGCTTCCCCTCATTTACCGGAATATGCCGAGCTAGTTACGGGTGAACACATCTATACGATTATTCAAGAATTGAAAAAAACGTTTGATGTGATTGTCATCGATACGCCACCTTCGTTTGTCGAAACAAGCTTAGTGGCTTTAGAAAACTCGGATGAAATCTTGTTAATCACAAGCCTTGATTTACCGTCATTAAAGAATGGAAAGCTCGCTCTTGATACACTTGGAATTTTAGGATTAAAAGATAGAATCAAAGTGATTTTAAACCGAGACACAGAGTCTGCAGAGCTTACTACAGAAATGATTGAAAAAGTGTTAGGATTACCGATTAAACAACGTATTCCAAGTGATTATAAATTGGTGATTTCTTCTATTAATAAGGGGGATCCTTTTGTAACCATGGCACATCGTTCCCCAGTTGCAAAATCGGTTCTTGCTTTAGCAGATGACCTCATTGGAAAACCAAAACAGAAGGAAGTCACAAAAGAAAAACCGTCATTTTGGAAGTCTATTACGCGAAAAAAATAGGGAGGGTTTGGTTTGTCACTATTAAAACGGCTTAATGAAAAAACAAATACGGTAAGTAGTACAAGCCCTCAAGAGGTCAAACGAAAAGAAATCAAGAAGCCAAAAGAATCAGAGCTCAAGACACAATTGCATCAGCATATTATTTCTGAACTAAAGAAACACCCAGCGATGTCTGAGGAAGAACAAATGAAGTTTATTGAAAAAGAGTCGATGGAATTTTTAAATGAGCATGAGGACCGCTTTTTAACATATGAAGCGAAAAAAGAGCTTATTGACACGATTACGAACGAATTGATTGGCTTTGGTCCCATTACCCCGCTTTTAAATGACCCGGACGTTTCCGAAATTATGGTGAATGGTCCTTATCAAATTTATATCGAAAAAAAGGGTAAGTTAATTGAAAGTGATAGCTATTTTCGGGATGATGCCCATGTGATGCAGGTGATTGAGAAGATTGTATCACCACTTGGAAGAAGAATCGACGAATCAAGTCCAATGGTTGATGCAAGATTGCCAGATGGGTCTCGTGTGAATGCTATTATTCCACCTCTTTCCCTTGTTGGACCGGTGATTACGATTCGTAAATTCCCTAGTAAACGTTTGGAAATGACTGATTTGATTCAATTTGGAACGCTAAGTGAGGAAATGGCAAAGTTCCTTGATGGCTGTGTAAAAGCAAGACTAAATATTTTTATTAGTGGTGGTACGGGTTCGGGGAAAACCACATTACTCAATGTGTTATCATCGTTTATTCCGAATGATGACCGGATTGTGACAATTGAGGATGCTGCCGAGCTTCAGTTAATGCAGGACCACGTCATTTCCCTTGAAACGAGACCTCCTAATATTGAAGGAAAAGGCGCCATTGCGATCCGTGATTTAGTGCGAAATTCCCTTCGTATGCGTCCGGACCGTGTGGTGATTGGTGAGGTACGTAGTGCAGAAGCACTTGATATGCTTCAAGCCATGAATACAGGTCATGATGGCTCTCTTGCAACAGGACATGCCAATACTCCAAGGGATATGCTCTCACGTTTGGAAACCATGGTTTTGATGGCGGGGATGGACTTACCGGTACGTGCGATTCGGGAACAAATCTCAAGCGCCGTTGACCTGATTATCCAACAATCGAGACTTAAGGATGGAAGTCGTAAAATCACGCATATTACCGAGGTTATTGGCATGGAGGGTGACACCATCATCCTGCAGGACCTCTTTACCTTTAAACAAACAGGTACGACAAGTGATGGAAAAATAGAAGGCAGGTATTCTTCAACTGGAATTAGGCCGTATGTATCTGAAAAACTAGAAAACTACGGAATTCATTTACCAAGCGATTGGTTTATTGAGGTGTAATGAGATGTATTTAGTCTATTTTCTCGTCTCTACCCTATTATTCTGGGGGACTGGATTCTACTTTTATCGTAAGAAAAATGTCGTAAAACGCAGAATCGAAACATTTATCCCAAATGACATCCGGAACACGGTGGTTGTTGAGGAGACGGAGACAAGTAAAAAAGAACGTGTCAACCTGAAGGAAATCTTTCTCAAGCTTTCAACCGTCATTCACCCGAGAAAAAATAAACAAGAGAGATTACAACTTGAGTTAGAGGCAGCAGGAATTCCTTTAAAACCTGAAGAGTTTATCTTGTTAAGAGTCGTGATAGTAGGTTTTGTATTGTTCCTATCCCTATTGTCTCAAATGCATCTGTTTGTGATCCTTATTGCAATCATTATAGGATGGACCATTCCGAGATTCTATTTGAAATTTAAAAAAGAAAAGCGACTATTAAAATGCGCTTCACAGCTCCCACAAACTCTCGAAACCATGTCAACAGCTATGAAATCGGGTTTTAGTTTTATGCAAGCCATGCAGATTATTGCAAAGGAAGTACCTGATCCGATTGGACCTGAATTTACTAGAGCAATTCAGGAAATCAATCTAGGAATCTCCATGGAAACGGCGTTTGAAGCGATGTTAAAACGTCTGCCTAATAAGGATCTTGACATCGTCGTCACTGCTTTATTGATTCAGAGGACAACTGGTGGGAATTTAACTCAGATTTTAGAAACGATTAAAGACACTATTACAGAGCGTGTTCGAATGAAAGAAGAATTAAATGCCCTAACGGCACAAGGAAAGATGTCCGCGTGGGTGATATCTTTACTTCCAGTTATATTAGGACTAATCCTTAATGTCATGAATCCAGAATATTTTAGTCCCTTACTTTCACACCCACTTGGATGGACATTACTTGGTTTTGGAGCGGTTTCTGGCATAATTGGCTGGTTGCTTATTCAAAAAATCATCAAGATTGAGGTGTAGCATGATTTTTCTATTTTGGCTTACATCATTTGTTTTTTTTACTTCCCTTTTCCTATTAGTCGTTTATCAGACAAATAAGACAAAATGGAAAATGCAGCAAAGGATTTTACCCTTTGTGAATGGAAGAAAAGTAGTTGAAGAGGACATTCAGGGACTTGAACATCAGGAATTAGGATTTAAAGAACGGGTCATTACACCGTTTCTGGCTTACGTGCGGAGAATAACGTTTGGAAAAATGTCAAAGTCCAAAATGGAAAGTTTGGAGAAGAAATTACAAGCAGCGGGTCATCCGTTTAGACTTACGGCTGTTGATTTTAAGCTGATTCAACTCTCATTATCCGTGATTGTGTTTATCTTATCCTTTTTCCTTTTTGGTTCAAATACAGAGGAAACTTTTAAAGTAATTATGATGTCAACCATTTTTTCCATTTTCGTCTACGCTTATTTCAACTTTTACTTAACGGCGAAAAAGAAAGCAAGAATCAAAGTGATTGAAAAGTCGATGTCCGACTTTTTTGATATGATTACCGTTTCGATTGAAGCAGGGATGGGGCTCGATGGGGCACTGAAAAAGGTGTGTAAACAAATGCATTCCCCCCTTTCAACTGAGTTTTTATATGCGTTAGAAGATATGAAGCTTGGAAAAACAAGGCGGCAGGCTTTTATTGAACTGCGAGAACGAGTACCATCTGAGTTTTTCAGAAGTATTATGAATTCCATTATTCAAGCTGACCAGCTTGGGATCGGAATGACAAAGGTGCTGCAAGCACAAACCCAACGGATCCGCGAGAACCAAAGACAGGTTGCCAAAGAGCAAGCCATGAAAGCGCCGGTTAAGATGCTAATTCCTATGGTAGTATTTATTTTTCCGACATTATTTATTGTGCTCTTAGGCCCGGTTGTAGTGAACCTTGTTACGAAGTGGTTATAAACATGGATGAAGTTAAATATGTATCCGAAAAATATATCAAAACATAATGGAACCACCTGTTTTTGAGCATTTTGGAAATGGGTGGTTTTATCTATTTATTTAAAAGATGTAATTCCTCCCACATTTTGGACATACTACTACTGAAGAATTCTTCAAGCACTTTTCACCGTAGATTCCACACTAGTACCATTCATATCTCACCATAGACATGCATATATTTTTACACCTACACATATTGTTTACAAATTTACATTCACAACATAAAAAGTGAATAATATGGGATTATCAGTGGGACGAGGGACCTGTCCCCGTGTCCCACTTTCAAGTTAATATTTTCACAATTTCTTCAAATTTCCTTTACAAAAAAGCAGGAATTGGGGAGGTGTGTGTTGAATTAGTTATTATAACCTTAAATCAAAAAGGTTATATTGTTACACAGGTTGGATACCCTAAAAAGGGTCTTGGCTGTGTCCAATGCATTATCAGGACTAGCGTAAGTTAGCCCGAGTTAAAAGGAGGAGTTCTTGTATGAATTACAACGTTCGTGGTGAAAACATTGAGGTAACTCCAGCATTGCGAGAGTATGTTGAGAAAAAACTTGGAAAGCTTGAACGGTATTTCGAAAACACTCCGGATGCCAATGTAAATGTTAACTTAAAAGTGAATAATGCAAAGGATCATAGAATAGAGGTAACGGTTCCGATGCCGCAGCTTGTGCTTCGCGGAGAGGAATCTCATGAGGATATGTACGCAGCGATTGACCTTGTGACTGACAAGCTTGAGCGTCAAATTCGCAAGTTTAAAACAAAAGTAAACCGTAAGCTTCGTGAAAAGGGTTCTACCAAAACCATGTTTAATGGTGGAACTGGAACTGCAACAGCGGTTCAAGAAGCGGAAGATGAGGATTATGAATTAGTTCGTACGAAGCGTTTTGATTTGAAACCGATGGATAGTGAGGAAGCAATTCTTCAAATGAATATGCTTGGCCACAACTTCTTCGTATTCACAAACGCTGAGACGAATACAACCAATGTCGTGTATCGCCGTAAGGATGGCAAATACGGCATCATCGAACCTAACTAAAATAACGAATTTCCAAGAGTGCAGTCTGAATCCAGGCTGCCTCTTTTTTGAGAAGATACACAAATGCCCTAGGACCTTCGACACCTGGACAAGCCCATCTAAACAGCATGATCTGCTTGCGTCCGTCCTATGCTTGTCGTCGATAGGCGGGGGTCTTGTCCTTTTCTTGAAAAAATAGGGGAAAACCCCCATAGCCAAAATGATTCACATCGTAGATAATACAAATGCACAGGTAACTTGTAAGCCTTACCGATTTTCCCAGTAGGCAAGGACTGTAACTAGATAAGAATATTTGTCAGCTGCTATTGTCTTTGTCCATATCAGAGGGATGGTCTCGTTACCATTTCCTGTGCGTCAAAACCCATATTGTAGTTTTCACTTTAAAAATAAAGCAGGGATATCTATGATAACCATTTTACAACCAACCCTTTCCAATATTGCAGTCATATTGTTCATGTATTTATGCATCAGCATCCTGGTGACGAATCGAAAATCGATTAACAAGTATTTGTTTTCAGCAGGTGTTCTTATTCTTATCTCGGCATGCGTGATTTCTCTTTTTTATTTGCCAGTCCGCTTTGAGGACTATAAGTTTGATCTTCGTCTTGTTCCTTTGGTGATCTTCTCCATCTTGTTCGGATGGAAGCATGCGATTCCTGCCCTTGTGATTGCGGTTAGCTGGAGGCTCGGCATGGGTGGAGTGGGAGCTTTGCCCGGCGTGGTATTCGGCATGATCCTGCCTGTTACACTGGCTCTTCTTTTTCATAAAAAGGATCGAGCGATGCCAAACCCACTTGCCTTGTTTTTGTTAATGACGGCGTGCTGGCTTGTATCGGACTTGCCGATTTTGTTTCTTGTTCCGAATGGGGTGGATATGTTCGGTGAAATTTATCTTATCCGGATATTGGGACTCCAAGTGTCTGCGTTTATACTGTATTTTTTCATTTTTCAGCTGGACCGGGAAGTGATGGTAAAGAGAAGACTCCGGTTTTATGCGGAACGCGATCCTCTGACCGGGCTTTATAATATGCGTTATGTGGAAAATTATATTAAAAATAGGACAAGTTCTCGTACCATGTATATTGTGATGATTGATGTGGATCATTTTAAGAGAATTAATGATAGTTTTGGTCATCTTCATGGTGATGCGGTGTTAAAAAATGTAGCGACCACCTTAACGAGACTTATTCCGCCCCATCGTTCCTTACTTGGGCGTTATGGTGGTGAGGAGTTTATTTTATTTTTAGAGGCAGATTCGAAGGAAAGCTTGATGAACATTGTTTCTGGGATTCATAGCGGAATTGAACATACGCCGTTTTATGTGGAGGACCAGAAGCTTGATGTCACGGTTTCGATTGGCGTTTCTAAGCTCAAGGGTCCCGAAGAACTCTATCAAGCTATTGAAAAAGCAGATAACTCCTTGTATGCATCCAAGAGAAATGGTAGGAATCAAATTAGTTATGCGATTTAACAATATTAGATTCCTTTTTTTAGCTGTTTTTGTTACCATTTTCTTATAAATAATGAAATTATCACCGTTTTCTAATTTCGTGTTCTACCAAGGAGTGTAATGGATGGCATATTTACGTATTAAGGACCCTAAGCAGCTAGCGCAAATCTCTCTAACGGGTTTGACGGAAGAGTCGCTAGCATTAATCCACCGACATAAGGAATTACTCCTTTCTTTGGTTGATGAAATTGTAGAAGAATTGTATGACGAACTATATCGAGTGGATCATTTGAAGAAGATTATCGATGACCACTCGAGTCTTGAACGGCTAAAGGCTGCACAGCGTCACTACTTAGAACAGGTTTTTTCACCAGTTATTGATGATACTTACACACATAATCGCTTTTTAATTGGCAAAGCTCACTCAAAAATTGGATTGGACTTGCCATGGTATATTTCAACAAATCGGCGTTTTTGTCAAATCATCTCGAGGTTGCTGGGGAATTTGCTGCCAGGGGACGAAGCGCTTCGGTTGTTAGATGCGATTGAGGCTACTCTTAATTTTGATATGCAAATGACTGTGGAGGCATACAATGAAGTGGAGCTGGATAAAGCTTTGTATCCGTTGCGTTATGAATTTCGTCATCTCGAAAAAAAGTCGGGATTGACTCATGATGATTTCGATATTTTGGATTCCTATAGTGGCTTACTGACATTTCGTTTAAATGAAGTGATTGAGCGGTATAAAATAGTACTATTAAAAAGGGTTCCGCAGGATAGTATGAAATTTATGGAATCGTTTATTCCATATATCAAAAACTTTCTGAAACAATTTTTCTATGAAAAAATGTATCGGGATGAAGCGGCATGTTATCGGATCATTCGGGATTGGACGCGAAGTATTAATGATCATCATGTCAATGACCATCTATTAACCTCGCTTGTGGACACCATGAATGAGGTGTTACGGGATGTTTTTCAGGAAAAAATGCAACGGAATGAAAAAGGAGTTTCGTTGTTTTTAACTTCCTTTGAAAGGTATTCACGATTTATTCTTTCGATACTTAAGGAATTCCTTAAGCCGTATCGCTTTTTACATACATATAGTTTTCTTAATATATATTCCTATGAAATTAGTACGTTCGATTTTGGTAAATTAACGTGGATTGATGAAAAAGCGAGTAAGTTGCTTGAGAATAGAGGAGTTAGTGCTTCGGATAGTGTAGGCAAGCGCTGTTATGAAGTGTTTTATGATCGTGTCCTACCATGTATTGGATGCCCGGCAAAAGTCACTAATATTAATG
Organism: Bacillus timonensis; assembly: GCF_004799755.1. Lineage (GTDB taxonomy): Bacteria > Bacillota > Bacilli > Bacillales > Bacillaceae_L > Ferdinandcohnia > Ferdinandcohnia timonensis_A. The sequence continues at coordinate 9,802 of NZ_SLUB01000043.1, read as the reverse complement.
AATCTGTGTTAACGACCCGTGAAAGTGAAGCAGAATCTTCCTATTATAAAACATGGCGTTTTAAACAGTCTCGGCTTGCTGAACTTGATCATTTCTTGCTTGTTAGTCAAGATATAACGGAGGATGCAAAAGTGATTTTTGATACGGTTGAAAGTTTACTTGATCTTGCTGAATACCGTGATGACGACACTGGCCAGCATGTCGACCGGATTGGGGTGCTAGCGGTTAAGCTTGCGGAATTGGCAGGATGTGATGAGAAATTTATTCAGGATATCGGGGTAGCAGCGAAATTTCATGATATTGGCAAAGTCGGGATTCCTGATTCGATTTTGAATAAGCCTGGCAAATTATCGAGTGAAGAATGGGAATCAATGAAAAAGCATGTCCAGATTGGCCATCAAATCTTATCAAAGCTTGAATTACCTGTGATTCAAATGGCTGCCAGTATCGCAAAAACGCATCATGAGCGATGGGACGGTACAGGATATCCGAATCAATTAAAAGAAAAAGAGATTCCGTTGGAAGGTCGAATTGTTTCGATTGTGGATGTATTTGATGCGTTGTTATCCAAGCGTGCTTATAAAGAACCGTTTGCTCCGGAAAAAGTGAAGGAAATCATCGTGGAAGGAAAGGGATCGCATTTTGACCCTGAATTAACGGATTTATTTCTTTCGATGTGGGACGAGTTTTTAGACATGCAACGTGAAAAGACGGATAGGAGTCAGTTTGTTTGAGTTGTTGAGGTATCTTGTTGTTTGTAACAGGATGCCTTTTTCTTATTTGTCTAGTTCCAGCGCCTAGCCAGTTTTCACCCTGAATAAGCATCTAAGAGTATCTTGCGAAAAGCTTTGCTTTGAGCAGCTCGAGGTCACAAGCCAATCCAGCAAGAAGGTCAAAGTGCAACCTTCGTGCTGGCTCGTCTTGTGCTTGTCGGACTTGCACATGAGGTGCTGACGTCTACGTTTGCCACAGGACGTGGCAGTATTTAGTAGACGAACAACTAAAAAGGCTTGCACTTTTCGTGTTTGTCGAATCCCCTCACATCAAGAAACCTGATAATATTTTACCCTTGTCCTTTTTAGTGGTAAAATAGAAGATATTTATTTCATTAAAGTTTTCAACAAAATCATTCAGCTCACAGCTGGTGTGAATTTTTACGATAGAGGAGCGTACATGATGCTTGGAATTTTAAACAAAGTTTTTGATCCAAACAAACGCACAATCAAGCGCTTGGAATCACTTGCCGATAAAATTGAGGCCCTTCATCCTGAGATGGAGAAGCTTTCAGATGAGGCCCTTCGCAGCAAAACCGAAGAGTTCAAGGAACGATATCAAAAAGGTGAAAAACTCGATGATTTATTAGTTGAAGCTTTCGCTGTTGTTCGTGAGGGAGCAAAGCGTGTGTTGGGGCTGCACCCATACCGCGTACAGCTCATGGGGGGGATTTCCCTGCATGAAGGAAATATTTCTGAGATGAAGACAGGGGAAGGTAAAACGTTAACTTCCACGATGCCTGTTTATTTGAATGCGATCACTGGTAAAGGGGTTCACGTTGTTACAGTCAACGAATACCTTGCGAGTCGTGATGCGCACGAAATGGGCCAGCTTTATGAATTTTTAGGATTGACTGTTGGGTTAAACCTAAACTCCATGTCACGTGAGGAAAAAATTGAAGCGTACCGCGCTGATATTACGTACGGAACGAACAATGAGTTCGGTTTCGACTATCTTCGTGATAACATGGTCCTTTATAAGGAACAAATGGTACAGCGTCCGCTTTATTTTGCGGTAATTGACGAGGTTGACTCGATTTTAATTGATGAGGCGCGTACACCGTTGATTATTTCCGGTTCTGCTCAAAAATCAACTTCCCTCTATATACAGGCAAACGGATTTGTGACGACTCTTAAAAAAGAAGAAGACTACACCTACGATGAAAAAACAAAGGGTGTTCAGCTTACAGAAGAAGGGATTTCAAAGGCTGAACGAGTGTTTGGCGTTGAGAACCTGTTTGATATTCAAAATGTAGCTTTGATTCACCATATCAACCAAGCGTTAAAAGCGAATGCAAGTATGCACCGCGATATTGACTATGTCGTGGATGATGGACAAATTGTGATTGTTGACCAATTTACAGGCCGTTTAATGAAGGGACGTCGTTATAGTGAAGGCCTTCACCAAGCAATTGAGGCGAAGGAAGGCGTCGAAATTCAAAATGAAAGTATGACGCTTGCGACGATTACATTCCAGAACTATTTCCGTATGTATGAAAAGCTTTCAGGTATGACCGGTACGGCGAAAACGGAGGAAGAGGAATTCCGCAACATCTACAACATGAACGTTGTTGTGATTCCCACGAATCGTCCGATTGCCCGTGATGACCGTCCTGATTTAATTTATAAGTCAATTGAGGGCAAGTTCCGCGCGGTTGCTGAGGATATTGCAGAGCGCCATGCAAAGGGACAACCAGTTCTCGTTGGTACGGTTGCGATTGAAACGTCTGAAATTATTTCGAAGTTTTTATTAAAAAAAGGCGTGAAACATAATGTCTTGAACGCGAAAAACCATGCGCGCGAGGCAGAAATCATTGAGCAGGCTGGTCAAAAGGGCGCGGTTACGATCGCGACTAACATGGCTGGTCGTGGTACCGACATCAAGCTTGGCGAAGGTGTCAAGGAGCTTGGTGGTCTTGCCGTTATTGGTACAGAGCGACATGAGAGCCGTCGTATTGATAACCAGCTTCGTGGACGTTCCGGTCGTCAAGGGGACCCTGGTGTGACTCAGTTCTATCTATCCATGGAAGATGAACTTATGCGCCGTTTCGGTTCTGACAATATGAAAAATATGATGGAGCGTCTGGGCATGGATGATACCCAGCCAATCCAAAGTAAAATGGTCTCTAAAGCGGTTGAATCTGCACAAAAACGCGTGGAAGGCAATAACTTTGATGCGCGTAAACAGCTTTTACAATATGACGATGTGCTTCGTCAGCAACGTGAGGTTATTTACAAACAGCGTTTCGAGGTTCTGGATTCCGAGAATCTTCGTGACGTTGTAGAAAATATGATTAAGTCTTCCCTTGATCGCGTAGTTCAAGCTCATACACCAAAGGATGAGGTGGAGGAAGATTGGAACTACAAAGGTATCATTGATTATGTCAATGCGAACCTTTTAAATGAAGGCGACATAACGGAGAACGACCTTCGTGGTAAAGAGCCAGAAGAAATGTCCGAGCTCATTTTTGATAAGGTAAAAGTTCGCTACGATGAAAAAGAGGCACAAATCGAGCCAGAACAAATGCGTGAATTCGAGCGTGTTGTTGTGCTTCGTGCTGTTGATAGCAAGTGGATGGACCACATCGACCAAATGGATCAGCTTCGTCAGGGTATTCATTTACGTGCATACGGTCAGAATGATCCACTTCGCGAATACAATTTTGAAGGCTTCGCGATGTTTGAAAATATGGTCGCTTCCATTGAGGACGATGTAGCGAAATTTGTGATGAAGGCGCAAATCCGCAGCAATCTTCAACGTGAAGAAGTGGCGAAGGGCCATGCCGTTCAACCAAAAGAAGGCGGCGAAGCAGAAAAGCCAAAGAAACGCCCTGTTCAAAAAGCCGTTAACATCGGCCGAAACGACCCATGCTACTGTGGTAGTGGCTTAAAATACAAAAACTGTCACGGTAAATAATGGGACAAAGGGACAGGTTCCTTGTCCCAGTGATGAATAAAACTGGAAAGGGTGAGAGATGAGCTCTCACCTTTTCCTTCGAAAAAAACGGGACTTCTAGCGGGAAAATGAGTAAGATAATCAAGTGGGATTCATTATAATAGAAAAGACTACATCTTGGAGGAAAATTTATGGAATTAGTAGATATTAAGCATGAACTTGACAAAATGGCTAAGAAATTAGCGGGTTTCAGGGGGTCTCTTTGACTTAGAGGCCAAACAAGCGCGCATCACCGAGCTTGACGAAATCATGTCAATGCCTGACTTTTGGAATGACCAAAATGCCGCGCAAACTATCATTAACGAATCAAATGCATTAAAAGACCAAGTCGTTGAATTTACAAATCTACACGATGCCTATGAAAATTTAGAGCTTACCTATCAGCTTGTGAAGGAAGAGCCAGACGAAGATTTACAGGCAGAGCTTGATGAGGAAATTCAGGAATTGTCTAAGAATTTAAGTGAATTTGAGCTGCAGCTTCTTTTGAGCGAGCCTTATGATAAAAATAATGCAATCCTAGAGCTTCACCCAGGTGCTGGAGGTACGGAATCTCAGGACTGGGGCTCCATGCTCCTTCGTATGTACACGCGTTGGGGAGAGAAAAAAGGCTTCAAGGTTGAAACATTGGACTATCTCCCTGGAGACGAGGCCGGAATTAAGAGTGTAACCCTTTTAATCAAAGGTCATAATGCTTATGGCTATTTGAAGGCTGAAAAAGGAGTACACCGTTTGGTAAGGATTTCGCCTTTTGATTCATCAGGTCGTCGCCACACTTCATTCGTGTCTTGTGAGGTTATGCCAGAGTTTAACGATGAAATCGAAATTGACATTCGTAGTGAAGATTTAAAAATTGATACGTACCGTGCCAGTGGTGCAGGTGGACAGCACATTAACACCACTGACTCAGCCGTTCGTATCACCCACATTCCAACGAATACCGTTGTAACGTGTCAAACCGAGCGTTCACAAATCAAAAACCGTGAGCAAGCGATGAAAATGTTGAAATCGAAGTTGTATCAATTAGAAATTGAAAGACAACAAGCAGAACTAGACGAAATTCGCGGCGAACAAAAAGAAATCGGTTGGGGCAGCCAAATTCGATCCTACGTTTTCCACCCATATTCTATGGTCAAAGACCACCGCACGAATGTGGAAGTCGGCAACACCGGAAGCGTCATGGACGGCGAAATTGACATGTTTATCGATGCCTATTTGCGATCAAAATTGAATTAATATGATGGAGGGGCAGCCGTGGGGCTGCCCCTTTCGTGTGCTTTTTTGTGGGGAAGTGCAATGGGTCGAGTACCCATTGAATTTAAAGGTTGTATCTTCCTTTGGAAGTAGACACCAGGTCATTCCTGGTGGTATAATTCATGCTCTTTTTCTAGTTCACTCAATGTCAACTCATACAAGTGTTTGTCCTTTTTTTTATAAATGCCTCGTTTAATTAGCTTGTTAATGAGATCCCTCTTTTTTGCCTGAACAGCATATCGTAAAAGGTTGCCCATTTTTATCACCTCAATTTTGAAAAAGCTAAATCGCGTAGTTTTTTGTTTGTAGATCTGTTCTAATCCTAAGCTTCTTTCCCTTTGACACTTGTCATTATAGACAAGCCCTCTTTGAAAACTTGTCGATTTATCTGGAATTACCAACTCTTAAATGAATTGTTACCCTCTCTTAATAAAAGAAAAACTTGTAATAAGCTCTTAAGACTTAATTAAAAAAGCATTACTGGTATTCCAATAATGCTACTGTAGTGACATCTGCCATTCTTAAATAACTTCACCATCTTGAACCTGAAGTCTTTTATATAAAACCACACAACAAATCGAACAAAGGATAGCGAGAGTTGCGATAAAGATATAACCGGCTTGAAGCCCAAGTAGATTATTGGCAGGGTTTTGTCCGAAAAACTGATTAACAGAACTGATGATGACCCCAATTAACAGGTTGCCAATCACGCTTGAAATCCCCATAAGCGTTACAGTAAATGTCATGGCGATCCCTACCCCTTTTGCATATCTTTTGGCAAGAAGTGCCATAACGGTTGGATAGATGGGGGCAATTCCAATCCCAGCAATCGCAAACAAAATCGCACACGGTTCCCCAACGAGAACAGCAATCAAACTACAAACTCCGGAAAAAGCGGAAAAAAGCATGATTGAAAAAGTATAGCCGATTTTATCGGTAATTGGTCCCGCAAACAAACGTGCAAGTGTAAAAAATATAAAAAATAAGGATAACATTTCCGAAGCCTTTTTTAGTGACCAATCATAAGCATTCTGTAAATAATAGACAAGCCAGCTTCCGATTGCTAATTCAGAAACAACGCCAAATGACAGGACGCCTACAATCAGCCATGCAATTGGATCACGAAGGAGACCACGGAGCGAAATGGTTTCACTTTCAGTTTCATCTTGATTTAACCCTGGGAATTTCCCCAATAGGGAGGGGATAATCGGTAAAATCGATAAAGATAGGATGATCAAGTACATGCCGCGCCATCCAAGTTCACCGTCAAGAAAGTTCCACCCCATTAACGAAGCGCCAATTACCGGTGCGCCAACTGAACTCAGACCATAAAAAAAGTGGGACAGGTTCATCATCGTTCCTGTATTTTTGGTGAATATATGAGCCGCCATGATCCCAAGACCAATCTCAAGCATTCCGTTTCCGATATATAATAAAAAGTACGAAGCCATTAAGGAGGCATATCCGTTTGAAAAATACAAAAAGATACCTGAAACAGCCATTGAGGCAAAGGCGAGAATACCTGTCAGTTTCATCCCAATCTTGGTAGTGAGGAATGACGTAAAAGAACACGCCAATAAATAGCCCAAAGAATTAAGGGCAAGCAGTATTCCGAGTTGTGTCTCATTTAGCGAAAAATCTTTTTCCATACTTGGTAGGGCAGGACCTTTCACATTTTCAGATAAACCAAAAATAAGAAATCCGCCAAAAACAACAAATAATAAAATGACATAATTTATTCTGGAATTGAACATCACGCTGACCCCCATCTTTATCATTCTATTAATATAGCAAAAACAATTTAAGAATTCAGTAAAAGCCCTTTAAATTTTCAAACAAACGCTTGTTTGAATCCGCAATCCCTTCGTCCTGTAGCCCCGAATGTCAATCAAACGTTTGTTTGAATCGAAACCCCCAAACAAATCTATATTCAAAACTATGAAAAAAATGTAAAATAGAGGGAGATATCTAAATTGGGGGAGAACCTTATGAATGAAACGATTTTATCCATTGAAGAGCTAAAACGAGAGGATCTGATTCGAAAAAACAAATTGGTCGGTCTTGTTTCGCTTATTTCTGTCATTCTAGCAATTATTGTTGAAGCTTCAATTGGACAACCCCTACAAATGATTCTCACAATCGGAATAGGTGGGGCGATTTTTTTATCTATCTTACATATACTGATTTATAAGAATTTATTTTTAACACAAACACCTTATTTTTCAGTGATAGGGATTTCGGTAGTCCTGTTTGTTATTATGTCAAGCTCGGAATCGGCGCCAATCGTACTCTTGCCGTTCTACCTGTTGACAACGGTTGCAATCTACAACAAGCGTAAAACCTTGTTCTTTGGTGTAATTTGTGCGATTGCGATCACGGTTTTATTTTTCGTGACAAAGGGGCAGGAGTTTGGCTATATGCCGAAAGAGCTTATCATCTATTATTTAATCTTTACGGTTATCATTGTAACCCTGTTTTTCCAAAGTTTTGTAACTGGACGACTTACTCAAGATATGCAGGCAACGCAGGAACAAACGGAGCATCTTTTACAAATGAGAAAGCAGCATGCGACCCAGCTTGAGGCGAACTCACAAACAATCAGCGACAACATTACAAATATTCGTCGCCAAGGTGAAGAGCAAATGCATACCTTCAATGAAATGACCATCGCTGTTTCAGAGATTTCTGCTGGTATGAATACGCAAAATGAATCCGCGTCAACGATTACTGAGTCCATTGAGAATCTGAATAGGGTTGTTCAGGAGCTTGTAAAAGGTTCAAACCACTTGAGCATTCAGACGGATAATGCCAATCAAGCAGCTGACAATGGAAATGAAACAATTGACGTTTTACTCACAAAAATCACAGACTTCCAGGCATCGGTATCTTCTATGTCTGAAACCATGAATCTACTCGTAGAAAAAATTAATGAGACAAATGGATTTACGGACCGTATTCAAGAAATTGCATCACAAACGAATTTACTCGCTCTTAATGCCTCAATCGAAGCGGCTCGTGCCGGTGAAAGTGGCAAAGGCTTTGCTGTCGTTGCGTCTGAAATACGGAAGCTTTCTGAAGTGACATCCAATACAGCCAATCTCATCGCTGAAAATCTAAAAGAAGTAAACGAAAGTACGACATTAACGCAAAAGCAAATGAAAGAGAACGCTGAAAAAATGGACGAGAGTGTGAAGCTTACAAAGGATACAAAAGGCGTCTTTACAGTCATCGACGACACCGTTTCCGAGCTGAATGAAGCTGTAAAGCATTTCGAAAAAATTACGAACGAAATCGGGAAATCAACGGTTTCCATGGAAACCTCTGTCAGCGAATTTGCGGCGATCATTGAGGAAACAACCGCATCGCTCGAGGAAATCACAGCATCCATCGAAAACCAAAACGGCCAAATGCAGCATCTCGTCTCATACGTCCAAAATACAGACGACGCCACTGCAGAATTAATGGAAATTTTCAAAGAAAAATAAGGGTGGTCCCCTGGTGGGACACGGGGACAGGTTCACTGTCCCAAAATAAAACTGGGACAAGGAACCTGTCCCTTTGTCCCAATAAAGGAGAGATACATATGGTCTATCAAGCGAGTGAAAATCGGTATAGTGAAATGAAGTATAATCGTGTTGGAAAATCTGGTTTGTTGTTGCCTGCGATTTCGTTAGGATTGTGGCATAATTTCGGGGGAGTCGACTCATTTGAAAATGGACGGAACATTTTACGAAGAGCTTTTGACCTTGGAATTACCCATTTTGATTTAGCGAACAATTATGGTCCACCTCCTGGCAGTGCGGAAGAAATGTTTGGAAAGATGCTGAAGGCGGATTTTGCTCCATATCGTGATGAGATGGTGATTTCCACGAAGGCAGGCTACCATATGTGGGAAGGTCCTTATGGGGATTGGGGTTCAAGAAAGTATTTGATTTCAAGTCTTGATCAAAGTTTAAAACGAATGGGCCTTGAGTATGTCGACATTTTTTACTCGCACCGTCCAGATCCAAACACGCCACTTGAGGAAACAATGGGTGCACTTGACCATATCGTAAGACAAGGTAAAGCGTTGTACGTGGGAATTTCCAACTACAGCCCAACGCAAACGTTAGAAGCAATTCGTATTTTAAAAGAGTTAGGAACACCACTACTTATTCATCAACCAAGATATTCGATGTTTGACCGATGGATAGAAGATGGATTGCAGGATGTGTTAACTGAAAATGGAGTGGGCTCTATCGTCTTTTCGCCGATGGCACAAGGATTATTAACGAATAAGTATCTTGGTGGCATTCCGAACGATTCAAGAGCAGCGAAAGAAAACACATTCCTTAAAAAAGACCAAATTACAGAGGATGTCTTACAAAAAATCCAACAACTAAACGAACTGGCGACAGAAAGAGGACAAAGCCTTGCGCAAATGGCGCTAGCATGGGTTCTTCGCAAAGGACGTGTCACATCGGCGTTGGTTGGCGCAAGCAAAGTGAGCCAAGTCGAGGACAGTGTAGCAGGTTTAAAAAACCTCGATTTCACCCAAGAAGAATTAACTAAAATCGAGGATATTTTAAAATAAAACAAGTCATACTAGTAAAGCGCATAATAGAAGGGGAGTAACCTGTGAGCGATCAGGTTACTCCTCTTTTACTTTGGGACCGCAGGGACGGTTCCACTGGTTCACACGTTGCAAGGGACCGCAGGGACGGTTCGAGGTCACTGAAAAATGTTTCCAAATAACTGGAAAACCGTAGGTTTTCATAAAAAAATACAAAAAACCCCCGATTTTGGTAAAATAGAGTTGTCGAAAAACTATCACCAAAAAGGG
>NZ_SLUB01000042.1 GCF_004799755.1 Bacillus timonensis | reverse complement strand
TTGATATGCGATATGAAAAGCGAAGTACTATCTTAACAACAAATGTAAATTTTAAAGCATGGGATGAAGTCTTTCAGGAACCTAAACTGGCAAATGCCATTCTAGACCGTATTTTACACCATGCGACAGTCGTGACAATGGTGGGGGATTCCTACCGCTTAAAGGATCATTTTACGATAGAAAATGAGTAATTTTGTACATCCTTAAACAAGCAAAAATGTACATATTTGTGTTGACATTTATATATAGACCATACTGTCTCTCAAACCTTCTGCAAAATAGGTGAGTGGAAGAATATTTGATACAGGCTGCAGCCATTCGGGCATTGTTTCAATTGGAAAGAAAATACCACTTACAAACATCATCAGAAAGCTGATAATGTTCGCTACTCCCATGTAAGCCTCATTGGTATTGCTAAAAGAAGAAATAAAATAGCCAATTGCATTGAAGGAGAGAGCTCCCATTAAGAAAACAAGCAATAAACTAGGGAAATTAATAAATAGATTAACCCCAAATATGAATACGCCAATTAAGGTTAAGAGAATGATTTGAACGATGCTAAATAACAGACGCATAATCATATCGCTCAGGCCAAAGATACCCATTTTTGCCGGGGTCATCCGCAGCCTTTTTATTAACCCTTTTCTGCGCATATCTACTAAGTCAACCATTCCGAATAAGCCACCTTGGGCAATTGATAAAGCAATCATTCCGGTTAAGAGAAAATCAGTATACTCTAATTCCGGACTGCCTGAGGAAATGGTTTCAAATTGCTGCTCAAAGGTTGGGGTTGCACCAACTGCTTGCAAGTTTGCCTGCTGAATGAATTTATCTAGGATACCTGATACGACTTGGGTTGAAACACTTTGTTCATTTTCTTTGTTTACGATCAGTTTAATCGATGTTGCCTGTGCTGATTCTGGCAAGATGATGGCAGCATCGACTTCCTTCTCTTTTACTAGAATTTTTGCCTTCTCTTCACTAACAGAACCATTTTCACTTACTTCAATAATAGGAATTTGTTGTAATTGACTAGCCATCATAGTAGACATTTCATTTGAAGATTCATTAACAATAACAACTTTGTTGCTGAAATCATCATTTGAACCACCGCCAAAGATCGTCATAAAAATAACCATTAGAATAATTGGGAAAAAGATTCCCCAAAACCACGCTTGTTTTTCACGGAAGGTTAATTTTAATTGAGCAAGGAACATTTGTTTAAATTGCTTGAGATTATTCATCTTAATCCCTCCACGCCTTACCGGTATATGCGATAAAGACATCTTCAAGACTCATTTCGTGAATCGAAACTTGTTCGACTTGATATTCCTTGTCTTTTGTAAACTTAAATAAGTCAAACAGTAAATCCTCGGGTTTAATTGTCCATAGCTTAAGTGCAGCATCTTCACGTTCCGTCCGTGTCACAGAATCAAGAGCTTTTGCAAAAAGCTCTGCATCAAAAGCGGCTTTCTCGCCATCAAGGAAGGATAATCGAACCTCTCTTTCATTTGTTAATTTTTCGATTAATCCAGTAGGGGAGTCCAAGGTTACGATCAACCCCTGGTCAACGATGCACACCCTGTCGCTAAGTTTTTCCGCTTCTTCCATGTAATGTGTGGTGAGAATAATCGTTTTCCCCAATTTCTTAAGCTCAAGAATAATCTCCCAAACATTACGTCGTGCCTGGGGATCGAGTCCGGTTGTTGGTTCATCCAGAAATACGACTTCGGGATCACTAATCATGGCAAGCCCGATTGCAAGTCGTTGCCGTTGACCACCAGATAATTTTTTGACTTGATTCTTACGGTGTTCGGTCAGATTAACCAATTTCAGAATTTCCTCTGTTGACCGTGCCTTATCATAAAATGTAGCAAATAGATTCAAATTTTCTTCAGGTGTCAATAAATCAAACATGGCACTAGATTGCGGCTGTACCCCAATTTTCTTTTTTATAGTTATTGCGTGCTTGTTCCAGTTCAATTCCCCAAATTGTATTTCTCCATGATCCGGTGTAACCAAGCCTTCAATCATCTCAAGCGTTGTTGTTTTTCCTGCCCCATTTGGTCCGATAATGGTAAAAATTTCTCCCTCTTTTACAGAAAAGCTAATATCTTTAACGGCTTGAATGGAACCAAAGGATTTCTTTAAATTCCGTACCTCTAGAATATTCACAGTCACATCACCTTTCCTTGAAAGCCACCGATTTTTGCAAAACTACCAATTTCCAAAAACAATACCAAATTATTCCTATGTCAACAAATCTTAAAAGATTCATAAATTTTGAAACAGTTCAGAGGGGATTTGCAATGGTGGACTGACCGCATTTTAGGTTCAATGATAACTTTGGAGTTACATCAACAGTATGGGAGTGAGCCGAGGGGAACTAAATTTAACTGGGAAGGCTTTCGAAGGTGCCCCAATTTTAACTTGCTAAAATTAAATTGAAAGTAAAACTTTTTCCGAAATCACACAAGAGCGGTACTATAAGTAAATGCAGGTTTTTTGCCATTTGAGAATGGAGTAAATAACTGCAATTTGAAGAAAGATAGTGATAAAAGAAAGGAGTCACCCCGTTATGCACTCAATTAACAAGATAGGAAAGAGTTTTTGGTATATTACTCCAATATCGGAGACTGACCGACCTATTTTAGGAATGGTGGTTGGAAATAACAAGACGTTAATGATTGATGCAGGTAACTCGGAAGACCATGCCCATTATTTTATGAAAGAAACAATGAAAGGTGAGTTAGAACAACCTGATATGGTTGTGCTTACTCATTGGCATTGGGATCACATCTTTGGTCTTTCAGCGTTACCGAACACAGTTTCAATTGCTTCTGCAAAAACAAAAAAGGAAATGGAAAAGCTCATTCCGCTTTCATGGTCGGACGAGGCGATAGATGAGCGAGTAAGAGAAGGAACAGAAATTGAATTTTGTGCAAAGGCTATTAAGAATGAATATAAAGATCACCGAGATATAAAGATTGTCTTGCCGGATATAACCATAGAAAAACGAATAGAAATTGACCTCGGCGGGATAACATGTGTCGTTCAACACGTTGGGGGAGATCACGCAGCGGACTCAGTCATTGTGTATATCAAAGAAGAAAAGATTCTATTTCTTGGCGATTGTATATATCCTGATATTTTTTCGGAAAAGGATAACTATACGGTTAAGACAACACTTGCGCTTTTAGACGAATTAGAATTATTTGATGCAGATACATATATTCCATCGCACCAACGGCCGATTTCAAAAGAAGAATATAATCAGGAAGTTGCCAAGCTTAGAACCGTTGCGAAATTTACAGAAATGTTCGATGGTGATAAATCGAAAATAATAGAGGAATACGAAAAGCACGTAAAAAGGGAACTAACGGAAGATGAAAGGGAAACCATAGATAACTTTGTTAATGGATTTTAATTCACCCCTTATATAGTCAAGCTCAAAAAAGGAACCCACTACTCTAGTAGTGGGTTCCTGGCTATATATTTACAATACTAAACTAACGATGATGCCTGAAAGAATGCTCGCAAGTGTGGCACCATATAAGAGCTTCAGACCAAAACTTGCGACGACATTTCCTTGTTCTTCGTTCAAACTTTTGACCGCCCCGGTAATAATGCCGATGGATGAGAAATTGGCAAACGAAACCAAGAACACAGATAGGATCCCAATTGTGCGGGTACTAAAGTCATGATTGCCTCCGGATAAATCCAACATCGCGACAAATTCATTCGTCACGAGTTTAGTCGCCATAATTCCCCCGGCACTCACGGCCTCTGATAGTGGAATTCCCATAATGAGTGCAATTGGAGCAAATAGATAACCTAAAATTTGCTGGAAGGAAATATGAAATATGAGTTCAAACACGTGATTGATTCCCGCCATTAACGCAATGAACCCAATCAACATAGCACCGACAATAATAGCAACCTTAAAACCATCAAGGATGTACTCCCCGAGCATCTCAAAAAAGGATTGCCTTCTAAATTCCTGGATCTCTAACATATCTTCATTTGGTTGTACCTCGTACGGATTAATAATAGAAGCGATGATAAATCCACCAAATAAATTTAAAGCTAAAGCTGTGACAACATATTTTGGCTCAAGCATCGTCATATACGCGCCCACTATGGATATGGATACAGTTGACATCGCCGAAGCACAAAGAGTATACAAACGCTGTTTTGAAAGAAGGCCTAGTTGTTTTTTCAATGTGATGAAAACCTCTGATTGTCCCACCATTAATGAAGCAACTGCGTTATATGATTCAAGGATCCCCATCCCATTCACTTTACTTAAGAGCCATCCGATTCCCTTCATCAGAAGCGGTAGAATTCTCAGATGCTGGAGAATCCCAATTAATACAGAAATAAATATAATGGGCAACAAGACAGTTAAAAAGAAGGGGGCCTCTCCTTCGTTTGCCATGCCGCCAAATACAAAGGAAATACCTTCGCTTGCATATTCAAGCAGTTTGTTAAATACATTTGAAATGGCCGTGATAAGGATAAGCCCAAATTCCGTATTTAATAGGAACACCGATAAGATGATTTGAATGATAAGCATTGTGATTATAGGTTTAACTTTTACCTTTTTTCGATTGGAGCTTGCTAGCCAAGCTAAAAATAAGACAACAAGAATACCTAAAATTGAAATAACATATTGCATATGTAACCTCCTGATGATTTAAACATGATGTATATGCTTCCAGTATCGTTACCGCTCGCATAGCAACCTCTTTTTTTATGACTGCAATGGATATTTTGCCCATATTTTAGAAAAAGTACCCAGACATCGTTTCTAGAATGATGAAAAAATATGGATAAGGTTCACGGTCACCACAATAGCTGAAAACATAGGATAACATTATATAGGGAATGTAGGCAATTGGCGAATATTTCTTACAAAGATGTTATGATAGATGCAATATGCCTTAAGGAGAAGAGATTTTATGAAAATTCCTATTTTGTATGAGGATAATCATCTGCTTTTGGTAGAAAAGCCAATTAATATTCCTGTATAAGAAGATAGTAGCGGAGACCTTGATTTGTTAACAATGTTAAGAAACGATTTAAAAATACGCTACCAAAAGCCTGGTAATGTGTATTTAGGACTGATACATCGCTTAGACCGTCCCGTTGGGGGTGCCATGGTATTTGCAAAAACGTCTAAGGCGGCTTCTAGATTATCGGATATGTTTCGAAGACATGTGATCGAACGAAATTATTTTGCAGTTGTTCATGGAACCCTAAACAAGAAAAGGGGGCAGCTTGTACATTATCTTCATAAGGATCGTCAGAAAAATAAGGTATTCGTTGTCCCTCCAACACATCCCAATGTTAAAAAGGCAGTGCTAGATTACGAGGTTATGGAATCGAAAAAAGGATTTAGTCTACTTTCTGTGAATCTTCACACGGGAAGACCTCATCAAATCCGAATTCAGTTATCAACCATGGGTAATCCAATTTTGCTTTGTTTTTCTATTAAAGATTCTAGTATATGTTTGCTAGAAATTACTTTTAAACGCAAATACTCTGTGAACAATATGTACAAAATAGTATTTAATTGCCGAAAATAACTTTATTGAGAAAACGTTTTCATTTTCGGAGATTTTGGTTACTATAAAAGAGAGGAACGAACTAGTTTAATAGAGTAAATGACAAAATCGGGTGGTACATGTATGAGTATGAGGTTATTGCAAAAAACGCAAACAATCGTTCGTTATCAGAATCAAAATAACCAAGTATATTATGGGATCGTAGAAGATGACGAAATTTTACAGTTATCTAGTCATTTTGATGACATTATAAGTGGGAAGTTCACATTTGATAGCATAAAGGTAAAAGTTAAAGATGTGAAAATACTAGAGCCAGTTAGACCTCAAAAGGTGATTAACTTTGGATGGACATACGCACAACATGCAGAGGAAACTGGGGGCAAGGCCAATCTCAAGGAGCCTTTTTTATTTTTAAAACCTACATCTTCCCTTATTCCTAACGAGGGTGAAATTCTTCTTCCTCCTACATACCTAACGCAGCAGGTAGAAATGGAAGGAGAACTGGCACTCATTATTGGAAAACGCGGGAAAAATATTAGGGAAAATGAAGCTTTGGATTACGTTTTGGGCTATACGATATTTAATGATGTAACAGCTCGGGACCTAACGAAAAAGGATCCCCAATTTACACGAGGTAAAGGTTTCGACACATTTGGGCCATTGGGTCCTTGGATTGTAACAGGAGTGGATCCAACCAATTTAAACATTGTTACAACGTTAAACGGGAAAGTGGTACAAGAAGGCAATACGAATCAGATGTCTTTGTCCATTCCTTATCTTATCAGTTGGATTTCGAACGTTATGACACTGGAGCCAGGGGATGTAATCGCTACTGGTTCTCCTTCTGGTAGCTGTCCAATGAAATCAGGAGACGTTATTTCTGTGGATGTTGAACATATCGGAACACTTCGTAATTATGTAAAATAGAGTGTTCTTTTAAATTGAGTGGATTAGTCGGGTATGCAACTATCTTTAGTTGTATACCTTTTTCATTATGAAGGTATTCTGGGAAAATATGCAGAACATATTGATATAAGGATTCATATGTCAGGTAAAAAAGATTGATACTAGAAAGTAGTGTTTATGACCGAATATAAAGGGGAGGATTGGATGAAACAACTGTATATAAAACAAAAGGTTTTTAGTTTAAGTGGCAAGTTTACAGTCAAAGATCAGCAGGAGAAAGATGTCTATTTTGTTGAGGGAAGCTTTATGAAAATTCCTAAGACCTTCTCCATTATGAATACAAAACGAGATGAAGTTGCACTCATTACAAAAAAGGTATTCAGCTGGTTACCCAAGTTTTTCGTAGAGGTGAACGGTCGAGAAGTGTTAACGATTAAAAAGGAGTTTTCTTTCTTTAAAGCCCGTTATACGATTGATGCAGCAGGTATTGAGGTACATGGCAATTGGTGGGATATGGATTTTCAAGTAGTACAGCATGGACAAGTTGTCGGAAAAGTGAGCAAAGAGTGGTTCACATGGGGCGATAGCTACAGAGTTCAAATATTGAATGAAGAGATGGAAGCAATTATTATTGCAATCGTTGTCGCAATCGATTGTGTGAAGGCGGACCAGGCAGCAGCTTCTTCAGCAGCAACGACTTAAATTTCCATTTGACGTTCTTATCTAAATATTATATATTGATTGAAGTAAAGAATGCCCAGGCGAATATGGGAGAGGTTCATAGCGGATACCCTCTATAAAAAACTATGGAAACATGACAAGTGCCATGTCCATAAGCGGATGTGGCTTTTTCTGTTTTTACATACGTCTTTTATAGAATGATAGGCTAAACCTCTTTTGGCAAGTGTTGGGATACATTTACAAGGAGGTTTTTTTATGTCTGGCCGAAGCCATGAAGAAGGTTTAAAAGATTTAACACTATTAGGTAATCAAAATACTCAATATTCATTTGAATATGCACCAGAGGTACTTGAGGCAGTAGATAATCTTCATTCAAATCGTGATTATTTTGTGAAATTTAATTGTCCAGAGTTCACAAGTCTATGCCCACTTACACATCAACCGGACTTTGCGACAATATATATATCATATATTCCAGATAAAAAGCTTGTTGAGAGTAAATCATTAAAATTATATTTATTTAGTTTTAGAAATCATGGTGATTTCCATGAGGATTGTGTCAATATCATTATGAACGATCTAATCAAATTACTTGATCCAAGGTATATCGAGGTATGGGGGAAGTTTACTCCACGTGGAGGTATCTCGATTGATCCATGGTGTAATTATGGGAAGCCAGGAACGAAATATGAGGAAATGGCGAATTACCGTTTAATGAACCATGACTTAAATCCTGAAAAAATCGATAATCGATAAAAAGAATTGAATGCAGAAAGAGGTTTTTAGCTACCCTCTTAAAAAAACTAAGAAACAGCACTTTTTCTTAGGGTGCTGTTTTTTCGTTAAAAGGTGGTTTTGAAATGAAGAGAGAAAAAGCAATTGTTGTGTTTAGTGGAGGTCAAGATAGCACAACATGTTTGTTTTGGGCAAGGGAACGTTTTGAAGAGGTTGAAGTCGTGACTTTTGATTATGGTCAAAAGCATCGTCTTGAAATCCAATGTGCAAAAGATATAGCAGCAGAACTTGGTGTCAAACATCATATTCTTGATATGTCACTTCTGAATCAACTTGCTCCGAATGCATTGACGAGACATGATATAAAGATAGAAGAGGGAGAAAATGGCGAGTTGCCATCCACCTTTGTGCCTGGTCGAAATCTGCTCTTCCTTTCATTTGCTGGGGTTTTAGCGCGTCAAGTAGGGGCAAAGCATATCGTGACAGGGGTTAGTGAAACAGATTTTAGCGGATATCCTGATTGCCGAGATATTTTTATGAAATCGTTGAATGTAACGTTAAATTTATCGATGGACGCTTCCTTTGTGATTGATACACCGTTGATGTGGTTGAATAAGGCACAAACTTGGGAGCTTGCTGATCAGCTTGGAGCACTTGAATTTGTCCGGGAAAGAACATTAACGTGCTATAACGGTGTAATCGCAGATGGCTGTGGAGAATGCCCTGCGTGCAAATTGCGCAAAAAAGGACTAGATGAATTTTACTTAGGGAAATCAAACTTAGAGGAGTAATATCATGAGAATACTATTTTACTTGTTATCGATTGTTACCGCGAATGTGGTAACAGCAGCATTAGCGCCATTACAGTTTGGAGTTTTTATCGTTCCAATGGGGACGCTGTTGGTTGGAGCGACCTTTATTCTCCGGGACCTGGTGCAACATAAATATGGGAGAGGGAAAACATATTTATTTATTTTCATAGCTTTAATCTTATCAGCATTGGTATCATTCATGCTGGGGGATACATTGTTGATTGTGGTGGCTTCGGCCATTTCATTTATTGTGTCCGAATCAGCTGATACAGAAATTTATACGAGATTGAAACTACCAATAGCATGGCGCGTGTTCTATAGTGGAATTGTTGGAGGATTTCTTGATTCTGTTATTTTTGTAGTGGTTGGTTTAAGTCCACTTGGAGCTAATATTCTACCATGGGAGGCTGTACCGGCGGCTATTTTAGGGCAAATTATTGTGAAGACGATTATTCAAATGATTGGTGCTCTAATATTGAACCAAGTTCGATTGAATGGTTTGAATAACGCAGAGAGCCATTAAATAAGATCCTTTGTAAAAGCCACAAAAGAGTGGCTTTTTACATTTTATAAAGAAAAACACTGCAAAACCTCGAATTTCATGATTTTGCAGTGTCCTACCTAAAACAAAGCTGATACTGAATCAGTCTAAAATAGTGACTTTCACTTGTTTTCTGCCGAAATGGATGGCTTCTTGTTTAGAAGGAATAAAGACATCAATTTTATTACCTTTAATGGCTCCACCCGTGTCTCCCGCAATTGCTTCTCCATAGCCTTCCACATAGACTTTGCTGCCAAGAGGAATAATAGATGGGTCAACTGAGATCACCTTTGCATTCGGGTTTTCTAATAGATTAATTCCAGTTGATGTAATGCCTGAGCATCCTTCACAAGTCGCGGTGTAAGCTGTAGCTTCCATTAAAAATTCCTTTGAGCTTGTCTTACTTGTTTCGGTAGCTGGCGATGCGGCGGTACTAGTATTTGCAGTTTCAGTTGTTGGTGCTGTAGCTGTCGTTTCCTGTTGTGTTTTAACAGCTGGTGTTGAACTTGCACTTACCTTTGTTGATACTTCAACAGACTGTACCGGTTTTTCCGCAGTAACAGCAGCCGTTCCTTTTACACCTTCAAAGATTACTAGATTTAATCCAGGATGGATAAGATCAGTATGTAATTGATTCCACTCTTTTAATTGAGAAACCGTAACCTGATGATCCCTTGCTATGTCCCATAATGTGTCGCCTTGCTTAACTGTATATTGTTTTTCGGGTACTATAGTAAGTTTATCCCCAGGATGGATAAGATCTGTCGTAAGTTGATTTAACATTTTAATATTCTTTACGGATGAGTTATTTGCACGCGAGAGATCCCAAAGTGTATCTCCTTTTTGAACTGTAATTGTTGATGCTTGTACATTAGCACTTACTGTTACTGAGAGCACAGTACCCGCCAAAATTGAGACCATTTTTTTAAGCATTCTTTTACCCTCCATGTTTCTTTAGTTGCTAATTTTCAATAATCGTAACATAGATTTTTGCTAGACAAAGAACAGGGAGGTGATAATTTGGTAACATCTATGGCAATTATATTGCAAGAATATTTCTAGAAGTATTTAAAAAGGGATACCGGGGGTAATAAGATAGCATAAAAGTATGCTACTATGTAATGGATGATATCAATATAATTAATGGAGGAATTAAATTTATGAGCAATCTACCAAATTGTCCAAAATGTAATTCTGAATACACTTATGAGGATGGAGCATTATTGGTTTGCCCAATATGTGGTCATGAGTGGGCTCAAGGGTCAGAAGTGGAGAATAATGAAGATAATAAAGTAGTCAAGGATGCAAATGGAAATATATTAAATGATGGAGATACTGTAACGGTTATAAAAGACCTTAAAGTAAAAGGAAGTTCATCCACACTAAAGCAAGGTACCAAAGTAAAAAGTATACGTTTGGTAGAGGGAGATCATAATATCGACTGCAAAATTGATGGGTTTGGAGCAATGAAATTAAAATCAGAGTTTGTTAAAAAGGTATAAATGGTTTTTATTAAAAAGCGTCAAAGACTATTCTATGTCTTTGACGCTTTAAGGATGAAGGTGTTTTTACAAATCTTCTAAAACGCTACCCTTCAACATGTCTCCTTCTTATTCTATGAAGTCTACTACCAAGTTCATTTAACGTAATCGCTGCTAATATAATAATTGTACCTACCCACTGAAGCCCCGTAACCGTTTCAGATAAAATAAGGCTGGCTGATAGGATAGCGATGGGCAATTCAATGGATGTTAATATATTCGCAATTCCACCAGGAACCAATGGTGAGCCCACTGCGAAAAAGAGTGGGGGAAGAACAGCTCCAAATAGTGAAACACCTACTGTAACTGCTAATAAGTCTGTCTCTAGTGGCAGTACAGATGGTATTTCACGCATGAAAAGGATAAGAATTAAGATGGTCGACCCAGTTGCCATTAAGGAAGTTCGAGTTAATGGATCTACATCTACGGCGACCTTTCCGCTGAAAAAAATAAACCCAGCATACGTAAACGCAGAAAGAATCCCAAATAGGAAACCTTTAAAAGGGAGTCCCTGGATATTGCCGTTTACTATATTGGAAGCAAAAAAGACCCCAATCAAAATGAAAACGATCGATAAAATCGTGATGGGTGCGGGTTTTACTTTGCTGAAAATCCATTCTAAAATAATGCCGATCCAAACGAATTGAAACATTAAAATGATAGCCAATGAGGCCGGCAAATATTGCATCGAACCATAATAAAAAATACTTGTTAATCCGATAAAACAACCGGTTATCATAATTTGAGGGATATTCCTCTTATTTAGCCCTTTAAAACTAGGGCGTTTAATTAGAGTGATCGACCATAATACAAATGAAGAAATAATCATTTGAACGATATTAATTTGGCCAAGGGAATAGCCATAGCTGAACCCTAATTTGGCAAAAACCGGTGTGAAACCAAAACATCCAGCACCTAATAGTACAAATAAGATGCCCTTATTTATTTTCATTATGAAACCTCCTGGTGCGCAAAACTATTAGACTATTATAGCATACAGAGGAGGGAGGCTGGTCCTTTTCGGTTCTATATAAGAGTGGTTCTATTTGGAAGATAACAATAAAAAATCTCCTTGGAAAGATATCATCAAGGAGATTTTTTGTGCAATCAATTCTTTATGGAGCGAGTCATATTTTTATTTCCTCTTTGTACGTCAACTTCACTTTTTAAACCTTTTAATAACGAGAAGCACATGACAATCAAGATAATTGTAAAAGGAAGCGCTGCTGCAATAGAGGCTGTTTGCAATACCTCCAATCCTCCTGCTAAAAGCAGTACAGCAGCTAAAGCTGATTGAATAACGCCCCACGTGACTTTAATTTTATTGGAAGGATTTAATGTTCCACCTTCACTTAACATACCAAGTACAAAAGTGGCTGTGTCTGCAACTGTTATATAATAAATCGCAACTACAGCAAACCCCAAAATACTTAACAAAGAACTTAATGGGAGATAATCAAAGAATGTAAAGATGGACAATGAAACGTTTTCAGTAATATGTGTTGCTAGATCATGATTACCTGTGTTTTGAACAAGTTCTAATGCAGAGCCCCCAAATATGGACATCCAAAGACATGTTCCAAGGGTAGGGAAAATTAAGACGCCAATGACAAACTCTCTTATTGTTCTTCCTTTAGAAACGCGAGCAATAAACATTCCGACGAATGGCGCCCAGGCAATCCACCAAGCCCAATAAAACAGCGTCCATGATGCAATCCATTCCCCTGTACCAAAAGGCTGTAACCTTAAACTCATATGAATAAAGTCACTAATATAGAGACCTGTTGTATTAAAAAATACTTTTATAACAGTCAAAGTTGGTCCCAAAATTAAAATCGCGAGCATAATCGCAAACGATAAAATCATTGCAGCATTTGATAAGTATTGGATTCCTCTCTCTAAGCCTGTATTAATGGAGATTGTAAACAGGACTGTTGCGACTGCAATCACAATTAGCTGGACAATTAACCCATTAGGAACTCCGAATATGTCATGCATTCCAGCCGTAACTTGCATGGCACCAAGGCCTAAGGATGTAGCAATACCAAAAACAGTTGCGAAAATAGATAGTATATCAATGGTCTTTCCGATCGGTCCGTAGATTCTATCGCCCAGCATGGGGTAGAATGCCGAACTTATCGATGCGGGAAGCTTTTTATTATATTGAAAAAAAGCAAGAGCTAAACCAATGATTGTATAAATCGCCCAAGGGTCGAGACCCCAATGAAAAAAGGTATATTTCATTGCGGTATTAGCTGCCTCAACCGTATAAGGCTCACCATAGGGAGGACTAGTGTAATGGGTGACTGGTTCGGCAACACCCCAATAGACAATTCCTATTCCCATCCCTGCACCGAACAACATCGCAAGCCAAGAAGCGGTATTGAAATCAGGCCGGTCTGTTTTTTTACCTAGCCGAATATCACCATATCTCGAAAACAATAAAAATATAGAGAAGATCACAAAAAATAAGGTTGCCGCTAGATATACCCATCCGAGGTAATCAATTGAACCATTATAGATAATGTCAGTGACATGAGCGAGATTATCTGTAAAAAAGACACCCCAAATAATAAAAATAAGGGTAAGGATTAATGAAATAATAAATACGCTTGATCCGTTTTGACTTTTTCTGGCCATGGGAACCTCCTAGTAAGATAAAAGCATTATTTTTGGAAAGTTAAAAGCTATCTAAAGATAAAATCACGTATCTTGGTCCTGAAGGTTATAAAGAAACTCCCACTTTTCGGCATTCATCAACTCAAACGCCGATATTTCTAGTCCGCCTCCTAAATAAACCGTTTCAGCTTTAACTGCCAGAACCATCGTTATAAATAATTCGGTACTATCCTTTTTTTGATAGATGTCTCCCAAAGCTGGCAGCAATACATTGTCTGTAAGGTTCACATTTTGAGGCGGGGCCTCCTGTAAGTCTGCTACACCATCAGATTCCATATCTTTAAAATCAATCGGGTGGCTGTTTTCCTCCAGGCCAGGTACCATTAACATATACTCATTGTGCTTGACGCCGTGAGAATTACTTGTAATGATTCCTTTTTTATCTACCGTTTCAACCATTTCAATTTCATTTAGGGAATACGTATCTAAGGAATCGGGCCTAGGATTGTGAATTAATATATAATCCCCTTCTTCAGCATTTTGGTCGAGTTTGAGCGTATAGGCTTTGTGATTAAAAATAAAGCTATCAAACTCTTTAGGTTTGTACCTTTCTACTTCTGCTGCACTGGTTAAATGCTGTGATAAATCCCTTAACCTTATAAGATGAACAGATTGCCTATACATTGGTTTTACCCCATAAACCTTATGTAACTCATTATTGTAATAGACAAATTGTCCTTTTCTGACTTGAAACAATTTCACCAATAAAACTCCCTTCGACCATAGGTTTATAAAGTTGTGTAATACTTAAGAATCTTGAATGTAATGGAAGTCTTTTTATATTTTCCTTTATTAGCATGTCTTTTTTAGGGAAAACAATGTAAGAATGGGAAACTTTAAAATAGAGAAAGGCGCCGTGGAATTTCGGAAGATTTTAATAAGCTCAAACAAGCCAAAAAAAAGATACAGTCTTTTCTTAAAAGAAAAGTTCTGTATCTTTTTTTTACATGGACATCTCTCCGCTGTCATAGTTAATCTGCCAATGGATTCCGAATTTATCAGTCACTTGACCGTAGAGTTTACTCCAGAATGTTTCTTGTAGCTCCATTTCAACATTTCCGCCCTCTTTTAATTGTTCATACCAGGATTTTAAATGATCCGTATTTTTACTAATTAATGCAAGTGTAACGTTGTTGCCTACAACAAATGGTTGACCAGGGAAGGTATCTGAAAACATAACATTGCTTCCATCGATGTTAAGACGAGCGTGCAGCACCAGATCTTTTGCCTCCTCTGGAAGTGGGTATTCTGGACTTTGTGGTGATTGGCCAAAGGTCATAATGTGAGGTGTTTCAATATTAAACACTTTTGCGTAAAATTCAACAGCTTCTCAGCAATTGCCATTAAAAACAAGATATACATCTACAGACATCTCATCACTCCTATAAATTTATATTGTATATAAATTTCATTTTATCCAATTTAGTAATTCATAGACACTTTTTCTATTAAATACAGGGAAAGGTAAAGCGAAATAGACTTTCCAAAGAAGGACTTTATCAATTGGAAATTGGGGTAATTTACAAATTGTGTGGCGATTTTGTGACAAAACGGTGATTCGAAAGGGACAAAGAAAAAACGTAGTAAAATAGAGTAGAAACAAGGTTAACAAGGTAGTTACCAAATGGGTAGGAGAGGAAGTAAGGGGATAAATTGAAATCATATAATAGACTTTTTGCACTACTAATAACGTTGCTTATGATAAGTTTGGCAGGTTGTGGCAAGGAAGAAATTGTAACAAATGTAGGCGAGTTAGAGTTTACACAAGCCTTAAAAATTCCACCACTTGCAGAACCTAATATAGAATCTGATGGTACAAAAAACTATACATTAACAATGCAACAAGGAACGACCGAATTGTTGCCAGGGAAAATGGCGGACACATTTGGAATAAATGGGACTTATTTAGGTCCAACCATTAGGGTTTCGCGTGGTGACAAGGTCTCTTTTAATGTCGTGAATAATTTAGGAGAGACATCTACTTTACACTGGCACGGAATGAGATTGCCAGCTGTGATGGATGGAGGTCCACACCAGATGATTGAAGCGGGGGATACATGGACACCACATTGGACAATTGACCAACCATCTGCAACAACCTGGTATCATCCTCACTTACACGGGAAGACAGCACACCATGTATATAAAGGACTTGCAGGTATGTTTATAATCGATGATGAAGATTCTAAAAAGCTTCCTTCTAATTATGGAGTGGATGATATTCCATTGATTATCCAAGATAAGTTGTTTACGAGTGATGGCCAAATGAAAGAGGATAAGGAAGGAATCTTTGGCACACTGGGTGATGAAATTCTTGTAAATGGAACATACGACCCTTATCTTGAAGTTACTTCAAGTCAGGTACGATTCCGTTTACTGAATGGTTCAAATGCAAGAGCATATCATTTTGGCTTTACTGATGGTCGTTCTTTTAAGCTTGTCGCGAATGATGTTGGGCTTCTTCAAGTGCCAGTTTCTATGGAACGTATTATGTTAAGTCCGGGTGAGCGTGCAGAAATTGTGGTGGATTTCAAGCCGGGTGAGGAAACTATTCTCCATAGTTTTAACGGAAACAACGGTATTGATAATGGGGAGTTTGATTTATTGAAGATCGTTGCGGCTCCTGATTTAAAAGAGTCAGCACCAATAGATGGACAGCTTTCAAGCGTTCCACTAATCGAAGTTCCAGAGAATGCAACGGTTCGGCAATTCAAGTTAACAATGGAGAACAAGATTAATGATAAATTGATGGATATGTATCGAATTGATGAGATTGTTCCAGCCGGTACAACAGAAATCTGGGAAATTAATAATTTTGGCTGGTCTCATAATTTTCACATCCATAATGCAGCTTTTCGAATTTTGGACATTAATGATAAGGAACCTCAAGAGTATGAAAGAGGCAGAAAAGACACCGTATTTGTACCAAATGGATCAAAGGTTAGACTTGTAGTAGAGTTTGGCGATTATTCAGACCCTAATGTTCCGTATATGTATCACTGTCATTTATTGCGTCATGAAGATGACGGTATGATGGGGCAATTTTTGTTAGTAGAACCAGGGACAGAATCACAGGTGCCAACCACATTGCCTAAAAACGAAAATGATCATCATGAATAAGAGGGAAAATGCAAATCAAAAGGTAAGAACCAAAACGTTCTTACCTTTCTTTCTGACAGAATTAAAAAAGTCACTTTATTACCGGTAGCAATAAAGTGACTTTCATCTATATCAGCGATTTAATTCTTATTGATGAACTAATTTTTTCTGATCAGCCTCTTCGGCATTTGTATCCCAATTGTTTCGAATGATGTAATCAAATGCACTTAAAGACGCAGTTGCACCTGAACCCATTGAAATAATGATTTGTTTATATGGACTATTTGTACAGTCTCCTGCCGCAAATACTCCAGGAATACTTGTTGCACCTCGGTTATCGACAACAATCTCACCCATACGATTACGTTCGATTGTGTCATCAAGCCAATCTGTATTTGGTACAAGACCGATTTGAACAAACACACCCTGTAATTCAATATGATGTTCTTTTTCAGTTTCACGATCAACATAAGAAATCCCGTTTACTTTGTCAGTACCTGTAATTTCTGTAGTTTGAGCATTCGTAATGACTGTTACATTAGGAAGACTGTGTAGGCGATCTTGAAGTACAGTGTCAGCCTTCAATTCAGAATTAAATTCAAGAACTGTCACATGCTTCACAATACCTGCAAGGTCAATTGCAGCTTCAACACCAGAGTTACCTCCGCCAATAACGGCTACGTCCTTGCCGGCAAACAATGGACCATCACAATGTGGACAGTATGCGACACCTTTGTTTTTGAACTCAGCTTCACCTGGTACATTGACATTACGCCAACGGGCACCAGTTGAAAGGATTACGGTTTTACTCTTTAAGACAGCGCCGTTTTCAAGTTCAATTTCAACAAAGTCTTTCTTTTCAATACGTTTCGCACGTTGTAAGTTCATTACATCGACGTCATATTCTTTTACATGTTCTTCAAGGCTGGCTGCTAACTTAGGACCTTCAGTGTACTTAACACTAATAAAGTTCTCGATGCCTAATGTGTCCATAATCTGGCCACCAAAGCGTTCAGCAACAATACCTGTACGAATGCCTTTACGTGCTGCATAAACAGCTGCACTTGCACCCGCAGGACCGCCTCCAACAACAAGAACATCAAATGGATCTTTATCAGCAAACTCTGAAGCGTCTGGAGTTCCTCCAACTTTTGATAGGATTTCCTCTAAAGTCATGCGACCTCCGCCGAATGCCTCACCATTTAAGAATACGGTTGGTACTGCCATGATATCTTTGCTTTCAACTTCCTCTTTGTAAGCAGCTCCATCAATCATGGTATGTGTGATACCAGGGTTAAGAACACTCATGACGTTTAATGCTTGTACAACTTCAGGACAGTTATGGCAGCTTAGGCTTACGTAAGTTTCAAAGTGATATTCACCTTTAAGATCTTTTATTTGATCAATTAGCTTTTGATCAACCTTTGGAGCTCTTCCACTAACTTGTAAGAGAGCTAACACGAATGAGGTGAACTCGTGTCCAAGAGGGATACCTGCAAAGGTTACTCCGCTATCTTCGCCAACACGATTCACACTAAAGCTTGGTGTTCTTTCTAATTGTGTATGCTCCACTTTAATTTTTGAAGACATAGCTTTCAACTCTTCAACGAGAGACAGCATGTCCTTTGAAACATTATCGGAGCCTGCACTGACTTTGAGCAGTACATCATTTTCTAAAAGTTGAAGATATTGCGCTAATTGTTGCTTAATATCTGCATCCAGTATCATTTAAAGCACCCCTTAAATTTTACCTACTAAGTCTAGGCTAGGCTTAAGTGTTTCTTCGCCTTCTTTCCATTTTGCTGGGCAAACTTCACCAGGATTGTTACGAACATATTGTGCTGCTTTAACTTTATCAATTAATTGACTAGCGTCACGGCCAATACCATCTGCATTAATTTCTACCGCTTGGATGATTCCGTCTGGATCAATGATGAATGTACCACGGTCAGCAGCACCTTCTTCTTCTCTTAAAACATCAAATTGGCGAGATAGAACGTGAGCAGGGTCACCAATCATAGCATACGTAATTTTACCAATCGCTTCTGATGAATCATGCCATGCTTTATGTGTGAAGTGAGAATCTCTAGAAGCAGAGAATACTTCTACACCAAGTTCTTGAAGTGCTGGATATTGATCTTGTAGATCTTCTAATTCAGTTGGGCAAACGAATGTAAAGTCTGCAGGGTAGAAGCATACAATGCTCCAATGACCTTTTAAATCTGCTTCAGTAACCTCAATGAAATCACCATTTTTATAAGCTTGTAATGTAAATGGTTCTACTTGTTTTCCAATAAGTGACATGTTAAATTCCTCCAATGTTATATTATTTAAAAATAGATTATTAGTAGTATGGACTAAAAATCTATAATTATTACTTGTTTATATTAATTATTATATAGATATTATTATTTGTGTCAACGATAAAGCATTAATTATTATAATTAAATAGTATCTTCTTTATTTGTTAAAACATTCATTCCCAATTCTTCCTATAATATTATCATTTAGCAACATTGACATTGCAACAAATTTGATTCATAATATTCCTAATCATAAAACATAATTAGTAATGGACTTATATAAATAAGAGGTAATGATAGGGAACTAGTAAATAGTCCTCGGGTAAAAGAGAGTAAAATTCATCGGCTGAAAGATTTTACAATCCGCAATGCTATTGAACCTGTCCCTTGAACTGTTAGGTAAAACCTAACCGTCCGCCTGCGTTAAAGGTTTTCGAGTGGATGCTAGAATAATTTCTGGTGTCAATAAAGGTGGTACCACGAGAGACAACGGTCTTTTCGTCCTTTTTTAAGGACGGAAGGGCCTTTTTTTATAACAATTTGGCGGTGAATGAAATGAAGAAGAAACGCATTGTTGTCAAAATAGGGAGTAGTTCATTAACAAATCAAAATGGTGGTCTTAGTATTGAGAAACTACGTGAGCACGTTGATGCCATTGCACGATTAAAGGAACTCGGGCATGAAGTCATTCTCATTTCATCAGGTGCTGTTGCAGCTGGTTTTATGGATCTTGGTTATTCTTCTCGACCTAAAACTGTAGCAGGTAAGCAAGCTGCTGCAGCAGTTGGACAGGGTTTACTTTTAAGAGGCTATACGGAAGAATTCAAAAAACATGGGATTGTTGCTGCACAATTGTTGTTAACTAGGCAGAATTTCCTTTATAAAGACCAATATAACAATGCCTATGCAACCTTATCTGAACTGTTAAAACGAAATGTTGTACCCATTATCAATGAAAATGACTCAGTGTCACTAGAAGAATTAAATTTTGGTGATAATGACATGTTATCAGCGCTAGTAAGTGGTCTAGTACATGCAAATTTTTTAATCATCATTACCGATGTCAACGGCATCTACGATCAAAACCCACGAACACATCCGGAAGCAAAAAGGTACAATTTCCTTGAAACCATTCATGATGAACTATTAAGTGGTGCCACTGAAGCAGGTTCAAAAGTAGGCACAGGGGGAATGAAATCGAAAATTGAAGCAGCACGTACTGCGTTAGGTCTCGGGGTTAAAGTGTTTATTGGCTCTGGATTAGGTGAAGACAAATTTGTTGATATTCTTGCTGGAAAAGGGGATGGAACATACATCGGGAACTCCTCACTAACAGGTATGAATACTTCAAAGCAGTGGCTTGCTTTACATTCAATTCCAAGTGGAAAAATTGAAGT
Source organism: Bacillus timonensis (assembly GCF_004799755.1). GTDB lineage: Bacteria > Bacillota > Bacilli > Bacillales > Bacillaceae_L > Ferdinandcohnia > Ferdinandcohnia timonensis_A. The sequence goes on along the minus strand of NZ_SLUB01000042.1, from coordinate 18,226 downwards.
GGATCAGGGCGCTGCAACCGCTATTCTAAGACAAGGTAAAAGTCTTCTCCCAGCTGGGGTGACGAATATTATTGGGAATTTTAGAGTCAATGACGTGGTTGAGGTTGTGAACGTAAAGGGAGATATTATCGGAAAAGGAAAAGTCAATTTTTCTTCCGATCAATTAATAGAAATAAAAGGATTATCTAGTACAAAAGCAATGGTAAAGGTAAACAGTGATCAAGGTGTTGTCATTCATAGGGACAATTGGGTAAGTCAAAAAGGGAGGAGAGTTAAATATGAGTGAGTTAATTGAAAAAGCGAAAAAGGCAAAAACAGCAGCTGCAGTACTAGCAAAGGCGTCGACAGAGCAAAAAAACAAGGCACTTTCTGCAATTTCCGAGCAACTTATAAAGGAACAAACGTTTATTTTAGAGGAAAATCTTAAAGATTTGCAGGCCGGGAAAGAAAATGGGATGAGTGAATCCTTGTTGGATCGCTTAAAATTAAACGTACAGCGAATTCAAGATATGGCTGATGCACTTATTCTTTTAACAGAACTTGAAGACCCAATTGGACAATTAGTAGAAGAATGGGAGCGTCCAAATGGCCTTAAAATCGCCCAGGTACGTGTTCCGCTTGGAGTAATCGGTATGATTTATGAGGCAAGACCAAATGTAACGGTTGATGCATCAAGTCTTTGTTTGAAAACAGGAAATGCCGTTTTGCTTCGAGGCAGTTCAACAGCGATCCATTCGAATAAAGCGATTGTAAAGGTAATTCAGCACGCACTTAAAGGAAGTAATCTACCAATTGAAGCGGTACAATTATTAGAAGATACGAGACGGGAGACCGCATCAGAAATGTTTAAACTAAATGAGTATCTGGATGTATTAATTCCACGTGGTGGCGCAAAGTTGATTCAGACGGTCGTTCAGAACTCAACCGTTCCAGTACTAGAAACAGGGGCGGGAAATTGCCATGTGTTTATTGATGAAACAGCCAACCCAAATATGGCTATAGAGATTGCAATTAATGCGAAAACTCAACGACCATCGGTATGTAATGCGATTGAAAATGTTCTTGTGCAAAAAGATTGGGCATCCAACCATTTAGGGGAATTATTATCGGCTTTGCAAGAAAAGGATGTTCAAATCCATGGAGATGAAAAAGTCCAACAAACAGGAAAAGATATTATTCCTGCTTGCACGGAAGACTGGGGTACGGAATTTTTAGGGCTAGAGATTGCCGTAAAAGTAGTTGAAAATGTAGGAGAGGCCATTGCCCATATCAACCAATATGGAACAAAGCATTCAGAAGCGATTATTTCTGAATCAGTTGAAAATGTGGAACGATTTTTCACGGAAGTGGATGCTGCGGCTGTTTACCATAATGCATCTACCAGATTTACGGATGGATTTGAATTTGGATTTGGCGCTGAAATCGGGATTAGTACGCAAAAACTCCATGCACGTGGACCAATGGGGTTACCAGCTCTTACATCTACCAAATATACAATCCGAGGAAATGGGCAAATAAGATAAGTTAATATATAAAGTAGGGGATGTTTCCAAGAAATTTGGGGACACCCCCTTTTTATTTTTGGTGTTTACAAATCTGTATACACGTATACGAAACGTAAACGAAATGTGCACAATTCCGTTTACATGTTTACAAATCTGTTTACATTCTGTTGTGGAGCTTTGTGTACGAATTTGTACACAAAGATAACAAAAATGTTTACAAATAACGACATGTTTACAAGGTGTTTACAGGTTTACAGTTATGTTTCTTTTTGTCCAGAGTTATTGAGGAATCTAGTAATCTCTTATACCCTTTTATTAAGGCATACATAGCAATAAAAAAATCTACTAAAAGGGATGATGTTTGAATGTCTATATCTAGAATTGCAGCAGTTGATGTTGGAAATGACTCCATAAAGGCGATCTTTGGAGAGCTAGATTACGAATTAAATATACCTAATATAATCGCTAGAGACACGGAGGATCGTCCTGTAATTGGAATAGAAGAGTTAAATAGTAAGGACCCACTGGAAGGAATACATATTAAGGTTCACTCCCCTGCTTTAAAGGAAAATAACGTGATTTATCGTGTGGGCCATTTGGCGACAAAAAGTGGCAGTGCATCAGAATTGGATCCAGGAAGCAGTAAATCAGAAGAAGATCAAACATTGATTATGCTTTTTGCAACATTGGCATTAGATGCGGTAAGCGAAGAAAACACGTCTTCCTTTCCACGTTCAAAAAATGTGATTGATGCTAATTACACGTTGGGAACAGGATTACCCCTTCGTGAGGTAAAGGAAGGAAAGGATGCCGGATATCGTTCAAAGTTAACAGGATCCGTCCATCAGGTGGAGTTTCTTGTAACACCAAGATACCAAGGGCTAAAGGTTAATATCAAATTCAATGAAGTCAAAATTTATCCAGAAGGCTTTGCTGCCTATATTAATCTTGTAATGGATAATAATCTGAAGGTAATCAATAAGGATTTAATTGATAAACGTATTTTAATCCAAGATATTGGCGGACTCTCAACAGATATAGCGGTCATTCGAAACCGAACTGTCGATGACGATAAAGCACAAGGCTTTAATCTTGGGGTGTCTGAATCATTGGAAGCCATTAGAGAAGAAATTCGCTCCAAGCACGGAGTAGAATTAGATAGTCGCCGAGATGTCGTTGAAATTATCACTAGAAAAAATAACCGTAATCATATCATGGTAAAAGGGAGCAGGACAAGCGTTCATGACATAACAGATCGTATCCTGCTTGAGTTAGCAAAAAAGCAATATCGGTTACTTCGTAATGTATGGTTAAAAAACTCACAAACAGAAATTTGCTATTTTGTTGGTGGTGGGTCCATTGTGTTAAAAGATTATATCAAAACATTAAATAATAATCTTGATGGCTATAATATTGAATTCTTTGAAGATGAAAAAGAGAGTATTTGGATGATGGCGAACGCTTATTATAAGCTTATTACGGATTATGTAAGGAAGAATGAGAAGCAAAAGGTATCACAAGAGCCTGTGAAAGAACCAGTAAAGAAATAGAATAAGGTGATTCTATGAAAAAGTCGACCTCAACCGAGGTGAAAAGGGGTCAAGCGATATCATTTCGCGTACCATCCGATACACCAGATCATTTATTAAAGCATCTACAACGGTTAAAGGAAACAGAGAGAAGGAATTTTTCAAGTAAAATTGCCGAGTTTGTTATGCAGGGTGTGGGCCAGTCCTATTCAAAGGAGAGAGAAGTCATTACGGTTCCACTCCCTCAAACATTAAGTAAATCCCAACGAAATTGGCTAAAGCATGAGCACTCTGAGGCCTTGCTTGGAAGTATCATATATCATCTCTTATCAGATCCTGTTCGTGCAACTGCACTACTTGCTTCGTTAAATAGCAAATCCTTGGATTTGGACGAAGCTTTATACCTCCAAGAGGAAGTTACGACTAATGAGATGCAAGTTGCAGCTTCAAAGCAGGAAGAAGAAACCACTTCTATTCATGACGTTGATACATTCGAGGATGATTTAAATCAATTTAACTGGGAAACCGCAAAGCAAGATCATCCTGTTGAGGAGGAAGAAGATGAGGAGGTCTCTGATTTGGACGGCCTATTAGGGGATTTCCTTTCTGCGATGAATAAGTAAAAAAAGGGGCAGTTCTGCGTTACTTTAAGGTAGCGTGGGACTGTCCCCTTTTAAATTGGCATGGATAAAGGTATCATAGGTAAAAAGTAGATATGAGATAAGGATGAAGATCATGGGAACGGAATTAAATATAAAGGTAAAATCAAATCTTGTGAATAAGTATCGGGGAGGATACCCTCTTATCACAAAGCAAGCAATAAATGACGTCGGTTCTTTAGAAGAGGGCGTACTTATTAACCTTATTGATGAACATAATGCATTTATAGGTAAGGGCTATTATGGTAAGCAAAATAAAGGGTTTGGTTGGGTACTTACGAGGAACAAGGATGAAAAGATTGACCAATCATTTTTTGAAAGGAAGCTTAAAGCAGCCTTAGATAAAAGAAGGTCTTTTTTTCAAGATAAGGAAACGAACGCCTTTCGAGTATTTAATGGAGAAGGAGATGGAATCGGAGGCTTCACCATTGACTATTTTGACGGTTACTACTTAATTAACTGGTACAGTGAAGGCATTTTTACATATTTCGACCATGTGCTTACCTCACTAAAAAATCTCGTTCAGTATAAAGCGATTTACCAAAAAAAGAGGTTTCGTGCTGATGGGAAATTTATTGAAGAAGACGGATTTGTAGATGGCGAGCGAGGGGAGTTCCCGATTCTCGTAAAAGAAAATGGGGTCAATTTTGCGGTCTATTTTAACGAGGAGGCAATGGTAGGGGTATTTCTTGACCAGCGGGATGTGAGAAGAACCATTCGCGATAAGTATGCAAAAGGGAAAACCGTATTAAATACTTTTTCCTATACGGGGGCATTTTCTGTTTTTGCAGCATTAGGTGGAGCTTCAAAGACAACAAGTGTTGATTTAGCTAACCGTAGTTTGCCGAAGACGATTGAGCAGTTTAGTGTAAACGGAATTGATTATGAATCCCATGACATTATTGTTGAAGATGTTTTTCATTATTTTAAATATGCAGGTAAAAAAGGTCTGAAGTTTGATATGATAATCCTTGATCCCCCTAGCTTTGCAAGGTCGAAAAAATTTACCTTCAGTGCCGAAAAGGATTATAAGAATCTCTTGAAAGAAGCGATTGCGATAACGGAGAAGAACGGGGTCATTGTTGCTTCAACAAATAGTGCATCATTTGACATGAAAAAATTTAAAGGTTTTATTGATACAGCATTTAAGGAAAGTAACAGCAAATATAAAATTGAAGAGGAATTTTCACTACCTCGCGATTTCCAAACAATTCGAGAGTTTAAAGAAGGAAATTATCTCAAGGTTGTCTTTATTAAAAAGCTTAACGGATAGATGGGCAATCTGGTTAAGGGGAAATTTTTGAAGAAAGGGATGGTTCTTTTGTATTGCAGCAGAACAACCATCCCCATGTTGTTTTATGAACTTTGCATTTGAATATCGATCAGTGTGAGTTCATCGTCGCTATTTAAAGCATCTTTTAAAACTTTCTCAAATTCATTCAAATGAGTAGGTCTTACTCCATTCACTCCAAAGCTTTCAGCAAGTTTTAGAAAATCGGGGTTTCCAAAGTTGGCTCCAAAACTGTGAAAGAACTTTTCCTCCATCATTTGTTCCTCTAATTTTAAGCTCAAGTTATTTAACACAATTACAATAATCGATAACCCCAATCGTTTGGCAGTCTCTAACTCCGAAATATTCATTAAAGCCCCGCCATCTCCAGTCATACAAATAACGGGAGCATCTGGGCATGCGAGTTTGGCACCAATGGAGCCGGGTATGGCAATCCCCATTGAGGCTAATCCATTTGAGATAATGAGTCGACCAGCTTGTTTTGGTTGATACGTGCGGGCGATGGCTAGCTTATGGGCCCCAACATCAGAGATCACAATCGTTTTTTCTGTTGAATGAGTTTCGATCACACTAAGAATATTCTCCATTGAAAGTGCTCGTTTTCCTTTTATTTCTTGATTAATTTGATAAACTGTTTCAATTTTTTCTTTTAGATTTCCAGTTGGAGCCCATTGTTTAGATGGAAGTTCCAGTTGAGTAAGCGTCTGTAATGTTTCATGTAAGTCTCCAATTAACTCTGCTTTTACAGGGTAGTGTTCATCCATTTCAGCCGGTAGTGGATCGAGATGTAAAATTGGACGTTTCCTTTTATTCCAATCCATAGGCGGTTTCTCAATTACATCATACCCAATGACAATAAGTAAATCCGATTCATTTATTAAAGGGAGGGCTTCATCCTTCTTCATTAACCCAAATGTGAAATAATTAAGTGGATGGTCTTTTGGCAAAATTCCTTTTGCCATAAAACTATGGATAACTGGTGATTGAAGTTGTTCTACAAGTTTTTGGAGCTCTGCTACAGCTTCTTGCCTGATTATCCCGTTTCCTACGATTATAACCGGCTTTTGGCTCTGTTCTATTAAAGCTCGTGCTGCTTCAATTGCCTCTACAGTAGGTTTACTCTTTGGGATAGGTATAACCGTTAATGGCTGGGAGGTAGTCTGTTCTGGTGCTAGATTTTCTGGCAATTCAATTAAGACGGCACCAGGCTTTTCCATTTGAGCTTTCCTAAACCCCCTGCGGATTAATGTAGGAATCGTTTTTACATCCTTAATTTGAACGCTCCATTTTGTAGCAGGTTCAAACATTTTCACTATATCAAGATATTGGTGGGATTCCTTATGTTGTCTTTCAAAGCCTGCTTGTCCCGTAATCGCGACAACCGGAGAATGGTCAAGCGTTGCACATGCTATTCCGGTTAGAAGATTTGTAGCACCAGGTCCTAATGTCGCCAGGCAGACGCCAACTTTTTTCGATAATCTTCCATAAACGTCGGCCATAAAAGCAGCACCTTGTTCATGACGTACATTGATATATGTAATTTGTTTTGATTTTGACAATGAATCCATGAGATCAAGTGTTTCTTTTCCCATGATGCCAAACACATAATCAACACCTTCATTTTCCAAGCAATCTATAAGTAGATCAGTTGCCTTCATTGAACTCATCCTTTCGACCCTCATTTACCTTATCTTTCTCCTAGAATGAATTAAAAAACAATTTTTCTTCAACTTCTTTGAATGATTTCCATGATTAATTGTAAAATGGGGATATACAGTATATAGGATGGAGGCGGTTTGAGTGAAGTTTGTTGTGAACAAGGAATGGCTAGTTGAACAATTAAATAACAAGAATGTAAGAATAGTCGATTGCCGGTTTACCTTAGGGAATCCAACCCAAGGGGAACAGCTTTATCAGGAGAGCCATATTCCAGGAGCTTTTTATTTTGATTTAGAAAAGCAGTTGTCCGCGCCTGTATCAGAGCATGGGGGAAGACATCCACTCCCAGATATGGAGCAGTTTAAGCGTGAAATTGAAAAGGCAGGAATTGACCATTCAAAAATAGTTCTTGCGTATGATGGTGGCGAGGGCCAGTTTGCATCTCGCTTTTGGTGGCTGCTAACCTATCTTGGTCATGACAAAGTATATGTGTTAAACGAAGGGTTTAAGGGCTGGGTTGAAGCGGAATACCCGATCACAGTGGAAGTACCGAAAGGAGAACCAGCTTCATTTGAAGTTCGTATTCGTGAAGACATGCTGGCTTCTTACGAGGAAGTAAAGGAAATCGTGAACCAGAAGAAAAAGTCTCCCGTTTTACTAGATTCTAGGGATGAAAGTCGCTACTTAGGGGAACTTGAGCCGATAGACCGAGTTGCAGGGCATATTCCAGGTGCTATTAATAAGTGCTGGGTAGAAGGTATCAAGGAAGGCATCTTTAAAAATAACGATGAACAGAATAAGAGGTTTGCAGACCTAAACAAAGAAGATGAAATCATCGTTTATTGCGGTTCGGGTGTAACAGCGACTCCGAATGTTATCGCCTTAAAAATGGCCGGGTTTAAACATGTTAAATTATATGCCGGAAGCTATAGTGATTGGGTTTCATATGATGAAAATCCAGTAGCAAAAGGAAAAGAGGCATAATATATTTTTGGCAAAGGGAGTAGTAGGCATGCGTGTACCATATGATGAATTGAAAGGTTTATCTCAAGCTCTTTTGTTGTTCGCTTATAATTTTATATTGGACTAAAGGAAAAATGTTCCTGATTTTAATGAAAAAAGCGGTCCGACATGATGACGCTTCCACCGTTCATAAAGTATAATTCTATTTATAAAAGATTATCGGGCGGGTGAATGGTAGGATGAAGGAAATAACAGTAGAAGACTTGGTCCGCAAGTTTTCATTAAAGGTACTGGCTGGTGAAAGTAAGCTACAGAATCCAATCAGCCAGTCACGTGTGCATCGTCCAGGACTAGAGTTCGTTGGGCACTTCGACTTTTTTCCAACGGAGAGAGTTCAAATCCTAGGGAAAAAAGAAGTTACGTATTTACACAAACTCTCAAAAGAAGAACGTAGAATCCGAATTGGGAATGTTGTTCAATATCATCCTCCTTGTTTTATCGTTACATGTGGGGAAGAAGGGCTCACTTATTTAAAAAAACATTGTGTGGAGCAAGGGATTCCGTTATTAGTTACGAGAGAACCTGAAATTACTTCTGATTTTATCGTCAGATTGGATGCCTTTTTGATAAAGGAATTAGCGGAAAAAGTTGCTGTACATGGGGTTTGTATGAATGTATCTGGGATTGGCGTTCTGATTCGTGGGAATTCAGGGGTCGGAAAAAGTGAGACAGCCCATACGTTAATTCGAAGAGGACACCGACTAGTAGCCGATGATATCGTTGTTTTGAAAAAACTAAGTCCACAAACCATTCTGGGGACACATGATGAAAAGACTAAAGAATTTTTGGCTCTCCGCAGTATCGGGCTGTTAAATGTAGTTCGCATGTATGGACGTAAGGCATTCCAAGATGAAACACGGATTTCCCTTGATATTCATTTGACAAAATGGGAAAAAGACGGTTTGTATAATGATTTGGATCAGGAAATTAATACAATGGAGTATATGGGGGTTAAGATTCCCTCGATTGAAATCCAACTACAGCCTGGACGTGATGTAGCTGGGCTTATTGAGGCAGCTGCAAACAATTGGTATTTAAGGCAGCAAGGCTATAACGCAGCAGAGGAATTCATGAGTAGAATTGAAGCCGACATGAATCACGAGTAAGTTGGCTTTCCTTTTATTTTGAAAGAAAAAATGCCAGACCCCTTGTCACTAGCATTACATGAAAGGGGTTTGGCATTTTTCTTAGGTTACTTTCTTAATGAGGACAAGAAAACTTTTTGTGCTGCATTTACTCCAGCACCCGGCTCAAATTGATAGCCAAAGTCCTGTAAACCTGCTTCCATTAGGGAAACGGCTTGAAGGATATCACTTGGGAAGCAGTAGCCCATATGACCAAATCTGAAAATTTTTCCTTGTAGATGGCCGAGGCCACCAGCAAAATCAAGGTGATACTTCTTCTTTAAGTGTCCTAAATAGGCAGGAAGATCCAAGCCTTCAGGTGCGCAGATTGCAGTAATCGTTGGTGATGCATACTGATCATTCGTTAATAACCCGAATGATAATGCCTTCATAGATTCCCGAACCATATTCTTCATGACTTCATGTCGTTCAATCGTTTTCGAAAATCCGCCTTCTTCTTCGATCAAATCGCACACCGCAGAAAGCCCCATGATGAGCGAAATAGCTGGCGTATTAGGCGTCATTCCTTTTGATGCCCAGTCACGATAGCTTAATAGATTTAGATAATAGGCAGTAGTAGAGTTAGCCTCTATCACCTTCCAAGCACGTTCACTTACGGCCAAAAGAGCAAGTCCCGGAGGAAGCATCATCGCTTTTTGTGAACCTGTTACTAAAATATCAATACCCCATTCGTCCATTTCAGCAGGGGCACCGCCAATACAGCTTACACCATCGACGATAAAGAGAGCATCTGAATGGTTGCGTACGACTTCTGCCAATTCACTGATTGGATTTAATATTCCTGTAGACGTTTCATTATAAGTAGCAAACACAGCCTTAACGCTAGATAGCGGTTTCAAAAAGTCAATTAGGTCTTCCTTGGTACAAGCTTCACCCCAACTTTTTGCAAGTTTATGTACAGTTAAGCCATATTTTTCACAGATTGAAACGAAATAATCACCAAATGCACCTACTGTAATGACAACTACTTCATCTCCAGGGGAAACCGTATTTACAACAGCTGCCTCTAATGCTGCAGTTCCTCCGGAAGGAAGAAGTAAAATATCTTGTTTCGTTCCGAAAACAGTTTTGACACGTTCCGTAGTGTCTCGATATAGTTTGACAAATTCTTCTGTACGATGGCTAATCATATTTTGGGCCATTGCAAGTTCCACTTTTTTAGGAATTGGAGTAGGTCCAGGGTGTCTAAGAATATTAGGATACATCATTTATTCCTCCATTTCACAATTTTCATAAGATTGTATATCTAAAATTGATTATATCTTATTTTAATATATTTTCCAGGTGAATTTTGGCTTAATGTAAATGTTTACAAGAAAAAACCCTCTACACATGAAATGTAGAGGGTTAACACGTTAAGCGACGTATTCTTCTTTTTTAATATCAGTTGCTTCCTTCTTCACATAATATTTTCCTTTTGTAGCAATCGCCAAAATAATCGTTAGGATCGCTGCTAAAATACTTGCAAAGAATGCTGCCGTACTTTGTAAAAAGGTTCCCATAAATCCTAGTGCAGCTACAGTACCAAGACTGCATGAAATTAACAGTGCCCCAACACCGACGGGATTCCATTTGAATAAGTTCTCTTGTTTAGCATCATAATACCGAGGACCAATCTTTAATATTTTCTTAACAAAAACAGCATCGGTAACTAAAATAGATGCCCAAGATAAAAGGAAAACACCTTGGAAGGTCAAAACTGTGCCAAGATGATTGACTATATCGGTAAGCATTAGAATGATGGCAGAAACTCCGGTTACAACGACCCAAAAGCGTCTTCCGGGTTTAAAATGAAAAATATTTTCGAAGAAATTTGAAAGTGATAGTGAACCACTATAAATATTTGTAACATTAATTCTTACTTGGGTAATCATCGTAAATAGTGCTCCCCACATACCTAGAAGAGTAACGATATACACACCAGGATTTGGCTCACCAAGACGAACGCCAAACCAAATACCCAAGCCTCCCATTACACCGAAACAAAAGATTTGTGGAATAAATCCAATCGCAAATATTCCAATTTTCGTGTCCTTAGGTTTAAGAAATCGTGCGTAATCAGATGCTAGTAGGGGAGTTAATCCCATAATTCCATGCTGCATCCCAATACAAAGCAAGAGAGCAGTTCCTCCAACTTGCACATTTTCTGGCATGTAAGACCAAAAGCTTCCGTCGTATAAAGACGGTGTCATAGCTGCTACTATAATTGCGGCAATTAAAAAGAGGCCAAATAGTGGTAATGACCATTTTTGTAATTTATCCAATTGCTTGATTCCAAACCAATTTAATGGAATGACAAGGGTTCCAAAGAATAGAATTAAAGCCCATTCAGGAATAATAGGTAAGAATTCGTGGACTGCGGAAACTAAAATTAAGCCTTCAAGTGCACAATACATGATGAAGTTTGTGGCATAAATAATGGAGGTTAATGATGCGCCGATGTAACCGAAACCGCCACCCCTTGATAATAGATTGACGTTCATACCAGACTTGGCTGATAAGTACGCAATGAAAGTTCCAAGAATACCGGCAACGATGATCGCATATATAGCGGAAATGATCGCGTTAATAGCACCAAACTGAAGGGCCATAACAGATCCCATTTGAAAATAAAAAATAGCCGTTGCAATTCCGAATGTAATATTCGTTATACTTAACCAACTCATGTTTCTCTTGTTAAGTGGTACTCTATCCAAGGAATAATCATCACTCAACGCTTCGTTGCGATTTTGCTCCGATTGGATAACAGATCCCATCTTATCAACTCCTTTTTCATTTTGTTTGTGAATGATTTCACAAGAAGATATCCTGCAAAATAAATAGTAACGTACGGTTCGCTTAACCGATTGTAAGTATATCAATAAGAAAGTAAAGGAATCAAATGCGATAATCTAACGTATTTCGTGATAAGGACTCTTTAAGGATCTTCTAGTAGACATAATCTACTTATTTCTTAGAAATAGTCCCAAATCCCGAATTATACACCCGAATTGACATTAAATATGCGTAATTTTGATGATGAAAGGAATAAATTAACATGACAGGGAGTGTAGTTTTTCGGATTTTGGTAAAAGAGTAGGAAATGATATATAAAAAGTTGGACATGGAAAGTTTTTAGTGAAGTAACGTCTAAAAAGTATGTTAAAATAAAAAGAGTCGAGATAACGTTATCAAACGGATTATGTGAATCATTTCACGATATAAATACTATTAAATAGTAGTCGCGACACACTGGAATTGGGGGAAAAAAACTATGACTGCTGGACTTATTATCATTTTACTACTTGTTCTATTCTTACCTTTCGTTGTAAAACCAATAGAACGAAACTTAGAACCCTTTTTATTTGTCATGGGCTTTCTAGCGGCACTCGTAAGTGGAGTCTTTAACGGGGAATTATTTGTTCATGCCTTAAAAGACCCAATTTTCATTACGCTAGCTGTCCTTATTGCGGGCTTGTTATTCAAATGGTTGAAGAAACCGATTGAAGGAGCCATCTTAAAAGTAAGTCACAAAATGGACACTCGTCTATTTCTTGCAATCATTATTGTCATCTTAGGATTATTGTCTAGTGTCATTACTGCCATTATTGCTGCAATTGTACTTGTATCAATTGTAAGTATCTTAAGTTTAGATCGTAAGACTGAAATTAGAGCAGTAATCTTAGCGTGTTTTTCAATTGGATTAGGAGCCGTGCTTACACCAGTGGGGGAACCATTATCCACGATAACTACAAACAAATTAAATGAAAATTTCTTTTATCTCTTTCAGTTGATTGGTGTTGAAGTTATTGTTGCCGTTCTTGCGATAGGAGTAGTAGCGTTCTTTACCTTAAAACCAATTGAAGGTGATGGTGGCTTAGGAGGGGACAACCAAGCGGAAAGCTACTCTGAGATTGTCATTCGTTCTTTTAAAATTTACCTATTCGTAATGGGTTTAACATTACTAGGCGCAGGTTATGAACCATTAGTCAATCAGTATTTACTGCATTTACAACCAGGGGCTTTATACTGGATCAATATGATTTCAGCCGTTCTTGATAATGCGACATTAGCGGCCGCCGAAATTAGTTCATCGATGAGTACAGAAACGATTCGCTTCTTGCTACTAGGATTAATCATTAGTGGTGGAATGCTTATCCCAGGAAACATACCAAACATAATTTCAGCAAACAAACTTGGAATTACAAGTAAAGAATGGGCAAAATTTGGTGCTCCATTTGGTTTAGTTGTAATGGTTGTGTTCTTTATTTATTTGTTAATCATGGGGTAGAGAAAAGGAAGAAGGTCACTTGCTTAAATTACAAGCAAGTGGCTTTTTTTGTGTCTAATGATTTTAACTGGATTTGGTCAGAGGGAAGGCTAAGAAGTAGAGTTGAGTCCACCGTGAGTGAGAAGGTTATAACGTCAGTAAAACATTTCAGATTTTCATATTCCAGATTTGGTTATCCTAACGTCAAGGAGTGTGAAGATAGTGAATTCATTTTGTCCAGTTATGTGGCGGGAGGATTCAACGCCTGATGACCAAAAGGATTGTAAGGAATGCGGCTTGTATCAGCAGGGGTCAAGAATGATATGGGGTGAGGGAAATCCGAAAGCACCGATCATGATAATATTGGATAATCCGGGCGCACGTGAAGATCGAGAAGGTAATCCGATGATTTGTGGAACAAGGCAGACCTTACAGAAAGCAGCTTATGAAGCAGGGATAGATAAAGAGCAGATTTATGTTACGTATATTTTAAAAAGACAGCCCAAATGTGGCTATGATAAGGAGAAGACACGCAAAATTTGCATCAATCATCTATATGCACAGCTTGAAGAACAAAAGCCTAAGCTCATTTTATGTTTGGGTAATGTTGCCGTTCAGTCTTTTTTCGGAAATCCAGAGCTTGAGGTTAAAGGATTAAGGGGGAATTTCTATCAGATGAATGGTTATCAAACAACTGTCGCATACCACCCACTCGCGGCGAGAAGAAGACCAAATTTGTATCCACTTCTTCTTGAAGATATGCAATTGGTTGCGTCAGAGCTTCAAAAAAAGATTTAAAAAAGGGACGGGTTCAGATCAAGTACTAACATACAAACAATAGCCTATATAAACACACCTCTGATAGTTTTAGAAACCTTTTCAAGGTATTAACAATTCGGAGGTGTTTTTTCATGGAAAAAATATGTTTAGAAGATGATATTGTAAAAATAAAAAAATTCACATAATTATATTGAAATGGAATTAATATCTGTTAAACTTATATAAAGAACGGAAAGGGGAGATTGTTTCTATATTAAGAACATCAACTAATCTTTCTATTTGTAAAAGTAAGGTGGAGGGAAAAAAGAGAAAAGGGAAGGATTAGATTTAAGTTGCAGAAATTAATGAGACGATCACGTTCATTACTGATTATGCTCGTGGTCATGCTTGCATTTTCACCATTATCCGTACAAGCAGAAGGGAAAAATACAAATACAATTAATTACGTTGCGCTAGGTGATTCATTGGCTGCGGGTGTGTTATCTGATGGTACACTCGGATATGGGTATGTTGAAATGATAAAGAGTGATCTTAAGAATAACGGATACGAGGTAAATGTACATAATAAGGGTGTACCTGGAGCAACGTCAGGGGACGTTTTAGCTAGATTATCTGGAATCGATGAATTAGCAGATGCTGATATTATTACGATTAGCGCTGGTGCGAATGATATTTTAGCTGGGCTCAAACCAATACTAGATTCTGGTGTTAATCTTTCTGATTTAACTCTAGAAAAATTAGCGGAATTACAACAAGAAGCAGGAGTGGCTGCAGGAGTAGCAGCAAGTGCGAAAAATGGTGCTTCTAAGGAGATTAGTGAACTATTAATAGAGGAAACGAAAACTGCTGTTGAGAAGGTTGAAGAAGCTGTAACTTCTGCGGACTTAGAAATTTTCGTGTTAAGGGATTTACTAGTATCCGATCCAGAGAAGGGAGCTTTGCTAGATGCTACACTTAATCTTATTCCAGTTGCAAAAGACAGTGTAGGTAAAGCAGAAGCAGATGTAAATGCTGCAAGGGCAGCATTTGATACAAATACTCAAGAAGTGGTTGTCAAATTAGAATCCTCAGTTAGGCATTTAGAGGAAGTGGCCGAAAAATTAAACATAGTAGTGACGAATATAACAATGATTGAACCTATTAATGCAATTGTACCAATTCCAAATATCTTAAGTGTTAAAACAAAAGCAAATGAAGCAAGTGTAGCAGCAAATTCTGCAAAGACAAAAGTTGAATCAACTAAACTAGCAGTAATTACGTATAATGAAGCAAAGGCGAAGTCTGAAGCAGCACAACTTAAAGTAAAAACTACTGCAGCTGCATTAGCAAAATTAGCAGAAATTCCAGGAATCATCGAAAATATTGGTGTGAACACAGGGAAAACCTTAGGTGCTATCAGGGCAGTAAACCCAACAGCCAAGATTTACGTCATGGGTTATTATAATGCCTTACCATATTTATCAAGTGAAGTACAAGAAAGCATGACAAAGCAGATGCTCGATAATTTAAATGAGGCAATCGAAGTACCTACCACTAAATTAGGTGCGACATTCGTACCTGTTGCCAAGTTGTTCGAAGGAAACCATTTAAAGTATCTTCCAAACCCAACAAATATTCATCCTAGTGAAGCTGGATACAGAGCTCTTGCTAATGCATTCATGGCTCAAATAAATGTAGCATTTCCTGTTGTGACTGAACCTACACCCAATGAACAAGAAATTGATTTAGGGGAAGAGATTCTTGTTAAGTCAGATGAATTGATCCGAATTAAAGGAACGAATGTACACTTATTATTACCAGATAACCTTCCTGAAGGAACAAAATTGACGGTTACTAATACAAGTGAAGATACACTTTTAAAAGCGGAAGAAAGTAATTTAAAAAGCTTTGGGGATGCTTTGAATTTTAAATTTAAATACCCAGAGGGATCTGAAGATTATGAAGGAGGGTTTACTCTCCTAATGGGGTATGATGCTGACTCCCCTGACAATATTGCTATTTATCATTTTAATGAAGTAGACGGTAAATGGGAGATTCAGCAAGGTGAAAAGAATAAGGAGTTACATGCAATTAGCTTAGATGTAACACATTTTTCAAACTATGGTGTGTTTGCCCAAGTAGAAAAACAAACACCTCCTGTTACTAAAGATCCTGTAGACAATCCAGAGGATGACGGTGGGACACCGCCTCCTGTTGCCAAAGATCCATCAAAAGGACCGAAAGATGATGGTAAAAAGGATACAAAGAAAAATACATCAAAAGGTAAATTACCTAAAACCGCAACTAATTATTACAATTTGCTTTTAATCGGGGCTTCTTTGTTCATGTCTGGAGTTATAGTGTTCATCTTTACAAAAAGAAGACACTTAGTAATGGAAAAGTAATCTATTTATAGAATAAGGGAAAGAATGGGTTTAACCTACTTTCCCTTATTAATTTCATGCTAAAAGATAGAAAGAACACGCCCTATTTAATTGCCCGTATATTTAAATGAGTATATATGGGTTTTTGTTAATTCAATGACTTCCTCAATAAACTCCTCCTGTGACTCCTTGAAACCATTAGTAATCCAATTTTGGATTAGCCCGTAAAAGCCATAGGCTGTGTACCGTTTAAAATAGTCCATGTTGACAGGAATATTGTTGATCGTTTCAAAGATGAATTTTTCCTGATAAATTTTTAAAATGGTTTGTGGAAAACTTGTATGTAATCCTGGCAATGTGTCCTCATATTTAATTAGCTCAAAAAAGTTCCGATGCTCATCAATGTAGGAAACGATATGAAAAGATGGCTTACCAATCTTTGATGTAAATACTTTTTGTCCTGGTCTATATGGTTTTCCAACAGAATTCCACAATCCAGTCATCATGGAATCTAGCAAGTCCTCGGCTAAATCAATTTTATCCTGGTAGTGAACATAGAAGGTGCTGCGGTTATAGGAAGCTTTGTTCACGATGTCCTTTACAGAAATGGAATGATAGCCCTTTTCTTTGATAAGGTCGATGAGGGCGAGCTTAAGATGTTCTTTTGTTCGATTACGACGTTTCGATAGGGTATCTACTTCATCATTCATTTAAAAACCTCCCCAAAAAGACATTTCTATTAAAAGTGTCGATTATATAGACATTTTGATTTTTTTTGATGATTGTTAAAGAATATCAAAATAGTAGAATGAAATTGTGAACAAATGGTGACAATGCCATTTGCATGGTAACACTATATCCATATTATATATTAAGGGGAGGATTTATAATGGGGAAATTACAAGATAAAGTAGCGATCATAACTGGTGGAGCTTCAGGAATTGGAGCAGCAACAGCTCGTTTATTCGTTGAAGAAGGAGCAAAGGTTGTTCTTGTAGACTTAAATGAAGAAAAAGGTAAAGCTTTTGAAGCAGAATTGAAAGCGCTAAATAAAGAGGCTTTATTTGTAAAAGCAAATATTACAAGTGAAGAAGATGTGGCAAACATTTATAAACAAACCATTGAGGCGTTCGGTAAAGTGGATGTTGTATTCAACAACGCAGGTATTGGTCGTGTTCAACCATCACATGAATTAGAATACTCTGAGTGGAGAAATACAGTAAATGTAGACTTAGACGGCGTTTTCTTAGTAGCACGCGAAGCCATTCGTGAATTTTTAAAAGCAGATGGTGGCGTAATCGTGAACACAGCTTCCATGTACGGTTGGGTTGGATCACCAGGTTCAGCAGCCTATAACGCAGCAAAAGGTGGCGTAGTGAACTTAACTCGTTCCCTTGCACTTGAATATGCAGAACAAAACATTCGTGTGAATGCGTTATGCCCAGGATTCATTGATACTCCAATCATTCCTGAAGAAAGCAAAGAAGTATTGCGTAGTATGACTCCATTGAAGCGTCTTGGACAAGCAGAAGAAATGGCGAAAGCTGTGTTATTCCTTGCTAGTGACGATTCTTCATTCATGACAGGAAACAGCTTAATTGTTGATGGTGGGTATACTGCACAATAATCGATATATATTAGTATAGATAAAAAAGAAGGGGCATCCGGTCAAATTAACCCGTTCGGTTAAGGGAGGGAATAGTAAAAATAACTACTAAATTGTCAATGGTATTAGCTTATAAAATAGTGTATAAATCGGGTATTAAAATAAAGCGGCACAGATAATTAATTATCTGTGCCTTTTTTATAGGTTAAGAAATTCTGAATAAAATTATTTTTTTGAAACTTTTCCATATTTTGGTCGTATTAATTAATTGAAATGTATAATTGGAGGGGTAAAAATGGAGTTATCTAGAAATTATGAGAAAAAACATATTTTTGGTTCTTTAGCTGTCATTATTGCAGTATCAATTCCTTTTGCAGTGCCATTTTTTCCATTTATCATCTCAGATGTTATGTATGC
>NZ_SLUB01000041.1 GCF_004799755.1 Bacillus timonensis | reverse complement strand
AGATGTGTATAAGAGACAGTAATTTTCCATTGAAATATTCTCTTAATTTATATATCATATTAACGTGTTAAAGTGTTTATGTGATTTACTTTTTAACTGATTAATCAACAATAAAAATCGATAAGGGAGAGGCTACTTTGAAAATGAATGATATTCTTCTACAAATAGATCGTGTTTATCAAGAGGTAATCGAATGGCGTCGATTCTTACATCAACATCCAGAACTCTCTTTTCAAGAGGACCACACATCTAATTTTGTATATGACCTTCTTGAAAGCTTTGGTGGTTTGGAATTATCACGTCCAACAAAAACAAGTGTAGTAGCACGCTTAAAGGGAACTAAGCCAGGAAAAGTTATTGCTCTTCGTGCTGATATGGATGCATTGCCGATTAAAGAAGAAACCGGGCTACCATTTGCATCAACAACCGATGGTGTGATGCATGCATGTGGACATGATGGTCATACGTCCATGTTACTAGGTGCGGCTAAGATTTTAACAGCACATAAAGAGGATTTAACTGGTGAAATCCTCTTTATTTTTCAACATGCAGAAGAACTGCCACCTGGTGGCGCACAAGAAATGGTTGCGGCTGGAGTTCTTGATGGGGTTGATGAAGTTGTCGGTGTTCATTTATTCTCGACGGTTCCATTCGGAACAATAAATATCCGCTACGGGGCTCTAACTGCGGCAAGTGATATATTTGAGATCACTGTTCAAGGAAAAGGCGGACATGCCTCCACACCTCACTTAACAATTGACCCACTTGCAGCTGGTGCACAAATGGTTACAGGCCTTAATCACATTGTTTCACGTTCCATTGATCCGTTAGAACCAAGCGTCGTATCTGTGACTAAATTCCAAGCAGGTGGGTTGGCGTTGAATGTCATTCCAGATACCGTTGAAATTGGAGGATCCGTTCGTACGTTGAGTCATGATGTGCGTGAACGTGTTAAAAATCGAATCATTGAAGTTGCTGAAGGCATTGCGAAAGCAAACGGCGTTGAAGTAAAGGTCAACTATACGTATGGCTATAGTTCTGTAATGAATGACAAGAACGTGACAGGTCAAGTTGTCCAAGTGCTAGAAGATTTTTTACCAGATCGAACAATAGAGTGGATTGATCCTCTGCTTGGTGGGGAAGATTTTTCAGCATTCAGTGATGAAAAACCAGGTTGTTTTGTCATTATAGGTGCAGCAAACGAAGAGAAAGGTCTCACATTTCCACACCATCATCCGAAATTTGATTTTAATGAACAAGCGTTAAAAGATGGACTGCGATTCCATGTCTTTACAGCACTAACTTTAACCAACAATAATTAAATTTTTTGAAGGGAGTTATTTATGTCTCAAACAACGATGAAAAGGAATAAAACATTTTTTAATCGAATGCTAGATTCAATTGAGTACGCAGGGAATAAGCTACCAGATCCAATTGTATTATTTATTATTCTTTGTGTTATTACCTTGATTTCATCCTATATCACATCATTATTCCATGTATCCGTAACACATCCCATTACAGGGGAAGAGGTAGTGGCAACTAATCTCTTAACTGGGGATGGTCTAGTTTCTATTCTATTAAATTCAGTGACGAACTTTACCTCATTTGCTCCACTTGGTATGGTTCTTGTTATGATGCTCGGGATTGGAATGGCGGAAAATAGTGGTTTCTTCTCAACCATTATGAAGCGTGCTGTCTTAACAACTCCTAAAAAGCTAATTATTCCTATCATTATATTAATTGCAATTGTTGGGAATGCAGCCGGTGATGCTGGTCCAATCGTCTTGCCGCCACTAGCCGCTAGTGTCGTAATGGCTTTTGGTTATCATCCACTTGTAGGTCTAGTTATGGCCTATGCCTCCACGCTAGGAGCGTTTGCAGCGAACTTTATTATCGGGATGTCCGATACACTTGTTGCTGGCTTCACCGGTCCAGCTGCTCAAACAGTAGACCCAAATTATGTAGCGAATCCGGCAATGAACTATTATTTTATAGTGGTATCGGCCGTTATCCTTTTATTTGTTTCTTTATGGGTTACACATAAATTTACTATTCCGCGATTTGGGCAATATACAGGTGAAATAGAAGCTATTGAAAAAATCTCAATAGAAGAGAATCGCGGTCTAAAATGGGCAGGAATTTCTACGGCGTTATTTTTAATCGTCTTATTGGCGCTTATTATACCTGAGAACGGCATTTTACGAAACTCAGAAACTGGTTCGATTATTGATGGGTCTCCATTGATTTCAGGGATCGTCCCAATCCTAACAATCTTCTTTTTTATTCCTGGATTTTTTTATGGACTTGGTGCTAAAACGATTACTAGTTCAAAAGATTTTGGAGAGATGCTAGGAAAGTCTATGAGTACGATGGGACCTTACATTGTTTTAGTGTTCTTTGCTGCACAATTACTTTCATTCTTCAGTGCGAGTAATCTAGGTCCTATCATTGCGATAAAAGGAGCTAATTTCCTAAATGATATTGGAATAACAGGTGTTCCTTTAATCATTATGTTCATTCTATTTGTTGCATTTGTAAATTTACTAATTGGCAGTGCGTCTGCAAAATGGGCAATTCTTGCTCCAATCTTCGTGCCAATGTTTATGTATTTGGATTACCATCCAGCCTTTACCCAAGCGATTTATCGAGTTGGAGATTCAATTACAAATCCAATTACACCGATGCTCCCATATTTAGTACTCCTATTATCTTTTGCGAAGAAATACGATAAAAATATCGGGCTAGGAACATTGATATCTGCGCTATTTCCTTACACAGTATTCTTCGGTATATTCTGGATCATAATTGCTGTGGTTTGGTACTTAATCGGTGTTCCAGTTGGTCCACAAGGTCCCATTCATTTTTAAAGAGGCCTAGGATTTAAACGCATGAAATCGGCTTGACATTGTCTGAATTAGGACACTCACAATGGCTATTTAAAGCCTTTGTGAGTGTTTTTTATTTGAAATTTTTATTATCTACTACCACAATTTCCTTAGTCGAGGACTTGGCTGTTTGCTTTGTATGTTCAACCAAGTGTTGAATCGTACCACAGGCTTGCTTGGCACCTAGCACAAGAAGAGGAACACCGATGAAATCTATATGAATGCCTCTTGAGAAAAAGCCACCCATTGTCATGGCAAACGGAACGGTTGGGGATGTATTGGAGAAAATGATTTTTTCTTCCTGTCCGTATCTTTCTTGCAGGATTGTACTCAGTTGCTTAAGAGCGGGGACAACTAACTTACTCCTTTTACGCCCAATCGAATAGACAGGATGACCATCCTCATCAATCCCGTGGAAGACCATTTTTCCGAAATCTTTCTTAGTTAGTTTATTAAAATAATCTACATTTAAAATTTCTTCTTTTGTTAGTTTCCTGTCAGTAGGTAGTTTATTTAAGTGATAGGCTGCCGCTAATGCTGTACTATGTGTACCAGCATAATCATCATAGATGTAAATCATTTTGGCCCTCCTTATCCTATTCTGCTTTATTATCTCCAAAAAATTACAAGCTAATGCGATTTGCTTGAAGTTGAGGTCTTCTTTTGTTTGCATTAAAATGGGACAGAGGGACAGGTTCACTGTCCCAAATTTTGGGACAATGAACCTGTCCCCATGTCCCACTAGGAGAAGGATTATGAAGGCAAAGTTTATTTTTATTATTGTGATGTTGATTTTTGGTAGCATTGGTTTGTTTGTGAAGAATATTAATCTGTCCTCTAGCGAAATTGCTTTGTTCAGGGGAGCAGTAGGTAGTTTATTTTTACTTGGTGCTAGTTTTCTAGTCAAGCAGAAGTTTTCATTCAAAACATCAAAGAGGAATCTAGTCTTACTCCTATTATCGGGGGCAGCATTGGGTTTTAATTGGATTTTTTTATTCGAGTCTTATCGTTATACAACGATTGCGAACGCCACTCTTAGTTATTATTTTGCCCCGGTGTTTGTGATGATTTTGGCACCTTTTATACTTAAGGAAAAGTGGACGTGGATGAAGGTGCTAGGTATTACACTTGCATTTATAGGCTTCCTTTTGGTTGTTAATCCAGGCGGGGAAGCAGCTGTAGGGGCTTATAACCATTCTGTTGGTATCATGTATGGACTATTGGCTGCCGCTTTCTACACAACTATGATTCTCCTTAATAAGTTTATTAAAGACCTATCAGATTTTGAGACTACTATTATGCAGCTTTTGACGGCTTCAATTGTCTTGTTTCCATATGTCTTAGGAACGCAAAATTTGAATTACTCAGATTTGGACCTTCAATCTATCAGTCTGTTAGTAATTGTGGGAATTGTGCATACTGGGGTCGCGTACCTTCTCTATTTTTCAGTGTTAAAAAAATTAAAGGGACAAACAATCGCTGTTTTAAGCTATATCGATCCCATTTCTGCCGTGATCATGGCGGCTATCATATTGAAAGAAAGTATGAATGTGGTCCAAATGGTAGGGGGAATCCTAATATTAGGGTCTACTTTTATCAGTGAGATGAATTGGAAAAAGGTACCCAAATCATGATGTCATGTTTCGAATCAATCGGTAAAATTAGGGTGTGACAGTTGCTTTTATCTATATTAAAATAGTAAAGGGATCACTTTTAGTGATCTTTTTTGCGTGGAGACTGTTTTTAGGAAGTGACCTTATGTGCGTCGCATAAAATATATTGAACCAGTGGTTATGGTGGCAACGCTTAGTCGCTGGTTGGTATTGGCTACCATTACAGGTGGTATTGTTGGAACGGGGACAAGTTTATTTTTAGTAGCTTTGCACTTTTCATTGGATCAAACTGCAAATATACCACTGTATATACAAATGATTCTCTTGCCACTTGGCGGAATCATAAATGGTTTAATCTTATATTATGGGTACCCTCACCAAACGGATTTGAAGGATTCAACCATTGCTGCGGTACATGAACAGTCAGGTAAGATGCCATACAGGACTTTACCGATTAAGCCGCTTGCGGCTATTGTTACTCTAGCATCGGGCGGTTCAGCCGGAAAGGAAGGTCCATGTTCCCATATTGGTGGAACAATCGCTTCGCTACTTGGAAGTGTATTTCGGTTAAATCCTGAACTGCAGAAACGAATTGTTGCATGTGGGGTAAGCGCTGGATTTGCCAGTGTATTCGGGACTCCCATTGCTGGAGCAATTTATGGAGTTGAGGTTTTAACGATTGGTCGAATACGTCAGGATATTATACTTCCTTCTTTTATTGCGGGGATTGTTTCCTTTGAAATTAGTAAACTATGGGGCATCGAGTATTCTTATTTCCCCATGACATCAGCCGTGAATTTTTCCGAGATTTTCTTTATTAAAATTATCATTATTGGAATTCTTTGTGGCTTTGTTGCATGGCTTTTTATTGAGTTTTTTGAACAAAGTCGATTACTGTTTCGCCTTATTCAATTAAGATACCGTATTTGGCCACCTCTTATGCCTTTCATGGGTGGGATCATTGTTGCGTTATTAATCATTTGGATCCCAACAGACTATTTAGGACTTAGTCTACCAATCATGGAGAGTGCATTGAATGGGGAACAGGTTCCATATGTAAGTTTCTTTTGGAAAATAGTATTAGTTGCCATCACGTTGGGTTCAGGATTTTACGGAGGAATTGTTACTCCGCAGTTCGTAATTGGTGCATTAGCAGGTAATGTTTTTGCAAACTTCTTACATGTGGACCCAATCATTGGCGCCGCTGTCGGTATGGTTGCAGTAGTAGCTTCTGCATCGAACACACCGTTTGCCGCTATTTTTATGGGAATTGAGCTGTTCGGAATGAATATCGGAATCTATGTTGCTGCTTCCTGTTTAACCGCCTTTATTATTATTGGCCACCGAAGTGTGTACCCAGAGCAATTAGTTGCATACTCGAAATCCATTTGGATGACTCTACGTCCAAATATTTCGTTAGAAAAAGAGGATATTCACATTTCCTATGGGCTATTAAGAAAAATTAGGCGAATCCAACACCGAAAGAAACACCGATATTCGAAAATAAAATAGTTGGGACAGAGGGACAGGTTCCTCGTCCCGGGTTTTCAACATTTTGATTTGATTGAAAATTATGTGTTGACAATTTATTTTTTTGAGGTAAAGTTAAATCATAATTACATATTTCAAATTTTTCTTATCCAGAGAGGTGGAGGGACTGGCCCTTTGAAGCCTCGGCAACAGACTAGTTAAAGTACTGTGCCAATTCCAGTAGCAAGAAGCTTGAAGATAAGAAGAGCGGCATTTTTATTTGTCTTTTCAACCCTCTTCTTATTTTTAAGAAGAGGGTTTTTTACATATCCATTAAAATGAGGTGATTGCATGTCGACGATAAGAACTGAAAATGAATTATTAAAGGCATTTGAGATTCTAAAAAGTAAAGAATGGGTTGATCTTACACATACGTTTGGTCCGGATTCTCCCCATTTCTCAGCTTTTAATGATGCTGAATTTAAAACACTTTTTACACATGAGGATGGATTTTTTGCACAACGTTTTACTTTTCCAGGACAGTACGGAACGCATATTGATGCCCCCATCCATTTTGTTCCTAATCAACGTTATTTAGAGGAATTGGAGTTAAAGGAACTTGTTCTCCCCCTTGTTGTAATTGATAAGTCAAAGGAAGCCGAAGAGAATCATGATTTTATTTTAAGTGTTGATGATATTCTGAAGTTTGAAGAAGAACATGGAGAGATTGAAGCAGGTTCTTTTGTTGCATTGAGGACGGACTGGAGCAAGCGCTGGCCAAACAAAGAGGCATTTGAAAATAAAGATTCTGGTGGCAACAGTCACGCTCCGGGTTGGGGAATCGAGGCACTAAAGTTTTTATTTGAGGAAAGAAATATTAAAGCTGTTGGCCATGAAACGTTTGATACGGATGCAGCTATTGATTTTAGGAAAAATGGTTCACTCATTGGTGAATATTATGTACTTGAGCAAGATACATTTCAAATAGAATTATTAACTAACCTTGATAAGGTACCGGCAAAAGGGTCAGTCATATTTAATATTTGTCCTAAGCCGGAAAAAGGAACCGGATTTCCGGTACGTTCATTTGCTATTTTGCCATAGGCAGCATAGGTTCTTTGAATAAAGGATACTGCCCGCACCCTAATATAATGATAGATTAATAAAAGGAGAGAAAAAAATGACAACAACTTTAGTAAAAGCACCATTTCGTGCAGATCATGTAGGTAGTTTATTGCGTCCAGAAAGAATTCATCAGGCTAGAAAGGATGTTCAAGCAGGAGCGATTACAGCACAGGAGCTTCATGAAATTGAAACAGAAGAAATTAAAAAGATTGTGGATAAACAAATTGAAATTGGCTTACAAGCCGTGACAGATGGTGAATTTCGTCGCAGATTTTGGCATACAGATTTCTTAGAGCACTTAAATGGAGTAGAAGGCTACGTTCCAGAACATGGGTTTAAATTCAAGGGTGAAGAAACTGAAGCCTATGACGTGCGTGTGATCGGGAAAATTTCATTTAACCCTGACCACCCACATGTGAGAGACTTTATTGAATTTAAGGAAATCGTGGGTGACCGTGCGATTGCAAAACAAACGATTCCAAGTCCAAATCAACTGTTTAACGCTGGGATTCGCAACAAGGAAATCTATCCGAACCTTGAAGAGTACGCAAATGATATTATTCAAACTTATCGTGAGGCAATCAAAGCATTTTACGAGGCTGGCTGTCGTTACCTACAACTTGACGATGTGTACATAGCTGGTCTGAATGCACCGGAAATTCCTTTTAATGATAGTGGCTCTACTCGTGAGGAATTAATTGAATTAGCGTTAAAAGTAGCCAACGGCGTACTAGAAGGCAAGCCGGAAGATTTAACAATCACAACTCACCTTTGTCGTGGAAATTACCGCTCTAACTGGGCATTTGAAGGCAGCTATGCAAAAATTGCCCCAACCCTGTTTGCGAAAGAAAAAGTAGATGGCTTTTTCCTAGAGTATGACGACGATCGTTCGGGGGACTTCACTCCATTAGAGCATATCCCAAATGACGGCCCTCGCGTTGTTCTAGGTGTATTTACATCCAAACGTGGAGAATTAGAATCGAAAGAAAATATCATCGCGCGTGTAAAAGAAGCATCACAATTTGTACCACTGGAAAATTTATGTATCAGCCCACAATGCGGTTTTGCATCCACTCACCACGGAAATATTTTAACGGAAGATGAGCAATGGGCAAAATTAAAGTATATCGTAGACATTTCAAAAGAGATTTGGGGATAAGAGCAATTTATTGAAAAAGTAGGGACAGTGTACCTGTCCCTACGTCCCTTTTAAAAATAAAACCAAGTAATTAGATAGGAATTCTTGCATGTTGAGGTATGGGGGAATACTGTATGTATTGTATGGATTTAACAGGAAAAGTAGCGATTGTTACGGGCGGTGCCCAAGGAATCGGAAAGGCGATTGTGGAAGCTTTTTTAGACTGTGGAGCTAAAGTAGCAGTAGTTGACAGGGAAATCAACACGGAAAATACCAATGAACAGTTATTTTACTTCCATGCAGACGTTACAAAAAGCGCACAGGTTGAAAAAGCGGTTCAAGAAGTAGTGGAGCATTTTGGACGTTTGGATATTTTAGTAAATAACGCAGGAATTTCTAAATTGGATTATGCCATTGATATAAAAGAAAAAGACTGGGACCTTGTAATGGACGTGAACGCAAAAGGAGTATACCTGTTCAGTAAAGCTGTAGCAAGAATCCTGAAAGACCAAGGGCAAGGTGGGAAAATTATTAATATTTCCTCGCAAGCAGGGAAAAATGGGTACCGCTTGATGGGAAGCTATGTTGCTTCCAAACATGCCGTTTTAGGTCTTACCAAAACAATGGCCATTGAATTGGCTCAGGATGGAATTAATGTAAACGCGGTTTGTCCTGGTATTGTAGAAACCGACATGAAGCGTAAAGAGCGAGTAATAGGCGGTGAATTAAGAGGACTTACGGCCGAGCTAATCAGGCAAGAGGACTATTCACAGGTTCCGTTAGGCAGAACGGCTGAACCTCAAGATATCGCCAATGTTGTAGTGTTTTTAGCATCAAACTACGCAGATTATATGACAGGTCAAGGGATTAATGTTACAGGTGGAATGACAATGCACTGATTCATATGAAAGGAAGTGTTAGATATGACGGATGTTAAAAAAGGAAGCTTCTCTGCTTTGCTTCCATTACTCATTTTTGTTTTATTGTTTGTGGGTACAGGAGCTATTTCCGGTGATTTTTCCAATATGCCATTAAACGTGGCGATCATTATTGCTTCGGCAATTGCATTAGGGATGAATAGAAAAGAAAAGTTATCAACAAAAATTGATATTTTTACAAAAGGTGCTGGGCACCCCAACATTATGCTATTGGCGGTTATCTTTATTTTAGCCGGTGCATTTGCTGAAACGGCAAGAGGCATGGGGGCTGTGGAATCAACCGTCAATATGGGTTTAACCTTTATTCCTAGTAATCTATTAATGGTAGGATTGTTTATTGTCGGCTGTTTCATTTCTTTATCCATGGGAACTTCGATGGGAACGGTTGCTGCACTTGCACCAATTGGCATTGGCATTGCCGAGCAAACTGGAATACCAATGGCGTTAGCGATGGGAACGGTCATTGGTGGAGCGATGTTTGGTGACAATCTCTCGATGATTTCGGATACGACCATTGCAGCAGTTCGAACACAGCAAACGAAAATGAGTGATAAATTTAAAACCAATTTTCTAATTGTTTTACCTGCAGTTATTGTGACTGCTATTATTCTTTGGTTTGTGACATCTGGGAATAATGCCGAAGTCTTGGGAAATTACTCCTACGATTTTATTAAAGTAGTCCCATACGTCGCCGTCCTACTTGCTGCATTATTAGGGGTTAATGTGTTAATTGTTCTTCTAGGCGGGACTATTTTTGCAGGGGTTATTGGTTTAATAGATGGCTCTTATACGCTGTCAGGATTTATAAAGGCGGTGTCCCAAGGTGTTATTAATATGGAGGATTTGGCAATTGTTGCGATTTTAATCGGAGGTATGATTGGCATCATCCAACATAATGGTGGGATTCAGTGGCTTCTAAATTTTGTAACGAGTAAAATTAAAACGAAAAAAGGGGCAGAGTTTGGTATTGCTGGGTTGGTTAGTGTAACAGATTTAGCTACTGCCAACAACACCATCTCTATTATCATTACTGGCCCATTAGCGAAAAACATTGCAGATGAATACCAAATTGATCCACGAAAATCAGCAAGTATTCTTGATATCTTTTCTAGTAGTTGGCAAGGTCTTGTTCCATATGGCGGACAAATGCTGGTTGCATCAGGGTTAGCAGCCATTTCGCCGATTAGCATTTTGCCATATTCCTATTATCCAATAGCAATTTTGCTATGTGGTATTATCGCCATTCTAATTGGGTTTCCAAGATTTAAACGAAATAAAACTGAAAAAGAAAAAGCTGCATAACATAGCATAATAAAGTAAAAAGAGAGTACCATTTGAGATGGTATTCGCTTTTTTTAATAAAGACGGTTATATAATTATTTCATCTATAATCCCGTATGCCTTTGCTTCTTCTGCACTCATATAATAGTCTCGATCGGTATCTTTGGCTACCTTCTCAACAGGTTGACCGGTTCGATCTGCAATGATTTGATTGGTATGTTCTCGAAGCTTAAGGATGCGTTTTGCGGAAATTTCAATCTCAGTTGCTTGCCCGCGCACCCCGCCTAAGGGTTGATGGATCATGATTTCACTATTTGGGAGGGCGAATCTTTTCCCTTTTGTTCCGGCTAGCAAAAGCATGGCACCAAAGGATGCAGCCATACCCGTACAAATGGTTCTAATATCAGGTTTGATGTATTGCATCGTATCAAAAATGGCAAAACCAGCAGATGTGGAGCCTCCAGGACTGTTTATATAAAGAGAAATATCTTTTTCAGGATCATCCGCTGCCAAAAATAATAGCTGTGCAACGATACTATTGGCAACAGCATCAGTTATTTCGTCGCCAATCAAAATAATACGATCTTTTAATAACCTCGAGTAAATATCATACGAACGTTCCCCACGACTCGATTGTTCAATGACATACGGTATCGCATTCATATTGTTTTCCTCCTTATTCGCTTGCATCTTTTTATGCAGCCATAGAGACAATGCTTGAAGGAAATTTGTAGAGGCGTGATTTTTGCATAGAACAAGTCGGATTTGTATGTTTCGATAAAGAACGGATAGAAGGTATCGTCCTGATTAAAATGGATGGATCTTGAGTGTTTAACGATTCATGTAGTACTTTTTGGATTTGTTCACGATCATCGTCTGTCCAATATTGTTCGATAGTTGGAAATTGTACTTTCTTCTCTATTTTCTGTTGTGCACGATAAACGGCTGCTTTAACAGCAGTTTCATTTGTATTTAATACTTCAGCTATTTCAGATAATTGAAACTGAAACCCTTCTTTTAAAACAAAGATCACAGCTTGCTTCGGTGTTAGCTTTGTCATCAGCTGTTGTACAGCCTCATAGCGTTCTTCAATTTGCCTGGATTCATCATACCCATCATCAGGAATACCTTCAAGAGACTCTTTGCTTCGTTTTCGCACCGTGTCTACCCATACATTTTTGGCAATTTTATTTAATAAAGCTGTAGAGATGGTAGGGTGGTTTCGATAATGCTTCCATGCCTTCATCAAGGATTCCTGCACGAGATCTTCTCCATCCCAGCTGTTTTGGGATATAAACTGGCAATATCGTCGGAGCACCGGATAGAGTTTCTGAAGCTGTTCCTCAGTAAAAAATTCCTGCTGTTCTCTATAATCCTCTGATCCATTCCAAAGCTTACTATGCAAAACAATCACTCCTTCAGCGCGTCTCTACTTTATAAACGAATAAACGTGTATGAAAAGATACGGGGGTAAAAAATAAATTATTTATTTTTATTATATGTATGGTAAAGACTCTGAACAAGTAACGATGAGTGGGGTTTGTTAATATTCAAAAAGGACAAAAGGTGACCTTACGTGGGACACGGGGACAGGTCCCGCGTCCCAAAATAAGAGAGGGACAGTGTACCTGTCCCTCTGTCCCACTTTATTTTCCCACAAAATATTTTTCACCAAGTAGTTCTTTTTCTTCATAAGTTTCTGGTTTTAATTGCGCATCAACAAATGCTTGAAGTTCAGATGGTTCTAAGTCGTACATGACTTCAATTTCTTTTGCAAAAAGTAGTTCCTTTTGGAGTAACTTAGATAAAGCCGGCTGTTGCTTCGCTTTTGGTTCTTCTTCACCTGTCATTTTGGATAATCCGGATACATAGTAGTCCAATGAACGGCTGCCCACAATTTTAACGCCTTTATTTTCTTCGTTCACCATGATAATGGTTGGAAAGCCTCTAGCCCCAAGTTTCGCGGCAAGTGCAAAGTCTTCGTTTAATAATTGTTGGGCCACTTCAGATTCTGCTTCATTTACAATTGCTTCCCCGTCTAACCCTAAACTAGTTACATTATTAATCATCACGGATTTTTCAGCAATATTTTGATTAAAGGCAAAAAGTTCTTCTCTGGCATGGCGTAAATATTCATTTGCTTTTTCATCACCATGATTTTTTTGAATCACCTTGTATACACGAGATGGCGGGAATGAAGATTGAACTGGATTGTCAATCATCAATGATCCATCGATTGGCATACGTGAATATTCGCCAACTTCTCTCCAGTGCCCAGCTACGTCTGCAGGTCCAAAGATTCCATTTGCCGGATCAACCGGTCCACCATGCCATTTCTCAAGTAATCCTCCTAAAACAGTGTGGAAATTGAAGTAATGTCCATACTGTTCTTTGAAGCGACGGAATGTCGGTTCGAGTGCCCAGCAATGTGAGCAGATAGGGTCAGTTACATAGTAAAGGTCGATTGTTTTTGTAGGTTCGTTCAAATCAATTATCTCCATTTCGTCATCTCCTGCTACTCCACATACACCAGTTTCTAAATCACACATTAAATTGTTGTTTGTCATTTGAAATCCCTCACTTTTTCATTTTTTAGTGGTGGGACAAGGAACCTGTCCCTTTGTCCCATAAGCATTCTGTTTGCTTTGTACTTTCATTTTAGTGGATAATGGGAGGCATACATACCAATAGATTAGGTGATCTGTTGGATATCCAACATATTTGAGAAATTGTTGAAAAAGTAGGAGGGACTTACGAAATGCCAGAAGAGAAAACTGACCCCCGAGTACTGCGAACACGAAAACTTATTATGGATTCCTTTATTGAACTTTCCAGTAAAAAAGAATTTAAAGACATTACGATTAAAGACATTACCACAGAAGCAATGATTAATCGGGCCACATTTTATTATCATTTTGAAGATATTTATGATCTGCTTGATAAAGTTTTATCCGAGGTTCTGTTAATCAAGTTGGATAGCGAATCCTTCCAACAAAGCGAATTAAATGAAGAAACCTTTATCGGCATCTTTAAAGCCATCACGAACTTTCAGCTTTCCTTATCAAATCGATGCCATCGAGGATATGAGGATACAATTGCCCGAATTATTCGGGACCAGCTTGAAGTCATTTTTTATAAAATGTTAAAAGAACAGCATCCTACAGATGATGAAAATTCTCTAAAAGTAACGGCTATCATGCTGAGTTGGGGAATGTACGGGGCTTCCGCCGAATGGAGAAGAAATCCGGATTCAATTAGCCCAGAGGAAATGATAAAGTCAGCCATTCCTTTTATTAAAAATGGAATTCACTTTGGTGTAAAGGAACAAATTTGAACTCTTGCATGTATATTTTAAATTTTAATTGTAAAACCTAAAATTACTAAGCATAAGAGGAGCGATAATGATGAGTGGATTACAACGTTTTGCGCTTGCTTTAGTAATTATAGGGGCAATTAATTGGGGGCTTATCGGTTTCTTTCAATTTGATCTGGTAGCCGCAATCTTTGGAGGTCAGGATTCAATCTTGTCTAGGATTATTTATAGTTTAGTGGGCTTAAGTGGTTTATACAGCCTAAGTCTTCTATTCAAACCTGATCGAGAAGTTGTTCCCGAAACGAGCAGAACTTAAACTTAAGTAGCATGTCCACGAATAGACCAAGCCTTATGGTTTGGTCTATTTTACGTTCAGGGAGAAAAATGAGAAAATAACTTTGGTACAGCTGGGAAAACGTATGGAAGGGACAATGAACCTGTCCCTGAGTCCCGAGGAGGTTTTTATGAAGAAGATATTTGCTGATGTGATTCAGTTTCGGGGAAGTCATTATGATTTTGGTCATATGCAGGGAACGCTTCTGAAAGATTCTTTTTTGGTGAAGAATCGGGAGCAGCAATGGAAGGTAAGGAGACCTTTATTCCGAATCGATCCTGATGAGACGAAACAAGTATTTGAACGCTTAGCTCCATTTATGTGGGAAGAACTTTTGGGGCTTCAGGATGCTTTGGAATGGTCGATGGAAAAAGTATTGATGGAATTTGGCGGGTATAGGGTTAATATTAAGCCTTCAGGGTGTTCGATTTTAGTAGGCGAGAATTACATGATACGAAATTATGATTATCATCCAAAGACCTATGATGGGCGCCTTGTAGTTTTTCAACCGTCAGATGGAGGGAATGCAACCCTTGGTTTAACTCAAAAGATTACCGGACGTTCTGATGGAATGAATGATAAGGGGTTATCGATGGGGTATACATTTATGAACCGGAGGCGCCCGGGGAACGGAATCATTTGTCATATGATTGGAAGACTTATCCTCGAATTATGCGCAAATGTTGAGGATGCTGTTCAGTTGTTGAAAGACATTCCACACCGGGGTTCTTTTAGCTATGTTTTATTTGATGGAAGTGGTGAGATGCCTTTTATCGTGGAAACTTCGCCGAGAAGAGTAGAGGTAAGGCAAGGATACACCTGCACCAATCATTTTAAAATCTTAACCGAAGAAAATCGTCGAGTCCTTGATGATTCGAATAAACGACTGAAGGCGATTGAAGAAAAAATGCATTTAAATGGGCTTGAGGCTTTTCATTTATTAAATGATACGGATAAAGGAGTCTTTTCTAAACTTTACGGAAGTTGGGCAGGCACCATTCATACGTCGGCCTATTTTCCTGGTAGACTAGAAGCTTGGTGTACGCTTGGTGGAGACCGGGAACCCGCTATTTTTAACTTTGGTGAATGGGTAAATGGGACTGATTTCACGATAACAAAAATCGAAGGGGAAGTAGACACGGATATCCCATTTGTAAATATGGAAAAGGCGGACTGGTTTAAATAAAGTGCATAAGGGCAAAATAGCGATTTCCGTCTTTTCACTTTGCAACTACATCATTTTGTAAGCAATATTGGAAACAGCAAAGCTCCCACTCTATGACGCAGAAGAAAAATTACATGACATCT
This sequence comes from Bacillus timonensis, assembly GCF_004799755.1. GTDB lineage: Bacteria > Bacillota > Bacilli > Bacillales > Bacillaceae_L > Ferdinandcohnia > Ferdinandcohnia timonensis_A. Next base: position 23,143 of record NZ_SLUB01000041.1, on the reverse strand, counting down.
TTCAAAAAATTATCTATCTTGCGCGACCGGAAAACATTCAAGAAGTTTGGGTGCAAGGGGAGAAAGTTTGGGACGGAGGGACAGGTTCGTCGTCCCACTAAGGACTGCTTTCTACAAAACATCGGCAAGTGATAATGCTTGCCGGTGTTTTTATCTTGAAATAATATTTTCGTGGTATTCAAGCAACCTGTTTGAAAAATAAAACAATTTCCTATAATGTGTAGGTATTAATGATTTTTAACTTTCATGGGAGGCAAAAGCTATGAACATCGTAACACTCGTAGGCAGTTTAAGAAAAAATTCATTTAATATGCAAGTGGCAAAGACTATGCAGGAAAGATACAGTGATAAACTCAACATGCAAATCCCTGATATCGGTGCTTTACCTCATTTTAATCAAGACGATGAATTGGATCCGCCACAAGTCGTAAAGGATTTTAAAGCAGCGATTGCCAATGCGGATGGTGTCATTATCATTACACCTGAATACAACTGGTCGGTTCCTGGTGTATTAAAAAATGCACTAGATTGGACATCACGCGTGGAGCAAGTGTTCATCGGCAAGCCTGTCATGACTCTTGGTGCAACTCCTGGAATGATGGGTACGATTCGTGCTCAACTTCATTTACGTGAGATATTAGTAGCACCAGGTATTCAGGCGAGAGTACTACCTCCAGGTGCAAATGAGATATTGATAAACTTTGCAAGTCAAAAAATCGATGAACAAACCGGTCAATTGGTTGATGAAACAACACTTAACTTTTTAGATAGTAAAGTGGATGCATTTATTGATTTTGTGAAAACAAATTAGGGACAGTGGGACAGGTTCACTGTCCCATCATTTTTTTACAGGGACACTGTACCTGTCCCTGTGTCCCAATGAGAAAGGAGTGTGGTGGACAATGAGATTAAGTGTACTTGACCAAGCGCCCATTACGAAAGGAAATTCTCCTGCGGGTGCATTAAAAAAAGCGGAGGAATTGGCAATCTTGGCTGATGAATTAGGCTATCACCGCATGTGGATGGCTGAACATCATGGAACAGGCTCCTATGCAAGTTCTGCCCCTGAAATTTCAGTTGCCCATTTGGCAGCTAAAACGAAGCGAATTCGAATTGGAACAGGTGGAGTTATGATGATGCATTACTCTCCATTAAAGCTTGCAGAGGTGTTTAAAACACTTAGTTCATATTCTCCAGGAAGAATTGATTTTGGAGTTGGGCGAGCACCTGGTGGAGACCAATATGCAGTCTATGCTTTATCTGAAGGGCGTCAACCGATGGTAAATAATATGTACGAGAAATTCGATCTGGCCTTACAAATGTTGAAGGACGAGATACCCGATCATCCACTTTATAAACATACAATCGCAACACCGTCTCAGGTGGTGTTACCAGAAGCATGGTTGCTTGGTTCAACCGGCAATAGTGCTGTAATGGCAGGGCGAATGGGGGTCGGCTATTCCTTCGCGCAGTTTTTCAACGGGGAAATGACGAAGGAGATTTTCGAACTATATAAAGATCAATTTAAATCAACCGTCTTTATGGAAAAACCAAAGATTACGGTTTCCTATATGGTTACTGTTGCCGAGACAGAGGAGGAAGCTGAGTTTGAAGCATTGCCACATGACATTGCGCGTCTATGGCTCATGAAAGGAAAACTGGGACAGGTGTTAACTCCAGAAGAAGCACAAAACTATCCATTAACAGAAGTAGAACGAATGAGCATCCAAGAAAATAGGAAAAAGCTTCACTTAGTCGGATCTGCAAAAGCAATTGCTGAAAAATTGCAACAGGAGCAGGACGAATATGGTTTTGATGAAGCTATGATTTGTAGCATCCCGCATTCACAGGAAAAACGCTTGAATGTATATCGATTGTTGGCAAGGGAATTATTATAAGCAAAAGAAGCGTCTTACCCATTAACATAACAAAATGGGCAGGCGCTTTTTTTGGGGACGAAGGGACAGGTCCCGCGTCCCAAACTCTCATTTCTAGGACATCGATTCTTTTTTGGAATAATAAACACATCCCCAATGCAATCTATTAAGGATAATAGTAAGGGTACAGTAACTTTTTATAAGTGGTTTTTGAAAGGATGTGAGTCTTTCTTTGAAGGACAAAGAGATTGTCGTTGAAGAACTTAATACGTTATTAAGAGGAACATACATGGGCATTCGTGCTTTTGAACACCATATCCAAAATCTAGACGAGCCTGAATTAAAGCAAAAGTTTCAAACGATTCAACAGGAAACAAAGATGAATGCGCAAAAGCTAGCAGAACGAATACAAAATTTACATGGTATACCTGCGGACAGTGAAGGGGTAACTGGTATGATGCATGGTGTTATGCATAAGGTTATGCTTTCAGATCAACAAGAAGAAATTTTAAAAGATGCATTAAAAGGATTGGAAAAATATGGTGTGGAATATTCAGAGGAACTTGTTAAGGGTGACCTTGATCCGGAAAGTAAAAAGGTTGCGGAAGATGTAATTGAAACGAGTCGTAGACATGCGGATGTGATTAGACATTTATTAGAGGAAATCTAAGCAAACACACTTATGTATAGTGTGTTTTTTGAGTGGAAAAGACAGTCTAATTCAAGACTGTCTCACGATTAAAATGCTTTACTGCTTCAATTGTTTCAATTCATCGATACTTTCTTGAACAAGAGTTACGGCTTGACTCATCGCCGCTCCGCCGCCAAATGCCGCAGTCACACCGATGGCTTCAAGGATTTCTTCCTCAGAACAGCCTTGATCTAAACAGCCTTTTGTGTGGTAGATAATGCAATATTCATCCTGAGAATATAAACTAATCCCTAAAGCAATAAGTTGTTTTTGCTTTTGCGATAAGACGCCTTCTTTAAAGCATTCTTCCGTAAACGCATTGTATAGTTCAGCTAGCTTTGGCATTTTTTTAGTAAAAGTACCTATGCCGGTTTTATAATCAAGAAGTGCAGCCTCTGTTGCATTTCTAGCTTCATAATCCATAATTATGTCACCTCATTTTTCTATTTAGCATTTTTTGCATTAGGATCCCTGCTATTAGCTCCGTAATCTGGTACATGGCTCGCATGTTTTTCATGGTATCTTGAACCAGAGCCCACTTCGCTATTTCGTTGATTGTTCTTTTTCTGCTTTGCCATTTTTTTCACCCCTGTCATTTTTGAGTTGGGACAAGGAACCTGTCCCTATGTCCCAAAAGGAACCTATGTCCCACCGTATTGTTACCTTGATTTATGTGAAGTATTCGAGTTTTGCGTGTGGGAAGAATTTTTCCATGTACGCGTACAGGTGTTTTTTGATATCCTCTTCTTCGTCTTTTTGATAAATATACTTTCCAATTCCGTATTTACCCCATTTGTATCTTCTTTTTTCTTCATCCAATTCTAATTTGGTCATTGGGTAGTTTTTCTCGATCACTCGCTTTGCCGGTTTTGTAAACCGGTGTTGGATGAATTCGAAGGTGAGGTCCTTTTTTGCTTCTTCAGGTAGCTCCGCATCTAAACGTTCAAACATGTGATAGTAGCCATCTTCCCATCCTTCATGAAGATAGATAGGTGCTACGATAAATCCAAGGGGATATCCAGCTCTTGCAACCTTGCCTGCAGCTTCAATTCGTTTTGCTAACGGGGACGTTCCAGGCTCAAAGTTTTTTACAATATAATCCGCATTCACACTAAAGCGAAATCTTGTTTTTCCGTTATGCTCGGCGTCCAGTAAGTGATCGACATGATGAAATTTTGTCACAAATCGTAATTTCCCGTATTCCGATTTGCCGAAGTGCTCAATCGCTCGTTTAAGTGTGTGTGTTAAATGGTCGATACCTACAATGTCCGATGTACAAGATGCTTCAAACCTTGTGATTTCTGGGGCACGATCCTCCATATACTTATCAGCAGCTTCAAGAATTTCATCCACATTTACATATGTACGAATATATGGTTTCGATCCCATTGTTGTTTGTAAATAGCAATAATGACAATGCCCCATGCACCCCGTAGCAAAGGGAATGGCATACTCTGCTGAAGGTTTAGAGGTGTCAAATTTAAGCGTTTTTCTTATCCCCACAACGAGTGTTGATTTCGCCACACGGTATTTTTGGAAATCATTATCACCTGGCAAGTTTCTAACTTGGTTGTGTGAAGTCGTATATCGGATTTCAACATCCATTTTTTCGAATTTTTCGAGGAGCTGTTTTCCTAGGGGATAATCTAACGCTTGTGGTTCAAAATAAATGAGCTTTGGATTAAATGGCTTCATTCTATAGTCCCCTCAGTTCCTTCACCATAGTAATATTCATAGGCTTGGTTTGCTTCTTCCTCTGAGGAATAGACGGCGACCTCGTCTGAGAGAGGATAATACGTTTCATATAAAAACAGGGCTAACTCATTTGGCTTCTCAGGGTGATTGACAACAGCTGCTGCCTGTATATTCGCTACATCCTGAGTATGGGGATTTCGATAAAATACATAGACAACATCTCCAGCCTGATACATTTGTTCCATGACATCACCTCTTCCATGTTAATTAAAAGCGTTAAACTCCTTATTACTCATTTTTTCAATTCGTCTTTGAAGTTATGTCTACATGTTTATGGAAAATGGGGTTTCATGTATGTTAGATCACCTTTTTGAAAATAATACCAATAGTAACTATGTTGATATGAGGTGAATAGTGTGATTACGTTAAATTCAGTAATTGATGGGAAAAAGGCGAATTTTGGTGCTGTTCGAGATATTTTTGATTCTCACGGGTGTAGTTTTTGCAGTAATTTTGAATATGATCAAGGGAAGTTTGATGCCGTGTTAAATCGGGAAAATGGAGAAACGATTTATTTACGGGTCCCTTTTTTTGTAGTGGAAGGGATGCTGGACCATTCCAGTGCACTCATTCAATTTGGGACACCATATGTCATTAAGCATATCGTGAATTATGGGTTAGACTATGACCAAAACTCTTTTGTTACAGCAACGACTGGTCTTGATCAATTCCAAACACCACTTGACAAGGACGGACAAATATCAGATAAAAGCCGGTGGGAACAAGCGGGTGTTGAAGTAGTAGAACGTATTTACAACTCCATGAGAGACTTAGTATCGTAAAAGGGACGGAGGATTGTCTTGGGACAAGGCCATTTCGTCCCTTTTTTATGTTGGGTCAATTTATTTTAAGTAAAATGAAGAGCCGTCAATGATTTCCACATCATCCCTCATTTTGATTTCTTCCATTAGTTTAAAGAGTGCTGCGTCTTTTTTCTTTGCTTCAATCATGCAATCGATTTGGGGAACACTTCCCTTTATTTCTTTTAAAAAGGTAAAAAACATCTCAATGTCAACATAGTCCGAATGATGACGAAAGGCTTCTTGGGTTTTTGGACTTGAAATGTGCATTTTGATCGGGAGTGGGGAATCCTTCCATGTCTGGACCACTCTGTCCCAGTGATTTTCCCAATTCGGGTTTTGATGGTGGGCTAAGTGGTGGTGATAATCAAAAACGAGTGGAATATTTAATTTTTCACATAGGTATAGTGTATCTTCTAGAGTAAAGGATGTATCATCATTTTCAAGCATAATCATGTTTTGAATCTTTGCCGGGACGTCCATCCAATTGGTTACAAAGCGTTCAAGTGAGACATCGGTTTCTTTATAATTGCCCCCGACATGCATCACACAGCGGTGGATGGGTTTAATCCCCATGCCTTTTAAGAGGAGATAATGAAGCTTTAAGGTACGTATTGAGTTTTTTAAGATATCCACTTGAGGAGAATTGAGTAAAACAAAATGATCCGGATGGAAATCAATCCGAATGCTATGATCTTTTGTAAAATCCCCCATTTCACGAAGGTTCTCTTTTAATGGTTTCATATAGTTCCAATCAAGAAGTTCTTCATGGTTGGCTAAAGGGATGAGTCGTGAGGTTAGCCTGTAAAAATGAATCTCAGACGCTGCATTATGCTTTAACAGCCTTAGCGTGTTGTGTAGATTTGTTAAAGCGATACGTTCCAATTTCCGAATCGCAGCTTCACGGTCTTCTATTTTTTGAAATTGAGCAAATGTCATAGTTTTTGAAGGTGAAGCATTCTTTAGTTCCATACTCATTGCTACATAACCAAGACGTACCTTTGTCACCGGATTTCACCTCACTTTTAATTTTGGGACAGTGGACCTGTCCCTTCGTCCCTACCACTCGACTGTGGAACTAGATATTCGTTTAACTCCTCTAATGGAAGATATATCTTCTACAAGCTTGTGCATCGCAAGATTCTTTTGTTTTGCTTCGATCATGATATCAAAGTCCTGATTGAGGTCTTTTGCCAGTTTTAAAAAAGGCATGATAAATTCTAAGGACACAAAATCGGCATGTGAACGGTAGGCTTTATCCGATTTAGGTGATGAAATATGTACTTTAGGTACGGTTGGTTTGTCGTCCCATGTATGAAAAATACGCTCTAAATAGAGTGCGAGATCGACGCCTTCTTTGTTTGCCATATGGTGGTGATAATCAAGAATCATCGGGATGTTTTCCTTTTCACAGGCAAGCAGTGTTTCCTCCACATTGTAGGTCTTATCATCATTTTCAAGTGTCATTTGTTTCTTGATTTCGTTTGGTAGTGTTTTTAGGTTTCGATGGAAGCGTTTGATGGATTTTTCTTTATCTCCATAGGCGCCGCCAATATGTATATTTAGGACTCCTTTTTCAAGGGCATTTAGTGCATGGAGCATTTTATAATGAAATTCCATATCGATTACTGCATTCGTTGTGACTTCATCCCTTGGACTTGTGAAAAGGGTGAATTGATTAGGGTGAAAGCTAACCCTCATTTGATATTGATTGATAAGTTGTGCAAGCTCTTCCCATTCTTTTTTAAAGGGGGCTATGAAGTCCCACATCACTTTCGGATGAGTAGCCAAGGGGACGAGTGAGCTTGATAGACGATAGACCTCAATTTCATGTGCAATATTATAATGGAGAATTCTTTTTGTATGCTGTAAATTCTGTGCTGTTACGGATGTAAGCTTTTCCATGCGTTCGTGCTTTGGAAGTGCAGCATATCTTGTAAATGTTAATGATTTTGATGGGCTTGCATCCCACAGGCCTAATGCATTAGCGACATAACCAAAACGAATTTTCATTTTAACCCTCTTTAGGAACGGTGTCCCTGCCTTATTTTTCTATTTGTTGTGGGACATTGTACCTGTCCCTCTGACCCATAGTTTTGTTATATTTAATGTAAGGAGAATAAGCTGTTATTATACAGATTTTTTATGGGGAGATGATGGGGATCGATAGGTACTTCAGGATTATTGTAGTGGTGGCTTTGGTGGGGAGTTTGGTTTTAAATTTTACGTTATTATCAAAGTTGGATCGATTAGAGGAACAGGTAAGGTTTATTTCTGATTCACAACAAGATATTTCGTTTCGTATCGATGATCAAGCGAGTCAAGTGTACACCGCCTTAGAAGAATTTAAAAATGAACAAAGTTGGATGAGTCGAGTCAGCATGGAGATTGATAACAAAAGACTTAATAAGGGTGAAGTGAATGCGAATTTTACTTGGCAGGTGAAGGAGCTTCAGAGAGATGCAAAGGTTGAGTTTCATTATTCGTTTGGTGAAAATGAGGAATTTACATCTGTTTCTGCCAAGGAACTTCAGAACGGTCTTTTTCAGGTAAAGGTCCCATTTACATTTGAAAAAGAGCCACTATGGCAGGTTGGTCTGATTACTTCTGACTCCTACCATAGTGAAGAAACGTCTGAAAAAGAAGCAATCGACAATTCTCAGGATGTCATTAACTTTTATGTAACTGTTTCTTATGGTGATTTAGTGAAAAGCAGCGAAATCCAACAAGAATCTTTAGGGGATTTGAAGTCCAGTTATTATGGCGTTATCCAGACAGATGTTCATGTGTTTAACTCGAAATTAGATGTTACGTTGATCAATTATTTAATGGACGGAGAATCGAAGTACGTGGAAAAAGCAACCCTTTTAAAGTACAAAGGAACTACATTAATCGGGGAAGAAGAGCTTCAACGGGTTAAAGAAAACTCCCCAGACGCTGCGGAGCGTTTCTTCCATCTCAACCAAGTCGACAAATACGAAAACATCAGACTCGTCATGAAAGTCGAATACAACAACGGCGACACATTTGAAAAAGAGATTTATTGAACCAGAGGGACGGTTCTACTGGTCCCCTTGGGGCCACAAGAACCGTCCCTGCGGTCCCTTGGTCCCTTGAAAGGAGAGGAAATGGTTATGCCTTTAGAGATTGTTCGGAATGATATTACTCAGATGAAGGTGGATGCGGTTGTGAATGCTGCGAACACGGAGTTGAAGATGGGTGGTGGGGTGTGTGGAGCGATTTTTCGGGCTGCAGGCGCCAAAGAACTCCAAGCAGCATGTGATGAAATTGGTAACTGTGCGGTCGGACATGCAGTCATCACTTATGCTTTTAACCTCCCTTCAAAATACATCATACATACTCCTGGTCCGATTTGGCAGGGTGGTACTAAGAATGAAGCGAAACTGTTACAATCCTCTTATTTTCATTCTTTAGAGCTTGCAAAGCTTCATAAATGTGAGTCCATTGCTTTTCCGCTCATTTCAACTGGAATCTACGGATATCCAAAAGAAGAAGCCTTACAAATCGCAGTTTCTACGATTGGCTCATTTCTAATGGAGCACGATATGGTTGTCTATCTGGTTATATTTGATAAAGCATCCTTTGGAGTCAGCAAGAAGTTGTTTACCTCAATTCATCAATATATAGACGAACATTACGTAGATGAATTTGAATCGACATTCAGGCGTGTCAGAAACATTGAACTTAATCATGCTGAACCTATCTTGGACGCCCAGGAAGAGCTGTACGAAATTGAAGAAAAACAAGAGGTTAAAAACAATTTAGTCCAGCTAGTTAACCAGCTAGATGAATCATTTTCTGCTAGACTTCTCCGGTTAATCGATGAAAGAGAAATGACCGATGTAGAGACGTATAAAAGAGCAAATATTGACCGCCGTTTGTTTTCAAAAATCCGCAATGAAGCGGGGTACACTCCTAAAAAGAAAACGGCAATCGCTTTTGCAATTGCCTTACGATTAAATGTTGATGAAACAATTCATTTGTTGTCTGCTGCAGGTTACACTCTAACCCATAGCAGCAAATTTGATGTCATCATAAAATATTTCATTGACCAAGAAAATTATAATATCCATGAAATCAATGAAGCTTTATTTATGTTCGACCAGCCATTATTAGGAGCTTAAAAATGTCGCTTTTGAAGCGACCCATACAATTCTATATCTTGTTATCCTAATCTTGTAAATAAAAACCGAACGGAGGATAACAAGATGAATACAGAATTAGTGTTTATTTTAGATAAAAGTGGGTCAATGGCTGGGCTTGAAACGGATACGATTGGTGGCTTCAATTCCATGCTCAAAAAACAAAAGAAAGCAGAAGGGGAAGCCCGTGTTACCACCGTTTTATTCAATCACCATTATGAGATTTTGCATGATCGTATCAATGTAAAAGGGATTTCGCCCATTACGGAAGAAGAGTATGAGGTTAGTGGAACGACTGCTTTATTGGACGCCATCGGTTTTACGATTCAAAAAATAAATAATGTCCAAAAACATACAAGTAAAACGGAACGAGCTGAAAAAGTGCTGTTTGTGATTACAACAGACGGAATGGAAAATGCAAGCCGTGAATTTTCAGCAGCGAAAATTAAAAAGATGGTACAACATCAAAAAGAGACATACGGTTGGGAGTTCATGTTTTTAGGAGCGAATATTGATGCTGTTTCGACTGCAGCCGAATTTGGAATTGACGAGGACTTTGCAGTGGATTACCACGCTGACGAAGAAGGCACACAATTGAACTATCAAATGGTCAGTGAGGCTGTCACCAATCTGCGCAGCGGCAAGAAAATTGACCGAAGCTGGAAGGAAGAAATCGAACAGGACTATAAGCGACGGTCAAAATAATAGAAGGAGGGTTTTATGAAAATAGTAAAAGCCACCGTTCATGACTTACAAGTAATAGTGAGTTTAGCATTGCAGTTATGGCCAGATATTGATGAAAGTGTATTTACAATGGAGTTTTCCGAGTTAATTCATGATAAAAAAGCGGTAGTCTTCCTAGCAAAAGAAGAAAATGAAGCAATCGGTTTTGCCCAGTGTCAGCTACGTGTAGACTATGTTGAAGGAACAGAAACTAGTCCAGTGGGCTACCTTGAAGGAATTTTTGTTAAAGAAGAGTATAGGAGAAAAGGTGTAGCTAAACAGCTTTTAGCCTTATGTGAAAAGTGGGCCAAAAGTAAAGATTGTGTAGAATTTGCAAGTGATGTTGAACTTGAGAATAATGAAAGTTTGAAATTTCATTTAAAAAATGGCTTTCAAGAGGCGAATCGAATTATTTGTTTAACTAAAAAACTCTAAAATTGCCTGTCCTCCTTAAATTTATATAAGGGGACAGGCGCATCAAGCTACTGTTTTTGTTTCCAGACTTTCATCGGATCATCTTGCCCTTCAACTAATGTCATTTGGGTCATTTGAAGAGTACGATCGTCTCGGTTCTTTTTTAGTTCATGATAAATAAAAGTAGATTTCCCTAAACCTACGGCTGCCGCATCCTCAGTAGACTGACAATAATACAGCTTATCGATCCCTGCAAAATACATAGCGGTCAAACACATGGAGCACGGCTCGCCACTGGCATACATCGTATAGCCGGATAATTCATTTGTTTCAAATTTTTCCTGTGCTCTTCGAATCGCAAGCAATTCAGCATGACCGCTGACATCATGTTTTTTATGCAATTCATTTACACCTTCTGATACAATCAGGTTATCTTTTACAAGGACAGCACCAAATGGTTGCCCGCCTTCATTTACATTTTGTACGGCTAATTCAACCGCTCTTTTCATGAATGAATCCATTCTTCATCTCTCCAAGTCCTTTTTCATTCTATTGTAATAGATCATGTCTTATTTACAAGGACTTTGATTGTGCGGTCGGCATACCTGACAAAGAGATAGCCAAGATAGAAAGTAAGATAGCTTACTATCGAATCAAGAACCGTATGCTCAGCTTGTACAACATCGATATATTTCAGTACGATATCATAAGCAATATACCCAACCATGATGAAAAGAAACCAACGATACCCTGCATTCACGATGCTTAAATAGGCAAGAATGATAGCAAAAATAAGACCAGTAATTGTTGTAATCGCCGAACTGCCACGTTGTAAATGCTCGATCCATTCTACATGGTAGGTTCTCATTTTAAAAACAGAATGGTGCAAAAAATGGATAGGGATAAAAATACCGTAAAACGATAAAAGTAACGAACTAAAGTGAATCCACTTCTTATTCAAGTGATTCCACCATAATCTTGCAATTGGAAAGTAAATGATTAGGCCTATTGTTGTATACCCTGGTTTCCACCAATAGGTTTCAAAAATCCCCCATTTTGAAAAAAGGAGCTCAATAAGAGTGAAAAATATGGCCAAAGGGATGCTCCAGTACCACCTGCACCTCAATAAGACAAATAAAACAGCGAACGAAGGAAGTACAAGCCCGTTCACCATTGCACCTAAATGTGAATCTAATTCATTGTGTAACAAATCAACCTTATAAACGTAAGATTTAGCCCATAGATAGATGAAGTAATCGAATAAAAGGGTAACCCCTGTTACGGTAAAATACAAAATAAAGATTCGGAATGACCGCATTTTCCAATACGAATAACATAAAACGATTAGACCTACAATCGCTAAAATGAGATAAGCCCACGCGCCAAGACTCAATCAAATATACCTCCGTTTTATTTATAGGTATTTTTGCCTATTTTTGTTCGTTTAATACTTATCTAAAACGAAAGAGGCCATATAAAGTTATATTTTATGCTAGGATAAAATATGGATACATCATACTAAAAAGTAAGAATATAGGGAATTGGGTAGGGAGGAAGTTATGAAAAAATGGATCTGGATTAGTGTTTTTGTGATTCTAATAGGTGCCACAGTTGGACTTGTGTTTAGTGTATATAAAACGCTCGACAGTGATGGTGGCCAAAAAAGTGTCTCTTCATCAAAGCAAGCTTCTAATAAAGTGGATGAATTTAAGGAGCAAACGAAGAAAATAGGTGGGGTCACATATGACTTGAAGTTAAGTCAATCACCTGAAGAGAGTGAGGTCATTGAGGTGATGCATCATATGACCCATCAAAAGGTAAAGGCCGACAAAAAATGGGGTGCAAAACCAATGATTCCAGAAACCATCAATGAAATTTATGAGGTCGTTTCAAAAAGTGATTTTGATAGAAAGGAAGATCTTTTGGCCATTTTGGAACGCTGGAAAAATGGAGATTTCAGCCAAGCCGATAAAGACCATAATTATTTTTGGGATTATCAAAACGGGACTGTTGGAGCAGCGTATGGCATCATGAGCAAAGCCGAAGAAAAAAGATTCATTTTAAATAATTTTGGCGTAGAATTTTTACCAGAATAATAAAGGATAGTTCAATGGGAACTATCCTTTTTATTATGGAATTAGTGCTAGGCTAAAATGGTTACACCGTTTTAGCCGTGTTCTATTAATTATTTTCGTCCCCAATTTTATCAAGAAGGGAAATCGTATCAACAAGATGGTTGTTAAAAATTTGCTTTGCCACTGAAAGAAGCTCAACAATCATAGGATCTCTGAGAGAGTAGATAACCCGATTACCATCCTTTGTTCCATATACAATATTTTTAGCACGTAGTACAGTTAACTGCTGGGACACGGCTGACCCTTCACTGCCAATCAGGGTTTGAATTTCATTCACATTTTTATCGCCCTCAGCTAAAAGCTCTAAAATCCGAATCCGTAAAGGATGTGCGAGAGCTTTAAAAAAATCAGCCTTAAATTGCTGCATTTCTAAATTCACTACCTTACCTCACCTTCTACACTAACTTATCGAAACACTTCTCTTTTTGACTACATTTTTTTCGACTCCTGAAAGAGCCTGACACTCTTTAAATGCAAAATGTCTACAGCCCAAACATTTATGTTGATTAATCTGGCTTATTGCATAATCAATGGCATCCCCAGTATGCTCAAAAAAGTTTTCCTCCCCGATTAACTCATATAAACCCGTTTTTTGGAGAACACTTTTAGGCTGTGGTTTAATTCCCGATATTAACATAATTCCATGCTTTGAAAAATCCTTAAAAATACTAGCTAGACGTGCTTCTCCTGTTGTATCCATAAATGGAACTCTGCCTAACCGCAAAAGTAAAACCTTTGGTTTGTAATTGATTGATTTCATAATTTGTTGTTCAAAAGCCTGGGCAGCACCAAAGAACAAAGGTCCTTCTACGTTATAAATACTAATTTGTGGACAATCATGTGAATCTGTCACAATCTGTGTATCCATTTTTTCATGCTTTGTTTCAGGATTAGGTAACGCTTTTTCTGTCACTATTATATCACTCATTCGCTTAGTAAAAAGAACTACTGCTAAAATAAGCCCAACTTCAACCGCAACGGTTAAATTCATAAAGACGGTTAATAAAAAGGTGACAACCAACACAAGTGAGTCTTCTGTTTTTGTTTTCAAAACATGATAAAACACGCGACGCTCACTCATGTTCCAAGCAACAAGCATAATAATCGGTGCCATACTTGCTAACGGAATTTTTGACGCATATGGAGCAAATAAAAGTAAGACAAGCAGAACAACGACCCCGTGTATTACTCCAGAAAAAGGTGAAACAGCACCCGTTTTAATATTGGTTGCCGTTCTTGCAATCGCCCCAGTTGCAGGAATTCCACCAAACAAAGGGGTTACCATATTCGCAAGACCTTGGCCGACTAATTCCCGATTCGAATTGTGCTTGCTGTTCGTCATTCCGTCAGCGACAACAGCTGAAAGAAGCGACTCAATTGCACCTAACATCGCGATCACAAATGCTGGTTGAATCAGCTGTTTAATTCGCTCCAATGTGATGTCAGGAAATTGGAAGCTTGGTAGTTTACTAGGAATGTCACCAAACGTTGACCCAATTGTCGCTACCTGAGTTGGATAAAAAATAGTCGCAATACCAGTTGAAATCAGTAAGGCAATTAATGAACCAGGTACTTTTGGGAAGAACTTAGGTGTTAACAGGAGTACTACTAAACAAATGGAAGCAGTTAATAGACTATAAATATTAATTTCGCTAATATGCATAACAATCTCTCTCATATTATCTAAAAACAATTCATGCTTCTCAATTTGATCGAGTCCTAGAAAATTGGGTACTTGCCCGACAAAGATAATAATCGCAATACCAGATGTAAAACCAATTGTAACTGGACGTGGAATAAATTTAATTAAAGAGCCCAGCTTGAAAACTCCCATTAAAAATAGAATAATCCCCGCCATAAAGCCCGCAATTAATAGATTTTCAAATCCATAGGTTGCGACAATTCCGAACAAAATCGGAATAAAGGCACCAGTCGGGCCCCCGATTTGATACTTAGAGCCTCCAAAGAGTGAAATAAGAATACCCGCGATGATGGTCGTGTAGATCCCATATTCAGGCTTGACGCCTGAAGCAATCGCAAATGCCATCCCCAGAGGAATCGCAATAATTCCAACAACGACGCCAGAAATAAGATCCTTTTGAAAAGATTGAACCGAATACCCTTTAAATCTCCCTGAAAAAGCCCACTTTTGTAGCATTTTTATCCTTCCTTCTAAATAATAGAATATCTGATTATTTGAATATACATATATAGAATCTACTCCTTTAAACGAATAAAGTCAAAATAATTTTTATGAAGAGTATAAAGGACTGCCTGTTATCAGTAGGCAGTCCTCAAAAACGATTATTATATTAGAAAAACAAAGAGGTTTATTAACCCTATAAACAACTTGGTAATATTTTTAAAAATCCCTATTGCAATATAGTGTGAAAGTGTGTATAATAACTCAAGTAGTCAGATGAAATAATTATCGACAAAAAGTTACAAAAGCTCTTGCATTACATTTACAAACTTGTTATAATATTAACATAATTATTCTTGAACTTAGTAAAATATAATGTGCGGGTGTAGTTTAATGGTAAAACCTCAGCCACGAGCAAAGCTTCAATGAATTTGCTGCAAGTTGCCTCGACACATTTACTTCTTGATTTAACTGGCAGAGGAAGAGGCATGTAAGGTCTATAAGCGTAATTTAATCTTTATTAACTTAATATTTATATGCGGGTGTAGTTTAATGGTAAAACCTCAGCCTTCCAAGCTGATGTCGTGAGTTCGATTCTCATCACCCGCTCCATACATATATAACGCAGTGTTTCGTTTCTTAGATAAACGAAGTGTTGCGTTTTTTCCTTTTTTACAGCCTTTTACTCCACGATAAAAGACTGTACGGACCCACCATGAACCTGCGTATACATTGCTCCAAGTGACGTAATTAATTTCTCACAACTGTCTTTTTGTAAAGAAGGCTTCAAATAGACAATCTGAATGGCCTTTTTCGTTTCGACTGTCACGGCTGTTCTTTCGGAATCGACATATGGGCTTCCAAACGCTCCTGTATCATCACTGGATAATATCTTATCTTTCATCGCAATAACTCTTCCGTTTATCCCCATATATTCATCTTCTTGTTGACCAACTCGAATTTCAATATCACCGTTGATTGTATCAGCGTCATAGATCCCAATTGGAATCTCATATTGAATCGAAAAGAAATTATTAAGGTCCGCCGCGGAATGAATGGAATGTAAGAAATTTTGCTTTTTGATCCGACGATAGATGGCTTCCACGGATGGACGGTAGCGATTTGGGTCTGTTCCTACCTTTTTAAAAATGTCTCTCCATTCAGTGATCCCTTCTACATCAGACACAGGTTTGTCCTCTAAATCGAAAAAAAGCGATTCCTGGAAAGTTTGTAATCTACCACGTATCATTTGTGGAGAATCACCCACTTCGATATGATCGTATTGAATAATGCCTACCTTGAAATCAGGGACAAGTTCCTTTAATTGTGGTGAAATTCGAATTTCCATCATTTTTCCCTCCAAAAATTATTGTAAATAGTGTACCATAATTCCTAGCGCATCAATAAATAGTTCGGCTTACAAATATAAAGGAAGGAGGTTTTGAGACGTGGATATTGTAAAGTTTCAGCAAGAGTTAATCGACTATAGTAAAACGATTGGAATCGATAAAATTGGTTTTGCAAGTGCTTCTCCATTTGACGAGTTAAAATCACGACTGTTACGGCAACAGGAGTTAGGCTACCAGTCTGGATTTGAGCCAAAGGATATTGAAAAAAGAACAAATCCTGAGCTCCTCTTGCCTGGTGCAAAATCAATTATTGCAATCGCGTTGGCCTACCCGGCAAAGCTCAAGGATGCACCGAGAAGTACACGAAGCGAGCGGCGAGGGATGTTTGCACGTGCCTCTTGGGGAGAGGATTACCACCATATTTTGCGGGATCGGCTCCAAAAGCTAGAGTCGTTTATTTTAGAAAAATTGCCCGATGCGAAACTTCAATCAATGGTAGATACCGGTGAATTATCTGATCGCGCGGTAGCAGAACGTGCTGGTATTGGTTGGAGCGGAAAAAACTGTGCAATTATTACACCTGAGTTCGGTTCATATGTGTATTTAGGAGAAATGATCACGAATATCCCATTTGCACCCGATACGCCGATTGAGGACCAATGTGGTTCTTGCCGAGCTTGTCTTGATGCATGTCCAACAGGTGCATTAGTTCAAGGGGGGCAATTAAATGCACAACGATGTGTCAGCTTTTTAACGCAAACAAAGGACTTTTTACCAGACGAATTCAGAACGAAAATTGGGAACAGACTGTATGGTTGTGATTCTTGTCAGACAGCTTGTCCGAAAAATAAAGGAATCGACTTTCATTTCCATGAAGAAATGGAGCCACATCCAGAGGTTGTGAAGCCGTTGTTAAAGCCGATATTATCGATTAGCAATCGGGATTTTAAAGAAACGTATGGAGCGCTATCTGGCTCTTGGAGAGGCAAGAAGCCCATTCAGCGAAACGCAATTATTGCTCTTGCCCATTTTAAGGATCGCAGTGCGATACCTGAGTTGAAGCAAGTGTTAAAAGAGGATCCAAGACCCGTTCTACGGGGAACGGCTGCATGGGCGCTTGGAAAAATTGGCGACGAGAGTGCGATTGATATTTTAAAAGAAGCCAGTTTAAAAGAAAAGGACGAGCAGGTCCTTGATGAAATCGAAAAAGGATTGAATATGTTGGGGAAATAAAAAGGATGCGATGGAGCGTCCTTTTTTTTGTGGGCTTTTGAGGACACGTGTTAAATATCTCTACTTAAAACCCATATTCACTCATATTGTGTAATATCACAGCTTGAAGGTGGGGTTGGTTGATGAAGTCGACATTAGCAAAGCTAATTGAGGAAAAAGCTCAATTATTCGTTGGAAATACACGAAGTACATCTTCTGTAAATTTATCGGAAACGGACCTTAAATTGATTCAGCGGAAAAAAGAGTTGCTCGGAAAACGTTCAGCGGAAATCGTAAAATGTAAAACAAATGCGCAAATCATCGGCAAAAACGAATTGAATGGAAAAATACACCTCGATTATCACGTGCATTACCAATATTTAATTCGGCAAAATAAAAATCTGTACATTGAGGAGCAGTGTGAAGAAAGAAAAGCCATTTTTTCCGCTAATCAATTAATAAGCGATTGTGAGGTCCCCAAAAAAATAGAGACACATTATGAAACGATGGATCGGGAAATATTAGAGGAAGAAACCAGAGATTTTAAATATAACCGACTTGCTGCAGTCCAATACGCAGAGCGGTGGTGGAATGACTACAACCCCAAATATAAAAAGTTCACAGACAATTGTACAAATTTTATTTCGCAATGTCTCCACGCTGGTGGAGCACCAATGTATGGGTATCCAAATCGCAGTAAAGGCTGGTGGATGCAAAATAATAATTGGAGCTATAGCTGGACTGTCGCAAATTCATTGAGATGGTATTTAACTGGATCTAGAAGAGGTCTTCAAGCAAAAGAAGTATCCTCCCCAAAGAAACTACTATTGGGGGACATCATCTGCTATGACTTTGAGGGGGATGGGAGATTTAATCATAATACGATTGTTGTAGCAAAGGATTATGAAGGCTATCCATTGGTTAATGCCCAGACGCAAAATAGCCGGATGAGGTATTGGTCATACTACGATTCAACAGCGTATACTCCAAATATAAAATACAAGTTTTTTCATATCATTAATAACTAACTTTTCCTTTTTGGTATAATAACTTTTGAGGTGAAAGAAAGTGGGACTTCATGTCGTATTATACCAGCCGGAATTGCCTGCAAATACGGGAAATATCGCCCGGACTTGTGCAGCAACAGATACAACCTTGCATTTAATTCGGCCACTTGGCTTTTCAACAGATGACAAAAGGCTTAAGCGTGCGGGATTAGATTATTGGGAGTTTGTCAAGATTCATTCTTATCATTCATTAGAGGAGCTTTTTTCAACATATCGGGATGGTGAGTTTTACTTTATTACGAAGTTCGGGAAACACGAACATTCATCCATAGATTATCGTGATTTACAAAAAGACTATTTCCTTATATTTGGAAGGGAGACTACTGGGCTACCTCAGGATCTTATCCAAAACAACTTGGACCGAACTTTGCGACTTCCAATGACAGAAAAAATCGGCTCCCTAAACCTATCCAATACCGCAGCAATCGTCATATACGAAGTGTTAAGACAACAAAATTACCCTGGCCTTACGTAAAATAAAAATGACCTCTACCATTCCATTGGCAGGGGTCATTTTTGTTCTTGTCTAGCTCCAGTGCCTAGCCCCTCGAGGTCATAAGCCAATCCGTCAAGAAGAATAAAAGGCATCCTTCTCGCCGGCTTTTCTTATGCTTGTCGGACTTGCACAGGAAGTGCTGACATCGACGTTTGCCACAGGACGTGGCAGTAGTTAGTCGATGATCATCTTTCAAGGCACTTCCGCTTTTCGTTCTTATTTTTTGTTTACAGTTGGCTTATCTTGATAGCCAGATGTAAAGATAGCAGCTAAAAAGGTAATACATACACCTAAAATTAAGGCTAATTTCATGTGCATTTTCCTCCTTTATGTATGAAGTTCAAAAATTACTGAACCTTCAAGTTTATTTCCTAAAAACACATCTACGTGTATTATAACCCAATTTTATTTTTGTGTGAATGTTATCTATGGACAAATTGTAAACATTTTCGCACCTTTCATCACTAGGCACATACATTAAAAGGAATCCTTTAACATTGTATGCCCTTATTTACTCAAAAAAATTACGATTTGTCCACTCGGGAAAGTGTAAGTTGATTTTTTTCCTATTCTGAATAGGACATGTTGAATTTTGTAAGATTAAAGCATGTTAAAGGACATCCTCGCATACATTTTAATAAACCGTGCAAGAGACATCAAAGATGGAGGAGGCCCCTTAATGGATATTCTAAAGAAAATAGAGAGGTTTCGTGAAGAAGAACAACGTTTAAAGTGGGAAGGTACCTTCGCTGAATATTTGGAGATCTTAAAGGAAAAGCCGTGGGTTGCTCAGTCTGCTCATTCAAGAGTTTATAATATGATCAAAGATGCAGGTGTCGAAGAGGTAGATGGAAAGCGCAAGTATAAATTTTTCGATCATCAATTGTTTGGTCTTGAAGAGGCCCTTGAGCGATTAGTAGAAGAATATTTTCATCCTGCTGCCAAACGACTCGATGTCCGAAAGCGTATTTTATTATTAATGGGTCCTGTTAGTGGTGGTAAATCAACGCTCGTTTCCATGTTAAAACGAGGATTAGAATCGTACTCACATACGGAACGCGGCGCGGTTTATGCAATTAAAGGCTGTCCAATGCATGAAGATCCGCTGCACCTTATTCCTCATCATCTAAGAGAAGATTTTTTTGATGAGTATGGCATTCGAATTGAAGGTAATTTGTCGCCTTTAAATATGATGAGATTGCAGGAAGAATATGGTGGACGGATTGAGGATGTGCGAGTTGAGCGGATATTTTTCTCGGAGGATAGACGTGTCGGAATCGGAACATTTAGCCCATCTGATCCAAAATCCCAGGACATTGCTGATTTAACTGGTAGTATTGATTTTTCAACGATTGCTGAATTTGGCTCAGAATCAGACCCGCGTGCCTATCGTTTCGATGGGGAATTAAACAAAGCAAACCGTGGAATGATGGAATTCCAGGAGATGTTAAAGTGTGATGAAAAATTCCTTTGGCACTTACTTTCCTTAACTCAGGAGGGGAATTTTAAAGCAGGAAGGTTTGCTTTAATCAGTGCCGATGAGCTCATTGTTGCTCACACGAACGAAACAGAGTATCGTTCATTTATATCAAATAAGAAAAATGAAGCATTACATTCACGTATTATTGTAATGCCTGTTCCTTATAATCTTCGAGTTTCTGAGGAAGAGCGTATCTATGAAAAAATGATTAAAGAAAGTGATGTTCGCGATGTGCATATTGCACCACATACGTTTAGAGTGGCGGCAATGTTTACGATTTTAACAAGATTAAAAGCGCCTAAAAAGGGCGATGTCGATATTATTAAAAAGATGAGATTGTATGATGGAGAAAGTGTGGAAGGCTTTAATGCAGTTGATGTGGAGGAGCTTCGAAAAGAATATCAGGATGAGGGCATGAGTGGAATTGACCCACGTTATGTGATCAACCGGATTTCCTCGACCATAATTCGCAAGGAAAATCCATCAATCAATGCTTTAGATGTATTACGTTCTTTAAAGGATGGCCTCGAGCATCATCCATCGATTTCGAATGAAGACCGTGAGCGTTATTTAAACTTCATCTCAATAGCTAGACGTGAGTATGATGACATAGCGAAAAAAGAAGTTCAAAAGGCGTTTGTTTATTCGTATGAAGAGTCTGCTAAGACATTAATGGATAACTATTTAGATAATGTTGAAGCATACTGTAATAAAAACAAGCTTCGTGATCCATTGACTGGTGAAGAGATGAATCCGGATGAAAAGCTAATGCGTTCGATTGAAGAACAAATCGGAATCTCAGAAAATGCTAAGAAGGCATTCAGAGAGGAGATTCTCATCCGCATTTCAGCATATGCACGAAAAGGTAGAAGATTTGATTATAATTCACACGAACGTCTGCGTGAGGCGATTCAAAAGAAATTATTTGCTGATCTGAAAGACGTCGTCAAAATCACAACATCTACAAAAACACCGGATGAACAACAGCTTAAGAAGGTAAACGAGGTTGTTGCAAGATTGATTGATGAATATGGCTATAATTCAACATCAGCCAATGAATTACTTCGTTATGTTGGCAGCTTACTGAATCGATGACAAATTAAAGGGGTTAGACCAATCGGATGGTCTAATCCCTTGTTTTTCAATAGGACCTTCGTGACCTTGCTTGTCCATTAAAAAACTCTCAAAATGACATAAATGGTGGGAACTTGTCTATTTTTAAGACATAATGCCTAATTTGCGAAATCTTTTGTCAATAATACGATATTTTTGCATAGTATAGAGTAATCTACTATTGCTCGTTTTTGCTTCACGAGCGGTAGAAGTTAGTCTCTTTTTTATTTTCAAACAAGTTGCTTATCTTACCCTTTTTTCGTTTAACGAAATTCTTTCGCAAACCGTCAAGATAATGTATGAGAGTCCTTATAAAAATGTGAATGGTTTTCAAAAAAATTTAGGAGGGGAAAGTTTATGTCGAATGGTAATTCAAAGAATTTTGTCATTTCCCAAGAAGATTGGTCCCTCCATCGCAAAGGCCATGATGACCAAACTAGACACCAGGAAAAGGTTCAGGATGCCATAAAGAATAATTTGCCTGATTTGATAACGGAAGAAAGTATCATTATGTCAAACGGAAAAGATGTTGTTAAAATTCCAATTCGATCATTGGACGAATATAAAATCCGTTATAACTATGACAAAAACAAACACGTTGGCCAAGGCGATGGAGATAGCCAGATAGGTGATGTCATTGCAAGGGATGGTTCAGGACAAAGCGGGGGTCAGGCAGGTCCTGGAAAAGGGCAAGGTGCAGGCGATCAAGCGGGTGAGGACTATTATGAAGCTGAAGTTTCTCTCATGGAGCTTGAGGAAGCCTTGTTTAAAGAGTTGGAGCTTCCAAATCTGAAACGGAAAGAACAGGATCAAAACATTGTAGAGAATATTGAATTTAATGATATCCGTCGTACAGGTTTAATGGGGAATATTGATAAGAAGCGGACGATGATGTCAGCTTATAAACGAAATGCGATGGCAGGAAAACCGAGCTTTCATCCAATCTATCGTGAGGATTTGAAATTTAAAACATGGAATGAAGTTGTAAAACCTGATTCAAAGGCTGTTGTGCTTGCGATGATGGATACAAGCGGTTCGATGGGGATTTGGGAGAAGTATATGGCAAGGAGCTTCTTCTTCTGGATGACTCGATTCCTACGGACAAAATATGAAACAGTCGAAATTGAATTCATTGCACACCATACAGAAGCAAAGATTGTATCCGAGGAGGACTTTTTCTCGAAAGGTGAAAGTGGGGGCACCATTTGTTCGTCTGTTTATCGCAAGGCATTAGAAATCATCGATGATAAATACCCACAAACACGTTACAATATTTATCCCTTCCATTTCTCAGATGGAGATAATTTAACATCTGATAATGCAAGATGTGTAAAATTAGTGAGCGAGTTAATGAAAGTTTCCAATATGTTCGGCTACGGTGAAGTCAACCAGTATAATCGTCATTCGACCCTCATGTCAGCTTATAAGAATATTGAGGATGAGCGCTTTAAGTATTATATTTTAAAACAAAAAGCAGACGTATTCCATGCGATGAAGAGCTTCTTTAAGAAGGAAGAAGAGAATAAGGCGTATGCGTGAAAATAAGAGAGGGAGATTCTCTCTCTTCTATTAAAAGAATTTTAGGACATCTGATTTAATAGAAACTTAATTCTTTATTCATAGTTTGTTCATATTTAGTGGGTATTATAAAGACATGGAAAAGATAAGCTTTTTCATACCCCCCTTTTAAATGATCTATATATAATCTGTCTCTTATACACATCT
>NZ_SLUB01000040.1 GCF_004799755.1 Bacillus timonensis | reverse complement strand
AGATGTGTATAAGAGACAGCTACCCAATATGTCTTATCAATTTTTTCTAACACTTTTCTTCCCCTCCCTATGCATGTTATCTCGTAATATTATTTACGGATAATAATTAGGAAAAGTTTCATTTTTCTAAAAATGTCATACTTTTTAGATGAAGAAATAACAGTTGTTTCGGCATTATAATTATCATTAAACTTAGCCAAATGATTAGTGAGTTGTCTTGCCATTAGCGAGGAGCTACTGAAAATAAATAAACGGAGGTTTTCCGCTTAAATTCCGATTGGGGTTCGGATTGGGCTATATAGGAGGAGGATTTCCGGTTATCCAAAGCAAAAGCTCTTCTTTTGCATATTTTTAGACTCATAAGCGGAATCTCTCCGTCTATTAAGGCTAATTTCAGTGATTTTTACTTAAAAGACGGAGTTTCTCCGTTTATTCATCGGCCTGGGTGCTTAGCCTGTTCCCACAACCGATAAGGTAGGTGTTTTGTCAAAAAGGAAAATGACGTGTGCCCATTCACACGTCATTTTCAATGTCCAACCACTTCTAAGAAATTGGTTTGGAATGATTCTTCTTTTTCGAATTGCATTTCTTGTTGCTGCTCGATTTCAGTTCGTCTTGCGACTTCGAATTCTTTTAATCTTGATTCGCTAAAATCTCGATCGATTAAAGCTTGCTCGAGGATAGGGGCTAAAACATGTGCATCTTTAATTGCACAGTTAATTCCAATCGCAGCCGTTGGTGTCATCGTATGAGCTGCATCACCTAGGATGACAAGACCATCTTTCACCCACGTATCTGCTTTAGAACTGAACACTTTTAAACAAACAAAGTTTTTCCAGGATTGGATATGCTCACGAACGATTGGTTCTAATTCTGGAAAACTTATTAAAAGTGGTTCTAAAAATGGCTCCAGCGGTTGCTTACGCAACGTATTAAATGTGCCTTCTTCAATGTTCCAGCCGATTTGAATCAAGCCACCTGTTTGAGTGAACAATGCAAGTTGATGACCATTGACAAGAACCATTTTGGTTGAAGGCACCCAACCAGCAGGTGCAGGGATTTTAGCCCAAAGCACATCATAACCATGTGTTTCCTCTGAAGCGACAATGCCCGCAAGTTTTCGAACAGTTGAATAACGACCATCCGTGCCCACTACGATTGAGCTTGAGATATTAATTTCTTGTCCATTCTGTTTTGCTTTTACACCTGTATAGTTTCCTTTTTCGTCCTGAACTAACTCATTAACACTAGTGTTTAAAAGCAGTTGATAATTAGGAAACTGCGCTGCTTCTTTAGAAACTGCAGTTAAAAAATGTGGCTGTGGAATATGGATTCCAATATGATCCTCATCTGTTGGGGTAATTGATTTAACAATGTTACTTCCATATAAATACTCAACCTTTTTCATTTTTAATAATCCTAATGCCTCTATTTTATCAAAAAGTTGATGTTCTTTTAAAATGGCCTCGGTTTCTGCGTTAATATGCTCACCTCTAAATTCACGTTCATTTCCTGAAGTGCGCTCAACAACAATGGTGGATATCCCTTTTTCAGCTAATAAATAGCCAAGCAAAGCACCTGCAGGACCTCCGCCGACAATACAAACATCTGTCTGTAGATTCATGTTTTCACCTTCTATAGTAATCGTATGATGAAATAAGTTTCCTAATAGAAAACAAAGTTCACTAAACAATAATTAAATGATAACAACCATGCATTATTTGGTCAACTGATATTCATTTCCAGTCAAGATTGTCATACTATTGACATTAACTATGTAAAATGAACTAATCATTGAATATATAAGGAGGGACGTGATTGCGATTTCTACTATTAATTGTGTTTGGCTTTTCTATTATGTTAACGAGTTGTGGAAACCAACAAACTACACCATCACAACAACAAGAGAGTGACAAAAACGCAGAGCCTTTTGAGGTTGATACAGCAACTTATGAAAACGGACAGGTAACAATTCACTATCCTCAGCTTACAAACATGCAAAATAAAGATCTGGAACAACGTATCAATACTCTCATTAAAGATGATGCCATTCTTTTTCTGAGCCAATATCAGGATAGTAATGCTCCACTCAAAATGGATTTCGAGGTCATACTACCAGAGTCAGATACTTTCACTGTTCAATATACCGGTACTTATAATGGTGGTATGTATCCAACTCATCTTCTATTCACTACCAATATTAATTTTAAAAAAGGTGAAAAAATCAGGTTATCCAATTTATTTGTAATTGATGAAACGTTTATTGAAGCCTTAAAAAATGCAAAGTATATGGATTGGGAGAATCCACATGAGCCAAATAAAGAAAAACAAACTGCTATCATCGAATACTTAAAAACGTATAATAACCAAGATCTCATCGCGGCATTTACTAAGGCAGATCACCCAGACCCAAACGAAAATCCATATGGAGTCTTTTCTTACATTTTTAATCATACAGTCGTTATAAGTATGCAAGTCCCACATGCGCTTGGAGACCATGCGGAGTTTGAAGTGGATATGGGTGAGTTGGAGAGGAAATAGGTTTCTATTTTTAATTTAAAAACAAATGCAGTGGGGTTAAAACCTCCACTGCATTTGTTGGATTTTTCCCACTGAATAGTAGGCTCTTATTAAAAAGTTACAGATTGTTTTTACCAATTAAAATGTCAAAATCAATTGTAATTTGAACTGATTCCTTATTTAAAAAAGTTATCACTTTCTCTTTTTTTGACCATGTCATTGGTGTCATCTGAATTAACCATTCAATTGCAGGTTTATCAAGTATTTTGGTATATGTTAACCTTTTTTGATCAACAAATCGAAAGTTCTCTTGAAATCTTTTTATCGTATTCATATTCGAATAGGAACGGTTGGCAAAGATTCGTTCCCGTAATTCTTTCAAATAACCACTTGAAGGAACAACTTTAATGACAACTCCATTTGTCTTCAGTAGTCTATTACATTCAGTATAATTTGATGGAGACAAAATATTGAGAATGACATCAAATGTTACATCCTGGAACGGTGTGTTTGCAAGGTCTGCCATCGCCCAAATCTTATCGTTATAATTTTTAGAAGTTGATTTAATACCTTCCTTAGAAATATCGATTCCTACTCCAACAACATCTTTATTTACGATCATACTAATATTATTCAGGTGCGAGCCTTCACCGCATCCCATGTCAAGAATAGAAATTGTATTTCCTGAATATGCATTGATAATGTCTGCAATTTCATGATTTAAAGGCTCGAAAAAACCTTCATCAACTATAAGATTTCGTCTCGCTTCAAAGAGTTCCTTGTTGTACTTTCCATTTACCGGACGAGTCATAAAATTGACATATCCTTGTTTCGTAAAATCAAACGTATGGTGATTGGAGCAGATAAAGCTTTTAGACTCCATAACCTTCATGGTCGAATGGCAAATAGGACAAGCAAACATCGCTTCAAACTCTTTTACATAATTTGCACTTAGTATTCTTTTATTCTTTTGTAACACAAAAGCCACCTCATTCATTCGTTTTTAGAAAATGAAAAAGGCATAGACAAATAAACCCTCACCTTCTGTTCAAAAAAAATGAGTGGGGTCTGATACTCGTCTATACCCATCTTATCTATAACGAATGAATTGAATAATCATAGAAAATGACTCCCTTGTCCTGGTTTAGGAAAATCCCCATTTTTATGGTAACAGGGCTTTAGATGTAAATCAATCTACAATACTATCCAAAACCTCTTTTCGATATTTTGTCAAATTCCTAAATGACAAGCTTCTTATCGTTTGTGCTAGAATATGAATATATCAACTTTGAATGCGGTTACAAAATAAAAGGAGCGATCGACAATGAAGGTAAGAGATTTCATGATTACTAAAGTATTTACCGTCAAACCTTCCAATACTGTCAAAGAATTGTTACTAATTCTTAAAACAAATCGAATTGGCGGTGTACCAGTTGTAGATGATCAAGGACATCTAGTTGGGATGGTCTCAGATGGTGATGTATTACGCTACCTAACTCCAAAACCTATTGGGGTTGCTGGGATGGTTTATATAATAGAGGATGGGGAATTGGAAGATGTATTGCGAGAAAAGTTGGCTACACCTGTAAAAGAAATAATGACGAAGAGAAATATCATCTTTGTCTCACCTGATGAAGATTTTGAAAGAACCATGCGACTATTATCAAAACATCGTTTCAAAAAGCTACCTGTAGTCAATGGGGCTGGACGGGTCATAGGAGTTATTAGCAGAGGGGACGTTATTCATAATTTAACGACTAAAATTATCTCATAAAAAGAAAACCATTCGCAAAAGTTTGATTTTACGAATGGTTTCCTGAGTAGTAAAGTTGATTCTACAATTGTTCTGGTTCTCGTGTTACTAAAACATCACATTTCGCCGAACGTACGATAGCGCCAGAAACAGATCCGGTAATAAAACGTTCAACTGCATTCAGCCCTGTAGCACCACAAACAATCAGATCCGCATCGATAAAGTCTGCAACTTCATTCGTAATCATTGTTTTTGGGGAGCCATATTCAATGACTGCCGTCACATCTGAGAGACCTTTTGACTTTGCTTCTGCTTTATAATCATTAACTAACTCTTCAGCGAGCTGCTGGGCACGATCAAGCATAGAACGATCGAAACCTTTGTATGAATTAGTATTGATTACATTTACAATGGTTAGTTTTGAACCCTTATTACTTTTTGCAAGATCGATTGATTTGCGGAATGCGTACTCCGCTTCTTTGGAGCCGTCTACAGCTACTAGAATGTTTCTATACTGATTTCCCATTTGCCATTATCTCCTTCTAAACGCTTAACAGCTTTTCTATAATCTGTTAGTTTCGAACAGGTTCTGTTGCTTTTACTGGTGATGCTGCTTTTTCCTTTACGCTGGATCCCTTTTTTACAAATAAAGATAAAATGAATGTTACAACTGAAATTCCAGTAACAAAATAAAATGCATATCTTACACCGGCCGCTAAAGTTTCTGGCTCTGTTGCGCCTGAAAAGTCAGCAACGTAACTGTTTTGACCAGCTGTAAATAATGTAATGGCAATTGCCGTACCCGCTGCCCCCGCTACTTGATTTAACGTATTCATGGCAGCTGAACCATCTGCGTATAATTCGCGTGGCAACTGGTTTAGTGCGTTAGTTTGTGATGGCATCATGACCATCGTTATTCCAAAGAAGAACAACATAAATGCTACAATGATTTGCCAACCAGGTGTTGTAGCCGTTATTACAGATGCAAACATGAAATTTGCAATTAGAATAACAATAGAACCAATAATAACAAAAATACGTGGCCCGAATTTGTCAAATAAAGTACCAACTATGGGTGACATAACCACATTGACTGCATTACCAGGAAGTAATAATAAACCAGCCACCGCTGCACTATATAATAAAGCATCCTTTAGATACATGGGCAATAGAATGCCCGCTGATAAAATCATTAGAATGCCGAGGAACATCATTGCAGTCCCCAAAGTAAACATCGGGAACTTAAATACACGTAAGTTCACCATAGGCTGCGCCATTTTCATTTGACGAACCCCAAATAATACAAGTGCGATTATTCCCACTAGTAAAGGTGCCCAAACTTTAGGTGATGAGATAGCTGCTTCGGCCATCGTTGCTAATGCGTAGATTAAACCTCCAAAACCGAATGTTGATAAAACAACCGATGAATAATCGATTTTCGGTTTCGTAATTTCTGAAACATTTTCAATTTTAACTACAGCAATAAGCGTTAATAATACATATAAAATAGAGCTAATCCAGAAAATATATGGCCAGCCTAACGTACTAATAATGACCCCCGAAAGTGTTGGACCCAATGCAGGGCCTAATGTAATAACAAGTCCCATGATCCCCATTACAACTCCACGTTTATGAACAGGGAAAATAATTAATAGAACACTCGTCATAACTGGTATTAAAACACCCGTTCCGATTGCCTGCACAATACGGCCTACTAATAGTATTGCAAAATTGGGAGATAGAGCAGCGAATACTGCTCCAAATAGTGAAATAACTAATCCACCGATCACTAATTGTCTCGTAGTGAACCATTTCATCAACAGTGCAGAAATTGGGACTAATATTGCTAATACTAATAAATATCCTGTTGTTAACCATTGGGCAATAGCGGGTTTAACCGAAAATTCACCCATAATATTTGTTAATGCCATGTTTAATGCTGTTTCACCAAATAATCCTATAAAAGTACCGAACATTAAAATAAATGCCATTATTTTTGGACTTTTGACTTGTAATTGTGTGTTCATAACAATCTCCTTTTTCTTTGATTGACCGCTTTCGGTCTATTTTTTTGCATAATAAAGGCCAATCCCCACTTCTTATGAGCTTTGCTCATGAAAAATAGGAATTAGCCGTTTTTTCAAAAACCATATTATTTAGTTTTGAAACTCCTGTAATAAATTTGGTACTACTAGAGAAATTGTTTTGAGTGGGAAGCTTGATTTTTGTGTTAAACAAAGCATCATTCCACCCTCAACCGTTGCTACCATGGTAAGAGCAAGTGATTCAGCTGCTTCTGTCGAAAAACCATCTTCTACTAACTTGTTTGTATAAATACTCTGCATTTTTGCATATAAAAGTGAACATGCATGACGGACTGGTTCGCTGAGTGAAGCCATTTCACTAACGATGCTGCTAAACGTATATCCAGCAATCGTTCCTTCCGTTTCAAAATGAACGATTAATTGATCGATCATCGCATTTATAGCTTCTTTTGTAGTCGGGTACTGATTAAAAATGTTTTCAATATCCTGTGTGATCACATCATTCAAGGATTCCAGACAAGCAATTAGTAATTCTTCTTTTCCATTTGGAAAGTGATGATATAAAGACCCTTTTGAAATATTGCATGCTTTTAAAATTTCACTTAAGCCTACACCTATATATCCTTTTTGTTGGAAAAGCTTTGTCGCGATTTCGATAATTCGCGTTTTTGTATCCATCCCCGTAGTACACCCCCACCATACCAACCGGTCTGTTTGTAACTTTACCAAAAATTTTTTCCTATAGTCAAGTGTTTTTTTCACTACGTTTAAAGTGTTAACTTATTTCAGGCGGATATGATGTCACGAAAATAACAAAAAAACGCTACTCATGTATTTTTTTGTCATTCTGGATGGTCTGTTCATTACCAGTAAGCTGTTGGAGTATATTCGATTGCAGTTGGTTTAACATTTCCTCTAATTCTCCGTGTGTTACTGGCTTAGCATGTTTCGTTAACTCATATCCCAGTTCCCCATTAATCTCAATTGAGGCAGTTTTAATATCGGAGATTGAAGAAATTCCATTTTGTCGTATTCTTGCCTCCAGCTGTTCCACAGTCATGCGGAGTTTTTTTAGATTGTAGGAATTTATGATTCCATCCTGTATAACCGGTGTTGGCTTCCCTATAAATAGTTTTTCAATACTATTAAATTTACTTGTTAAAAATTGAATAAGTAAGAGCAGTGCTACTAGGGAACACAAAGCAAATATTGTTTTAAGCAAGTCATTCTCTGAAATAGCATGGCCGATTGTTGAGGCCATTGCTAAAATTGTTATTGTTTCTAAGCTTGTCATTTCAGCCATTGTTTTTTTACCAGCAATTCGAAATAAGAAAAATCCAGTAAATAAGATTGCTACTGCTTCCCAAATATAAGTCATTTCATCCCTCAATCTTAACAATAATAAACGTTGCTATTAAATTTCCCTTTATCTTCTAAAAAATTCTTCTTCGTATCCATCACAATCTATTATTAGCCTGCATCAACTCATATATCTTACGAGCCGTGTTGACATTTCTGACTGTAATTTGTTTGTATATCTTAGTTCCAATGATCTTGGACATCCCGCTTTTTGTTACATTTTTCTTATCAACGGACCATAGAATTGCACCAGGGACATATTTCACCGTATCAATGTTTGGCTTGATGACCAAATTCTCTAGTACAGATTCATCATCAATTTCATCCCATAAAAACATGACATCACTTTTCATATCTTTGTCATTTTTCCACGAGTCGGGTATTGCGTTAATGATTCTTGTGACATCATCCAGACTACGAACGACTACTTTAATTTGCATTCCAAAATCATGATGTATCGCTTCCTCCAAATGACGTGAGAGTTCTGTTTTTGATTTTCCTTTGTTTGAAAAAATAATATTACCTGTATTGATATATGTCACCACGTCATTCATTCCGACTTGTTCAAAAGATTGTTTAAGCAACTTCATATCTATTTTATTTTTTCCACCAACATTAATCCCCCGTAAAAGTGCAATGTAAATCATAACCATCCTCCTCCCTACATATTTACTTAATAATTAGTTATTTAAAGGTACTTCAATCAACCCTTATATATTTCTACTAGATTATCGGAATTAACCGTAATTCTACTATCGTCATGTGTGAGAATTTCAATAGGATAGACAGCAGATATCTTATCAGAGAAAATCCATCTTCTCCCTGGCTGATTAAGGATAATGAATATTCCCTTAGTTTTTTCTCCCATAAAATTGAGTGATGTTTGGCTCAATGATTCGTTGTTTCGCTCATGTATACCAATCTCAATCAACCTATTTCCAACACTTACAGCATCATCTACAGTTAGACCGGTTTCACTAATGTTTATCACATTTTCTATCGAGAATGGCTTTGTTTCCTCTTCGGAAGTATTTCTAGAAATAAACTCGACAATATTCCCAGCAGGGTCATAGAAATACAAAGCATGTGCATCAAAGAAGGAAAAATAGGCTTCATCCTCTCCATCCTCGACATTCAATTCGACTCTCTCTTTCACCCATAACTTTGCTTCTTGAAACTGGTTTGATGGAATAGTGAACTACCCCTCCTTATCGACCTTACGGTCTGATTGAAGAAGGGGCTTCTCGGGAACTAGATACTTTTGTTAGCTATCTATATTTACCAAGCTATGAGGGTAGTCCCTACCCCTATGGAAGATACCATTTACATGGCTAGTTTTAGCAAGTTGATACTTGCATTTATATCCCTGTCATGATGGCTGTTGCACTCTGGGCAATCCCATTCACGAAGGTTTAGATTTTTTACTTCCATGTTCTTGTACCCACAACAAGAACATAGCTGACTAGAAGCATAATTCTTAGGTGCGATTATCAAATCACGACCTTTCCAAACGGCTTTATAGTTAAGATATTCTCTGAATTTAGACCAGGATACTTCGCTGATGGCTTTTGCTAACTTATGATTCTTTTGCATATTCTTCACTTTTAAGTCCTCAATCACAATAACTTGGTTTTCGTTTGTGATTTCGTTACTGATTTTGTGAAGAAAATCATTCCGTTGGTTAGCGATTTTTTCGTGAAGTTTCGCAATTTGCAATCTAATCTTATTGCGATTGCTTGAACCTTTCTTTTTACGTGACAAAGAACGTTGCAAGAAAGCTAATCTTTTTTCAACTTTACGCAACCACTTAGGGTTTTCATATTTCTTGCCATTGGATAATATCGCAAAGTCTTTTAAGCCGACATCAATACCGACCCTAGTATCAATCTTAGGAAATAGCTGTTCATTTTCTTCCACCAAAACAGAAGCAAAGTATTTGCCTGTCGGCGCTTGAGAAATGGTTACGGACTTAATCAAACCTTGGAATTGTCTGTGTTGCTTGATTCGTACCAATGTTTTTAATTTTGGTAGTTTAATATAGCCCTTTTCAACGAAAACAGTTCCCTTTTGATTATTCGTCTTGTAGCTACGATGATTGTCTTTTTTAGCTTTGAATTTTGGGAACCCCACTGATTTATCACGAAAGAAATTAGCATAAGCTTTATCTAAATTTATTTGGGCATTCGCTAGAGCAAGGCTATCTACTTCTTTTAAGAAAGGGAATTCAGCTTTATATTGCGCTGGTGTAGGAAATTTGATAGATTTATCTGCTTTTTCTTGTGACTCGTTGTAAGATTTTATTCTATCAGCAAGCATTTTGTTATACACGAAACGTACACATCCAAAGGTTTTCGCAAAGAATATGCGTTGTTCTTTATTCGGATAGATACGATACTTGTATGCTTTCAACATTGCCTACACCCCCTTTTGTCCTTGAGTTTCAATATACTGTTTTAATACTTCTAATGGTGCACCACCCACTGTTAGCAGGCAATAGCTTTGTGACCAGAAGTATTCTTTCCATAGCTTTTCTCTGATTTCAGGGAATTCGTTTTTGATTTTTCGTGAACTGGCACTCTTATAGGCGTTGATGAACTTAGATAGTTCTGTATTGGGTTTAGCTGTAAGGAGAACGTGAACATGGTCAATATCATGATTCCATTCTGTTACGGTGATATGATACTTTTCCCCAATATCTTCAAATATGGTGTTCAATCTAGTTGAGATAGTATCGTCAATGACTTTTCTTCGGTATTTTACAACCATAATAAGGTGGTAGTTCAGTTTGAATACTGAATGATTATTTGTGTCTAGTTTCACTTTATCACCTCTTTATTTCAATATACGACTGAATAACAAGAAGTGCAAACAATAATCCTTTAGGCTATCGCTTAACCGACATTCATCCCCTCCCTACTCATTGGACTTCTCCCTTCACATTCCTTGAGGAAGGGGAATTCTGTCGGATTACGTTAAATGCAAAGTGGTAATAAGGATTTCCTTTGACGTTCTCCGAGGTAAATTCTAACTCACTTGAACCAACCGCAATGCGAAAACTTTTTGTATCCTCTTTTAGTAAAGGAAATCCAAAAAGGTCCACATAGAACCTCTTCATTTCATTGATTCGATCTGTTTGTAAAATGATTAATTTTATGTTCATGATTAAGACACTCCTTACATACTATTGATTCATTACAGAAAAACCGATCCATCCAATTAGGATAAAGTTTGGTGCAATCAGCAAGAGGGATAACCATTTTATTCTTTTGGCAAGGGATACTGCAGCTCCCACATAAAAAAGGGGAAAGACGAGCCCCCAGATTTCAAACCGTGGTGTAGCTGCTAAATATAGTGCCATTGGTAATAGTAAAATTGAAGAAATCACAAGCATCGATGGCTTTTTTAACCGTACCGCTAAAATGGATAGAATAAGGGAACTAATCATAAATGGCCAAAATAGAAATTCCATAAATACCTCCATTCCTCCCAAAAGGAATTTGTCTCATATCATTAATTTTCAACAAAAAGAAGTGCTAATCCTGCTTTGATTAACACTTCATTAAACCGCTTACGTTTTTAAAATGAGCAAAATGATGAGGAAAATAATAAGCACAATCATAAAAATCGTGCCTAAACTTGCGCTGTACACGATATACACGTTCACATGTAGAATGACATGAACGATTAAGACGATGAGCAGCAAAATTAACAATAAAATGGCTGAATGTATGTTCTTTTTCCTATTCAAAGAATCAGCACCTTACTGAAAAAGATTAGGAGGGGTGTATTATAACGTTTATTCTTTATGTAATAACATTATTCATAATCTCCCTTATTCAAAGTGCTTCTTCTATGAAGCCTACGTGTTATTTCAGCCTCTAAAATTGCTCATTCCTTCATAGGTAAGTATGGGAACGCTACCTTCTAAATCCACCTTCAGTATTAATGATTTGCCCAGTAATCCACGCCGCTTCTTCAGTTAATAACCAAGCAATAAGTCGTGCAGGATCTTCAGGTTGTCCCATTCGCCCAAATGGAAACATTGGTTTCAGATTTTCCCACAGTTCCTTGGTCATATACCCCGTATCTACTGGTCCCGGGTTTACAGTATTGACGGTTATGTTTTGATCAGCCAATTGATCTGATATCGTTAACGTAAGATCAGCGAGCGCTCCCTTGGATGCGACATAGGCCATTTCACCATGTATTGGCCCTAGCCTTTGACCCGAGCTCATGAAAATGATTCTGCCTCCTCCTAATGTAGGGTCATGTTGATTCGCAAAAGATTGTGCCAGTAAAATAGATGAGCGTGCATTAACTGCCCAATGTTTATCCAACATTTCAACTGTTAGTTCACCAAGTGCCCCATCGCTTCCACTCATTGCATGGTTACAAACAAGTGCATCCAGATGCCCACAGGTCTTACTGATTTCATCCATCACCCTTTGTGGTTCTTCAGGGTTTAAAAAGTCCCCACTTATATCAAATAGGGATGCATCATCTATTAGTTCAGCTTTAATGCCTTTGATTACTTCTTCTAAATCATCTGCTCCCCAAAATTGTTCTCTATCGTGAGGCTGAAAATGATGAATAATCACAGTTGCTCCCCATGCTGCTACTTGACGTGCTATCGCATATCCAATTCCTTGGCGACGGCTAACTCCTGTTACTAGCACTTTTCGATTTTTAAGTGGGTATTGGTCTCGAATGAATTGACTCATTATTCGTGACCTCCTTTTTGTTAGATAAGAAACTTCATTATTCCTCCTTTAAAAGTAGCATAATCTTCCAGATTTAGCACCCATTTCTGTCGGAAATCTCGGTTAGTTAAGACAATTAAAAATCTCAAAGAATGTTAGAAATTCTGCATTCTTCGGGATGATTTAATTTAAGCCTTCACTGTTTTATTTGCTTTTAATTTTAGCACCCACTTTGTAATAAAGTGAGTAACAAGCACCATTAAAGTATTAAGACCTATGATGACGATTGAGAACAGCACATAAGCAACTAGTAGCCACCCAACTGCTTCAGCTTGCTGCCCGCCTTGGTTAGCTACATAAAACACATAGCTTATAATCACGATTATCTGGACTCCGGATGCTAAAATACAATTGATCGCAAAAAACTTATCTAATCTCTGACTCATTATGGTAGCTCTAACTTGTAATGGAATTCCAACAACTGCAGGGCTTAAGATTACCATGTAAAATAAGAAACCCTCTATCAATTCTCCCATGTTTTACCTCCAAGTAACGTTCTTCTTCTCTTCTTTAACTGCTAGAATTTGAGTTTCACTTCCATGTTTTTTCCGGATGCTTTTCCGAGCCTTCGCTGGTGTTCTAGCGTTGATAGATTCAAGTTGTGCCTTTCCGTCTACCTCTATTTCGACAAGGAAGCATTTAGCCCCACATCTCATGAGAACCTCTCCTTCCCTTTCTGTTTAATAATAGCTGGTATCGTTAGTAATAGTAGCAAAACCCCGACAACTAAATATTTCCCCTTTCCTTCATAGGAAATCATAAGTATTAGTTCCCAATAGTTTCTTGGGCCTGAGTTCGCATCTTCACTATACGGATAATCAAAAATAAAAGGTAAGATCCCAAAAAATGATATTAATAATCCGATCACCAAGAATAAGATTAAAATTTTCCTCATCTCACACCTCGCATTCAAATGGACTCGTTTTTTTGCGTTGCCAGCTAAATATTTGCGTCTTTTTCTGCTTTTTTGCGTCACCCGCTCATTATTTGCGTCTTTTTCTGCTTTTTTGCGTTCCAGCCCAATTTCCGCGTAATTCATTCCATTTTGAACCAATTTTAACACAAGACTTCCATTCTCATTGATATAATTCCATTTGGCCGCCAAATCAGATAAAAAGAACCATGACTTTAGACCCTTTTTATTAATTAAAATAGTTTCATATACTTGAATCAAAAGGAAATTTAAGGGAGTTATGAATGAATGAACTAAATTGGCCGAAGTTATTTGCCTTTGCAGCATTTTTATTTATCATTTATACGATTTTTGATAACGTTCAGGAGCATCAAGTCTTTCTTGAAAAAGCAGAGCAAAATCAGATTGAGGAGAGGGTTTGGCGTAAATTTGTCGTGAACGATTTGTTAGTAGGGCCAAGGTTTTCCGTTCAAATCGGAACGTTACCTGAAAGCAGTATTCCCACAAAACATAATGACTCGATGATTACAATTAGTCAGGAATTATTTGAACAGGTGGACGCTGGAGATACGATTTCCGGATATGAAGTAGACGGAAAATTTTACACAGAAACTCTTTTGAAAGAGGAAGTGAAATGGTTTTATATCTTGTTAACCGTCTTTAGTCTGTATCCTATTGGCTATATTTTATATTGGCTATTCAAAATTAACATAATATGGAATTTGTGCTCTAGCATTTCAAAACGCTTATACCTTGATAAAATGGCTGGTTTTGTTCTCTCAATTTTGATATTTGGCGGCTTGATTGTATCGCTTCTTCTCTTTGTTTCGACTGATACAAAATCAGCGATTGAAAATGGTCATGAAAAATATTTTGGAAAAAATCATGCTGAAACAACTGCTCTTATTATGGAACATGGGTATGATCGGAGAACATCAACGTACAATAGAAGCGATTATTACATCTCGATGTTGTATACACCCGAAAATCAAGATACCATTTTTATCGTAAAAGGTGTGACTTGGCATACGTATAACAAATACAAGGAGAAAATGCCAATCGTTTATAATGTTGATAATCCCTATCAGGTCTATGCCAAAGAAATGGATATTGCAGACTATCTCGATATCCTTATGACGGAAACCGTGTTTCTTACATTATTATCCGTTATTCTAATCGTTTTATTAAGTTCAATCCCGTTCCTGCTATGGAAACAGAAGCAACGCAAATCGCAAAAGGACCATCCAGTTTAGACATGGATGACCCTTTTTTACTCTTACTCTCTTTCTCTAGCTTTTTGAGTATCACGAATGTTCTTTTGAACGGTAATGGCTGCAAATACACTAAGAACAAAAGCCATTCCGTAAAATCCTTTTTCACTTAAAACAATACTTCCTGCGTTGTATAAACCAATCGCCATTAATGAAATTGACACAATCAGGGCAACCCAGCTAATCCCATAATAAATACTTGTAACTGGAATTCCCTCTTCTTTATCCCTCACTGCTTTTTGTAAAGAAACAGCTGAATAAAGACCAAAGATTAAAATAGCAAAATAATAGCCTTTTTCATTTAGTTCCATTGCTGCGTTAAACAAGCCGATGAGATAAGCGGAAACACCCACTAATAACGCTCCCCACGAAGCTCCTTTAAAGGCTGCAGTCGGTTCCCCTTCTTTCCGCTCAATCTTCACTTTCGGCTTTTCTTGTTTTTCTTTATCCACAAAAACCTCATTCTCCATTACTTTGTCCCCTCCAATTTTCAACTAAAAAGGAAGCACTGCAGATTCCCTGTCGTGCATAAATCCATTATACAAAAACCCCTTACAAAAAATGAGTATTTTTTCATTCATTTCCAATTTAAGTTTCTAGGAATCTACGTACTTTTTTAATAGCCTGTAACCACCAACGATTACAAAGGAAATGAATCCCAAAATGATGAAAAGTCGAATCATAAAATGATCAATCACATAAAGAGCAAAAACCATGGTTATAAGAAAAATACCAACTATTGCCCCAAATTTCGTATAACGAATCGCATCATCTGAAAACTCCGGTTCTTCTTTGTACATCCATCTTTGC
Organism: Bacillus timonensis; assembly: GCF_004799755.1. Taxonomy (GTDB): domain Bacteria; phylum Bacillota; class Bacilli; order Bacillales; family Bacillaceae_L; genus Ferdinandcohnia; species Ferdinandcohnia timonensis_A. The sequence goes on along the minus strand of NZ_SLUB01000040.1, from coordinate 23,295 downwards.
CCCAGTAACATACTTTCCTCTGGATTAAAATAAGTCCAAATCAGCATTGCATATATAGGGATCATAAAAATAAAAAGCATAATGGCACCTGCCAATACAGTCCCCCCTTGAAATGGTATGACCTTTTCTATGTTATACGTTTCAATTCGTTAATTGGTTTCGAATTATTCTGTCTTTCTTGGGGGCAGTAGATTCGTTACACTTCACTTCGTTCTATTTAAAAAACTCTAACCACCACGGATAATCATATTGCCCTTTTGAAACTTGAAAAAAGTGTCCCATAAATCGGCAGGTGAACGTTGCCATAATGGTCAAGGACTTTCTCCTTTGGGGCATAAGTTGACAATATATAAAAATTGATTCGTTCTATTTCAAATTCTACATTTTCATTGAAGGAATCTGCTTGTTCTTCACTAAAACTTGTATATTCGATATAGTCCTGTTGAGTTGGGTTTTTAACGAAGGAAAGTATTAAAAAAAGAATAAATAACACGACCAAAATATATCTCTTTTTACCCTTTTTCATTGACCTGTTCTCCTATTTTACTTTTGAATTTTACGTTGTAATAGATGAGCCAATCCTAAAAAAATTAAGATGCTAAAGGTGACTTTGATGATAGATGTTTGCTCCAAGAGTGGAGTATGTGTTGCGCGATCCGATGAAAAAATGGACCACCAGCTTGGTTCTGGAAACAGGTGTGAAACTACAATCCAAATACAATAGAAAAATATCACGGTTAACCAATATACCTTCATGGGATCCCCTCACTACATAAAATATTGGTCCATACCCCATTACATCCATGTACGAACCCGGAGCTTTTCTAAGTTGATCAATCGATGATATTGAGATTAATAGAATATGAAATGTGAAACGATAAAAAAAACGATGATTGAAAGGATCGCCCTACTCCATGTTGCTTTTTTACTTACGCCAGCTTTTGATTCTAAATAATTGATGTAATTAATGGTGAATAGGAAACCACACAATACAAGATAAAACGTTGGTAGATCCCCATCACTATCAAATAGATTAACAGCACCCAATAAGATTAAAATAGTCCCCGTTCCACCAAAAAACATGCTTATGTACGAAACCTTTTTTGCTTCTTTCACAATATAATCCCCCATACTATACAGCACTATAAAATTGGCAAAAAAATCTAATTTTATTCCTTTCAATTTTAGCACACTTCAATACCAAATTATTACATCATTTCCATACTCTAAGAGAACATTCTATACGTGCAAAACCGCTCAGGGCAATTACCCATTTTCTTTGTTGAACGTGGCAATTTGAATCTAGGTGAGTATACTGTAGGGAATCTACACATAAAGAAAAGGAGAATGAAGATGGATCATCTGAATATTTCTAACGTAAATGCGTTACAAAGTGTTTACACGGCACCACAGCCAACGTATGTAGCTCCACAACCAACTTATGTGGCACCAAGCTACATTGAACCTAGTTATGGTTATGGATACGCTTGTCCTCAACCTTGTCACAATACCTTTGTATTAGTCGTTGTGTTGTTTATTTTATTAATCATTATAGGTGCTTGCTACTTTCCTAGATGCTAAATAAAAGTGCTCCTTCTAAATAACACCACACAAAAACAAGAACATATTAAACGATATGTTCTTGTTTTTTTAAAAGGAGCTTATGGAAGTTTTATCAACGAAAAATAGTGACGAAGTTCGCTTTCAGTAAGGGATATACTTTTTGTTAAATCTTTCGTTCTCATAACAAACTCCTTAACCCCTATGAACTCGGATTCTGCAATTAAGTAAAATTGGGTTCCTTTTTCATATCCTCTAAACTGCTTTTTAAGTATAAATAATTCCATAAATAACTCCCTGTTTCCTATACTTTGAGATAATTTCATTTTACATGATTCTGATTAAATTCCTACTAAAATATCTCATTTCCTCCAACTCATACTAGTGCATATAAGAACTTACTTCACCATATAATGGATTAGGACAACCAGTCTTTAAAAATTGGAGGGATCATTCTGGATAACCATGAAAAAGATTCTCAAGCGAAGTCCGATAATAGGAATTATATAAGAGTGAATAACAACATTAATTTTTCGGTCAATTTTGGCGATTCATTAAATTTACTGGCATTAATTGCAGGCCTATTTTTCATTAAAACACTCTCGAAAAAGAACAAATTGAAAAAGGAAAACAAAAGAAAAAAGGCGTTGATCCTTCCATAGATCAACGTCTTGCGCTATTGCCGCGGTGCAAATAACATGACCGATACACCAATAATACAGATGCCAGCACCTAACAAATCGTATAAATCAGGTGTTTTTTTATCAATCCCCCAGCCCCATAGGACTGACAGCACGATAAAAAGTCCTCCATAGGCAGCATAAACTCTTCCGAATGATGGGAAGGTTTGGAAGGTTGCAATCACTCCATATAGAGCTAGAGCAATTCCACCGCCAATTCCCCAATAGTAAGGCTTCCCTTCTCTTAACCAAAGCCAAATTAAATAACCTCCACCAATCTCGGCAATACCTGCTAGTATAAAAAAGAAAATTGCATGAAAGATTTAAATCACGTCCTAGTTCTGTCTATTAAGTATATTTATTATAACAATTATGGACGTTATTTCTAAAGTATTGAAACTCTACTTCAAATTAAGATTATTTTTTGAACTTACTCTTTAATCACTTTATTCAACTTCAATGGCGTGATCGTCCCTTGATGAAAATACAGTTGCCACCTTCCATCTATATGTTTCCATATGGAGCTCCGTAGGGTATTCCGGTTCCTCGTCTTATCTACAATGAAATATGTAGTTAAAACAACATCTGGTGCTAATGGATGGATTTCATAGTTATGGAGAGACATTTCCGTTAAGGCTACTCCGGAGTCAAGGCATTCTTTTTTATTAAACATATAGCCCGAACTACCAATCTCAAAAAAATCATCTGCTAGTATTTTATCTAACTCTTCACGACTTTTCCGAACTTCATTGTTTATGTGCATTTCCTCTAGTTCTTTTAAATGATGCTTTAAGTGTTGGTTCATTTTCTTTCAGACCCTTTCCTTATATCTTCTAACCACCCTATTTAATTAAACCAATGAAGAACTCATCCTTCCCATAATAATAATTATTCATAAGTCTTTTTTTCGACAAAATGGTATATTACTAGGAACACATAACTTTTTGAAACCTTTTATTACATTCCATGCCTCTAATAGGTGAAAGGAGGTTAGCTAATGTCGAATTCTACGAAATTAGCTGAGTTGGCCATTGCTGGTGACAAACAAGCATTTGAACAACTCATTAAATTTGAAAGTGAAAAACTATATAAAATTGCCTATCTTCATATGCGGAACAAAGATGATGCACTGGATATCATACAGGAAGCTACCTATAAAGCCTATATTTCCATACACCAGCTAAAATCACCTGCTTTTTTCAGTACTTGGCTAGTGAAAATCTTAATGCGAACAGCCTACAAAGAACTTGCACGTAAAAAGAAGGTGGTACAACTACCGGAAGAGGGATTAGATTATCTCATTGAATCGAGTCAAGCCCAAGAACAAAACCTGTTAATCGATTTATCGGAGGCACTTGAGTCGTTAAATGGGAACTATCGAAATGCAATCCTGCTTTTCTATTATTATGATTTACCGATTCGAACGATTTCTACTGTTCTAGATAAGCCACAATCTACGATTAAAACGTACTTACGTCGTGCAAAAGCTGAATTAAGAAAAACATTAGGGGCTGATTATTATGGGAAAAGATTTATTTAATGAGATGGAGATTCCAACACACGAACTACATTCAGCAATTGAAAAAGGTATTGAACGTGGGGACAGGTTTCGCAAAAAAAGAAAATACATACAGCCATTAAAAAGAACATCCCTCATTACATCTGGGGCTGCTGCTGTCCTCCTTGTGTCAGGATTTATTTTTTCACCTATTAATCAGGTTCTAGCGCAGGTGCCGATTATTGGAGGGATTTATGAAAATTATCAAATGCCAATCGGTCAGAATTTGGCAGCGGAACAATTGATTACGGAAATCAATGAAACAGTTGAAAATAATGGGGTCAAAATGAGTATTACATCCATTTTTTATGATGGATCCTATGTTGGCTTAACCTTTAAAGCTGCTGGTGAAAACTTATCCGATACATTTGGTGGGGAAACAGGACCTGAGCCCGGTTACGCCTATGAGATGTTCGACGGAAAGGATGAATCAGGATGGGGAGGCGTTATGGGAACATTAACAAAACAAGGAAACGACTATGTCGGTGCGATGATATTAGAAACCCACAACGTGAAAAATTCTGAAGAGTTAACACTCCCGATTACATTTACACATATGGCAGGTGTTCAAGGCGAATGGTCATTTAACCTTTCCGTTAAGAAATTGCCATCTCGAGAAATTGAGTTGAATCAAACCCTTTTTTCTTCAAACAAGGAATATAGTGTCCACTTCAATGATATTAACATTGGAAAAACAAACGCAATATTAACCTATGAACAGTTAGAAACAGCTGGTATTGAAGGTGAAAATTTGCAGTTTGATATCGTTGATAATCAAGGTGAAAAATTATCCCTAAATACCGTTTCTAATTCTAAAATCATATTTGAAATGGATAGCAAAAATCCACCGAAAATTATTCAGGTGAAGCCTACTTATAAAATCGGTAACGAAAAAATTGAATTAGGTACATTAAAGATTAATTTAAATTGAGTTAAATTCAAAATCCAGACTGATAGTGGTCCGAATTTTGAACAATAAAAACCTTCAATCCCAATCGAGATTGAAGGTTACTTTTTCATGATTAATTTAGGACAAGTTCCTTTTCTACTTTTGCTTTTTTTTCGATTAAACCAAGAGCTTCTCCTGAAGATGCATTGATCTTTTCAAGAAGTTCTGGGTTCTCCATGAGGGATAGCCCAAATGAAGGAATCATGTCTTTGATTTTTGGCTCCCATTCTAACATATGCTCTGGGAAGCACTTTTTGATCACTTCGAGCATAACATGAACAGCGGTTGACGCACCAGGTGATGCACCTAGTAAAGCGGCGATGGAGCCATCAGCTGCCGTAATGACTTCAGTACCAAATTGGAGCGTACCTTTGCCGCCAGCTTCAGTGTCCTTGATTACCTGAACACGTTGACCAGCCACCACTAAATCCCAATCTTCGCTCTTTGCGTTGGGGATGAATTCGCGTAATTCTTCCATACGCTGTTCCTTCGTTAACATGACTTGCTGGATCAAGTATTTGGTTAATGCCATTTCTTTTACACCTGCAGCTAGCATCGTTAACAAATTATCAGGTTTTACAGATGTGATTAGATCTAGGTTTGAACCTGTTTTTAAGAATTTCGGAGAGAAGCCCGCAAATGGTCCAAACAGCAATGATTTCTTATTATCGATGTATCTTGTGTCAAGATGCGGAACAGACATAGGTGGCGCACCGACCTTTGCTTTTCCGTATACTTTTGCGTGATGCTTTTCAATCACTTCAGGATTATTACATACCATGAAAATTCCACTCACTGGGAATCCACCAATATGTCTTCCTTCAGGAATACCGGATTTTTGGAGTAAATGAAGACTTCCGCCTCCACCTCCGATGAAGACAAACTTCGCTTTATGGTGTTCAACCGCACCAGTAGCTTGGTTTTTTACCTTTAAATCCCATAAGCCGTCGCTTGAACGTTTTACATCTTTGACACCATGGTTGTAATTAATTTTTACATTCTTATTTTTTAAATGGTCAAACAACATGCGTGTTAAATTTCCGAAGTTAACATCTGTTCCTGTGTCTGCTTTAGTAGCTGCGATTGGTTCAGTAGATGTGCGATCTTTCACAATAAGTGGTATCCATTCCATTAATGTTGAAGGATCATCGGAATATTCCATCCCTTTAAACAACGGAACTTTTGACAGCGCTTCAAAACGTTTCTTTAAAAAAGCGACATCCTTTTCACCTTGCACCATACTTATATGCGGGAGTGGCATGATAAAATCTTGCGGGTTGCGAATGAGTTTGTTCTTCACAAGATATGCCCAAAATTGCTTGGATACTTGGAATTGTTCATTTACATTAATTGCTTTTTTAATATCTAATGTTCCGTCTGGTTTTTCAACGGTGTAATTTAGCTCGCACAGTGCAGCATGCCCTGTCCCAGCGTTATTCATTTCGTGAGAGCTTTCCTCTCCTGGCTTGTCGAGCTTTTCAAAAACGGTAATGTTCCATTCCGGCGCTAATTCCTTCAAGAGTGTTCCTAATGTCGCACTCATGATTCCAGCGCCTATTAAAATGACATCTGTTTTATTTTCTATGTTGCTCATGTTTATCAACCTTTTCTTCATAAAATTTAGACAAAAAAGATGAATGCGGTCACAAAATCAGACACGCCATTGTCAGACAACCTCTTTTTTCACCTTCATCTTCGCCATATCAGAATGACAATTTTTTAGATTAATAATTCGATATTATATGATAATTATAGGCTATTTAAATGTTGAGTAAAAGTGAGAAGTTCATCCAGAGGATCACAGGAATCCGACAATCCATCTTGCCTCTTTTATTAAGCTCAAAGGAAGAACTCATACTTATTAAACTCTAATTCTTCACTTTTATCATTATACCACGTAAAAACTGCATAAACATCAGGTAAGAGTAAAATTAATCATAATAATTTGATAAGTGGGAGCGCTTTTTTAATGGTTTGCAGATATCCCATCATCAATTATCCTATTTTGTCGTCATTATTTTTGGTTTGTCAGCAATAATTCTTTTCTATCCTTTTAAAAAGTAAAACCTGCATTTCTTTAAAAATGCAGGTTCACTGAAAATATTGGTATGCTTTAATGGCAATCCAGACGAATAGGAGTGCCCATAGTAGAAGAATAAGCACCCCTGCAACCCAATTTTTCGGTTTACCATTTTTTGTTAATTCTTCTGCTTTTACTTCACAGTCCGCGATAACAGCCTTCGGAATCATCTTCATGGCAAACATGATTCCGATTGGTACAAGAATGACTTCATCCAGATATCCAAGGATGGGTATGAAATCCGGAATGAGGTCGATGGGACTGAATGTATAAGCCACCACCCCGGCTGTAAAAAGCTTTGCATACCAAGGAACTCGTGCATCTTTGTATGCAAAGTATAGGATATATATTTGTTTTTTTAAGTTCTTTGCCCAGCTTAAAATTTTTTTCATAGGTTCACCTATTGATTTGGATTCAATATTTTATTCCTTTAGCTTTGAGATGTGATTTACTTTATAACTTTCCCTACTTTTACCATTTTAGTCCTGTTTCAACGGTTCCAACAATTCAATCAGTTCAGGAGTGAACCCTTTTACAGCACGATCGCCCACGACTGTTACAGGGACACCTAGGAATCCGTAGCGTTCCACTTCCTTTTGGTAAACTTCATTTTCTGCAATATTTCGAACGTCAAATGGAATCCCATTTTCAGTAAGAACTTTTTTTACAAACGTACATTCAACACAATCATTTGTCGTGTAGACTATTACTTCATTTGCCATTTGGTGATCTCCTTTATTCTGCCGGTGGGCCAAATTTTCCTGCATGGAAGTCGCGATAGGCTTGTTGGACTTCTTCCATTGAGTTCAATACGAATGGACCATATGCTACAATCTCTTCCCTTAATGGAACACCTGAGTAAACAAGGATTTTGGCGCGACTGTTTGCATGGATGTTAAATTCGCTTTCGTTTTTACCATTTTCGTTGAAGGTAAGCGTTGCTGCCCCTGTTTTTTTCAAACTTGTCTTACTTTCACCAAGCTCTAACTCACCAGAAAGCACGTAAACAAAAGCATTATGATTTTCAGGTAAAATGTGTTTATAAGTGGCTCCACTTGCTAGCGAAATCTCAGTCATGGTAATAGGCACTAAGCTATTCATCGGTCCTTTATCACCTGCAATTTCGCCAGAATAAACCTTCAATTCTCCACCTTCGACTTTAATACATGGAACATCCTCTAGGTAAACATTTTGATAAGAAGTTTTCGTGTTTTTTAAGGATTGTGGCAAGTTCAACCATAGCTGAAGTGTATGTGCGATGTCATTGTCAACAGCTTCTTCTGCATGTCTTGCCCCGCTGCCCGCATTCATATACTGAACGTCACCAGCCTCTAACACCGAATGACCGCCATGGTTGTCGATATGCTCCAATCTACCATCGATGACATATGTGATTGTTTGGAAACCACGATGTGGATGGTCAGAAAACGTCCCACGTTTAAACCAATCCTCTGCCATAAGTAAAAACGGATCAAATTCCTCAAACCGATTCGGAGGCAACACAAAGCCTTGCTGCACATGGGGATAACCATTATTGTTGTATTTTATATACCATTGATCCTTTATCTCTCTTTTAAAAAGGGAACTCATATCGTCCACTCCTCATTCATGATCTTCACAGTCTTTTCTATTCCATTTTATTTTGACATGTTAGGATGATTTGTACAAAATTTACGCTTAACTTTAACTGGAATATTTACCCATACATTCATATAATGGACTAAAGAACCTGCTTTAATCAGGAGGAGAATTGAATATTGATCATATTGGCACTATCGTTAAGCCTTCTGGGAGTTCTTGATAGATTAGTAGGAAAAATATTAGAACCGGGATATGACGTAATGGAGTCAGAGGGAAGGTGAAATATCGGGAGTAGTTTGATAATTTTAATCCCAGCTACGATTTGTATTTTGGTGTAGTTTTTACCAGAGGAATCTTTATTATTGAGGCGTACACATACTACTTTTAGTGAGGAAATAAATGAGTTATTAGAAGTACAAGAAACGAAAAAAGAGATTAAAGAAAACATAAATAAGCCCCTATGGCTTTCGCTTAAGGGGTACTCAATAAAGATTCCATTTCTTCTTCAGTTATAAATTTCCATTTTATATCTTTCCAAACATCTTTATCCATCGCTTCAATAAGTTGGTCGATTTCATCATAACTAAACTTAATAGCATGTTCGTTCATGTATCCCACCAAACCTTTCCCTACATAATTCGGCTAAGCTTATCTTGGTTTGAGGGTCAAGTTCATAAAAAATTTTTGGAGGATATTATATGAAAAACACCCAGTCTATAAAATTTCGAAACTTTGCCATCACCGAATGTAAGGGCTCTAGTAGATTATATGAATTTCTTTCCTTAAAAATTACCGAGGATGACGACATTCTTGAATTAGCTTCTCATGCAAGGGAAGGACAGCCCTCACCCAATCTTTTATTTGGTGCGGTTCATTATCTTTTATTAAAAGGAAAGGACCATCCTCTTAAAGAGTATTATCCTAGCATTGTGAGCAATCCTCGGAAAGTGGAGGAATCCTTTTTACCTTTTAAAGAATTTTGTGTTCAATATTCTGATGAGATTATCCGGCTTTTACAGGATAAATTGGTTCAAACAAATGAGGTTAGGCGTTGTTCCTATCTCTTCCCTAGCTTTCAATTTATTTACGATCTTGTAAAGAAGCCAATAGCGTTAATTGAAATTGGGACGAGCGCTGGGGTGCAGCTGTTATGGGATCAATACAGCTATTCCTATGGAGCAAATAACGTTTACGGCAATATGGATTCTGCACTACATATTTGCGCTGAGATTAGGGGTGTAAAAACGCCGCATCTACAGGATTTCATTCCTCCAGTGGCTGCTCGTATTGGCATCGATCTTCATCCTATTGATGTAAGAGATGATGACAATGCCCTTTGGCTGAAAGCTCTTATTTGGCCTGAACATCATGAAAGACGTGAACTTTTTCAAAAAGCGGCAGAATGTGTAAAGGTAAATGAGTTACATTTGATTGAAGGAAATGGAGTTGAGCTACTACGGGAACTGGCAGAAGAAATTCCAAAGGAGTACGCAATATGTGTATTTCACACTCATGTAGCAAACCAAATGCCAACGGATGTGAAAACGAGCTTGCTAGATCAGGTTCAGCAAATTGGTTCCGAACGCGAGATTTTCCATCTGTATAACAATATTCAAGACCGCGACCTCCATCTCGATTATTATTTGGATGGAAAAGAATATAAACATGTCGTCGCTGAAACCGAAGGACATGGGAGATGGTTTACATGGAAGTTGTAAACGTTTTGAAGGCATTTGGGAGTTTACCAAATGCCTTTTGTTTGGACCGTTATTTTACCTCTAGTATTATATAAGTCCCTGCTTTAAAGCGGTATTTTATATCATACCTTTCACCCACTTTAAACCGCGAACAAAATTCCTCTGCTTTTTCTTTGCTTTCGTCAAAATACTGGAACATAGTATATGGGTCATTGACTTTGCATGCGTATAGTCTATCTTTATTTTTTTCGTTTGTAACAGCTGTTTCCTCAACTAAAATAGAACTTTCTTTTTCATAGGAAGGACGTAGTTTATTGGATACCATGGCACCTATAATGATAAGAAGCCCAATGATCCCGATTACCAATGCCTTCTTTTTATCTTTCTGCACCATGAACATAAAGATTGCACAGCCTACCGCCCCAATACCAATTGCATACAAGGCTATTAAAAGTAAATACAAAAAATCATCCCCCTTTATTTTTTATAAACTCTAAATGACTCAGCAATTTTGATGATTTCTTCTCTTGGGATTGGTTCTTTTCGGATTGATTTATCTTTGTTTTCGGCAATTAAGTTCAAATGATAGTTAACACCCTCATCTGTCCAATACATCATTTGAGCATTTCCATTAAACATGTAATAGGCAATGATTCCATTTTTCAACTCGACAGGTTCGTATCCTTTCGTATCAACTTCTTCAGCAGTGCTATCTGAAAGAATTAGATGAATACCCTTAAAAGGCTCCTCGTTTGAAAGATAGCTTATGTTGTGGACATACAGTTTTGGATCTACAGGCTCAAGTGGCGCGGGGTCTCCTTCACCATTTCCAAAATCCTTAGGACCTAAATATTGTTGGAAATATTCAACTTCAATAATTTCAAATGGTGCATACGTTGGAAGTTTAATCTTTCTTTCAATCTCTTGAAGTTCCTTTATTTCCACGATATGTTCTTCAGCTAAAAAAGCTTGGTGTGAGAATGAGTTTTGTGGCAAGGTCCAAATGAAAAAGGCTAACAGTGCAACCGCTACGAGACTCCCAATTGTGGGTAACGCCCATTTCATATTTTTCCATGTCTTTTGTACAGGATGTTCCTCGTAGTTCATTAATCGATCATGTATCCTTCTCTTGTTTTCAAGCCCAAGTGTTGCTGTTGGCATCGATCGTAATTGATTTTCCAAATGATCATTCATGTGTAGCACCTCCCACACGTTGCTGCAGGGCCATTTTGGCTCGATGATAGGTTGATCGCGTTTTGTTTTCGCTCCATTGCAGGATTTCAGCCGTTTCCTGAACCGAAAATCCCTTTACTCCCCTTAACACAATCACATCACGATAACTAGATTTTAAGGATTGAATGGCCTCATATAGCAATCTATTTTCTTCTGATAAATGAAGAAGCTGCTCTGGTGTTTGATCTATTTTTGGTTCGTGACTGGAATCAAAAGACAGCATCGTTCTCCATTTGTTTCGATTTCTCCTTCTGATTTCATCAATTGCGATGTTCCTGGCAATGCTGTAAAGCCAAGTTCTTGGATTAGAGTTCCCTTTAAAAGTATGAAGACCTTTCATCGCCTTTATAAAAACCTCCTGGACCAAGTCTTCCACATCTGCTTTTCCTACTCGATACAACAGGAAATTGTAGATGTCATCGCTATATTGATGGAACCAATCTGAGATAATTTCTTTCTCTCTCATATCCAAATTTTCTCCTCAAATTATTTTGTCATCTATACCATTTGACGTTTTCTTCTCGAAATTATCGCACTTTTTCAGAAAAAATATAAAAAAGGAGCCGTTTCAAAAGAAAAGGACCCCTACTCTAAGCTAGGATTATCTAACCAACATCACGATAAATGGTAGTAAGAGCGTGACGACTAAGGATTGTATAAACGTTAGAATGATATCCTTCTTCCACGGATTGCTTTTTGGATAGCGATTATTGATCCGCTGAAAAACAAGAAACACGCCCCACCAAATCAGCAACATATAAATGACGGTATTTATGCTATCGTAAAACAATTTCGTAACTCCCCCTTTTCCACTAGAAGACTGTCTGTATTTTTATTCCATTATCCCACATTTTCAAAAAACTTGAAATTCATAAAAAATATCCCAGTGTCAGATGGTAAAATAGAGTTAGAGATTTTTAGAATGGGGGTTTTTATTTGAAGGAAAAACTATTCTGGGCGGGTATTTTTGTTATCATCCTTAGCTACATCGGAAATTATATTTATTTTCATACTAAGCAGTTGGATGCACCAATATTTTTGGAGCATTTTTATGAACTCACTATGAATGAAGAAGACGAGACGACACTTCCTTTCTATTATTTAACGAATAAGTCGGACCAATCAGATGTCAATTTTGTACGAATTGATGGAGTAGAAGCCTATGCTGAATCAAATGCAGATTTCATGTGGGAGACGCAGGCACCTCAATTTGAACAAGAATATACTCACCATTATTTAAAATCTGTCTATGTTTCACTACCGCCTGAGTTTGAGGGTGATGGTCCTCTATCGTTTTCAGAAATGGAGGTTCATTTTTCAGATGGTAAAACGGTTCAAGCGAATATCGGTAAGGTCATTCTTCATAAAAGTATGGAGAATCCAAATGTGTTAGAGACTCGAATTGGTTCGAGCAGTAATCAGCATCGTGAAGAAAAATCAATGGTTGCTTTACAGCCCATCGCGATTGAGAAAATTGAGATTCCTTTTGCCAGTGATTTATCTGATGACATTCTGATGAAGGTTGATCTTGATCAAGATAGATTGAATGAACTTGAAAAACTCATGACTGGTGCTAATCCACCAACTTGGTTTGATGAGGAACGAGATAAGGAATGGAGTGACTTGCCTGGTGTTTTACTAAATGAGGACTTACTCCCGCTTAATCTCAAACAAAATGAATGGATTCGTTTCATGATGCAGTTCAACCCTGAACGGGATAGCTATTTCCAATTTAGTATCAAACTTTTTGGAACAACAGAATCAGGTGAAAAATTCGTAAGGGAGCTCCCGATTAATGATCAGCCCGATCTAGACCAGGAGGCCATTAATCGAATCATCAAAGCAAAAGAGAGCGGTGAGACCAATGAATTTTAAGCGAGTATTTTGGGGATATCTTTTTATTTTACTAGAAATCCATTTGTTTGTTGTTGATATTTTACCAGAACCGATCGGATATTACCTTATTTTTTCAGGAATAGCCGCGATACCTGTTGAAAACCGAATTGGTAACAAACTGAAAAAGCTGTTAATTGGGCTTATTATTATCAGCATTCCGACTGTGTTTATCCAGCAAAATGCGCCTGAATCCAATGTTGGCATTTCTCTTTTGGACTACTATACATCATTACTCGAAATTTTAAAATTGGTACTTGTTTTCTTTGTATTTCAATTGGTTATGGAGGTTGTCAAAGCAACCGATGATGAATTTTTAGCCCGACGAAGCGTGCAAACATTTAAGATTTATATGACAGTCATGCTGCTCATCACGCTTTCACATACCTTTGCGATGAATCTTTCGAGTAATGTTATGGCAGGATACTTATTTTTCACGATTCCAGTAGGTCTCATCATGGAGATTATGTTTCTAGTGCTTTTATGGAAGTTGCATAAGCATGAGGGGTTTAATAATGTTTAATAGGTGGAAAACACTAAAATTTACCGCAATACACCAATAAGCCCTAATGTATTGCGGCATTTTCTGATTAGGAACTATTAGATTTTCCAATTCCATTTAAAGAAAAGAAAAATAAAATGTACGATCGTCGCGAATATAATTACCGGTATAATCGGTTGCCAATACAATTTCCCTTCATAAATCAAATTTATGACCAAAAGAATTCCGATTCCTACTATCAGATTCATGATGTATTCCTTTAGCCTCAACGCCTCTGCCTTTTCTCTGAAAAATGCACGCCAAGTTTTCTTTTTATTTTCTCTCAACAAGACTAAACCCCAATCCAGTTGGATCGACTAAATACGCTAAATAAAACTCATCAAATTCCATCTTTTCACGGACAATCAACGCTCCATTTTCGACTGCTTTGGTGATCAAATCATCAATCGAATCAACTTCAAACTGAATTCTGGTTCCGTGCGGATAATCATGGGGACCTTTGCTTATACCGCCTTGAATTTCTGCTGGACCCGAGTTTTAATGGGCCAAAACCCCCAATTCGGCTCTCCCATTTCCCATCCAAAAACAGCTGAATAGAATTGAACTGCTTTTTCAGGGTCTTGACTGCTCATTTCAAAGCCTACAACTCTTGCCATTTTCATCACTCCCTTAATTCAATTTCCAAATTGCCTTTGTATACCCTATTCTCATGCCTACTCGTTCCATGTTGTTTTGGCTGACTGAACCAAATCTTGCCTGACCAACAAGTAAGCTACAATCTTGTTCCATTGCATTTTGCATTCGTCGCTTAATTAGTGCCGTTTGAATACCTGAATTACGATATTCCGGTAACGTCGTTGCCGATGCAAGGGTTCCAATACCGTTTTTGGTAAATAAAACCCCAATTCCAGCAGGTTTATTTTCAATACTTGCAAGATAGAATGTCCAATTTTCTTGGTCGTAAAGAATTTGATTGTTTTGAGCGACCCCATCTTTTAAAAATGAAGGCATCCCAAAGCCCTTTGTATAAATTTCAGCGAACAGATCAAATTCATCTTTTCCTAACTCAGTGATCGTGATTTTTGAAGAGTTTTCAGATTCTGGTATTGGATAGAGATCTGAATAAAGGGTTGTGTGAAAGTCATGATGATACAAGCCTTTGTTACTTAGGTACGTCAGTAATTCCGAAGAAACATGACCAGGTGTAAGTTCAAATCGAACCGGAATGTCCTTTTGTTTGTATAAGTGGAGGATTGGTTCGATGAATTTTTCATCTCCATCTGATAAGCCCTTTACCGTATTGAATGAGGGCCCCGGAATATTCTTAACTGAAAAGGCTGTTGCCTTTCCAAACTGTTTAATTTCGACGCCCATCGGATTTCCTTCGATTGCTTGGATTGCCGTTAGTCTTGATTTCAGCACCTCAATTTCAGAGGTTTCTAAGGCTTGAGCTAATTTTTTTGTGACGACCATTTTGGCACTTCCTTTTTTGAGGGTCTTATGAAACTTCAAAATAATGATGAACGTTGTGTCAAAAAATTGTTTTAAAATCAATCCCTGTGGGCTCACCAAGATACCTAATCATAAAAGAAATTGTGAACCCACTATGTTTCTAATCATTAATCGGCAGCCTTTCTGCATACATAGATCATCTGGTGGCTATTCGGGGTTAGCGGTGTTTCGTTCCAATCCTTGTAAACTCCTACTATCTCAAATCCTATTCCTTTTAGAAGCCTGTCCATTTCTTGTGGGAACACATATCGCAATTTGATATTGGTTTTCTTTTCATCCATCGTTTTTCCACTATCAGCTTTTTGTCTTCTTATGGTTATATAATGTTGGACCTGCTGCATCGTATCATAGTTACTTATCGTGTACACATCTACTGTTTTTCCGGTTTCATCCTTGTAACTTCTCCAATATTCTTCAGTAGACGGTTGAAGCAATTCATCTGGACTTGGAAATCTCGTACCGAAGATGAAAATTCCCTCTTTTTCAAGATGCTTATAAACGGATTGTAGCAGTTGGTCTTGAGCTTCATTCGTAAGAAAATGCTGAAAAGAATTTCCTACCATATAAATGAACGGACTCTTTACACCTAATTGAAGTTTTGTGCAATCCTGTTCAATCCACTCTATGCTTAGATTCGTATTTTCTGTTTTTCTTTTTGCATGAGTAAGCATGCCATTATGTATATCTACCCCAATAAGGGAGTATCCCTCTTGTGCTAGGGGGATTGTTGCTCGACCTGTTCCACACGCTAAATCAATAATTGGACCTGTCACTTTTGCAGCCCATTTTTGTAAAAACGTAACGTCCTCTTGGAAATGATCGTTTTCTTGGTCATAAAGGACCGGTTCCTCGTACTCTTCAAAATTGTCAAATTGGTTCATTATTTTCCCCTTACTTCAAATGCTTCTCTATAATAATCCTTGCTCTCTCATCCAAATTGCTTGGAATTTCTTCTTTTGAAAAATATCTAAGGTCTAAGCTTTCATCATCATTCGCTTGTAAGCTACCACTTATTTCACTTGCTATAAATAACACGATAACATTATAGACTTCATCGCCATTTGGGTATTTAAAGTAAAATTCCTTCCCGGATAAAGTATCAATATGTTTATATATTTCTGCAACCAGTCCTGTTTCTTCGAATAATTCTCTTTTTGCTGTCTCCTCAAGGCTTTCTCCAGGCTCCATTGCACCACCTGGTAAACCCCATTCCAATGTATCTGACCGGTGCTGTAAAAGGATTTTATCTTCTCGATTTTTTACGATTATTGTAGATCCAACTAAAATGAAAGGTCTATTTCCAATTAATTCTCTGATCTCTCTTGTGTAATCTCCCATACGTCACCCCTTGCACAACTAATCTCTATACTATTTTCCACATAAAGGTAGTAATTTCCTTCTAAACTTGTAAGCAAACCTGTGATTTATGGTAATATTAAAAAGGGAATTCTATCTTGAAATTGAAAGGCTTGGTTTTTGTGGTAAAAACAAAGAAAAAACGGGTGTTAACAGAAATTAAACAACTTTTTATGATTACCATTGGGGCTCTTATTGCGGGCTTCGGGTTAGAACTATTTTTAGTACCAAATAATATTTTGGATGGTGGGGTTATTGGTCTTTCCATCATTGCATCAAAGATATTTGGTGTTCCGATGAGTATCTTTCTGATTGTTTTAAATATCCCGTTCCTGTTTCTTGGCTATCGAAAAATGGGAACAAAGTTTACTCTACATACATTATTTGGTGTTTTAGTTTTGTCAGCATTTACTGCATATTTGCATCATTTTGAACCAGTAACGAATGATTTATTTTTAGCAACGGTGATTGGTGCGGTTATTTTAGGAACAGGTGTCGGGTTAGTCATTCGGACTGGTGGGGCACTGGATGGTACTGAAATTTTAGCCATCATTGTAAGTAAGAAACGGCCAGTGTCTGTAGGACAAACGGTTATGATCATGAACGTGTTTATTTTTATCCTTGCTGCTTTACTTGTATTTAGCTGGGAAACAGCGATGTACTCCATTATTACTTACTATATCGCGTTTAAAATGATTGATATTGTGGTTGAAGGTATCGAAGAATTAAAATCAGTAACAATTATTTCAGATACACCTGATGAGCTTGCTACTGAATTGAATAAGGTTTTGGGTCGTGGGATTACCTTTATTCATGGTGAAGGGGCCTACACAAATGAACCTAGAAAAATTATCTATACCATTGTTAGCCGGATTGAACTCTCCACCCTAAGGGAAATTGCACATGAAATAGACCCAAGTGCCTTAATTGCAATTGAAAATATGGCAGATGTAACGGGTAGTAATTTTGGAAACGGTGAGGGACATTAAAAAGTGCAGAGGTTTTAACCTCTGCACTTTTTTAATTTGTAATAGATTCTATTTCTGTCCTAGTCTTCATATATATGTCCAAAAGCCTTAAAGGACGGATATCATGAAAAGTACTGAATATGGGACAATCCACATCTCAAGAATTGCCTTTATGTTTATCTTTGCGGTATTCATATGCTTCATAGCTGCTTCTAGCATATCCTCTGTCAACAAAGAATGGATAAATGTTCAACAATTTGATAGTAACATTCGAACTCTTCCGAACGAAGCTTTTGTTAAATTGCTTGAATTTGAGAATGCGTATTTCGGACAAACCTTAAGTGAAGAACAAGAATCCATCACCAAAATGTTGGTAGAATCAACGCTTCAATTTAAGTATGGTGATTTACGCAGTTTTTTCGGTAATGAACTCCCTGGATTATCGATGTACCATACGGAAATTCTGATTTCGAGGGATGGCACAGATTATACCAATCTTCCATACGAATCAGCGCCTCCTCTGGATGTTTTACTTCAAGAAAGGGAAATGGCACAGAAGGAGTTGGAAGAACTAAATAGGGAAAATCCGAAAACACCGCCAGTCAATCTAGCTACCAATAAAAAGGTGTTCATTTATCACTCTCATAGTTATGAATCCTACCTGCCTCTTCTTGGGCTTACAGGCGACCCTGATATGAATAAAGCCGTTGACTCTAAAACAAACATTACACTTGTTGGCGACCTTCTTGGGAAGGAGCTAGAAAAATACGGAATCGGTTCAGTTGTTGATACTACGAATATTGGACAGGAATTGAAGAAAAAAGGCTGGGATACCACCCAATCTTATGCAATCTCACGCGGAATCGTTCAATCGGCAATGGCAAGTAACTCTGATATTGACTTTTTAATCGACTTGCACCGTGATAGTATGCGAAAAGATGTGACATCAGTTACCATCAACAATAAACCATATGCAAAAGTCTTTTTTGTAGTGGGAAAAGCAAGTAGTCATTTTGAACAAAGTTATGCATTAGCTGAATCCCTAGACATGGCAATCGAATCGCAGTTTCCAGGAATCAGTCGAGGTGTGGTTGCGAAGGGACTGAATCAAGGAAATGGGGTATATAATCAAGATTTAGCAGAGAACTCCATTCTCATTGAAATCGGTGGAGTCGATAATGATATGAAGGAATTAAAAAATACGGTTGAGGCACTTGCGAAAGTGATTAGTGAACACATCATCGATGCCGAAAAAGTGAATGCCTCTCATGAATAAAGAACTGCTCTTTTGGTTGAATTGGTTGTTTGCCTCAACCCTGATTTGCTTTTTTTACTTGCCCTTCGGTTACACCCTTGCGGCGTTTCTGACTGGGATTGTTATGTGCTGCAAGGCTTTAATTAAACAATCGATTGCGGAAAATAAAAAACAACGGGGCTAGGGCTTCCGTTGTTTTGTTACTATTTTCGTAAACATTATATCTTCTTAATTGATTAATTCCCACCATCTCGTAATAAAAGAAAAGGTTAACTTAAAAAGAAAAATGAAGATACATACAAAAACAACTTCCACTAAAAAGGTTTTAAAATGCAACTCCTTTTGATCCCACCTTATGAGTGCTAGAGCAAGGACCACCCCAAAATACATCATGTCATTTACCTTTTTCTTTTTCCTGCTTCATTTTTTCATATACTTGCCAATCTACCTCTTTTACTTTTCGAAATTCTCTTCCACATTTTTTACATGCGTAGTTTGGCGGAATTAAAAATGGTAGCCAACAAATAACGAATCCGTATGGAACTAAAAGCAGTAAGATTGCAGCTGGGATTTTGAACATAAAAAAATTCTTTTTCACTAGCATATCTGATTCGCAATGTAGACAAAGCTTCATAGAGTTTCTCCTTATTTATCTACTGTCACCTGCGGACTTTGCGCGATGATGGTAGCTTGTTTTTTTATAATTAAAACAAATAACGTTGCAACAATGCAAAGGACTCCTGCGGATACAAACGTGATGGTGTAGCTATGGAAGACATCATAGAAGTATCCACCTAAATACGCTGCAACACCTGAACCGATTTGGTGCGCTGCAAATACCCATCCATATACAATGGGTCCATTTTCCTTCCCGAAAAAGTCAGCTGCGAGTCTTACCGTTGGTGGCACAGTGGCAATCCAGTCCAGTCCGTAAAATACGGCAAAGGCGATGAGCATTACATAGGATTGCATCTGGAGTGCGTAAGGCAACACAAGTAAGGAGAGACCACGAAGTCCATAAAACCAGAATAATAACCATCTATTATCGAATCGATCAGATAGCCACCCGGCAATCATCGTTCCAATAATATTAAAGATACCCATGAAGGCGAATATACTTGCTGCATGTACCTCGGGAATTCCATGATGGGTTGAGGCTGGAATAAAATGTGTACCTAAAAGTCCTGCCGTGGATAAGCCACAGATGAAGAAACTGCCCGATAATAACCAAAAAGGACCAGAGCGCACCCCAATCCAAAGCACCTCAAATGCTGCTAGAATTGGGTTCTTTTTATTTTCAGTTTTTGTCTCCTCCTTGGTCGCACCGTACGGAAGAAGTCCTTTATCACGCGGATGATCCTTCATCCAGATTAAAACGATCGGCGTGATGAGGAGACCCAGTCCAATAAACACAACCATGCCCACTCGCCAAGAATATTCCTCCGTTAGAAATGATAGGATTGGTAAAAAGATCATTTGCCCCGCTGCAGTTGCGGCCATAAGTAAGCCTAGCACCATTCCACGCTTTTCTTCAAACCATATCGTTGCGATATTGGCGGAAAGTACGGATAAAAACACGCCCGAACCGATGCCAATAACAACTCCCCAGATGAGATGAAGCTGCCAAATCTGTGTCATCAGGAGACTTGCGACTAACCCGATAACTAACAGGACCATCGAATAGGACATGATTTTGCGGACACCTAATCTCTCAAATCCTGCAGCAATGAACGGTCCTGATATACCATAGAGTATGAGGTTAATGGCAAATGAAATGGAAGATCGGCTCCAATCAAATTCTTGTTCAAGCGGAATCAAAATAACTCCTGTTATGGAGCGTATCCCCGCTGCAATTAACACTGCAACAAACGTAATCCAAACCACAACCCAGCCATAATGCATGGTCAGCTCTCCTTCTTGTATTTAAAGATTTTCGTAGATTTCAATCAGGTTGCCGGTTGGGTCTCGGAAATGTGCAACCTTTAGCATCCAGTTCACCTGCTCATGCGGTTTTGTAATGAACTCAAGTTTATCTTTCATTTTTTCATATGTATCCTCAACACTTTTCACTTTAAAAATTAATGTTGTTTTATCTTGATTTTCTACTAGTGGTACATATTCAGAACCAATCGCTGCCACCATTTGCTGTCTTTCAAAAAGACCAAGCTTTACCCCACCGATACCAGTAAAATCAGCATATGTGGAATTCTCGTCTCCCCATGAAACCTCAAAACCAAGTATATCGCGGTAAAATATGAAACATTCTTTATAGTTATCTACTAACAGACGGATATGCGTTAAGTTCATTTGGTTCTCCTCATCTTATAGTTTTACATTCTACAGGTACTTCCCCTTCCTTAATCCATGTTTCAATCATTTTATTGAAAAAGTCGGGCATCGCCATCGAAACCCCGTGGCCCATGTTTGGAATGAGAACACCCTTAGCATTTTGGTTTGCTTTCACGATGTCATTGTCACTGTTTTTATTATAAGTTTTTCGAAAATTTCTGTCTAATCGAAATGTTTGTGGGTTTGGCTAAATTTTTGTCTATTGGTCAGAAATTTAAATTATTGACCGAAATTTTATTTTATTGGCTATAAATTTCATTTTATTAGACATATTTTTAGATTATCGGCCAAATATTGTTCACGTGCCTGAATTTTTACGTATTTCACACAAATTTGAGACTCAATTTTTTAGTTACTGCCACTAGCTAAAATAACCGAATAACCCAATAACCAAAGCCCCAAGGAATCTCCTTGGGGCTCTCAGTTTACTTTACCGGTATCCAAATTTCAGAATAATAATTAGATTCATATACGTTTCCAGCTGGGTACAGTTCGAACTCAGCTGTCCCTGCATACTCATAGCCACTTGACGGGAACCATTCTGAGTAGATTTTTTTCCACGCGTCCTGCATTGCGTTTGGCATTGCGCCATGAACCTCAAATACCGCCCATTTTGATGTTGGAATGTCTAAAACGTCAAACTTACCTGATTCAACATCTACATTTTCCACCGCAACCCAATAATCGATAGCTCTGACGTTTGGCTCACTCACACATACTCCCAATATTCCATTTATTTCACCGTTATTCAGTGGAACTAAGGCATCACAGGTACCGTCAGTATTCACTTCGTCCCATAACTTCGGAATCCTACGGAGATGTTCATCATTAACACATGAAAAATGTCGCTTAACACCTACTGCTTTAAATCCTTCCTTCTCAACAATACGATACTTCACTGGATCTGCTCCTTTCAAATTCACCTGGATAACCAGGCGGCTATATGATTGCAGCTTTCCAATCCCCTTTCGAACGTCGCTTGGCGTAACACCATGCTGTTTTCGAAAAGCTTTTGTAAAAGCCTCGGGAGTGTCGTAGCCATATTTGTAGGCTAGATCAATAATCTTTGTTTCCGTTTTCATTAATTCCTCAGCTGCAAGTGTTAACCGGCGGCGACGGAGGTAATCGCCCACTGTGATATCTGTTAAAATCGAAAACGTGCGTTGAAAATGAAACGGTGATGCATTCGCATGCCCTGCGATTTCCTCGATTGACACATCCTCAAGCAAATAGTCCTCCATAAAATCAATTGCATTTTGTAATGATTCTAGCCAACTCATTCTCCCTCACTCCTTACCTCAATTCTATCTGCCAAACGTTTTTCCATCCTGTCATTTTGTGCTAAGTGAGGACAGATATTTGATAAAAAAACTTCGGGTATCATCGTGAGTGAGTTTGTTCGGCACCTCATTTTTTGTCAACCACTGAAGTTCCGCAATTTCTTCATCCATAGGTAACAAATTCTCTGTAATACCTGTGTATTCAACCAAGAACATCGTCGTCTCCTGACGCTCAAACCCAATTTTCAGTTTGATTTTTTGTGGAAATGAAAAACAAATTTTCTCTTCAAACTGCTTCACAATTAAAAAATCAGTCGAACCTGTTTCTTCTTTAAGTTCGCGGAGCATCGCATGTCGTGAGGATTCATCACTTTCCTCAATTCCACCCTTAATGAAATCCCACTCACCTGGTATTTTTTCAGAACCAACTTTTACTTTATGCACGAGCAGAAATTGATCTTCCTTATAGACAATGGCCCCCACCGCTTGTCTACTCATAGAGATGGGGCTCACTTCCAGCTAAATTCACAAACGGTTCCCCTAATTCACCTGTAAAAGGTGGACCTCCTCCAACCAAAAATAAATGTGTATCTGACATTTTATCTTCCGTCCTTTTTTGAAAATGATAAGATTTATATGTATTTCGATAATGACGACTAAAATCCTTCATAAATTTGAAACGTTTTGTATGACTAGTTTCTCTAACTAATAGATGAAAGGAGCATTCCTGTTAGAAGGATTTTCGGGGACTTGAACAAAAAGAGCCCTCTTGGTATGATGCGGGGTGTCAAATCGCGACGAAATGACCCCTAATTTGTAACCAAGGAGGACTCCATAATGGA
>NZ_SLUB01000039.1 GCF_004799755.1 Bacillus timonensis | reverse complement strand
ACTCCAAACCATGATTATCCCTTAAGTACTGCCAAAGCACTCGCCGATAATAAAACACTTGCTTGGAATCCTCTGACAAAAGTGCAGCGATTACTTCATAGTATTCATCAATTTTTGAAGACTTTTTTCTCGTCCTTTTAGGAACAAAACCATTCAGGTATTTTTCGACTGTTCGGCGATCTACCCCTAATTCCTCTGCCAATTTGCTCTTATTAATTTTCATTTTCATATGCTCCATTATTTGCTTGAATTTTGGTAAGTCTAAAAGACTATTAATCTCAAAATCAACATCGACATTCAATGATATATACATAGCTAGTCACCTCATGACTAGTATGTAGAATGAAAGCAACTTTGTACATATTTATCCAAGCGTTACTGTACATATTTAATGTAGCATTTCTAGTCTATAATACTTCTATTCTTTCAGCTCCCCTTTGGTTTGGTTTTGGAAACATGCTCCTTTGGGGTGGAATTGCCTTTATCATGGGTTCCTTGTTATATAAAAGAAAATCAATAGTATCTGCCAGGTAATACGAATATCAAAGGACGGTATGATCACATCAAATTTTTAAATAAATCCTGCCTTTCATTTTTCAAAGGCCCGACTAGTTCCTATTTGCTAGTCGGGCCTTATTAGTAGGATCCGTATTCTAATTTGGTGATGGATCCTTACAGCTCCTCAATTACAAGTAATAATCAAGAACAGAATTTGTGAGATAGATCACATGTGTTTTTCAGTATTAATGCTATCATTATTATTGAATTAGATAATAATCACCTAAAAGTAGTCGATATACTATTTTTTATTCTTCATAAACGGAGATTATATATAGGAGGTTTTTTTAATGTCTGAAGAAAAACTATCTGAATTAATTAGTCCTGAAGCGGTCATTAATTTTGATACGGGTGCAATTAAAGCAAGCACTTTGGATTCAATTATCAATCTTTTACCATTTGAAATGGGTTTTTGCGATGCCAACGATATTTTCCGCTGGTATTCAAATAATCCTAACCGCGTGCATGGTCGTCGTAAAGAAGCGATTGGCCGCCATGTCCTTGAGCTTCACCCAAGAATGGCTCATCACGTTGAAAAATTGTTGAATGATTTCCGTTCAGGAGCACGTGACGAATGGGAATTTTGGTTTCCAAAACGCTCTGGTGAAGAAACTGGTCAAATTTATCAAAAATTCATGGCAGTACGCGATAAAAATGGCAAATATCTTGGATGCATGGATGTGACCGTTAATATCGATCTTTTCCAAGGTAAAGAAGGTAAACATACTCCTGAAACGATTGACGAATTTATAGCTGTAAAGCCTGAGTAACATACATTTTATTCGAGAAACTCCTGATTAAACCATTGAATACTGAACTGCCTTCTATCAAGAAGACAGTAGAAATCATAATAGGTATCTAAACGGCTTTAGCTCTATCTTTCTAGGGCTAAGGTTGATTAGTCGTTTTTGATATCTATTGTGATTATAGAATTAAATAGCATTCTTAATGTTTTCATTCCCCTGAATCAACATGAACCTTTAACAGAGCCCTTTTTTTAAATATCCATTTACTAACTAACATATTGAGAAGTCCTATAGTGCTCCCACTCAACAATGGAAATAATAATGGAAAAGTGATAAAGAGAACCAACAAGATTATGGATCCTATAATCATTAACAATGTATAATGTGGATATGACAAACTAATTATAAAGGCATATTTAAAATACTCTGATTTATTTAATTGAAAGTGAACAAACACAGGAAAAATAAAAAAAAGAACGGAAAGGTATATGAACGTAATTGGCAGCAAAATAAACGTTAATATATTATAAAATATCCCTTGCATATTTCCTAAAAACATAAAATCAAGCCAAAGTATTAATCCCATTAATAGCAATATCCAACCTATTATATTAGACTGCATAAATTCTTTTCGATATGTTTCACTAAAAACTCGAAAGACAGATACCTCCTCATTATTCATCCACTTTCTAATAACAGTGTACATAGATGCAGTAGCAGGAAATATACCTAGAATAACTAATCCCAATAAGCTAAAAAACAGCCAGAGGATATTAACATAAGCTAACCGATAAACCCAATCCCCTATAATATTAACCTTTGTAATCATATTCTCTATCATAAAATTCCCCCCTCTTCCATTAAAGGATTTAAAGAAGAAAACTCTCTTAATAAATACTAAATAAGGTAAGAGAGTTTTCTATCATTCTATCATTTAACTAATTATTATTGTATTTCAACAACAAGTACTGATTTGGATGGAATTGTTAAAGACAATTCATTTTCTTTTAATTCAATATTGTTAAAAGCAACCGGCTCTACTCTATTTGGATTTTCAAACGTGTTATGCTCAGTCATTGCCTCAGCAGTTAATAAACGTCCAGAGGCAGAAGATAATTCGCTTAAACCCTTTAGATTTACATGAACTTGTTCAGAATTGTTTGGGTCTAAGTTACAAATAGAAATATGTACCTTACCCGAATCATCTTGAGATGCTGAGACATTAAGCATTGGAAGAGTGTCCTCTCCATAAGAATAATTTTTTGTGCTTACACTCACCGGTAGTAATTTCGCATCTTGGTGTACTTTATACATTTCAAAAACATGGTATGTTGGTGTTAAAAGCATTTTTTCACCTTCTGTTAAAACAACTGCTTGTAAGACATTAACAAGTTGGGCAATATTTGCCATATGGACACGGTCACAGTGGTTATTAAAAATATTTAGATTGATACCCGCTATAAGTGCGTCACGTAAAGTATTTTGCTGATAAAGGAATCCAGGGTTTGTTCCTGGCTCGACCTTAAACCAACTTCCCCATTCATCAACAATCAAATCAACATTTTTTTCAGGGTCATACTTATCCATGATTGCGGTATGCCTTTGAATCAATTCTTCCATAACAACGGTCCTTCTCATATAGTCAAACCATTTTTCTTCAGTAAATTCTGTAGAAGAATCATAATTTGCCCTATTACGAGTATAAAAATGAAGTGAAAGACCATGCATATTCGGGCGGTAATGCTCCCATGCGCTTGTCATAACATTGTCCGAATAGGGTTCTGTCCGACCTGTACCCTCACGCATCATCACTTCAGTCCAATGATAATCAGCTTCACTAGGTCCACATGCAATCTTATAAATCGGAATATCTGAATAGTCTCTTACAAACGTTTCGTAACGACGATAAAGATCTGCATAATGTTCGACCCTCATTTTACCACCGCAACCCCAGTTCTCATTTCCAATACCAAAATATTTTAGCTTCCATGGCTTTTCTCTGCCGTTTTTTCTACGTAAATCTGCCATTGGAGATTGGCCATCGAATGTTATATATTCAATCCATTCTTGCATTTCTTGAACTGTACCACTACCGACATTTCCGCAAATATAAGGTTCAGTACCTAACTGCTCACAAAAATCTAAAAATTCATGAGTTCCAAAGTGATTATTTTCTGTTACTTTTCCCCAATTATTATTAACAATACTTGGGCGAGATTCTCTTGGACCAATTCCATCTTTCCAATGATATTCATCTGCAAAGCAGCCACCTGGCCAACGCACATTAGGTATATTCAATTTTTTCAATGCATCTACTACATCATTTCGTATACCACGTGTATTCGGGATCGGCGACTCTTCACCTACCCAGATACCTTCATAAACACACCGGCCTAAATGCTCAGCAAAATGCCCATATATATGTCTACTAATTACCTCATTTTTACTATTCTTATTTACATTAATTAATGAAGTCATTTTTCTAACTCGCTCCTATTTTTAGTATTTTCTAAGTCTATTCATCTATCCTTTAACTGCTCCTGCAGAAAGACTTTCGATAAAGTATTTTTGTGCAAAAATAAATACAATGATGATAGGGAGTACTGTTAGCACAGATCCGGAAATTAATACATCATAGTTATTTCCATATGGAGTTAATAAGCCAGCCAGACCAATAGGAAGCGTTAGCATTTCTTTCGTACGCAATACAACTAATGGCCAAAGGAAATTGTTCCAACTAAATAATGCTAATAAAATACCCATTGCTCCATATGCAGGTTTCAATAATGGAAGCATAATGCGCAAGAAAATACCATACTCTGTACATCCGTCTATCCTTGCAGAATCCATTAGTTCCTTAGGTAATCCTAGTGAATATTGCCTAAAGAAAAAGATTGCTAAAGGATGAATTATCATTGGTAATATTACACCCGCATAAGTATCTACAGCTTTCATCCAAATCATCATTCTAAATAATGGAAGCATTAGTATTTCAAAAGGAATCATCATTATCAATAAAACTAAAAACATCACGATACCTTGTCCTCTAAACCTGTACATCGCTAGGCTATACCCAACCATGGAGGAAAATATTAATGCAAATACCGTTGAAAATAATGAAATAATTATACTATTTTTAAACCAATGAAAGTATACACTACCTTCTGTAAACAAATAAATATAATTGTCCAAACTCCACAATTCAAATTGTGGCTTAATATTTAGCCCATATCTCATTAATTCTGTGGATGGTTTCAAAGAAGCCAAGGTCAATGCTAATAATGGAAAAACGGCAATAACTAGAGGTATAAGCATGAACAAAAGCAATAACATTGTTCCTAACTTTTTTTGTTTCTGTTTACTCATCTATTTACCTCCATTACTACTAAATCCTGTCAGCTTCAACTGAATAAAACCTAAAATAGCAACAATAATTAATAATGTTACACCTATAGCTGAACCAAAACCTAGCTGATTATATTGAAAAGCTTCTTTGTATAAATACCCCACTAGTGTCAAACCAATATTTCCGGGAGAATTGATTTCCCAAAAAACATAAGCTTCCTCAAACATTTTATAACCTGCAAATAACGTAATAGTTAACACGTACACTGTTACTGGCTTTAAGAATGGAATGGTAATGTGCCGAAATTTATTAAATGTATTGGCGCCATCTATCTCAGCTGCTTCATACATTTCTTTTGGAATGTTTTGTAAGCCTGTTAAAAAATAAATCATGTTTACTCCCATCCATCTCCATGATGCTAATCCCACCATCAAAAACATTAGTGTTGCTCCATTTTGTTTCCACTCAACTGGATCAAAACCGAAAAATGAGAGAAATGAGTTAGCAAATGCAGTCTCTGTTTCAGCAAACATTAAGCGGAAAATAACACCTGCTACAATTGTTGATGTTAAGGATGGAATAAAGATACAAGCCCTAAAAAAGGTTTTCGCTTTCATTTTCTTTGTATTTAAGATAACCGCCATAATTAATGGCAGGGGGATTAAAATAACAATTGTCCAAAACGTGTATAATGTTGTATTATATAACGCTTTATAAAAAGTAGGATTAAATAACTTCGCGTAATTATCAAATCCAATAAACTTTATTTGACCGGGTAAAATCTCTTGAAAACTCATTATAATGGTATAAATAACAGGGTATAAATAAAACCCGAAAAAAACCAGTAAGAAAGGAGTAAGAAACACATAAGGTGCTAATTTTTGTGAATAAAATATACTTTTTTTGGGTGAATAAACTACATTTTTTAATACATTCCCTGATTTTGTACTTAGATTAGAGTCTTGCCTCATTTGTCAATCCTCCTTGTATCAGCGGTTAGGGATATGTTTTAGAAATACCCCTAACCTGCTACAAAAAACGTTATCTTATTTACCTACTCCGTAGCTCATCTGCTGCTTGTTTTAAAGCTTCGGCAGGAGTTTGTGTTTTTTCCCTAAGAGTATTATGTAATACATTGGTTTCAATCAAATCCCTTGCCAATGGTGTTAGCTTTGTAATATTAAGCGGATTAATTTCATCTTTAACTCCAATTAACATATCAAATAAACCATCACCAAAGTATGCAGTAAATTCATTAGGCTCTCGTAACTGTGGAGAATCCCAAACATCATGACGCGGAGGATCGAAACCTAAAAGTTCATAAATTCTAATGTTTGATTCTTTTGACAATTTAGCAAATGCTAAGAATTCTTTTGCTAATTCAACGTCTTTCGCTTGTTTTGTAACAGCAGTACCTGTTCCACCCATTCCAGCAGAACGATTTCCTCCTTCTTCCCAAGCTGGCATAGGTTTTATTACCATCTTTCCGGCTAGATCAGGCATGTAACTTACAAAACGACTCGCATACCAAGAAGGCATAATCAAAGAGGCAGCCCCACCATCATTCATGAAAGCAAAAAATTCTTCATCTTCATGATGTCCACCTGGAGCAAGCACACCAATTTCATGTTTATAAATTAAATCATAAAGATACTGTAATACTTCCTCATTTTCTTCGTTATCTAATGTTACCTCGCCTTTGCTGTTAAAGAAATCGGAATCGTGTTGACTTATCATTGGGTAAAACTCCCAAAACCCGTTAGTGAATATAGGTAGCATTGGTTTGCCCGTTTCAGATTTGATCACTTTTCCAATTTCAACAAAGTCATCATATGTTTTGATATCATCAGGATTTACACCTGCTTCTTCAAATATCTCCTTGTTATAAAATGCCACTGAGGCTCCAACATGGGTTGGCGCTCCATAATATTGTCCGTCTTTTCCATAAATTTCGAATCTAGATTTTACGAAACTATCGATTTCTGGTTCAATAATGTCGTTTAATGGTTCTAACTGAATATCACCTTGCAAAAAGTTTGGAAAACGATTGACTTCAATATCTACAATATCAGGTGCACCAACACCAGATTGAAGTGCTAGTAGAAGGTTATTATGCATTTCATCATAAGGGAATGATTCCAATTTCAATTTTATTTGTCGATCTGGATTCGCTTCATTCCACCTTTTATTAGCATCTTCAAAAAAATCAATATGTAGCCCTTGAAATGTCCAAAATGTCATTTCTTGTGCTTCATTAGTTCCATTGCTTGCTTCCGAATCACCTTTCGAATTAACTTCTTTATCTCCACCACTACATCCCATTAAAACAATACTTATTACCATAAACATAGTTAAACCCAAGTAAAGTAATCTACTCATTTTTACTTCCCCCCCTCATTAATTGGCTAAATAATTTTGATTTACAACTTTACCAGTGATTACGGTTTTTTGTTTATCACCTCCTTAAAAAGGATATTTATTTATAATATTTGATAAACTAAAGTACATTTTTTTATAAAACGATTAATTTAACTTTCTTTTATAAACTTTAAAAATATCTATCTACTAAAGCTTTAATTCTCGATATTATCATGCAAGAGCCTTTTATTTTTTCGAAACATTATGAAAACGTTATCTTAAAATTGATTTTATTATAAAATGTTTCATTATGCAATCTTTTTTAATGGTTTTAAATCTTGCATTTTAAAATAGTTGCATTTTAAAACCCTTTGAACTTTATTTTTCGTATCTAAAATCATACATGGTATTCCACTCTAAACCCGGAAGTGAAAATTGGCTCTAATCTTTATAATGGAGATACACAAACAAATATAAATTGACCCAAACAATTGGGCTTTACCACTCTATCTTAAAAGTATTTGCACATACTTGTGTAACGGTTCAACGCACCAACCTAACAACATAATCTCTATACTTACTATACTCACCATATATATAGTTAAATGTTATTTTTTGTAAAAAGTATATTGCGAAAGAAATTCCAACTCATTAAAATAAAAGAGTAAATGGGAGCATGACCTACATTCTTGTTTACTCATTTTGATAACTTAACACTCCAAAATCTGAAAGTGAGTTGATTCTTTTTATGTCAAACAGATTCAAAAAAAAACACACCCGGAATAAAAACGGTCCGGAAGTAAGTGTAAGAGTACACGAATTTGCAAGTCCTGAAGAACGTCAGCAATTATTGAGGGATTTAGCTATTAGTTCTGAATTTGAAATGAGGTATCGCGGTCTCTTTGAATATTACGGAAAAGACTTTATTACCTACAAGAAAGAAAAACCTTCTGAAAAAAATCGCAATGAGTTCCTTCGCATCATTTCAAATTACATGACCCATTATTTAGAAGATGATTGTCCACCATCATGGAAACAGTGTCCGTCCTCCTTTTGGGAAGTCCTCATCTTTTCCTTTTATCCTGACCACATCAAACTCTCACCAAACGAACAAGAAGTAGAAAACTTTCTATACCAATTAAAAAAGTTTGCCCGTTGGCTAGATAAACGCAATGGCACGACTTGGTTTCCATCAGTCGAGGAATTTGCAACAGAAGCTTATTCTGAATTAAAAATCTGTGAACGGTTCATAAATTGGATTTTCTTAAAAGACTTCCCACGAATTCATCACGATGACTGGAATCTTGAACAAGATATAAACCGTCTTAAGCAGAAATTTAACCAATATACTAATCAAGTAGATAGCTCATTTAAAGTAACTAGCATAATAGGTGAAAGAGTTGTTTTGAGTGAGGTAAGAACCAATTGCACCTATTACATTAAAGGTCTTCCTTATGAATTCATTTCACCTGGCATGAAATTGAGCGGAGTTATCTGTAATAAAAATGGAGATCAAACGTGGTACTGGTATCACACTAATGGTATTTATCCGTCTAAAGGAGAAAGACTTAAGTATCCTGTCTCGATAAAACACGAAGGGCTAAAAACTTCCGATGGGGTAAATTTTTTCAAGAAATAAGAAAAGTGCCTGTCACTCCTGTTATGGGTTTGACAGGTACTGATTCTATTAAATCAGTACCTTTTCTATTTAATTCAAAGTTGAAAGGAAGTGGCCTATGATAGTTAAAGAAAGAACAGAATCAGATGAATTATTGAAAATGCGATCCTTATACACTCGAATGGAGTTAACACAAGAAGAAAAGTTACATTATTTTAACTTGGAAAAAGGTTATGAAGGTGAGGTGGCATTTGACCGGAAGGCAGAATGTCTTCAAGAAGAAAGATATTTGATCAATGACTTGCTGCTAAAATTAAACAATTCCTATTTTCAAATTGATACAACGCTTATTTCACAGGAAGTCATTCGACTGTTGGATGTGAAAAATTTCGAAGGGGACTTTTGCCTGGAAAAGGATAGATTTTACGCTGTTAAAACCGGTCGTGAATATAAAAATCCGATCGAACAATTAAATAAATGTACTTCACAATTTCGTCAGCTACTCCGTGACCTTAAGCTTAATTTCCTCGTTGAAGCCTCTGTTATCTTTATTAACCCCGAATTCACTTTATACAACGCACAAATAGATCAACCCGTTATTCTTCCCAATCAGGTTAACCATTTTTTTAGAAATTTAAATAGTACATCCTCTAAGTTGAATGCAGGGCACGAAAAGTTAGCTAAACAATTAATTTCTTTACATCGTACTAATAATCCATATTCACAGGTACCAAAGTATCAATATGAACAACTAAAAAAGAAAATTTATTGCAAATTTTGTAGTTCTTTTCTGGTATCTTTACAAAACCATTTTTTTGTTTGCGCTAAGTGCGGGGAGAACGAAACTGTAGAAGACACCATACTACGGAACGTTAAGGAATTTAAGCTACTATTTCCTGAACGAAAGATTACGACTACAAACATTTATGAGTGGTGCAACGTAGATTTAACAAAAAGGACATTTTGCAGGGTACTAAAGAAAAACTTTACGGCAGTTGGAAAAACAAGTGATTCCTATTATATTTAATATTGTTCATTTGGATGATAGCCATTTCGTCGGACACAATCCTATTTATTTGGCGATCATTGTCCGAGTATTGCTTAACTTCAGACACCACCTTCCTTCTCCGACTCTTCCCTGTCTGAAATTCGCTCGCCTTCGGACACCATCTTCCTTCTACGACTCTTCCTTGTCCGAAGTTCGCTCGCCTTCGGACACCATCTTCCTTCTCCGACTCTTCCTTGTCTGAAGTTCGCTCGCCTTCGGACACAACCTTGCCTCTCCGACTACTCCTTGTCCGAAGTTCGCTCGCCTTCGGACACCACCTCGCTTCTACGACTACTCCTTGTCCGAAGTTTGCTCGCCTTCGGACACCATCTTGCTTCTACGACTACTCCTTGTCCGAAGTTGAACCACCTTCAGACACCACCTTGCCTCTCCGACTCTTCCTTGTCTGAAGTTCGCTCGCCTTCGGACACAACCTTGCCTCTCCGACTCTTCCTTGTCCGAAGTTGAACCACCTTCAGACACAACCTTGCCTCTCCGACTACTCCTTGTCTGAAGTTGAACCACCTTCAGACACCACCTTGCCTCTCCGACTCTTCCTTGTCCGAAGTTCGCTCGCCTTCGGACACCACCTTGCCTCTCCGACTACTCCTTGTCCGAAGTTTGCTCGCCTTCGGACACCATCTTCCTTCTCCGACTCTTCCTTGTCTGAAGTTTGCTCGCCTTCGGACACAACCTTGCCTCTCCGACTACTCCTTGTCCGAAGTTGAACCGCCTTCGGACACAACCTTGCTTCTACGACTCTTCCTTGTCTGAAGTTTGCTCGCCTTCGGACACAACCTTGCTTCTCCGACTACTCCTTGTCCGAAGTTCGCTCGCCTTCGGACACCATCTTCCTTCTCCGACTCTTCCCTGTCCGAAGTTCGCTCGCCTTCTGACACCACCTCGCTTCTACGAATCTTCCTTGTCCGAAGTTGAACCGAACCGATATAAAAAACCGCCTTTATTTATGATAAGGTTCCCCCCTAATAATCCTAAAAGCCCGATACACCTGCTCCACCAATATCAGCCTCATCAACTGATGTGGAAACGTCATTTTTGAAAATGACAACGTATCATTTGCCCGCTTCATGACATCCTTGCTTAATCCTAGAGAACCTCCAATGACGAAGGCAATTTTACTTTTTCCGTAGGTTGCTAGGTTGTCAATATCCGCTGCCAGTTGCTCGGACGATTTCATTTTGCCCTCAATCGCTAAAGCAATGACATGCGTATCATCTGATAGCTTTGCAAGAATCCGTTCTCCCTCTTTTTGCTTTACCTGCTCCATCTCGGTCTCACTTAGATTTTCCGGTGCTTTTTCGTCAGCAAGCTCCACGATTTCCACTTTTGCGTATGCTGTTAATCGTTTTAGGTATTCATTGATCCCTTGAATCAAGTATTTTTCTTTTAACTTTCCAATTGTCACAATTGTGATGTTCACAGTTATCCCCACTCCACTCACATTTTACAAACAAACTATCCACAGAAGTTATCCACATATCCACATTTTCTATCCACATCTTGTATGAGAATATTAGTTCCCCACAATATATACCGCCTTATTTTGACAAAATTCACAGGTTGTTGATAAGTTTTCATCTTCTATTTTCGTCATAATTGGTGCAACCTCATGTTCATCCACCACGATATCCAACGCTAATTCAATATGCTCTTCACAACATTTAATCATTTTCTTCTTCCTCCAACTATCTTACCCACAACCACTTGGGAATAATGGGTATAACTTTTCTGTTTATTTTTTTCTTATCCACATGTTCTTATCTTACCCATTTTAGCACATTATTTTGTCCATAAAAAAACAGGAGAATTCTCACTCTCCTGTTTTGGACCTACATTGATTCTCTAGCCAATTGGATGGTCACCTTTTGCTTTTCGCCCGCTCGATAAAAGGTGACCTCCATTTTGTCGCCTACTGATTTTTTATATAAATGCTTTCTTAGTTCTACCACCGATGTAATTTTGTCACCATCTAGTTCTACAATAACATCAAGCTCGCGCAATCCCGCTTTCGATGCCGGTGTATTTCGTAACACTTCTAAAATAGCTACTCCTTCTGTTACCTCATTTGGTAGATGTAAGGTTTGTCCACGATGGTAGGAGGAAATTTCACTTAGTGACCGAAGTTGTCCCACTCCCATAAATGGTCGTTTCACCTCACCGTATAGTTCAAGATCCTCAATAATGGGCTTTGCACTTGTAATCGGAATCGATAGACCAATTCCTTCAACCGCTTCCTGTGCAATTTTCATTGAATTGATTCCAATGACTTCACCCTTGATGTTCACAAGGGCCCCTCCGCTATTCCCTGGATTAATTGCCGCATCTGTTTGCATGACATCGGCATTCCAATCTGGCACTCCATCCTGATTAATATCAACTGGAATCGTCCGATTTAAGCCAGAAATAATGCCTTGTGTAACGGACCCGGAAAATT
The DNA here is from genome assembly GCF_004799755.1 of Bacillus timonensis. Taxonomy (GTDB): domain Bacteria; phylum Bacillota; class Bacilli; order Bacillales; family Bacillaceae_L; genus Ferdinandcohnia; species Ferdinandcohnia timonensis_A. Next base: position 27,084 of record NZ_SLUB01000039.1, on the reverse strand, counting down.
CAAGTCCCAATGGGTTTCCAATGGCAATGACCGGCTCCCCCAGATTAATAGTATCGGAGTTCCCAAATTGAGCAACCTTTTCTACATGACTCCCGTCAATTTCAATGACCGCCAAATCCGTCCAAATATCACTCCCAAGTAATTGTCCCTTCACCCTTGAGCCATCACTTAAGCTAACCTCTATATCCGAAGCCCCTTCAATGACATGGTGATTTGTAACAATAAATGCCTTGCCATTTCCTTTTTTATAGACAACTCCTGAGCCTGTACCTGCTGCAGTAGACTCCTCCGACCAAAAATTCGTTTGCTGAAGATTAACAATTCCTACGACAGCTTCATTTACCCGATTCACAGCATCAGTGATTTCAGACGTCACGTTAACGTTAATTGTCTGCTGTACACTCTCTCCTGTTGCCGGTGCTTTTTTCTCCACATCATCTAGTCCGTTTACCTCATCGGGAGTAGTAGCATTCTCCTCGTATGGAAGTAAATGAAACTTAGATAATGTCGGTAATAAAACAATAACAAGCAACGCTCCAATGACGGCTCCCATTAATGCTGAAAAAAACCAGCCGCCGCGACCTCTTCGTTTGGATCTCTGATTTACATAATCTTGATCATAATACCCCATACCGCCAATTCTCCTTTAAAAAGATCGTTTATCTTCAATTTTACCCATATTTTATGTAAATCATGACCGTGCTCTAGACGAAGAAAAGGCAGGAGCTAATCACCCCTACCTTTTCCAAATCCAAGATTATACGTTTTTTCGTTCCATCACATTTATTCCGATTCCGATTAGCACCACTCCCATTAAAGTCAGAATACTGATTGGATAGAGTAATTCACTAATTGGTGCTCCATAAATGGTAGCTGCTTTTAATCCTTCCATCGCATGTTTAATTGGCACAAAATCAGATACCATCAATAAAAAGTCTGAGCTAACAATTTCCAATGGCCAATATGCACCACCAAGCATTGATAAAGAGACCGATATCAGTGAAATAATCGCATTGAATTGCTGCGTACTTTTTACTACACTGACTAAAAACAGCGCCAACGCAACAATTGAGAACACATATGGGATTAACACAATTAATGTTTTTCCGAATCCCCCGTAAAAGTCCACCCCAACCCCATAGCGGAACACGAAAAAGATAAGAGCAACCTGAACGTATCCCATGAGGAAGCTATACACTAAGTTGCCCGCGTACATCTGCCATTTTTTTAATGGGGATAAAATCATCCGGTCCCAGACTCCCCACATTCTTTCCTGTAAAATGTTGTGGACATTATAGGAGATCGTATAAATGACAAAGAATAAGGTAAATCCAAAAATCGTCTGTAGCTGGTTATCAATAATCACGGCATCATCACCACGGAAAGAAGCAGCCTGAATCTTGAATAATGGATTCTCTTCCTTTTCTTTTAATTCATCTAAAACGGCATTGGAATCGATCTGACCACTTGCAGCGGTTGCCTCTTTAATTTTATCTTCCAGTAAAAGGTCCCCATAAAAGGTCTGAAGATAGCTTTCTAATAAATGAAGGTTAGACGACGTCTTTGTCACAACAACAATTGTGTAGGAGTCCTCCTCTAGCTTCACCGCAGCCTCAGCATCACCTTCACTGACCATTTTCTTAGCTTCGTCTTCCGTAACTGGTTTAAACTCAAAACTTTGCGACTGTGTTAAATCCTTCCAGAGCGTCGTTTCCTCTATGTTTTCAATATCTGTATAAACGGGTATATTGATATTTGTATAATTTGCAGCACCTAATAATAAGGCGAATACAATACTCATCACGGTCATGCCAATCATAAGCATTGGCTTTCTCAAAAATAATTTAAACTTTGCCTGTAAAATACTTATCATATAGCATCACCTCTTTTCGGAAAACTAAAAACAGCCGCTGTTAACATTACTAAACCAAATCCAATCAAATAAAAGATATGATGATCAATCTCCGAAAGCTCTACTCCTTGCAGCAATTGCAATAAGGCAGTCATCCCTGCACCATTCGGCGTGAAATTGCCCAATATCCCGATGAACGGTGAAGTTTCACCAATTGGCGTAAAACTACCACCTAAAAAGGCAAAAATAGCAACTATTACATTCCCAAAAAAGTTTGACACACCTTCTGAGTCAATTCGGAAATTTAATGCAGTCAACAATGCCCCTACACCACCAATGGCAAAGCTTAATGATAAATTAACTAGGAAAAACCCGACAAGATCCTTCCAAACCACATTAAATATCAGAGAAGTAACTCCGTATAAAATCGCTTGCTGAACAATCGAAATAACCATAACCGAGAGAAAGATGCCTCCCAAATATGACCATCTTGATGTATTGGATAAAATAATTCGATTATAGACCTGCAACTGCTTTTCTCGGTAGGCAAATGAACCTAAATGAGAAGCAATAAACATAATAAACATTACACTCATGCCGACGGAATAGTATTGCAGGGAGTTGATTGGCTCTCGTTCTGATACCGTTTCAATATCTCCTACCTTTGCACTTCCAACTGCTTCTAACTGGATTCCCGCTTTACCAACGACAGTCATAGAAGTCATTTGCTTTTGAAAATTTACTAGTACATCCTCCACTACTTTTGGAGATATCTCTTTTCCTTCATTTTTATAAAGTTTAATTGTTGCTGTAGCAGGCTCATCAAGTAATGCGGAAGAAAGAACTTCAAATGTATAATTCTCAGGTATCTCAATGACAGCTGAATACTGGTCATCTTTTTTAAGTTCATCCAATTGCTCGGGCTTCACTTGCTCAAGCTCGACAATTTCTTTTAATTCCTTACTCCCAAACACTTCCTCCAGCAAAATCTGAATAGGGCGTAGCTGATCCGCTCCCTGAATTAATGCCGTTTCTGCCTCCTGTAGCATTCCTTTTGCCTTTACTTTGTGGACAAAATTATCGATGTCCTTTTGTTCATCACTATGGTCAATGAAAGCGACCTTAGCTGAAATAGATGTTGTATCACCTGCCATAACCCCACCTAAAGCAAAGCCAAGAATGGCAATAAGGATGAGTGGCATTAGAACTAAAACGAGTAGTTCCTGTGGATTCCGTAGCAACACTAATAGATCTTTTTTTATAAATGGAATAATCATCGCTTCACCCCCTAGTCTCTGAGCGCTCTACCTGTCAGATGCAGAAAGACATCTTCAAGTGTCGGTGCTTTTACTTCAACTGAAATTAGTGCTGTCCCCGATTCTTCAGCGAATTGGGAGATTTTTTGGAACAGGTTATACTCCTTTGGAACAATAACCGTAACATCACGATCCTGCACCTTTACTTGACGAACGGTCGAATCTGCTTCAAGCAATTGAATAAATTCCACATTTGCCCGTTCTACCTTAATAGAAATCGTATTTTCAGAGGATAAAATATTCTTTAACTCTTCCTTTGTACCAGATGCAATAATATGACCTTTATCCATAATATAAATCCGGTCACATAAGAACTCGACTTCCTCCATGTAATGACTCGTATATAAAACGGTCATTCCCCGTTCTTTGTTCAGCCGCTTTACTGTTTCAAGAATATAGTTTCGCGATTGTGGGTCAATCCCAACCGTCGGCTCATCCATAATGATGATGTCTGGATTATGCAACAGGGCCACTCCAATATTTAGCCTTCTTTTCATACCACCCGAAAAGGTCTTTACGAGATCCTTTCTTCGATCGGTTAAGCCAATTTGCTCCAATACCTCTTCGATTCGCTGCTTCAACTCAGCACCCTTTAATCGATATATCTCTCCAAAAAAACGCAAATTTTCTTCCGCTGATAAATCCGTATAAAGGGCAATTTCCTGTGGAACCACTCCTAAAATTTTACGGATATTCTGTGGATGTTTGATCGTGCTTTCGTTCATTAACCGTACATCCCCAGAAGTCGGAACAACCAATGATGACAACATCGAAATTGTCGTCGATTTCCCTGCACCATTTGGACCTAGTAGCCCGATAATCTCGCCCTTCTCCAAAAACATATTTATCCCTTGTGCCGCAAATTTTTGTTTGTATTTCTTCGATAAATCAATAATCTCTAACATCCCGTCAGCCTCCTTTATACTTCCATCATAGACTTTACTTTCTCTATACAGCACTATCTCCAGTCACTTGTTTATGTAAAAAACATGACTTGAGTCATATTTCCATTAAAAAAGGGCTGACCCTTTTGTTTGGACACCCCTTAAGTCTTACGTAATATCATTTTTTACAGCAAAAATCGCTAACTGCGTCCGGTCCCGAAGCTCTAACTTTTGCAAAATCTGTGTAATATGGTTTTTTACCGTACCAATCGATAAGTATAATTGATCTGCGATTTCTTTATTTGTCTTTCCTTCCCCTACTAATCTTGTAATATCCAACTCCCGGGCGGACAAAGGCAATTCAAGCTTTTTCTCCACTTTATGTAATAATCTCGGCATGACCTTTGCCACGACCTCTTCATGAATCGGCAGTCCCCCTTGAAAACAGCTATGAACAGCATGAATCAATGTCTGTTGATCTGATGTTTTTAATAGAAATGCATTGGCACCATATTTTAATGCCTGGATTGCATATTCATCATCATTAAAAGTCGTGAGGATTAAAATCTTCACATTTGGCCAACATTCCTTAATCTTTCTCGTCGCTTCAAGGCCATTCATAACCGGCATACGGATATCCATTAGCACAACATCAATAACATGGCTCTCCATCTTGTTGATGGCCTCTTCCCCATTTTCAGCTTCTGCTACTACCCGTATTTGCTCGTCCTGTTGTAGCATCAGCTTCAAGCCTTGTCTCACAATCGATTGGTCCTCTACAATCAACACATTCAACATGTTTATTTCCCCGCCTTTACAGTTTCTCCAACGGTAATATTCCTTTGATCACAAACTGTTCATCCGTTTGATAGACTGTTAGTATTCCATCTAATTCCTCAACACGTTTTCGCATATTTGATAGCCCAAATCCCTCTTGAAATGGTTCCTTTTTATAAATTCGATTTTTAACGACAAACTCCATATGTCCGTCTGCTGTTTTTCCTAGTACCACCTGAACTTCACGCGAGTGAGCGTGTCGCATGGCATTTGTTAGTCCTTCCTGTATCACACGATAGAGCACTACACTTTGTTGATTCGTGAGTCGCTCTGAAAGAATACCTTGCTTTGTTGTAAACTGAACCATGATATGACTTTCTGCCTCTAGCTTTTTAATCAACTGCAAAATTGTTGCAATTCCTTCATGCTCCCTGTCTTTTAAGGTTCTAACGGCAAATCGGGTTTCTTCTAAACTTTCTTTTGCCAATTCCTTTAACTCATTGTAATGTTCTGGACCTTGTTGGATTGAAAGAATCTCTAACTGCATAAGTAGTGCTGTAAGCTTATGCCCAACCGAATCATGAATGTCCCTTGCAATCTTGGTCCTTTCCTGATAGCGCGCTTCCTCCTCTGTAACTAGAGCGACCCTTTTTACCTTTCGATATTCCCCAAGCAATTCTTCATATAGGCTTTGCTGTTCCTCCCGCTTAGTCCACAATTCATTAACCTGAAGCGTAAGAAGATAGAATAAGAGTATAAAAACATACACGAATAAGTCCATTTCCATTAAAAAAAACAAGCCCAATAAAGCCACTACCGTTATAGCCCCGAACCATTTAAATAGTTTACTTTCTAACTGATTTGCTGCTAACATGACAACATACATCCATAATATGTAGGTAAATGAGTTTCCTCCTTCAACAACCCCAAGCATCAATAGAAGTCCCGTTATTCCCCCATATAAATAAACTGGATTAGGTGAAATCTTTAGAAAAAAATAGAATGTCAGGACTGCCGCACAAATCATAATTGAATACGCGGATGGGACTGACTTTTCATGAATAAAAAATAACGCCCAAAGCACCATTATACCCGCTGTCCGCAAAACAAAAGCTTTCATATCATCCCCACTTTCATCCTAGTTTCAAGTTACTAGAAAATTATGGGTACGGCAAGTTTTTTCCAAAACAAAAAGCCCATCTGATCAAAATCAAATGAGCTTCTATTCCAATGCGCCTTAGCATAAATCCTTGGGCTATTTTCATTACACATATGCAAGCTTCGTTGGAACTTTCGGATCGGTATCATACAGATCAAATTGTTCTCCAACCATATACCCCTTGCTTTCCAGGGTTTGCTTAACTGACATACGTGCTAATTCTTTTAAGTTATTATCCTTACTTAAATGTGCCAAATAGATTCGTTTCGTGCGGTCTCCAATTACATCTGACATTGCGAGTGCTGCATCCTCATTTGAAACGTGCCCGACATCGCTTAAAATACGGCGTTTGATGCTCCATGGATAATGACCCATTTGAAGCATTGACACATCATGGTTGCTTTCGAACACATAGGCATCGGCATTTTCAATCGTGCCCTTCATTCTATCACTGACATAGCCTGTATCCGTAATGACAACAACCTTTTTCCCCTCATGATGGAATACGTAAAACATCGGTTCGGCTGCATCATGGGAAACACCGAATGATTCAACATCTATATTTCCAAATGTCTTGACCGTCCCCATTTGAAAAATGAACTTTTGCTCTGTCGGGATTTCTCCAATATTGTGCTCCATTGCCTTCCATGTCTTTTCATTCGCATAGATGGGAAGCTTGTACTTTCTTGCGAGTACACCAAGCCCTTTTATGTGGTCATTATGCTCATGAGTCACAAGGATGCCTGAAAGATGCTTAATTTCTTTTTTGATTTCTTTAAATAAAAGTTCTAGTTGTTTCCCACTTAACCCTGCATCTACAAGCAAGGAATGCTTGTCTGTCCCAACATAGAACGCATTTCCTGTGCTCCCACTTGCGAGCACACTAAAATGCAACCCCATAATCATTCACTCCGTCTTATTAAGAATTTGACCTTCAATGGCATTTACGTAAATTTCTATCTCCTCATCAATCACAACATGCCACGTCGGTGCTAATAGCTGTGATTCAGAATTTGGAACGAGTGGGTAATACCCAATTTCCACTTTAGACACATGGCTGCCTGATTTTATATGGTAATTATCATAAAGATTTTCTAAGGTTTTGATAGGCGAAATTAACTCTTCTAACTTATGCTCTTCAAAATCAGAAATTAAGGTTTGTTCATAGGATACGACTTCATGTTCATCATTTACATATAAGTAAATAACCCCACTAATATTTAGAGACGGATCAAAGATCTTGTAATTGTTATGTTGTTGAACCAAAACAATCGTCCCTGTCTCTTCATTCACACTCCAAACGATATACTTCTCACCATCTAGCAAATGATCCTTCACAAATTGATGTATTTTCACCTGGTCTGTTAACGATATTTTAATAGGGTCACTAAGTTTGCCCCTTAATACCCCAGCGGTTTCTATGTTAACCTCTTGGTTTTTAAGTTTTTTGACATCGTCCACTGAAAAAATCTGTACCTTGCCACTGATATAACTTAATTCCTTCGGTTCCTTCGGCAAAGCTTCATACGTAATTTCTTCATCCGCTAGCTTCTCATCGATAGTACGTTCCGCAATGGCATCGAGTTGGCTATTATCCCTTTTCTGAACAAGCTGATACCCTAAAAAGATATTTAGAATCAGGAAGGTAATGATAAATACAGACTTGGTTTTACTCCAATCCATCTTCACGACCCCCTATATTCTCAGCGACCTTTTCCCAATTTCCATTATACCTATAGAACCAATTCGGTTGAAGTGAAACAAATTGGGAATTATTTTCATTCTCCTTTAACTCATATGCAACTGAAACACTTTCAAGCAGCTCAGGATTAAAATTCCGCATAGAGGTGATTGACTCCATTACCAATTCACCCTTTTTAAGTTTCGTCGGGCTCGGAGGCAAACCAATTTGTAGGCTTACCGATGGATGGTCATACTTCACAATCTCATTATTTTCCCATTGTTGTGTGATATCCACTAGACCATTTTGATTAAAGACAGGAATGTTTTTAACATATAATTTAAACACTGTCGTTTGGTTCTCTTTATTCCAGCTAAAAAAGCGGTAGTCATCTGTCCAGCCCACATGTTCATTAACAAAATCAATACTTGTCTGAATTAAATCTGTCGTATCTGACTGATTTCCACTCATTCTCGTTGGATTAATGAATTCAATGTACTTCTCATTGTTGTAGACTCTAAGAAGTCTTGTTCCATCTGTATGAACCTCTCCTGTAGAAAGTCTATCTCCTTTTACAATGTCGGAATCCGTAAATAAGCGTTCAACAAAGGTTTTGACATTGATTGTATCGGTAAAATAATCAAGACGATTTATAACTGTCTCATCCTTTGGCAAATAAACCGAATTCGTTTCTGAAAGTGAATATTCAATTTGCTCAGGATATCTCGTCGCCGTATTATAGAAACTTTTTCTAAAGTCATCTGTAAACCTGCTATTAATCCGGCCCTCATATACCAAGTTTTCACCTGTTGACACAAAGTACACGGTGCCCTCTTCACGATTCTCTGAATCGACATCAATGACAAATCGATCAAATGAAATCAACGAATGTTCTTTATCATTAATTTTTAAAAATGATTTATATAGTTGCAAAGGAAAGGAATCTGGGAAGAAAATTTCAACATGTTCATTTCGACTCAAAAAGTCCGCTAAACCATCTTCTTGAACAGTATGTGTAATGTTTTCAACATCTTGAATCTCCCAGGTCCTGATCGCTTTCATCACTCGGTTTAGTTCTGTCTCACTAAAGGTTCCAAAATGCCTGCCCTCAATGTGATAGAGAACTTTACTTGGTTTAATAATCGAGGGTGTCTCCTTTGAAACATTTTCCGTTACTTCCTCAACTAAATCGTCTGCTGGCAGGTCCTTATATTGGGGTTGATAAGTCCACAAAGTCCAAGTCAGAACAATGCTTGAAAGCACCAAGATGATTAATATGGTTGTTTTAATTGATTCATACTTCATCCCATTCATCCTCTAGCCCCTCTTGATTTCCATCAGTTGGTAGAGTAAAGAAAACAGTTGTTCCAACCCCTTCTTCACTTTCAGCCCAAATCCTACCTCCATGAGCAACGACCATTTCTTTGGCGATAGCGAGTCCTAACCCAGTTCCCCCTAACTTACGAGTTCGCGCTTTATCCACCCTGTAAAACCGGTCAAAAATACGATTAATGTTATCCTTAGGGATGCCAACACCCTGGTCACCCACACTTATCACAATTTCATTATTAGCCTCAGTCAATCCGAAAATGACCGTTCCGCCCTCTGGAGAATATTTCAATGCATTTGATATGACATTATCAAGTACCTGTGTAATTTTATCCGGATCCAATTCTAGATAAATTGACTTCTCTGGTAAATTACGGACGAATGAAACGTGCTGCTCCTTCGACATTTCAAAACGGTCAATAATCCGATGAAAATATTTAGTGAAATTAATGAGTTCCTTTGAGAATTTGTAGTCCTTGCTATCAAGTTTTGATAGTTTAAGTAAATCATTCACGAGTCGAATCATCCGCTCGGTTTCAGTTTGTGTCACATTTAAAAATTGCGGTGCAATTTTTTCATCCTTCCAGGCACCATCTGCTAGTGCTTCAAGATAACTGCGCATGGTCGTTAATGGCGTTCTTAGTTCGTGGGAAACATTCGCTACGAACTCTCTTCGTTCACTTTCAATTTTTTCCTGCTCGGTTACATCATATAGAACAGCAATTAACCCATTAATAAAGCCTGACTCCTTCTTAATAACCGAAAAGCTAACCTTTATAATGTATTGCTTTTTATGGGTACTAAAATCAAGTATTTCTGTATCAATATCGTGAACAAGCTGCTCAAACGTGTATTGCTCGTCTAAGCCTAAGACAGATACAATGGATTCATTAAGAACTGTTTCACGTGAAACATCCAGCATATTGACTGCAGGTGTATTTATTAATATGACTCTACCCTTTTTGTCAGTGGCAATAACTCCATCTGTCATATGTGTTAATACCGAAGAAAGCTTCCGACGTTCACCTTCTGTTGTCGCCTGTGCATCCTGTATTTTGCTGGATAAATTATTAAAAGTCATGGCCAATTGGCCAATCTCATCTTGACCAAACACCTTTACCTTCTTCGAATAATTCCCTTTGCCTAATTCCACTACATGCTTCCTCATTGCAGAAATAGGTCTTGTAATAGTCTGAGCAACAAAAATACCTAGAATTGCGGTAATCGCCATTGCAATCCCTGTTCCTGTTACAAAAATATCGTTAATTTCTTTTATATCATCATAGACATTTTCCATCCGTGCCTTTAAATAAATGGCACCAATTGTATCTCCATTCGAGCGAATCGGTGTTGAAGATATATATACGCGGTCATATCCCTGTCGACGGACATCATCTAGACTGTCACCTAATAATAACGTACGTTTGACCAAATCTATATTCGATTTTCGTCCAACGACACCTTGACTATACGGATCTGAGTTTCCTATTACACGGCTTTTATTATCAATTACCTGGATTTCCTGAATATCCTCTGACTCATAGTCTCTTAAAATATTCCGGATATCCTTTTCTAAAGTTGATGGATCCTCTCGCTCCTTAATCATTTCCTGTTCCATACTAAACGCTAACATATTGACGCGCTCATTTAACGATACTTTAAAATTTTCTACTAATCGTAACTCCAGTTTCCCAATAAAATATACACCGATTATTTGCATGGCAATTAAAATGAGCAGCAAATAAATAAGTGCAAATTTAATGTGAATGGACTGAAAAAAACCTAGTCGTCTCATGTTCGGCTTTACTCCTGATCAGGGTTTCGTAAATAATAGCCAACTCCACGTCTCGTCACAATCCATGTTGGATGGCTTGGACTGTCTTCAATTTTTTCACGCAAACGGCGGACGGTAACGTCTACTGTTCGTACATCTCCAAAATAGTCATAACCCCATACGGTTTGTAATAAATGTTCTCTTGTCATGACTTGACCTAAGTGTTTCGCCAAATAATGCAAGAGTTCAAATTCACGATGTGTTAATTCAATCGTTTCACCACGTTTACTTACTACATAGGCATCGGGATGGATGACAAGTGAACCTACTGCTATTTCACTTGTTGTATCCTGGCTAACTGCCTCAGAAATTTGTTGGTGTCTACGTAGATTTGCTTTTACCCGTGCAAGCAGTTCTCTTGTACTAAACGGCTTGGTGACATAATCATCAGCCCCCAGTTCAAGACCCAATACTTTATCAATTTCTGAATCCTTTGCTGTCAACATGACAATTGGCATATCATGTTTTTTTCGTACTTCACGACATACTTCCATACCATCCTTATGGGGCAGCATGATATCGAGAAGAATAAGGTCAGGCTCCACCTCTTCTACCTTTTCTAAGGCCTCATTGCCGTCATAAGCACAAACTACCTTATATCCTTCTTTTTCTAGATTAAATTGCAAGATATCTGCAATTGGTTTCTCATCATCCACTACAAGAATTACTTTTTCCATTGGCCATTACTCCTTCACTTTGAAATAATTTATCTGGGTTCATTTATATAGTTCGAATCGTTCTTGTTATTTTGCTCCTTTATCTTTAACTTTAGCAGAAAAAGGGAGGTATATCATTAGTAAGTGTGAAAAAAACGCTGATTTAGGACGTTTGTCCTTTCCTTTTCCGCCTTTGTTATTCTTTATACTTATGAAAAAACCTCCAGCATCATGCTGAAGGTTTTAGTCTGAATTAGTTTAGATATTCTAACGGGTTTTTCAGAGCCCCATTTATATATAATTCAAAATGCAAGTGAGTTCCTGTAGAGTTTCCTGTTGATCCCATTACACCAATTTGTTGACCTCTTGATACAGTTTGCCCCACACTTACATGAATAGAAGACATGTGTGCATAAATGGTTTTCATTCCATTGTTATGGTTAATCACAACTTTGTTACCGAAGCTTCCATCATAACCAGCTTCTACAACCGTACCATTGTCAGCTGCCTTTATCGCATAATTGCTTGGTCTTGCAATGTCAAGTCCTTTATGAAGTCTTCCCCATCTATATCCAACATGACTAGAAATATAACCGCCAACTGTCGGCCATGCAAGCTGACCAGATCCTCGAGATGGAACAACCTTGGTTCCTTTTTCGATGATCTCCGTTATTGGTTCCTTGATGATGGACTCACCAAGCTTATTTGTTTCAGCTGTCACACCATTGATGATTTTATATTCATAGTGAACAGTCTTTTCACCATCTTGACCTTCTTGAGTTACTTTTCTGTCACCTTTAAACATATCTGAATTTTCGTTTACCTTTGTTTCAAACTTAATGGTTTCTTTTTTGTTTTGCTCCTTTTTAACAACAACTGTTAAAAATGGTTTATATGCTGTTACATTTAACTCTTGTCCGATTTGAAGCAAAGTATCTTCGGTCATCCCTGGGTTTAATGCTAGTAATTCAGCAGTTTTCAAATCATGGTCAACTGCGATAGAGCCTAGTACATCTCCCTCTTTGACCTGATACTTTTTCTCCTCTAAAGTTCCCTTTTGAAGCAATGTAACCGTATCAGCAGGACTATGAACCTGATCAGGTGAAATTTTTTCGTCAGAAATTGAAACCTTTTCTACGAACGAAACGTCTAATAAACGAGATAGTCCTTCAGCTAACGCTGGTAAAGGTTCTTTTGAGGTTGCTCTAGCTTCGAGCTCCTGCAACTCTTCTTCACTTACATATTGTAATTTTAATTGTTTAAGAGCTTCATTTGCTTCTTCCTCATTTTTAAGATAAGCAACTGGCTCTCCGTCAACAGTAATAGCTTTGGCTTCCGCTGCAATTTCAAGTTCTGTTTCTAACTTCTTTGCAGTCGTACTATTATTAAAAGTAGGATAAAAGGCTTGTTCTTCAATTACGGATACATTATCTGCGATTAGGTCTAGCCCTTGATATTGATCCTTTAAAGAGTCTACTTTTTGATCAATTGCTTTTTCTACAACATTTTTGGAATCGACTGTTCCAATTCTTTTGCCATCTATGTATATGTGATACACGGTTTGAATTTTTGTATCCGCCGATACTGTTCCAAACACAAGTGTTGAAAGTGCAACAGATGTAATGGCCACTCGTTTAAATAAAGTCATGTATGTTCTTGGTGCTTTTTTATTATTATTTTGATTTGACACGTTCTTTCCTCCCTGAACAAAGGTTGCTTGTCCGAAATACTCGTTCCTCTCACCCTGTGAGTTGAAAAGCGTTATCTTACAAAATACGCCAAGACGTATTCGATAGTTCGACAAATCTCTCTATTTTATACTTTATTAATTTACCATAGAATTTGAAAAATAGTATACTAGTTTCCAATATGTAATATAATTGTAGTATTACTTCCATTTTTTTACACAAAATTTGTAGGATTCTGGCATAGACTTGGGTCTTTCCACTTATAGAACTGCGCACTTTCTGTCGATTTCCTACTTCTAAAGGCATCCATTTAACATATTTCATAGATAAAATGACATAGACTAAAAAGGGACGTATCACAATTGTGATACGTCCTTTTTACGCTCCTGGCGGAATACCAGCGTCGTCAAACCTTCGTTCGAGATTGACGAATTTATTATATTCTTTTACGAAAGCCAGCGAAACTGTTCCTACCGGGCCGTTACGTTGCTTTGCAATAATAATTTCAATGATATTCTTATTCTCTGATTCTTTGTCATAATAATCATCACGGTATAAGAAAGCGACAATATCCGCATCCTGCTCAATACTTCCTGATTCACGAATATCTGACATCATTGGACGCTTGTCCTGTCTTTGTTCAACACCACGGGAAAGCTGGGATAAGGCAATGACTGGAACCTTCAATTCACGAGCTAATGCTTTTAAGGAACGAGAGATTTCGGAAACTTCTTGCTGACGATTTTCGCCGCTTCTGCCGTTTCCTTGGATCAATTGAAGGTAATCAATCAGAATCATCCCTAATCCACTTTCTTGCTTAAGTCTACGGCATTTTGAGCGAATCTCATTAACACGAATACCTGGGGTATCATCAATATAAATTCCCGAATTTGACAAACTTCCCATTGCCATCGTTAGCTTACTCCAATCCTCAGGTGTTAAGGAGCCAGTACGTAGGTTTTGGGCGTTGATGTTTCCTTCCGCACAAAGCATCCTCATCACTAGCTGCTCTGCGCCCATCTCTAGACTGAAGATGGCAACATTCTCATCCGTCTTTGTTGCTACGTTTTGCGCAATATTAAGAGCGAATGCAGTCTTACCAACAGATGGACGGGCTGCCACGATAATTAAATCATTTCGTTGGAATCCGGCTGTCATTTTGTCAAGCTCTGTAAACCCTGTTGGTATACCCGTAATATCGCCTACACGATTATGAAGGGTTTCAATATTATCATAGGTTTGGACAAGAACATCTTTAATATTTTGGAATGCACCCGCATTTTTACGGTTTGCCACTTCCATAATATTTTTTTCGGCTTCACTTAAAAGAGAGTCAACCTCGTCTTCGCGTGAATAACCATCCGTCGCAATCGTCGTTGCTGTGCGAATCAATCGTCGTAAAATCGATTTCTCTTCAATGATCTTCGCATAATATTCGATATTGGCTGCGGTTGGAACAGCACCTGCCAATTCACTTAAGTAAGAAACTCCACCAATTTCGTCCAAAATTTTTGCATCCGCTAACTCAGAAGTAACCGTGACAAGGTCGACCGGTTCACCTTTATCTGAGAGATTTAGCATCGCGTCAAAAATCTTCTGGTGAGATGTCCGATAAAAGTCTTCTGGAATCAATACTTCTGAAGCAAGAGTAAGTGAACTCGGCTCTAGAAAAATGGCCCCTAAAACAGCTTGCTCTGCTTCTATATTTTGCGGAGGAATACGATCAGCAAAAATGTCACTCAACTATTCTCCACTCCCTTATTTGTGTTCTTTATTTTTATGGTCTATCTATCTATTATACTAATTTCGACATGAAAAAGCTTATTATATGAAAAAAATGTGATCCTGTATGTAAACAAAACCACATTTTTCATTCTATCTGTTTTCTATGTTCTATTTCAATGGAAATTACTGTTCTTTGACATGTACTTTTACAGTTGCTGATACTTCTGGGTGTAATTTTACAGGGACATTTGTATAACCTAATGCTCTAATTCCATCCGGAAGATCAAATTTACGCTTATCAATTTTAATTCCATGCTTTTTCGCAAGCTCATCGGCAATTTGCTTACTAGTTACAGATCCGAAAAGTCTGCCGCCCTCACCCGCTTTTGCTTGTAATTCAACCGTTAAAGCCTCAACCTTTTCTTTTAATTGCTTTGATTGTGCTAATTCTTCTGCAGCTTCTTTTGATTCTTTATTTTTCTTTGCCTCTAATGTTTTCATGTTTGCTGGTGTCGCTTCAATCGCGAGGTTTTGCTTGAAAAGGAAATTGTGTGCATATCCATCAGATACGTTTTTCACTTCTCCTTTTTTTCCTTTACCTTTTACATCTTTTAAGAAAATGACTTTCATTCCTTAGTACCTCCCTCTAAATACTCATCTATAACTAAAAGTAGCTGTTCTTCTGCTTCTTCGATCGTTGTGTCCGCTAGCTGAGTAGCTGCATTCGTCAGATGGCCACCACCACCTAAACCTTCCATAATTATCTGGACATTGACCTCTCCTAATGACCGCGCACTGATTCCAACTCTTAAATCATGGCGGATGGAAATCACAAATGAGGCAACTACGTCATTCATCGTTAGCAATGTATCTGCTGCCTGAGCAATCATCACTTGATCGTACGTCTCATTTTCTTTTCCTTTTGCAATGGCAATTCCATTTTTATAAATAAACGCTGATTCAATCAGTTTTGAACGTTTTTTAAACTGTTCCATGTTTTCCTTAAGGAATTTTTGAACTAGGACGGTATCTGCACCTTGAGCACGTAGATAGGATGCCGCATCGAATGTTCTCGAGCCTGTTCGAAGCGTAAAGCTTTTTGTATCAACAATAATTCCCGCTAGTAAAGCAGTTGCCTCAAGCATATCGATTTTCTTACGCTTTGGCTGATATTCAAGAAGCTCTGTAACCAACTCTGCTGTAGATGACGCATATGGTTCCATATATACGAGTAAAGGTGATTGTATAAATTCCTCACCACGACGATGATGGTCAATGACCACTACTTTATCAATCTTTGATACAAGTTTTTCCTCAATAACAAGCGACGGCTTATGGGTATCTACAACAACAAGGAGCGTGTCGTTTGTAGCGATTTCAAGAGCCTGTTCCGGTGTAATAAAATAGGACCAGAGTTCTGTATTTTCTTTCACTTCCTCAAGTAGACGTCCTACACCTGAATCAATTTCATTCGGATTTAAAACAATGTACCCTTCTTTATGGTTCATTTGAGCTACTTTTAGAATTCCAATGGAAGCCCCTACCGCATCCATATCAGGGTATTTATGGCCCATTATGATGACTTTATCACTTTCAGAGACAATTTCCTTTAATGCATGTGAAATCACGCGTGCGCGGACCCTAGTCCGTTTTTCCATAGGATTCGTTTTGCCGCCATAAAACTTTACCTTCCCATTCGGAAGTTTAATCGCAACTTGGTCTCCACCACGTCCCAGTGCTAGGTCTAAACTTGATTGTGCCGCGGCACCTAGCTCTGGAAGTGTTGGAACTCCTATTCCAATCCCAATACTTAGGGTTAATGCTACGCTATCTTTTGCTGTATTTTCTCTTACATCATCCAAAATCGTGAATTTTGTTTTTTCAAGATTTGATAGGATTTCTTCATTCAACACCGCGATAAATCGCTCAGATGAAGTCCGCTTTAAAAAGACACCGTGCTCATTCGCCCATTCATTCAGTATGGATGTCACTTGGCTATTAAGCGAGCTTTTTCGTTGATCATCCATTCCCTGGGTTACTTCATCATAGTTATCTAAAAAGATAATTCCCAAAACAGTGCGCTCTGCTTCATACAATTGCACAATTTCCATTTGTTCAGTTACATCAAAGAAATAAAGTAAACGTTCTTCTCTCTTTATGATGACCTTGAATTTCTGCTCATTTAATGTAATTGTCTCACTGTCGATCTCTTGTTGAATTAAGGGTACAATCAGTTCCTCAACTTCATAAAGCGATCTTCCTACCAGCGTGTCTGCGTCAAGAAAGTTCGATAAATAGGCATTAGCCCACTCAACCTGAAATTCCTCATTATAAAGCAAGATCCCAATCGGCATTTCCATTAACGCCTCTTCGCCAACCTTTTTTAAGCGATACGAAAGGGTTGAAATATAATGCTCCATTTCCTTTTTTAGAATTGAGTTTGCTTTTAATAAAAAATACACAATAAATCCAAGGAGCAGAAAACATGCTAACCCAAGCATCCATTTAAAATAAACAAGAATTGCACTAAAAATACTTGTAATCACAAGCAATGCATAAATAGGATAGCGAAATAACTTCCTTTTGTAAAAGTCTGGCATGTAATTTTCAGCTCCCTAAAGCTTTGTTTTACTTTCTTCCGTTAATTCGATTTCTCAGTTGAAACCCTATATCAATTATACCTAAGATTCGAATAATATAAAGGAGAAATGGTGTTAAGATTGTCAGTATAATTGGCACAGCCTTTGTAATTCCTCTTTGATGGCAAAAATAATAAATAAAGGACAGACCTTGAATGACCATTAATAACTGCAAAATAAAAAAGAGATTTAAAAAAGCCGTATACCCAAACGTTCCTTTTTCCATTTCAACAAAGCTTAAAAGTAAAATTAGTAAGTAATACCACAAAATACTCTTAGGAAAAGTAACCTCACGGAAAGGCGGAAATGGATTCATTTTCACTTGGAGTCGGACAAGCACTGGTTTCATTGCGACTACCGTAACAAAGGCTAAAAGCATGGCGAGCAAAACGAACATACTTGGGATCATAAACTGCATCATGTCAATTGACTCTTCAAGATGTGCAATGACGTCTTTATTCACTTCGCCCCCTGTTGCCCTCATTATACTCTCAGCCATGGCAAAAGATTCCCTTGAGCTCTCTCGAATCATGTCAAATACATCAATTTGCAGAACTACTATAGCTGTTACATACAGTAGCACGATTGAGAACAGATACGATAAACAGGAGCCTAGAAATAGTTCGATGCCACTTCTTCCCCGGTTAATCAATTCACCTAGTAAGATGCCTGTAATTCCAAACGTAATCGTATGTATAATCCCCAAAACCGAACCTAATAGCCCAGATACTAAAAAGGCAATTAGTATAAAGAGGAATGACTGCTTTACCCTATATTTCACCGTAAACAGGATAAATGGTATAGGCAAAAGGAATGAAAGTACAGCTCCAAGTAGTGGGATATATAAAGTAAGAAGTAATAACACACTATATACAGCTAGTAGCATGGCGCCTTCTGTTAAGTTTTTTGCGTTTTTCACCTTTTCACCTCAACTTATATGACCCTTAAAAACATGAGCCTATTTTTACATTCACTTTCTATTTTAAAGATTTACTAGAAAGTCTTCAACTTTTGGACCTCCACTTAGGGTGGTGACTTCGAAGGTTGCCATAGAAACCTGTCAGCCTTTAGTCGAAGTTCGTCTGTAATGAAAACTTTTTGTTTTACTTTTCCCTAATTTCTATTATGATAGTAATTAAATGAATAAACGTAACCACTAGGGGAGCAATTTTGCTGAGAGTGAACATTAGAGTTCAGACCCTTCGAACCTGTTAGTTAATGCTAGCGTAGGGATGTGAGAGTTACCTGAGAACTTATACTTTTATTAAAGTTGTTCTCCTTTGGGGTGCGTTTTTTTTACAACATACTTCAAGGGGGATTTTTTTATGAGAAACACAAGATTACAGGCAATGATTGAAGCAGCTATCTTTGCCGCCTTAGCACTAGTATTAGATTTACTTCCATCGATTGATATTACACCAGCCATATCTATTTCATTTGCAATGGTCCCTATTTTTATTATTGCTCTAAGATGGGGTATAAAAATTGGAATGTTATCTGGTTTGTTATGGGGATTACTACAATTAGTATTTGACCCATGGATTGTACACCCTGTTCAAGCCATTATGGAATATATTATTGCCTTTTCATTCATTGGATTAGGAGGAATATTCAAATCGATCGTTCAGGAATGTTTAAAAAACAACAAGAAATCAAAAGCGCTAATTGCCATTACCTTTGCAATCTTTATTGGTAGTCTTGCACGCTACTTCTGGCACTTCCTAGCTGGCTTTATCTTTATTGAATACTTTGCACCAGAAATTGAAAACCCAGTTTGGTATTCCTTCACCTTTAACGGCATAACAATGCTAGCAACATTCGCATTATGTACAATCGTATTATCAATCCTAATCATTGCTTCACCACGTTTTATCGTACTAAAACAGCAATAGGAACCACAGGGACGGTTCTCTTGGTCCCGTCAAAAATAAGCATAATAAAAGCGATGACCGCATTGACGATCATCGCTTTTGTTTATTATTCACCAGATACATATGGTAATAATGCCATTTGACGAGCACGTTTAATAGCAACTGTTAATTTACGTTGGTATTTTGCGCTTGTACCAGTTACACGACGAGGTAAGATTTTACCACGCTCAGAAACGAATTTTTTAAGTAAATCTACTTCTTTGTAATCGATGTGTGTAATTCCATTAGCTGTGAAGTAACACACTTTACGACGCTTTGCACGTCCACCTTTACGTCCGCCTGCCATTTTATTTCCTCCTTCCGAATTTCATTTTATCGATTGCCTAACAAGTTAGAATGGAAGATCATCATCTGAAATATCAATAGGCTGTCCATCATTTGCAAATGGATCTTGGTCTACTCTTGTAGGTCCTTGGTTTTGATTTGGGTTCTGACTCTGTCCAAATGGAGAGTATCCACCTTGGCCACCGCCTTGGTTTCCACCCTGGTTGCCGCCATAGCCACCTTGATTACCACCATAGCCTCCGCCATTATTGCCACCAAAGTTACCTCCACCGCTGCGCTGTTGGTCATTTGCATTTCGAGGTTCAAGGAATTGAACACTTTCTGCTACAACCTCAGTAACATATACGCGTTTGCCATCTTGACCTTCATAATTTCTCGTTTGAAGACGACCATCAACGCCTGCTAAACTTCCCTTTTTTAGAAAGTTCGCCACGTTTTCAGCTGGTCGGCGCCATACAACGCAATTAATGAAGTCAGCTTCACGTTCGCCTGACTGATTCGTAAATGTTCGATTTACTGCGAGTGTGAAGGTTGCAACCGCAACTCCACTTGGGGTATACCGTAATTCCGGATCCTTTGTAAGTCTCCCAACGAGAACTACGCGATTCATCATCAGAACCATCTCCTTAACAGGATATTGAAACAGAGTCTATACTCTTAAATATTTTTATTCTTCTTCTTTAACAACGATATGACGGATAATGTCTTCACTGATCTTCGCTAAACGATCGAATTCGCTAACAGCTTCAGGGTTAGACACTACGTTAAGAATCATGTAATAACCATCGCGGAAATCATTGATTTCATAAGCTAAACGGCGCTTACCCCATTCTTTTACGTTTGTAATCTCCGCACCATTGTCAGTTAGAACGCCATTAAAACGCTCAACTAAAGCTTTTTTCGCTTCATCATCAATGTTTGGACGGATGATATACATAACTTCGTATTTTCTCATCACGTTACACCTCCTTTTGGACTAACGGCTCTTTATCTAAAAAGAGCAAGGAGCAATTTTTTCAATTACTCACAGAAAAATATTATATCACATGAATAAATTGTAGGCAAGAAATGTTTAAATCTGTTCTACTGAGTCCTGACTTTTTAAAAAAACCACAAAACGAAAACTCGTCCTGTGGCTCCTTTACATATTCCTTATACATTAAATCGGAAATGAATGACATCTCCATCTTGAACAACATATTCTTTCCCTTCAAGACGTACCTTACCTGCCTCACGAGCAGCAGTCATCGACCCACCTGCAAGTAAATCTTCATACGATACAGTCTCTGCACGAATAAACCCTCTCTCAAAATCAGAGTGAATAATTCCCGCACATTGTGGAGCTTTCATTCCTTTTCTAAACGTCCATGCTCTTACCTCTTGTACACCAGCTGTAAAATACGTAGCCAGGCCTAATAAATGATACGCTGCACGAATTAATTGATCAAGTCCAGACTCCTCTATTCCCAGCTCTTCAAGGAACATTTCCTTTTCTTCTCCTTCAAGCTCAACGATCTCTGACTCAATCTTTGCACAAATCACAATAACTTCTGCGTTTTCTTTTTGTGCAAATTCACGTACTAATTGAACATACTCATTTGAAGAAGGATCGGCTACATCATCCTCACCAACATTGGCAACGTATAAAACTGGTTTACTTGTTAATAAATGCATACCTTTTACATACTTCATTTGTTCGTCTGTAAATTCAATTGCACGAGCTGGTTGTTCATTTTCAAATGCTTCTTTTAACATAACAAGCACTTCATGCTCTGCAACAGCATCCTTGTCCTTTTGCTTTGCAAGCTTCGCAACACGATCAATACGCTTATCCACTGATTCCAAATCCGCTAAAATAAGCTCTAAATTGATTGTCTCGATATCTGCAATTGGATCAACCTTACCCGCTACGTGTGTAATATTATCATCTGCAAAACATCGTACAACATGACAAATCGCATCCACTTGACGGATATGTGATAAAAACTTATTTCCTAGACCTTCCCCTTTGCTGGCACCCTTAACAATTCCTGCAATATCTGTAAATTCAAAAGTTGTTGGAACCGTCTTTTTGGGTTGTACTAATTCTGTTAATTTATTTAAACGCTCATCTGGAACTTCTACAATCCCCACATTTGGATCGATTGTACAGAACGGATAGTTCGCTGATTCTGCGCCTGCTTGAGTAATTGCATTAAAAAGAGTTGATTTTCCAACGTTTGGAAGACCAACGATACCTGCTGTTAACGCCATTGATTATTCCACTCCTCTTATCCGTAACATACTAACTAGCCTTCAACAATTATAGATATTCCTCATTAAAAACACAAGCCGTTTCGGCTAGAAACGGCTCACGTAAGTATAGCAAATATCTATTCGTCAATCTTTTCAATTCCAACAAGGCAATCATATAACGTACTTCCAAGCCCATTATCGGAAACCTCATGAGAAGTCAGTTGATTTACACTACCACCAAAAAGATGCCATTGTCCTTCATCAATACAAACAATATTCTGTGCTGAATCCTTTAAAATTTGAACCTTTCCTGTAATTTCACCACGATCATTAAACACCTTAACGCTATCATTTGGCTCTAAACCCTTTATCTCTGCAATATCTTTTGAGACTTCAACCTTTACTGATTGCAATCCTTCAATAAGATGATAATTTTGTGAATGATTGGAACGTAAAGGATGAATCGTTAAAAGTGAATATGGGTATTTTTGGGCTAAACTTTGGTTTGAATGAATAGATTCTCTTGGATATGAGATTTTTAAACGTCCATCATACCCTTTTGTCTCCCCTAGCGATGAAGTAAACTCGAATTTTTTCGACCGAGTTTCAAATTGATAATCATGCCAAGGAACAAGCTGTACCGGTAGTGGAACATGGTTTTTCTCTTTAATGATGTCAAATGTAATTCCTTCATCCTGTAATGAACCTAATCCCATTTTTATAAACTCTTCTCTTGTATAGTCAAAGTCTTCTCCAAAGCCTAGCCTCTTTGCCAATTCAGTCCAAATCCATACATCTGATTTTGCCTCACCACGGGCTTCAACTAGTTTTGGTCCATAATTGACAAAATGATGGTACATGGATGAATAATATATATCTTCTTCTTCAAAAACGGTCGCTGACGGGAGAACATAATCAGCCATTCTTGCTGTGTCAGTCATAAACTGTTCTAGTACAACAACCGTGTCTACTGACCGGAAAGCTTCCTCCACTAGTGCAGTATTTGGTACCTGCGTTAATGGATTTCCACATGATACCATGATCATTTTGATAGGTGGCTCTGAGGCCGTTAAGATTTTTTCCGCTTGTTCTGCCATTACAAATGTTCTTGTTTCCTGTTTCCTCTCAGGAAGAGTTAATGCAGCACTATCAAAGCTTCGGCCAACCTGTGTATTTCCGAAATTTGCACCCCCACCTGGAATTCCAACATTCCCACTACTTGCAACAAGGGCATCAATTAAACGAATTGTATTTCCGCCATTCGCATAACGCTGCATTCCTAATCCCATATAGGTCGCTGTTGGACCATCACTATAAACATATGCTAAATTTGTAATTGTTTCACGTGGAACATTTGTTATTTCCTCGATTTGTTCCATTGATACTGAGTTTATTACGTCGACTAAGTCTTCAAAACCAATTGTATAGGTTTCAATGAAGTCTTGATTTTGGAGCCCCAAGCGAAGCATTTCCTTCATAATTCCAATCGCCAAGAACCCATCCATACCTGGAGTAATGGAGATGTATGAATGAGCAATTTTAGCCGTACCATTATAGATAGGATCAATGACAATTAAGTTAACACCCTTCTTTTTCACTTCCTGTAAATAAGCGAAAAGATGCATGTTAGTTCGAGTCACATTTCTTCCCCAAATAACGACATTTTTACTATTGTATATATCCTCCGGTGCATGACTTGCTGCATTTCCAAAATCCCAATTTTGCGCTTCAATTCCAGAACCCCAACAGATGCTTCCAATTAGTTCAGTAGAACCACCAAAACAATTAAAAAAGCGATCCGGAATTTTTGTTAATAGTCCTCCATTTGCATAGTCATGGCTATGTAATACAGCAGTAGAACCATATTTTTGTTTCACATCTGCAAGTTTCGCTGAAATCTCAGTTAAAGCTTGTTCCCACGTTATTCTCTGAAACTCTCCATCTATTTTTTTCAAAGGATAAAGAATCCGTTGGTCAGAGTTTGTTCTTGCTTCCAACATACGGCCTCGACCGCAAATCTTCCCTTTTGTAATTGGATGTTCTTTATCGCCATCTATTTTAATAATTTTTCCATCTTCTACTTCAACAACAAAACCACAGCTATCCCAACAATTTAACGGACATGCAGATTTAAATGTAGCCAATCCACTCATCTCCCCACGTAGATCCAATTATCATATCCTATATTATAAATCACCTTTTTCAAAATACTACAAAAAAGATTTATCAATCCGATGCAAATCTTCCCAAAAAAAAGCATGAGGTTCTATTCCTCATGCTTTACTAAAATCTTTTTTAATTTTCGTCCGAATTCTTTTCGTGGAATGAGTACGCTATGCGCACAGCCTTCACATTTTATACGAATATCCATCCCTAGTCGAATGATTTTCCATTTATTTGTTCCACACGGATGAGGTTTCTTCATTTCAACAATATCATGTAATCCGTAGTCTTTATCAACCATGACATTCACCCTTCTACACTTCTTCTTTATAGTATTGTACCAAGAAATCATTTGAAATTGTAGCGGTTTACAATCGGATAAAGTAAAATCACAGCTAATAAATATAAATTCGCAATGCCATATATAGGATATAAAATTGAAACAAGGGTTGAAAAACCAAAAGTTGTAAAGGGTATCATCAGCAAAATCAGCAGAATCGCAATCATCCACAACGGCATTTTCATTATATCCTTAAAACGTGTGGATAATCCTAATAATCCAGATGCAGCGGTTGTGAATATCGCGCCAAATAAGAGAATGGACATAATAAATACCGCTATATAAGGAAAGTTCTTTAGGATCACAAACAATGGAATTTCATATAGCATTATTTCCTGTGCAACCTCAATAAGAGCTTCATTATAAATAAAAGTTATAACACCTAAAAACAATCCACTTCCAATACTCGCAACCCATGCCTCTCCTTTTGATTTCATTTCTTTTCCAATCGCTCCTAGCACAGCAACAAGTGGTAAAATGTTAAGTGCTGTAAACGTAAACGCAGACGGCCAGTTGCTTTGCTCTTGGAGATTAAATGAGAAATCCTTTCCAGCCGATGTTAAGAAAATAAACAAAACCGTGATTAAAAAAATAATTAAGGCAGGAATAATTGCCATATTAATCGATACTAAACCATTGATATTCCATAAAAACACCAAAACAAGGAAAAAGCCAAAAATCAAAATCCCCCACCAAAACGGTATATTAAACAATTCTAAAGTTGCACCACCACCAGCTAACATTACGACTGTCGTGGAAAATAAATATAAAATCGTAATGACATCATATACATGCGAGGCCTTTTCCCCTACTAATTCTTTTAATACCGGAACAAAATGCTCCGCTTTTTTTTCATAGCTAATTTTCATTATGATATAGCAACAAATGATAAAAATAATGGTAAAAAAAAGAATAGCCAGACCACTTTGCTCACCATAAAACTGCCAAATTTCTCTACCTGATGCATAGCCAGCACCAATAGCCGTACCTAAAATTAGAAACATCCATCGAATTCCTGCCTGATACATACAATCCCCCCGCCGCTCATAATTCCTCTATCTACGAAAACGAACTAAATCCAAACTTAAGATTCTTTTTTTCAGATGTATAGAATATAAGATTCTTCCGTATACTGTTACTACAGTTAAAAAGGGGTGAAAAACCTATGAATCTAAGATACAAATTATTTGAACATCTAAGAAATGAACCTTTTCGAATTTCACATGATCAAGAATATGCTGACCACCAAATTGCCTTAAAAATTACTTCAATGCTCCCACCAATGGTCAATCAGCCAATTGTTATCTTTTGCATCGGCACTGACCGTTCCACTGGCGATTGTCTCGGGCCCTTAATCGGTTCAAAAATTATTGAAAAAGGACTGTCCTATTTTCATGTATATGGCACTTTGGACGAACCTATTCATGCAGTTAATCTTCAAGATAAAATTGAGGAAATGAAACAGACTTTTGCAAATCCCTTTATTATTGGAATAGATGCCTGTTTAGGTCGTTTAAAGAGCGTAGGGTCTATTACTATTGGTGAAGGACCTATTAAGCCTGGTGCGGGCGTAAACAAGGAATTAACTCCTATTGGTGACATGCATATTACAGGGATTGTTAATGTGAGTGGATTTATGGAGTTTTTCGTCCTACAAAATACAAGATTAAGTTTAGTTATGAAACTAGCAGATACCATTTCAAATGGTATTTATAGGGCTGAACATAAGTATCTTCGAAAGATGGAACTCGACCCAAATGAGAGGGATCGATTTACCTTATAAGAAAAACCGGGCATAGCCCGGTCCTTTTCATGGTTAGAGAATATCCGATAATTTGTACTCTATGCCATGTACCCCTTTATAATACTCAGGATACATTTCACCCCCACATTTTTCACATGCAAACATAGGAGGAGTTGTCGGATCTCCATCATCCATTAAATCGAAATCCCTTACCACGTTAATAGGAATCTCTTCTTTCTCATGACACGCCAAACAAACATAGCTGACGCTCTGTTGCTTGGACTGGTTTAGGCTTATGTTTTTCTTCTTTTTCTTTCCCTTTTTGCGGGTTTTTGATACCGGTGAGATCGTTAATCATCCTTTCTAAATAAGCTCTTGTAGTTTTGCATAAGGCTACCTTTATTTCTAATTTACCATTTTCAAGGCAGACTTCTCCCTTGTATTCATAGTAACATTCACACCTCTGACAAACGAGAGGGTCTTTCTTGCCACTGGCTACTATTCTTTCACGCCACGTCTGGCGACGTAAGGTTTTCTTAACTTTTACAACCCAACGTCTTGCTTTTTGTTGCCAAGTACTCAACACTTTTTTACACAAGTTTTTTGATCTTCTAGAATACATACCGTAATGCCGAATAGTTTTAAATTGCTCGTCTGGGATATGGCGAATTAAACGTGAAATAAATTCTTCGACACTTACGGTTTCGGATTTGTCTTTTCCGTCAGTTTTATCCTTATATTTGAACGTAACGAATTGCCCATCATATGCCTCAATCCGATTGATTCCAATCGCTGGTCGACGAATATAACGGCCAATATAACGAAGTTGTTCTTTTATTTTTCCCC